>NZ_CP017774.1:0-641869 GCF_001857965.1 Flavobacterium commune | reverse complement strand
TAAAGTTCTTTTTGGGCTTTGTTTCATTGTTATGTTGTATCATTTGCACGAGCGAGATGCACGCGCGAGCTCAATGTCATTAAGTTAAGAGTTTTTTGCTGAATTAGCAAGTGTTTTTAATTGTTTTTTAATACTATTTTTCGTATTTTTATTATCAAATAATAACACCTGAATTTTGAAAAAAAACGAGTACTTTTATCTTCAATAAAATTAAAAATGAAATTTTTTCAGAAGAGTTTAAGTCGCATTTTAGAATATCTGATAAGTATTTCATTAGAAACAGAAAGCAACATTTTCCAATCATTTTACTCTTTATGTTAAACCTTCTGAGAAAAAGTTTATCACTTGAAATCGAAAATTTTGTTTCGTTTTTTAAACAGCAGTCTTTTCCTAAATTTACCAAAAGTGCCTTTGTTCAAGCTAGAAGAAAAATTAAACCTGAAGTTTTTAAACACTTGTCTTCTATGCTATTGGAAGAGTTTTATACCGATAACGATGATGCAATACATCTATGGAAAGGTTTTCGACTATTAGCGGTTGATAGCACCCGAATTACCTTGCCCATAACAACAGAACTAAAAGCGATATACGGCGTTACTAAAAATCAAACAGATTCGCATATTGTACAAGCTCGTTGTTCCGTTTTATTTGATGTTTTAAATAAATATGTTTTAGATGGAGTTTTGGCTACTCCAGAAATTGGCGAAAGAGATTTAGCCCTTGTGCATCTACATTGTTGCAATCCAAAAGATTTACTCATTTATGATAGGGGTTATCCTTCATACAATTTTATACACCAACATATTGAAAAGAATATCAACTTTTTAATGCGTGTAAAAACTACTTTTAGCCAAACGGTAATGGATTTTGTTGAAAGTAAAAAAGCGTCACAAATAGTAGAAATTTTTCCGGGCAAAAACACAAAACTCTCCGATAAACCTTATGGTAAAAACACTCCAATTGAAGTACGATTGGTTCGTGTAGAATTACCTAATGATAAAGTTGAAATCCTTATTACTTCATTGTTAGACTCTCAAGAATTTCCTTCAAATCTCTTTAAAAAATTGTACGCCAAACGATGGAAAATCGAAACGTTTTACGACGAACTAAAGAATAAATTAAAAATTGAACACTTTTCGGGTTATTCGAATCAAACCATACAACAAGATTTTTATGCCGCTTTATTTATTAGTAATGTACAAACTTTGATTGTGAGTGAATTAGAAGATGAAATCAATGAGAAAAGCACTAAAATATACACTTATAAAGTAAACAATAACTTATCCTATGGTTTTTTAAAAAATCGAATTGTTGAGCTTTTTTTAAATCAAGATTCGTGTCAAGAAACTATATTAGATGAATTAAAAGAATTATTCAAATCACATCTCGTTCCAATAAGACCAAATCGGTCATTTGAGAGAAAATCAGGTAAATACAGATCTAGAATAAAACCTAAAACAACTAAGAATCAAAAGGATACTATTTGATTTCGGCTTAACTTAATGACATTGCGCGCGAGCTGGGAAAGGATTCACGATAGCTATTTAGAATTTGTATTTTGATTTTTTTCTTTTAAAACAAAGGCCTGAACTGCTATTCCGTTTGGTAGTCGGTAATTTTATTCCAAAACTTTCATAAATTTTTCTGCACTTTCCAAATTACTTGAATAAAACTCACATTCTATGAGGTTGAACTGTTCTATATTATTGGTTTCGGACCAACCCTGTAAACTTTTAACCGTGCTTAAAGTAATAATGAATTTTTTCATCTTTTTTGTTTTTTGAATATTAAAAAATTGAATTCTTGTTTTTTTTAAGAATTTTATTTCGCCCATAATTTTTAGTTTAATCTTAACTAGATATAATTATTTTTTTATGTTTGTTTAAAAATTATATATGTATCAATGTAATCCTAATATTGAAAAAGAAATTGAAAATTTTAATAATAAATTCAATACACTTTGTAAAGAGCTACAACTTTTTTTAGATAAGTATACAAAAAAAGAGTATGAAAACTCATCTAAACTCCGTTTTCTAGTACATAATGAATGTGATTCTAAAAAACAAGAGTTGATTGATTATGTTAATGCTAATTATAAATCAGAAGATATTTTATTAATTAATGGAAGGGGGTCTAATACAATTAACAGTGCTTTAAATTTTAAAATTAGGTCGCTTTTACATGATAAGAATGATGAATTTCAGAAGTTGTGTTATGATCATTTTCAATAATTTACAACACAGTTGATAATATTATTAGTTCATTATATAAAATTAATAAAGAATCGATTTAATTGTTGTTACATTTGTTGAATTGCGTAATTTAAAAAGTGATTTTTATCTTCAAATAATAAAATTGTATTCTTCTGGTAAATAAAATATTTTCCATTCGTTTTTTTGTAAACAGATATTAAAGTTCCATTATTGAACCTAAGAAGATATTCCTTGTGAGATCCAATTCTTAAAGTGTATTTCTTTGTTATGAATTTTTCTTCAATAAGAAAAATTGAGTTATCCTTTAATCTGTTTTGGAATTGTATTGGGTTTAATAAGTATTTTTGATTTAAAAAATTATTGACTGCTTCAAGTGAGTTTAATTCTCCATCAAATTTAGATTCATTTATTAATAATGCATATTCATTTTTACTATCAATTTTCAAAGCAAGAATGTTTTCATCAAAAATATCAGGTTTGAATAAATAAGATTCATTATCGATATCAATTAGTAATGAATTATGTCCAAGATATTCCCATTTTGCTTTATTAACTTTTCCATTTGTAGAAATGAGTAATTCTCCATTTTGTCTGAATATATACACTGTTTTTGTTGATGTAAGTTGGTCAATAACAACCCAATGCTGATTTGATAGTAGTGTGATGTCATCTAGCTTTTGTGAGAATTTCTGAATTTTAGGAATTAAATCTGATATGAATGTTTTCATAAATTTGTTTTTCCAAATATATTTATTTTTTCTTACAAATTATAAAGTGGTTTTTTTATTATTAGTCGTTTTGGAAACAAAACCTTCTTTTCTAGCCCCGATGGAAGCGGCATCCTCTTGTGGCTCGTTTCTTTAACGAGGCATAAGAGATATAGCGAACAGCGGGTGAAAAAGTTAATGAATGCACTGATGTATTTGCGCCTAAAAATAAATTCAGCTTAAAAGCCGCTAATAAAATTTAAATAATTATTTTTGCAAACTGTTAAAAATTAATGTTATTACATCACGATAGTATGGTAAAAGATTTATTCGAAAGAATTCAGAGCAATAAAGGACCGTTAGGAAAATGGGCTTCGCAAGCAGAAGGATATTTTGTATTTCCAAAATTAGAGGGAGAACTAGGGCCTAGAATGAAGTTTGCTGGAAAAGATATTTTGAACTGGAGTTTGAATGACTATTTAGGTTTAGCGAATCATCCTGAAGTACGTCAGGCTGATACTGATGCTGCAATTCAGTTTGGTGCTGCCTACCCAATGGGAGCTCGTATGATGAGTGGGCATACTACTTATCACGAACAATTAGAAAAAGAATTGGCTGAATTTGTAATGAAAGAATCGGCTTATTTATTGAATTTTGGTTATCAGGGAATGGTGTCTATTATAGATGCTTTGGTGACTAAAAATGATATTATTGTGTATGATGTAGATTCGCACGCTTGTATTATTGATGGTGTTCGTTTGCATATGGGTAAGCGTTTTACTTACAAACACAATGATTTAGAGAGCATGGAGAAAAATCTGCAACGTGCTACTAAAATGGCTAAAGAAACCGGAGGAGGAATTTTATTTATTACCGAAGGTGTTTTTGGAATGCGTGGGCAACAAGGAAAGTTGAAAGAAATTGTTGCGATGAAAGAGAAATACAATTTCCGTTTGTTAGTTGATGATGCGCACGGTTTTGGTACACTTGGAAAAACAGGTGCCGGAGCAGGTGAGGAGCAAGGTTGTCAGGACGGAATTGATGTTTACTTCTCGACTTTTGCAAAATCGATGGCTAATATTGGTGCTTTTGTAGCTGCGGATAAAGATGTGATTGATTATTTGAAATACAATTTGCGTTCGCAAATGTTTGCTAAGGCGTTACCAATGATTCAAACTATTGGTTCTTTGAAACGTTTGGAATTGTTGCGTAAATCTTCTGAAATTAAAGATAAGCTTTGGGTGAATGTAAACGCATTGCAAAATGGTTTAAAAGAAAAAGGATTCAACATTGGGGATACTAATACCTGTATTACTCCGGTATATCTTGAAGGAAGTATTCCTGAAGCAATGGTGATGGTAAACGACTTGAGAGAGAACTACGGTATTTTCTTGTCTATTGTTGTTTATCCTGTTATTCCAAAAGGAATTATCTTGTTGCGTATGATTCCTACGGCTTCACATACTATTGAAGATATTAATGAAACATTGACTGCTTTTGAAGCTATCCGTGAGAAATTAGTAAACGGAACTTATAAGGCTATTGCTGAAAAAACTACAGTTAATGTTGATGCAGAAGCATAGAGATTAGTGTTCAGTTCCCGATAGCTATCGGGACAGTTTTAGTGAACAGTGAAAAATAGTTATAACAAAAAATCCATTCATCGAGGTGAATGGATTTTTTTTGTTTGATGTCAGTCTGAGCCTGTCGAAGACTTTTTAGTCTAGTGATGTACTTCGACAAGCTCAGTGTGACAAAATATAATATTAAAGATCTTTTCTAAAAGTTTTTCTACGACAATGTACTTTTGGATCAAAATGTTTCCAAAGATTGTGAATAGCTACGTTGTCGGCCAGTTCAGGGGTTCTGAAACAGTTTTCGATGCCTTTTGCTCTAAAAGTTTCGTAATATTCGTTAAAAATAACGGCTGTTACTGCCTTGTTTTGGTATTCCGGGTGTACTCCAATTAAGTAGAAAAGTACGTCTTTGCTGTGTTTTTTTGCTTTTAGCAAATGAAACAGTCCAAAAGGAAATAACTTTCCGTTAGCTTTTTGTAAGGCTCTGGAAAAAGAAGGCATTACAATACTGAATGCAATGATATTCTGGTCTTTGTCTTCAACAAATTTGATGTACTCCGGATTAATGAAGCTGATGTATTTCTTTTTAAAATATTCTTTTTGCACGTCGGATATAGCGACAAAGGAAGATAAATTAGCATAAGAAGTATTGAATAAATCAAACATCTTGTCCACATAAGGCATGATTTCCTTAGTCGATTTAAAGTTCAAAGCTTTTAACTGGTAACGCTTTTTAACTAACTCGTTTGCTTTTTGGAAAAACTCAGGTTGCACGTTTGAAAAAGGAAATTTACTTTCGATGTATTCTTTTTCAACCACATAGCCTAGTTGTTCAAAATGATTTGCATAATACGGATGGTTATACCAGGTAATCATGGTGCCCAGTTGGTCAAAGCCTTCGGTTAAGACCCCAACTTTGTCCAGATTTGAAAATCCCATTGGACCTTCAACATATTCCAAGTCATTTTTTCGGCCTAATTCATATACTTTTTCCAGTAAAGCTTCGGTTACGTTGATGTCGTTAATAACATCAAACCAGCCAAAACGCACTTTTTTCTTTTGCTGTCCGTTTACTTCTGCCCAATTGATAATAGCAGTAATACGGCCCGCAATTTCGTTGTTTTTGTAGGCGAGGTAAAAATAAGCTTCGGCATTTTCAAAAGCCGGATTTTTAGTTTTGTCAAAAGTTTCTAATTCGTCCGCAATTAATGGCGGAACCCAGAATTCATTGTCTTTGTATAAGGAAAAAGGGAATTTAATATATTCGGTTAGTTCTTTTTTGGTTGTAATTTCTTTTACTGTAATCATTGTATGTGGTTTCTTTATTCTATTGCGTCTTTTCGTTTTTGATCTCTTTTGGCTGCTTTTCGAACTGATCTGGGTTGTGAAGGAGCGTCGTCCAGGTTGATTCGGACTTCTTTGTAATTAGTGTCATATCGCCATGAAAAACCAACGCCTCCATAGAAAATGCTAGGAGTGTCTTTTAAATTATGGCTTATGGAAGCGTCTATTTGCATATTTTTGTTTAGTAAAAAAGCAGCACCGCCACGCATAACGGCATCGCTGTAAAAATCGCTTTTGTATCCTTGATTTTCTATGAATCCGGACCATTTTCGGCTAATTCCTTTGGTTAAAGTAATGATGTAGCCATAACTGGGATAATCGGTTCCAATGTAATCGGCAATGATATTGGTTACAAAAACCCAGGAACCGTCACCTAAATGATTTTGAGTAATCAACATGGCTTTTGGCGAAATCATCGCATCGGGAGAAAAAGCATAGGGATTGTTTTTCAACGTCAAATTAGCACCTGCAAAAACAGAAACTGCGGGAATTAATTGACGCCAATTAAAAGCATGATTGGCTTTCCAGCTATAAACGTTGATTTTTTTTTCGTAATTTTTATAAGGATCATAAATCAGGTATTTGGCTCCTAAAACCGTTTGTTTTAAGTTTGATTTGGTGTATTGGTCAAAACCATTTACAAAATCCTGATTCTGATATTGAAGATCAGCAATTACTTCTAGTTTTTCCATCAAAAATCCGTAGCGTAAAGTAAGGTCGGCTCCATAGCCGTTAGCATCGTATCCCAGCAATCGATGACTTTCCTGAATGCCGTAAATACCGGTTTCTACCTGTATTACCGATTTCCCAACTGCATAAGCCGACATGGTCTCGCCGGGTCTGTTGGAATTAATCTCGTCGGTATGTTGAGCGTAATTGTAATTGGCTAAAAGACTTATAGCTAAGACTAATAAAATTTTAAATTGAGACATGATGTTTGGATTTTAAAAGTAATAGGCTTTCCAAATGTACTATATTTTATTATTTATTTAAGAATGATATTCCAATTTTGTCCCGAAATTTCGGGATGGATTTATTAATTTTGCTAAAAATTATTTTGATTATGCAAGAAGCATCATTTACAGGATTTATAAAAACATTATTTTATATCATCGCTTTCTATTATATTTTTAGATTTTTAGCGAAATTGTTTTTACCGCTGCTGATTAAAAAAGTAGTGGAAAAAGCGGGCGAAAATATGCAGCAACAACAACGTCAGTATCAGGATTTCCAGCAAAATACTAAGGAAGGAGAAACCTCTATTTACAATACTCAAAACGTAAAACAACCTCGGGAGACCAAAAAAGTAGGAGATTATGTGGATTACGAAGAAATAGATTAAATTTGTCGCACACAGAAATTCATATTTTAATAAAATTCCCGAAAATTGAAAATACTTAATAGGTTTTACCCGCACGCTATTGCCATTCTTGGTTTTGTATTAGTTTCACTAATTTATTTTTACCCGGTACTTCAAAGAAAACAAATTTTTCAGTCGGATATTGCCCAATATACGGGTATGGCGAAGGAACAAAATGATTTTAGAGCTGCCGAGAAAGTAGAGCCTTACTGGACAAATTCTGCTTTTGGGGGGATGCCAACTTATCAATTGGGTGCTAAATATCCTTATGACTTTATAGGGGTAATAGATGATGTATTGCGTTTTTTACCGCGTCCGGCAGATTATTTATTTCTATACTTTTTAGGGTTTTATGGATTGTTGTTGGTCTTAAAAACAGATCCTTTAAAAGCCTTTTTTGGAGCGGTAGCCTTTGGGTTTTCTACTTATTTGATTATTATTCTGGGGGTAGGGCATAATGCTAAGGCGCATGCTATAGCTTATATGCCATTAGTTATAGCTGGTTTTATATTGGTTTTTAGAAAAAAATATGTTGTTGGAGGATTGCTTACAATGATAGCTACGGCGTTAGAAATTAATGCCAATCACTTTCAAATGACCTATTATTTATTGATTTTTCTGTTGATTCTTTCGGCATATTTTACTTTTAATTTTATAAAAGAAAAAGAATATAAATCGTTTTTTACGGCAATTGGAGTTTTAGCTGTTGCAGGAATTTTAGCTATTGGTGCCAATGCTACTAATTTATTGGCTACAGCCGAATATGCTGATTTTAGTACCCGTGGAAAAAGCGAGCTGACTTTTAACCCCGATGGTTCGAAGAATACCGACACCAGTGCGATGACCCGTGATTATATTACGGAGTATAGTTACGGAGTTATGGAAAGTTTCAATTTGATTGCACCAAGACTTTTCGGAGGTTCTAATAGTGAAAGTTTAGGAACCGATAGCAGTATGTATGATTTTATGATTAGTCAGGGTGTTCCTGCTGGTCAGGCAGCTGATTTTGTTAGCGGGATGCCAACTTATTGGGGAGATCAGCCTATTGTAGCTGCTCCGGCTTATATAGGTGTGGTGGTTTTCTTTTTAGGAATTCTGGCTTTGATTATAGACGAAAGAAAAATAAAATATGTGTTTCTTTCGGGAGCAGTGGTAGCTTTGTTGCTTTCCTGGGGGAAGAATTTTCCGGCTTTAACGGATTTCTTTATTGATTATGTACCAATGTACAATAAGTTTAGAGCGGTTTCGTCTATTCAGGTCATTTTAGAATTATGCTTTCCTGTCCTTGCCGTTATGGGATTACAATCTTTTTTTAAGGCCGATAAAAAAGAACAATGGCAAGCTTTGTGGCAGTCAACAGCTATTGTGATTGGAACAATCGTTATTTTGTTTCTTTCCAAAGGGATGTTTAGTTTCTCAGGAGCCAGTGATAGTTATTTTACCGAAAGTTATGGGCCTAGTTTTGTTGATGCGCTTAAAAACGACAGAAAGACTTTGTTTAGTGCCGATTTATTGCGCTCCGCCTTTCTGATTATTTTGACAGCCGGCGTTTTGTGGATGCTTATTAAAAACAAAATTGCTCAAAATACCGCCATCATTCTGGTTGGTTTATTTATGGTTTCCGATTTGTTTTTTGTTGATAAAAAGTATGTTTCGGCTAAGGATTTTGTGAGTAAAAGAGAGGTTGAGGTGCCTTTTCAGGAAACTCAAGCCGATGCTCAAATATTAAAAGATTCTTCACATTACCGTGTTTTTGAAGTAAATGGAAACTTCTCCAGCGCCAGAGCATCCTATTTTCATAAATCCATTGGAGGTTATCATGCAGCTAAACCACGCAGAGTACAACAATTATTTGATTATCAAATTGCTAAAAATAATTTGGAGATTTTAAATATGTTGAACGTAAAATATGTGATTCAAACCGATAAAGAAGGAAAAGAATTTCCGGTTTATAATCCTGATGCCAACGGAAATGCCTGGTTTGTTAGTGATGTTAAATTAGTAAATAATGCCAATGCTGAAATGAAAGCATTGGAACATTTGAATACAAAAAAAGTGGCTGTTTTTAATATGCAGTTGCATAGAGATAAATTTAAAAACGCCCGTTTAAAACGCAATATGGATACCACAGGGAAAATTCAGTTGCGAGTGTACAAGCCTAATTATATTAAATACCTGTCAGAAAGTAAGGATGGAGGTTTAGCTGTTTTTTCTGAAATTTATTATCCAAATGGGTGGAATGCTTATGTTGACGGTGAAAAAACAGATCATTTTCCTGTGAATTATGTTTTAAGAGGGATGATGCTTCCTAAAGGAGTTCATACGGTAGAATTCAAATTTGAACCCGAAGTAATTAAAACAGGAAGTACCATTACACTGATAAGTGGAGTAGGTATGCTGTTGTTGTTAATAGGAGGAGTTTATTTTGAAAGGAAAAAAGGATCAAAGATTGTTGGTTAACGATTTTTGATTTGAATTAGTAAATTAAACTTAATTCCTTAAAACTTGGAATCAAAAAAAATTTTAATAATTACCTATTATTGGCCGCCGGCAGGAGGTCCTGGTGTACAACGCTGGTTGAAATTTGTAAAATATTTACCGGATTTTGGCGTAAAGCCTATTGTATATATTCCTGAAAATCCCACTTATCCTATTGTTGATGAAAACTTAGTAAAAGAAGTTTCGGATAAGGCCATTATTCTAAAACAGAAGATATTTGAACCTTATCAATTGGCTTCTTTTTTATCGAAGAATAAAACTAAGAAGATGAATTCGGGAATTATTCCCAACCAAAAGAAACAATCGTTTTTAGACAAGGTTTTTTTATGGATTCGAGGGAATTTATTTATCCCTGATGCCCGTTTTTTTTGGGTAAAACCTTCCGTATCTTATTTAGAAAAATACATCATTGAGAATAATATTGATAGCATTGTTACTTCGGGGCCGCCGCATAGTTTGCATTTAATCGGACTGGAATTAAAACAGAAATTAAATCTAAAATGGTATGCTGATTTTCGTGATCCCTGGACTACTATTGGTTATCATAAATCCTTGCGATTATCAGCTTATGCGGCTCAAAAACACAAAGAATTAGAATCACAAGTTTTAAATACTGCCGATACAATTATTGTAACCAGTAAAACTACAAAAACCGAATTTGAAGCCTTGACCCCAAAACCTATTGCGGTAATTACAAATGGTTTTGATATAGAAAAAGTAGAGAAACAAACATTAGATACTAAATTTTCTCTGGCGCACATTGGTTCATTTCTTTCGGCAAGAAATCCCAAATTATTGTGGGAATCGTTGGTGGAATTAATAGCTGAAATTCCTGATTTTAAAACTCATTTGGAAATCAAATTAATTGGAGCAGTAAGTCAGGAAGTTTTAGAGACAATCAGCCAATTTGGTTTGAACGACTATTTGAATAATCTGGGATATGTTTCGCATGAAGAAGCGATAGCACATCAACGAAAGTCACAAGTTTTATTATTGATAGAGATTGATTCAGAAGAGACCAAGAGTATTATTCCGGGAAAATTATTCGAATATATGGTTTCTAATCGCCCAATTATCGCTATTGGCCCTAATGGTTCTGATTTTGCCGAAATTATTACGGATACGAATACGGGAGTATTTTTTGATTATTCTGAAAAAGTAAAGCTAAAAAACTTAATTTTGGGCTTTTATAATCAATACCTGGAAGGAAAATTACAATCTCATGGTGTAGGTTTGCAAAAATATTCAAGAAAAAACTTGACCGAGCAATTGGTACAACTTCTAACCTCTTAATTTTATAAATGGGAATCGTATTAAATCAGTCCTTAAAAAACACCATTATTACCTATATCGGTTTTGCTATTGGAGGAATCAATACCATTTATTTGTATCCTGTTTTTCTTGGTGCAACCTATTATGCTTTAACTAATTATATTTTGTCTTCGGCCAATGTAATTATGCCTTTGTTTGCCATTGGAATGCAGAATACTTTGGTAAAATTCTATTCTCAGTATGAAACTAACGAGGAAAGATCCCGGTTTTTATCTTTTACCGTACTGTTTCCTTTGCTGTTGATTGTTCCCTTATGTTTGATTGGTTTTATCTTTTTTGATGAAATATTGTATTTTTTATCTAAGAAGAATATCATCGTTAAAAATTATATTTGGCTGATTCCTTTTATAGGGATTTGTATGGCTTATTTCGAAATTTTCTATGCCTGGCTGCGGGTTCATATGCACTCGGTTTTTGGAAATTTTATTAAAGAAGTAGCACTCCGATTGGCTTCCTTATTTTTATTGGTTGGCGTTTATTACAATTGGATAACGGTAGAAGGTTTTGTTTATGCTACAGCAGTTGTGTATCTTTTGGCACTTCTGATAACCATGTTTTATGCTTTTAGTATTCAAAAACCTGATTTTCAATTTACCATTCCGGCTAATACTAAAGATATTTTAGTTTATACATTTTACATTATTTTATCGGGTAGCGTTGCTAATTTATTGTTAGATGGTGATAAAATGATATTGAATCAATATATGAATATCGAAAATATAGCCTACTATTCGGTGGCTACTTACATTGCTTTGGTAATTTCGGTTCCCAGTCGTGCCATGCACCAAATTGTGTATCCTATCACAGCCCGATTAATGCACGAAAATAACCATGACGAAATGGATATTTTGTATAAAAAAACATCGATTAATTTACAGGTAGTAGGAGGATTTGTAATGCTGGGTATTTTTGTCAATATTAAAATGCTTTATCAGTTAGTTCCACCTGAATATGCCGGAGGGATATCGGTGGTTTTTATGATTGGTTTGTCTAAGTATTTTGATTTGATTTTGGGGAATAATAATGCCATTATTTTCAATACCAAGTATTATCGAGCCGTATTGTTTTTAGGTGTGCTTTTGGTTGTTCTAACCGTAGGTTTAAATATGGTTTTTATCCCAATTTATGGAATCATGGGGTCAGCATTTGCTACTTTATTGTCAATCACGTTATATAGTTTAGCTAAATTGATGTTTGTTGTAAAACGTTTGCATTTGTATCCGTTTACTAAACAAACACTGTATTCGTTATATCTCACTACGGTTTTGTTTTTAGCGTTCTATTTTTGGGATTTTTCTTTGAGTCCTATTGTCGCTATTATTTTAAAATCCATTTTAGTAACTATAGCTTATGTTTATTTGAATTATAAGTTTGTTATTTCTGTCGAAATCAATCAGGTTATGGATGGTTTGTTGAAAAAGCTTGGTATTGTAAGATAAAATTTTCTTTTTAGTCGTTTTTAGGAGTGTTAATCACTAAAAGTGGGTATTGAAAAAGTTGATTTGTGGTATTAAATTTGTGGCAGCTTTATTGTCGTTGAATAGGCATTAATCTGTTGATAACCCTCAAATCATGGAAAACACTTTAATTATTAAAAATCAGAATTTAAAATTGGCTACAGTTTTAGCCCAAAAGATTAAAAAGGGTTTTGTTGTAGAAGAAGTTAATGATAAATTACCTTTTGTAGTTTTGTCTAAAAAGCCCGATAAAATCAATCATCGTTTGAATTTTTGGATTTCCTGTGCCACTTTCGGATTGTGGTCTATTCCCTGGGCATTCAAATCTTTTGAAGCTAAAAAAGAGAGGAAAATTATAATTGCCATCGATGAAGACGGAAATCCTTTTGAGGATAAATGTTATAGTTAGTTTCGGAACTAAAATAAAAACCGCATGATTTAACCGCAGATTCGCAGATTTATATTTTTAATCTGCGAATCTGCGGTTCTTATTTTAAAGGTGTTCAAAGTTTTTCTTTGAGATATTGAGCGGTAATCGATTTTTTGTTTTTTACAATTTCTTCAGGTGTTCCTACTGCTAATAATTGCCCTCCGTTTTCTCCGCCTTCAGGTCCTAAATCAATAATCCAGTCGGCACATTTTATCAGGTCGAGATTGTGTTCTATCACCAATAAAGAATGTCCTTTTTCTATCAAGGCATCAAAAGAAGCTAATAGTTTCTTGATGTCATGAAAGTGTAAACCTGTGGTAGGTTCGTCAAAAACAAATAAGGCCTTGTCTTTAGTAGCTCCTTTTACCAAAAAAGAAGCCAGTTTGATACGTTGCGCTTCTCCACCAGAAAGGGTTGAAGAAGATTGTCCTAATTGTACATAACCCAAACCAACATCCTGCAAAGGTTTTAGTTTTTGGGTAATCTTGTTTTGTTTGTTTTTTTCGAAAAAAGCTAAGGCATCATCGATGGTCATTGTTAAAATGTCGTTGATGTTTTTGCCTTCAAAAGCCACTTCTAATACTTCTTTTTTAAAGCGTTTTCCATTGCAGGTTTCGCAAGGTAATTGCACGTCGGCCATAAAAACCATTTCAACATTGATGGTTCCTTCACCGCTGCAGGTTTCACAACGTCCTCCATCAACATTAAAAGAGAAATGTTTGGCCTGATAACCTCTTATTTTGGATAGTTTTTCTTTGGCAAATAAATCTCTGATGTCATCATAGGCTTTAATATAAGTCACCGGATTTGAACGCGAGCTTCTTCCTATTGGGTTTTGGTCTACATATTCAATGTGTTTTATTTGCGAAAAAGAGCCTGATATTTCGGTAAATTGTCCCGCTTTTTCTCCTGCATTATCCAGTTTCTTCTGCATAGCAGGAAACAGAATTTTCTTGATTAGCGTACTTTTTCCACTTCCGGAAACTCCTGTAATCACGGTAAGTACATCCAAAGGGAAAGTAACATCAATGTTTTGAAGATTATTTTCTCTGGCACCTTTTATTTCGATGTGATTTTTGAAAGTACGACGTCTTTTAGGTACCGCAATTTCTAAATCGCCATTGAGGTATTGTGCCGTGAGCGAAGTAGAATGGAGTATTTCTTCAAAATCACCTTGAGCGACTAATTCTCCACCAAAAGTTCCCGCTTCAGGACCGATGTCGATAATCATATCGGCTGCTTTCATGATGTCTTCGTCGTGCTCGACAACAATTACAGTATTGCCTAAATCACGTAGGGACAACAATACTTTTATCAAACGTTCGCTGTCTTTTGGGTGTAAGCCAATACTCGGTTCGTCCAAAATATACATTGATCCTACTAAACTACTACCTAAAGAAGTGGCCAGATTGATACGCTGCGATTCTCCTCCTGAAAGTGTGGCCGAATTTCGATTCAATGTTAAATAATCCAAACCGACTTCGGTTAAAAAGGATAAACGATTATTAATTTCGACCAAAAGTCTTTTGGCTATTTGTTTTTCGTATTCGTCTAATTCTAAATTTTTAAAGAAATCAACTAAATGTTTAATAGGTAAATCGACTAAATCAGAAACGGTTTTGCCATTTATTTTAACGTAAGAAGCTTCTACACGCAGGCGTTTTCCTTTGCAGGTCTGACATTTAGTTTTTCCTCGGTAACGCGAGAGCATTACTCGATTTTGTATCTTATAATTTTTCTCTTCCAGTTCTTTGAAAAAGTCATTCAGACCTTGGAAATAGGAGTTTCCAGTCCAGATTAATTCTTTTTGTTCTTCGGTTAACTGGAAATACGGTTTATGGATAGGAAAGTCAAATTTGTAAGCACTATTGACTAATTGGTCGCGGTACCAACTCATGCTTTCGCCACGCCAAGGGAAAATAGCATTTTCGTAAATCGATAAACTGGTGTTTGGAACTACCAATTCGGCATCAATCCCAATGATGTTTCCATAACCTTCACAGCTAGAGCAGGCGCCATAAGGATTGTTAAAGCTGAATAAATGCAGATTAGGTTCCAAGAACGTAATTCCGTCCATCTCAAAATTATTTGAATAATCAAATCGTTTTTCGGTGTTTAATTCCTGTAAATAACAGATTCCTTTTCCTTCATAAAAAGCAGTCTGTACGGCGTCGGCAAGACGGTTGTAGAATTCTTCCTCGTCTTTAACAACAATACGGTCTACAATCAGCAGAATGTCTTTGTGGTCAAAACTGTGTTTTTCGGTCACTTCTAACGAAGTTGAGAATTCGTCTAAGCGAACCGTTTCATTATTGACTAAAATTCTGGAAAAACCTTGTTGAAGCAATACTTTTAGTTTGTCTTCCAGTTGTCTTCCTTCTTCCAGGTGAATAGGAGCAAGGAGCAACCATTTGCTGTTAAGTTCCAGATTTTTTACATCGTTGATGACATCCGAAACCGTATTTTTTTTGACTTCACGACCCGAAACCGGAGAAAATGTTCTTCCAATTCGGGCATACAATAATTTCATGTAATCGTAAATCTCTGTCGAAGTTCCTACGGTAGAACGGGCGTTAGTGGTGTTTACTTTTTGTTCAATGGCTATGGCTGGAGCAATACCCTTAATGTATTCAACCTTTGGTTTGTCTAATCGTCCAAGAAATTGTCTCGCATAGGACGATAAACTTTCCACATAGCGACGTTGTCCTTCGGCATACAAAGTATCAAATGCTAAACTGGATTTCCCTGAGCCTGAAAGTCCTGTAATTACCACTAATTTATTTCGAGGAATGACAACATCGAGATTTTTTAAATTGTGTACCTGAGCCCCTTTGATTATTATATTTTTCTTTGGATCTATTTTAGAAAAGTCAACTTGCATAAAAAATATTGGATTTTTACAAAAGTAATCATTTTATGACTGAGAAACAGAGGTGAACAAATCCTAAATTTAGTTAAAATAAGTGGCTTTTGGATGGAGTTGAGTAAATTAGAATTGTGGAATTATTAAGTATTTATTTTTCAACAACTAATTGGATTTAGTTTTAAATTTACAATAGACCAAAAAAAAGACTTAGCCTTGAAAACAAAAATTACTTTCTTATTTTTTATTTTTTCTATTGCCGTTTTCTCACAAGATTTGCCTCCTATTGTGAAATACGTTCCTAGTAGTTATGGGGCAGGAAATCAAAACTGGATGATTTCACAAGATCAAAATCAGTTTGTGTTTTTTGCCAACAATGAAGGACTTTTAGAGTTTAATGGTTCGTATTGGAAATTGTACCCTTCTCCAAATGAAACTATTATCAGGTCAGTAAAAGTAATTGGAGATCGAATTTATACAGGTAGTTATATGGAATTTGGTTTTTGGAAGCGAAAATCAGATGGTTTGTTAGCATATAAGTCTTTAAGTGCTGCCATAAAATCTAAGATTTTAGATGATGAGCAATTTTGGAATATATTAAGTTATGATTATTGGGTTGTTTTTCAGTCTTTGAATCGGATTTATATTTATGATACACAAAATAATAGTTTTAAAATTATTGCGCCCAGTGCTAATATTATTAAAGCTTTTAAAACAAAGAATGCTTTTTATTATCAAACTAATAATGAAGGATTATTTGAAATTGAAGGAGGAAAGAGCAAATTAATTTCAGCTCATCCTGATTTGAAAAAAAATCGGATTGTAAATGTTTTTGAACAAGGAGATGAACTTTTAATTTTAACTCAAGGGGCTGGTTTTTATACTCTTTCAGAGAAAGAATTAAAGAAATTCCCAACCGAAATTGATGTTAATTTTGCCGACGAAAGTGTCTATAGTTGTGAGTCATTGTCTAATGGCGGCTATGTTATAGGAACGGTTTCAAACGGTATTTTTATCATAACCAAGGAAGGAAAAAAGAAATACCATATCTCTCAAAAGAAAGGTTTGAGCAATAATACCGCCTTATCATTGTTTGAGGATAAAGAAAAAAATCTCTGGATTGGTCTTGATAATGGGATTAACTGCATCAATCTCAATTCGCCTATACAGAGTTATGTGGATGATTCCGGGGTTTTAGGTACAGTTTATACTTCGCAATTGTACAATGGAAAATTATATGTAGGAACTAATCAGGGGTTGTTTTACAAGGATTATCAAAGTAACGATGAATTTCAATTTATAAGTGGTACAAAAGGGCAGGTTTGGTCCTTGTATTTGTATGATGGTACCTTGTTTTGCGGACATGATTTAGGAACTTTTGTGGTAACAAATGGAATTGTGAAGAATATTTTTTCCAAATCAGGAACCTGGAATTTTGTTAGAGTTCCCGGAAATAAAAATCTTTTGTTACAAGGGAATTATTATGGTGTTTCGGTTTTAGAGAAAAAAAATAACGAATGGGTTTTTAGAAATAAAATCAGAGGTTTTGATTATTCTTCTAAATATTTTGCTATTACTAAAGGTTTCGAAATCTATGTAAGCCACGAATACAAAGGGGTTTTTAGATTAGAAACCGATGCTAAACTTCAGGAAGTCAGAAGGAATTTTGCCTATAAAAATCCCAAAAAAGGGAAAAATGCCAGTTTGGTTCAGTTTAACAACGTAATCTATTATGCTAATAAAGAAGGGGTTTTTAAATTAAATAATGCAACAAAAGAGTTTTATAAAGAGCCGGTTTTGAGTTCTGTTTTTGAAAAAGACGAATATACTTCGGGTAAAATGATTGTAGATAATTCTAATAAAATATGGTTGTTTTCCAAGAATTATATTAGTTATTATGCTTCTAATAAGTTGATTAATAAGCTAAAAAGAAACAGTATTCCTATTCCTGCTTCATTGACAAATTCCATGTTAGGCTATGAGAATATTACTCAATTATCGCCTTCTACTTATTTTTTTGGAACTACGGATGGTTATTATACAATGAATATTAACGAATTGGCTTTCGAAAATTATAAAGTTTCTATTTCAAATATTAGTAGTAATACGCTAAATGGGTCAGTGAAAACTAATCCAATTCTTGAGGAAGGTCGATTTCCACATGATGAAAACAACCTTACTTTTTCATACACCGTAGCCGAGTACAATAAATATATTAATGTGGAGTACCAATATATTTTAGAAGGTTTTCAGGATCAATGGAGTGATTGGAATGTAAGGCCCTCAGTTAATTTTAAGAATTTACCATCAGGGGATTATGTTTTTAAAGTGAAGGCAAAATTGGCTAATTCGAATCTGGAAAACACAGTAACTTATCATTTTACCATTTTAAAACCTTGGTATGCTACTAATTTGGCTATTGTTATTTATATTCTTTTAGGATTTTTATCCATTCGATTAATTCATAAAGAATACAATAAATATTATCAACGTCAGAAAGAAAAACTGATTGAAGAAAATAATTTGTTGTTAGAGATAAAAGAGTTGGAAAATGAACAACAATTAATGCGTTTAAAAAATGAACAATTATCTCATGATGTGGATGAAATCAATAAAGAGCTTGCTGCTTCTGCTATGAGTTTGCATAGTAAAAATGAATTATTAGCCTTTATCCAGAAAGATTTAAAAAACAATGAAGAAAGTGATAGCCGAAGTATTAAAACCGTAATTTCTACTATCAATAAGAATATTACAGGAAAAGATTCCTGGAGTGTTTTTCAGGAAGCTTTTAATAAAACAGATAAGGATTTCCTGAAAAAAATGAAAGAGGCACACCCTTCCTTAACTGCAAATGATTTGCGATTATGTGCTTACTTAAGACTCAATTTGTCTTCAAAAGAAATAGCTCCATTGTTAAATATATCGGTACGAAGCGTTGAGATAAAAAGATACCGTTTGCGTAAAAAAATGGATTTATCACATGAACAAGGCTTGGTTGAGTATATTTTGACTGTATAGCTGACCTTTACAAAGACAGTAAAAACTATACATTACCACAACATTTGCTAAATATTGTGGTTTTTTTATGTTTTTTAATAAAAAATTAAGGATTCATTATTTCTTGTGTTTTCTTGTTTTTGTTGAATTATTGATAAATAAAAGTGTTTTTATTTTTATTGTATGTTTTTTGTAGGGGTTATTTTTAATGAATTAGCGTTTTAAGATTATAATTTTATAATTCACAATAAAAAACACAAACTATATGAAATCAAATTATCTATTAATTGTTTTTCTAATGTTTTCAACTTTGGTTTTTTCTCAAAGTTATGACATAGGTGGAACTGTAAAAGAAAAAAGTTCTGGTTTACCAATACCAGGGGTTAATGTTCAAGTTAAGAACAGCACTAGTGGTACCTCCACTGATTTTGATGGGAATTTTACTTTAAAGGGACTTCCATCGGGTTCCGTTGTTGTCTTTTCTTTTATAGGGTATAAAACTTTTGAATATTCCGTAACAGGAACTAACACTAATATGAGTATTACTCTATTAGAAGATTCAAAAGTGTTAGATGAAGTGGTTGTAATTGGTTATGGAAGCCAAAAAAAGAAAGAAGTTACCGGAGCAGTTTCTACTGTGGATAGTAAAACTTTAGAAGTATTAAAACCTGTAAGAATAGAACAAGCTTTACAAGGAACTGTTTCAGGGGTTAATGTTACTACTCAATCAGGATCTCCAGGTGCAGCATTGGATATCAGAATTCGTGGTATTGCTACTAATGGTGATGCCAAACCATTAACTATAATAGATGGTTATATTGGAGAATTGGGACTATTGAATCCTAATGATGTTGAAACCATCACTGTTTTAAAAGATGCACAGGCTGCCATTTATGGTTCTGCTGCGGCGAATGGTGTAATCTTAGTAACCACTAAAATGGGTAAAAAGAATTCTAAAGGTAAAATAGTATATAATACCTATGCTGGTTTCCAAGAAACTTCACGCACTTTACCAATATTAAATGCTACGGAATATGCTTTGTTGCTTAATGAAAGATATGCTAATAGTGGAAATGCAATACCATATACAAATGTTAGCGGATTTGGTAAAGGAACAAATTGGCAGGACAAAACGCTAAGTAAAGGGGTGCCTATCATTAGTCACGATTTGACTTTTTCGGGAGGATCTGACAAGATTACGTATTCTGTTAGTGGTTCACACTTAGATCAAGAAGGGATTGTAGGTGAATCAAAATCCGGATTTTTAAGAAATACAGCAAGGGTTTCTCTTGGTGCAGATGTTACTGAGAAGCTAAAGTTAAAAACAAATGTGATTTATACCTATTTTGACAGAAGAACCTTGCCTGAGAATAGCAATGCTTCCGTACTATTAAATGCAGTTAATGCGCCATCTAATCTTAATCCTTACGATTCATCAGGTAATTTTACGGTGTTTCCGGGAGGCTCCCTAGGAAATGAAATGATTAACCCTTTGGCTCAAATTGCTAATAGTTATAATGATTATAACTTTAAGCAAATAAATGGAAATTTTGGGTTGGATTATAAGTTCACTCCTGCTTTTGTATTAAGCAGTACCATTGGATTTAAAACGGCAAATAGTGAGTCTAAAAGCTTTTCTCCGATATTAGATTACGGTAGTGGTAAAGTGTTTAATACCACACGTAGCTCCGTCTCTCAAAATGCGGTTAACGACAACAACTATTCTTTTGATTTATTTGCTACTTATACTAAAACCATAGCTGAAAACCACAAATTGGTTGGTGTAGTTGGTAATACTATTTTTAAAGAATATGGTAACGGTTTATTTGCAACAGGTTATGATGTGCCTAATAATTCATGGGATTTTGCCGATATTAGCTTGGCTAACGGTGCTCCTCCTGCAGGAACAGTGCCTGTAAGTTCTTATGTATATGACGAAAGAAGGTTGTCTTATTTTGGAAGATTACAATACGATTATAAAGGAAAATATCTTTTGTCTGCCATGTTAAGACGAGATGCTTCAACCAAATTTGGTCCGGGAAATAAAGTAGGTTATTTTCCTTCGGTAACGGCTGGTTGGGTAATTTCTGACGAAGGATTTTTTGGTGAATCATCAATTATAAATTTCTTAAAATTAAGAGGAAGTTATGGTATAGTAGGAAATGATGCTATTCCTAATAATGGCTACATTTCTCAGCTTACGGGTGAAGCAACCTATGTTTTTGATGGTACTTTAATAAATGGTCGCGCTAGTGGTCAAATTCCGAATCCGAATCTTAAATGGGAAGAAGCTAAGAAATTTGATGTTGGAGTAGATATGAATTTGTTTGACAATAAAATAAATATAGTTGTTGATTATTTTATTGATACCAGAGCTGATTTATTAATCCCTGGCATTCCAGTTTCAGGCATATCAGGAGGGCAAGCACCCGGAGCTTCAAATCCTACGATTAATGCTGGAACAGTTAGAAATGAAGGTATTGAATTTGCTGTAAATTATAGCAATAGATTTTCAGATGATTTTAATATGAGTTTAGGTTACAATGTTACTATGCTACGCAACAATGTAACTTATATGGGGACACCATTTATTGCCGGTGGCTCCTTTGGAATTGGTCAACAAGCGCCTTCAAGAATGCAGGTAGGTCATTCCATAGGGTATTTTTATGGTTTGAAAACAAATGGTATTTTTCAAAATCAACAAGAAGTTAATGATGCCCCATCTCAGGTTGAGCTTGGAGTAGCGGCATCTCCGGGAGATATTAGATATGTTGATGTTAATGGAGATGGCAAAATCAGTTTTGATGACAGAACAGATATTGGAGATCCAATCCCTACAGCAACAATGGGTTTCAATGTGCAGTTTAATTATAAAGCACTTGATTTTTCGATGTACACCTTTGCTTCTTTAGGCAATAATATGGTTCGTAATTACGAGAGTGTTGCACCAGATGCCAATCGTTTAAATTATGTTTTAGGCAGATGGACTGGAGAAGGAACTAGTAATAGCGTTCCCAGAGTTACAACAGCAGCTACAACTAATAATTTGTTTTCTGATTATTTTGTTGAAGATGCGTCCTATGTAAGAATCCAAAATATCCAATTGGGATACTCTTTAAATCCAAATACAATAGAAAAAGTTGGACTAAGTAAGTTACGCCTATATGCTGGGGTTAATAATCTTTACACTTTTACAAAGTACAAAGGATTTGACCCGGGTGCTTCTAATGGTGCTCCTATAGGAGGTGGGATCGATTATGGTTTCTATCCTATTCCAAAAACGTATATGTTAGGTTTAAACATTAATTTTTAATTTATATTAAAATGAAAAAGTATCTATTTATCACCATAATGACGATAACTGTTTTTGCTACAATGACTAGTTCTTGTAGTGATGATTTTGTGAGTCGTCCTGTTCAATACTCTATCGATTCAGAGAATTATTTTAATTCTAAATCCGATTATGAAAATGCTGTAATTGCAGCCTATGATTTATTACAGTCCACTTTTATTAATGTTTTAATGGGAGAAATAGCCTCTGATAACACATTTGCAGGAGGAAACAGTCCAACAGACGTTATAGGCTACCAACAAATTGATCAAATGATTCATGGTCCTGTGAATGAAAATTTAAAACAACTTTGGGATTGGATGTTTGCAGGAGTTCAAAGAGCTAATTATATCCTTGAATTCAAAGATAAAACGGATTTTGAAGGAAAAAATAAAATTATTGCAGAAGCCCGTTTTCTAAGAGCTTACTATCAATTTGAGTTGGTAAAATGGTTTGGAGGTATCCCAATGAAAGGAGACGCACGTTTTTCCCCTGGTGATGAGACTTCAATACCACGTTCATCAGTTTCAGATGTTTATGCTTCTATCCAAAATGATTTAATTTATGCCGCTGAAAATTTACCTGCAACCCCTGCACAACAGGGCAGAGCTACAAGCGGTGCAGCTTTAGCCTTACTTGGAAAAGCATACTTGTATGATAAAAAATACGATTTAGCTGCCGAGACTTTTGGAAAATTAATTGCGACTGGTAGATACCATTTAGTTCAAACTGCTGATTTGACAACACAGCAAATAAATGCTGGTTTGACTCCTTTTGGAAGTATTTTCGAAGAATCGGGGGAAAACGGACCTGAATCTGTTTTTGAAATTCAGTACACAGATGTTGAAGGTGCCAGTTATGGACAATTACAATATAGCGAAGGAAATGTTGCAGTAGGTTTTGCAGGTCCTTTTGGATACGTTGGTCCTGTATTTGCTGATGGAAACAACTTTAATTTACCTACTCCAAAGATAGTTAGTGCTTTTGAAGCAGGCGATTTAAGAAAGGAGGTAACTATTTTAGATATGGTAGCATGGATAGCACAAAATCCAGGTACGAGTTACACCAAACAAAATCAAGATACAGGATATTTTAATAGAAAATACATACCTAGAAAAAGAAGAACAGAAGCAGCTGGGGATGTTAAATTGACAAGTCCAAATAATTACAGAGCTATTCGCTATGCTGATGTATTATTAATGGCAGCAGAAGCATACAATAAAAGTACAGCTCCAAATGATGCTCTTGCTCGAAATTATCTGAATGAAGTAAGACGTCGTGCTTTTGGGGATAACAACCATGATATTACTGCATCAGGAGCAGCCTTAGCTGATTTTATTCAGGCAGAAAGAAGAGTAGAATTAGCAGGAGAGGGACATCGCTTCTTTGATTTGGTTCGAACAGGAAAAGCGGCTCAGGAAATTCCGGGATTTACGGCTAATAAGAATGAATTATTTCCTATTCCAATTGAAGAGATTCAATTTGCAGCAGGAAACTGGCAACAAAATCCTAACTATAATAATTAGTACAATGAAAAAGATAAAATACATAACAAGTCTTATTGTAGCAGCTATGATTTTTAGTTGTTCAACCGAGAATGATCTGATTGATTTGGATACACTGGGTGCTCCAACTAATATTTCAGCATTAACTACTGTTACGCAGGATAATACAGGAAAAGTAACTTTCTTGCCTAAAGGAGAGGGAGTTACTAAATACGAAATATATTTTGGTGATGAAACCACAACACCGGCTTATGTGAATCCGGGGGCTACGGTAGATCATGTTTACAAAGAAGGAACGTATAATGCTAAAATTGTTGGAACTACTTTAAATGGAAAAAGAACTGAAGTCACTCAACAAGTTGTCGTTTCTTTTAAAGCACCACAAAATTTAGTGGTTACTATCGAAAATGATTTAGCTGTTTCTAAAAAAGTGAATGTTGTGGCAACTGCAGATTATGCCTTGTTTTATGATGTTTATTTTGGCGAGGCTGGAAAGCCAGATCCTATTTCGGTTAATAATGGAGAACCGGTTTCTTATACCTATCAAAATGCAGGCGTTTATACGATTAGAGTAGTTTCTAAAAGTGCAGCGATTCAAACCACTGAATTTTCACAGCAATTTACGGTAACTGTTGTGAATAAGCCTTTTACTTCGGCTCCAACACCACCTAATCGTCAGGCGGCTGATGTTATTTCTATTTATGGTTCAAAATATACGAATGTTGTCGGTACCAATTATTTCCCGGATTGGGGACAAGCAGGTCAGGGAAGCAGCTGGACAGAATTTGACTTAAATGGCGATAAAATGCTCAATTATATCAAATTAAGCTACCAAGGGATAGCATTGGCTGACGGAACAACCATTGATGTTTCCGGAATGGAATTCATTCACATGGACGTTTGGACTGCTGATTTACAAAAAATAGAAACTTCTTTAATCAGTAAAACCAATGGTGAAAAACCAGTAGTAAAGGATTTAACTGCAAATCAATGGACCAGTATTGATATTCCAATCTCAGCTTTTACAAGCCAGGGATTAACAGTAGCTGATATATTTCAATTGAAATTTGTAGGAACACCTTGGGCAGGAGGAAGTGTTTTTATCGATAATATTTATTTCTACAAAACACCTTCTGCTTTAATTGAAATGCCTATTGATTTTGAATCTACAACCTTAACGTATCCATGGGCAGGTTTTGGAGCAGCTGATTTTGGAGCTATTCCGGCAGCTGTGATTGATAATCCTGATAAATCGGGTAATAATTTATCCAATAAAGTAGTGAAAATTGAGAAACCATCAGGAGCACAGGTTTGGGCTGGAGCGAGTTTGAATTTAGATGCTAAAGTTGATTTTACTAAAGGAACTAAGGTGAAAGTGAATGTTTGGTCGCCAAAAGTTGGAGCTAAGATTTTGTTCAAAATGGAAGTTTCAACCTCTCCAAAAGATGGTAATGGTAATCCAACAGTTTTTGTTGAAATCGAAGCCACAACAACAGTGGCTAATTCATGGCAGGTACTCACGTTTGATTTGACAAGCTCAGCTGCGTTCAATACTGCTAATGCGTATGATAGAGTCATTTTGTTCCCTGATTTTGGTGTAAATGGAACAGGAACTACCTATTATTTTGATGATATCAAACAATCTAACTAAAACTACAAAAGATGAAAAATATATTAAGAAGCACAATTGCCATTTTTGCATTGTTACTGATGGTCAATTGTCAGGAGGATAATTTAGTTTTTGGAACATTAAGCGCTCCAACTAATCTAGATGTTACAGTAGAAATAGTTGGAAAAACTGATGCTCTGCCTAATGGAGATGGTTCTGGTACTGTTAAGTTTAAGAGTACAGCTGATGGTGCTATTTCCTATAAGTATATCTATGGGGATGGCGTTACAGAAAATTCTCCAGGAGGTATTGTAGAGCACGGCTTTACAACAGTTGGTGTTAATACTTATACAGTAACAGTAATTGCTTATGGTAAAGGAGGTTTAG
Source organism: Flavobacterium commune (assembly GCF_001857965.1). Lineage (NCBI taxonomy): Bacteria > Pseudomonadati > Bacteroidota > Flavobacteriia > Flavobacteriales > Flavobacteriaceae > Flavobacterium > Flavobacterium commune. The sequence goes on along the minus strand of NZ_CP017774.1, from coordinate 616,258 downwards.
CTACCAATGAAACAGTAGAAGTCACTGTTTTTAGTAATTTTAGCGATGAAAGATCTACACAGTTTCTTACTGGTGGTACGGCTACTGGAAAAAAATGGTATTTAGCTGCCTCCGAAAAAGGTCATCTTGGAGTTGGACAAAATGATGGTGACGCTACTAAAAATTATTTTGCTAATTATTACCAGGCAGAGCCTTTTGAAAAATCAGCTACTTGTTTCTATGATGGAGATTATACTTTTGCTTTGGTAAATGGTAAAATTGAATACAAACAAGATAACAAAGGAAATACCTTTTTTCACAACTCTTATAAAAGTGTTGCAGGCGGAACAAATGGTGGCGATGATGCTTGTTTAGCTTATAGTACAGCAGGTACTAAAATTGTATCTTTAAGTCCTTCCACTTCAGTTGTTTCTAAAAATCCAGCTGAGACAAGAGTAACTACAGGAACAGTGATGAATTTTTCTGATGGAGGTTTTATGGGCTATTATGCAGGAGCGACTCAATATGAAATTTTATCCATTACTGAAAATAGAATGGTAGTGCGATTAGTTCAAGGAAATAATGCAGCACTAGCCTGGTATCTCATATTTACTACTACTATACCAACTTCGTCTCCTGATCCAGACTATACTGTTTTAAAATTCTCAGATGAATTTAATACCGATGGCGCTCCCGATGCTACTAAATGGACTTACGATTTAGGAACCGGTACTGATGGCTGGGGGAATAATGAAGCACAAAGTTATACGAATGCTTCTGACAACGTAATTGTTGCTGGTGGAAGTTTGAAAATTACCGCTAAAAAAGTAGGTTCGTCTTATACTTCAGCCCGACTAAAAACAGAAGGGAAATTTGATTTTACCTATGGAAAAGTTGAGGTTAGAGCTAAGTTGCCCGTTGGTGGAGGAACCTGGCCTGCAATCTGGATGTTAGGGGCTGATTATGCTACTAATACGTGGCCGGCTTGTGGAGAAATAGACATCATGGAGCATAAAGGAAATGAACCTAATAAAATCCATGGTACTTTACATTATCCGGGTCGCTCAGGAGGAAATGGGAATACAAATACTACGACAATAACAAATGCTTCTTCTGAATTTCATGTATATAAAGCTGTTTGGAGTCCTGCGTCAGTAAAAATATATGTGGACGATGTGCTTTTCCATACGGTTACTAACGACAGTAGTTTGCCTTTCAATAAAGATTTCTTTATGATTCTAAATGTAGCCATGGGGGGAACCTTTGGAGGAACTATTGACCCGGCATTTACGCAATCTTCTATGGAAGTAGATTATGTAAGAGTGTACCAATAATCAAATTAAAAATGCAATTGAAAGGTCGAATAAAATCGGCCTTTTAATTAAAAACAGACAGAAAATGAGAGTAATAAAAACAATGTCATTTGTTTTCATTACCATTGCTATATTGAGTTGCAGCCAAAAAATAATAAAGCCCAATGTAAGTTTTGTTCCAAAAAATCAATTAGAAATGAGAGTTGACTCTGTTTTGAAATTGATGACTTTGGAAGAAAAAATTGGACAACTCAATCAATACAATGGTTTTTGGGAAATTACAGGACCTACGCCTAAAGAAGGTCAGGCAGCTAAGAAATACGCCGACTTAAAAAATGGTTTGGTAGGTTCGATGTTGAATGTGAAAGGAGTAAAAGACGTAAGAGCTTTACAGAAAATAGCAGTCGAAGAAACACGATTAGGAATTCCATTGTTATTTGGTTTTGATGTGATTCATGGGTATAAAACCATCAGTCCTATTCCATTAGCCGAAGCTGCCAGTTGGGATTTAGTAGAAATAAAAAAATCAGCTGCCATAGCTGCTGAGGAAGCGGCTTCTGTAGGGCTCAATTGGACTTTTGCTCCTATGGTAGATATTTCCCGTGATGCCCGATGGGGTAGAGTGATGGAAGGTGCCGGGGAAGATCCTTATTTAGGAAGTCAGATAGCAATTGCCCGTGTGCAAGGTTTTCAAGGCGATGATTTGAAAGCGAGAAATACTATTTTGGCTTGCGCCAAACATTTTGCGGCTTATGCTTTTGCTGAATCAGGACGAGATTATAATACAGTTGATATTGGCGAATCTACTTTGCAAAATATCGTTTTCCCTCCATTCAAAGCCGCTGTCGATGCCGGGGTTCGCACTTTTATGAATTCTTTTAATGAACTGAATGGAATTCCCGCAACAGGGAACGCTTATTTGCAAAGAAAAATCCTGAAATCCGATTGGGGTTTTGATGGTTTTGTGGTTTCTGACTGGGGTTCGATTAACGAAATGATTCCTCATGGTTTTGCTAAAGACAGTAAACATGCGGCCGAAATCGCTATTAATGCAGGTTCGGATATGGATATGGAATCCAATGCTTATGTGGAGCATTTAGCCACTTTAGTAAAAGAAGGAAAAGTAAAAGAAAGCCTAATTGATGATGCCGCCCGACGAATTTTGAAAGTTAAATTCGAATTGGGTTTGTTTGATAATCCTTATTTGTATTGTGATGAAAATTACGAAAAAGAAACCCTAGGAAAAGCGGCTTTCCAGGAAGGAGTTTTAGAAATGGCTAAAAAATCAATTGTTCTTTTGAAAAACGAAAAAGAGCTATTACCATTAAAAAAATCCGGTCAGAAAATTGTTGTAATTGGTGCTTTGGCAAATGATAAAACCAGTCCGCTGGGGAGTTGGCGCATCGCAGCCGATGATAATTCGGCAGTATCTTTATTAGAAGGATTACAAAATTATAAAGGAAACCAATTGAGTTATGTAAAAGGTGCCGATGTAACCGAAGGTAGAACCGAATTTATCTGGGAAACCAAAATTAACACCACTGACAAAAGCGGATTTGACGAAGCAATACAGGCCGCAAAAACTGCCGATGTAGTGATTATGTCTTTAGGTGAACACGGTTTGCAGTCAGGAGAGGGTAGAAGTAGAACTGATATTGGATTGCCGGGAGTACAACAGGAGTTATTAGAAGCGGTTTATAAAGTGAATCCGAATATTGTTTTGGTTTTAAATAACGGAAGACCATTAGCCATTCCTTGGGCCGATGCTCATATTCCTGCTATTGTAGAAGTCTGGCAATTGGGAACACAAAGTGGAAATGCCATTGCACAGGTGTTGTATGGAGATTATAATCCGAGTGGAAAATTACCTATGACTTTCCCCAGAAATGTGGGACAGGTTCCTATTTATTACAATTATAAAAACACCGGTCGCCCTTTTATGACAGAGCCCGATAGCGTATTTTGGTCGCATTATATTGACGAAAAAAATACGCCTTTGTATCCTTTTGGTTATGGTTTGAGTTATGCAAAATTTGAATATTCAAATTTAAGTTTAAGTCAAAAAGCATTTTCAGGAAACGAGCAAATTGAAGTTTCAGTAACGGTTAAAAATTCAGGAAAATACGCTGGAAAAGAGGTGGTTCAGTTATACATTCGTGATTTGATCGCATCGGTAACCCGTCCGGTAAAAGAATTGAAAGGATTTGAAATGATTGAATTACAGCCCGGTGAATCTAAAAAAGTAAATTTTACAATCAATAAAAAAACAATTGAATTTTATACTGCCCAATCAAAGTGGGAAGCAGAACCGGGGGATTTTAAAGTTTTTGTCGGAGGAAATTCAGTGCAAACTTTGGAAAATGATTTCCAATATTTAAACAACTAAAAAATGAATAAATTTTTAATTATACTTTTCGTCAGCACCCTTTCTTTGGCCCAGCCAAAAGGGAAAAAATTAGTTTGGGAAGAACAATTTAACGCTAAAGAATTAGATTTGAATAATTGGAATGTTGAATTAGGAGATGGTTGCCCCAACTGCGGTTGGGGTAATAATGAACGCCAACTTTATACTAAAGAAAACCAACAGCTAAAAGACGGATACTTAGTGATAACAGCTAAAAAAGAAGGAGAAAAATATACTTCTTCGAGAATTACAACTAAGGGAAAAAAGGAATTTCAGTACGGCTATTTTGAAGCCAAAGCTAAATTGCCTGTTGGTTCCGGAATTTGGCCGGCTTTTTGGATGCTTGGAGCTAATATTGATAAGGTGGGTTGGCCTAAATGTGGAGAAATTGACATTTTGGAATATGTTGGTAAAGAACCTAATACCGTTTTTACATCCTTGCATACCCAGGACAGTCATGGAAATACAATTAATACAAAGAAAACTAAAATAGCAACAATTGAGCAAGGATTTCATTTGTATGCAATAGACTGGAATCCGGAAAAAATTGATTTTTATGTCGATAATCAATTGGTTTATACCTTTAATCCGGAGCATAAAACAGAGGCTATTTGGCCATATAATCAACCATTTTATTTTTTGGTAAATATGGCTATAGGCGGAAATTTTGGTGGTCCGGAAGTAGATGATGCTATTTTTCCGCAAGAGTTTAAAATAGATTATATCAAGGTTTATCAGTAAAAAAAATGGAGAGAGGAAGCAGTAAGGTTTTGGTTTTCAGAATTTAAGTTGAAATGTTGTAAAAGAATAACAATATTTTATAAAATATTGTAAAACTTTATTTTTGGTTTAATTTTTGTCAAATTTATTTACCAAGCAAGACAATTATTCGTTAAATTTGGAGAATTAATCACCTCAAAAATAGAAGCGCCTATAGTATAAAACTACTTTTTAGAAAAATACCCCAATTTAACTCATACTAAAAAGTATTACTATGATAGCTAATATTCAAATTCCAGACGCCTTGTTGGTACAGGATTATGTGGCAGGTAACGAAGAGGCCTTAGCTACTTTGATCAAAAGACACGAATCTAAAATTTACGGTTTTATATATTCAAAAGTTTCCGATAGAGATGTTGCTAACGATATTTTTCAGGACACTTTTATAAAAGTTATTAAAACCCTTAAATCCAATTCCTATAACGAGGAAGGGAAATTTCTTCCTTGGGTGATGCGTATTGCTCATAATTTGATTATCGATTATTTTAGAAAAAACAAAAAAATGCCCTTGTATCGGGAAACCGAGGAGTTTTCGGTTTTCTCCATTATGACGGATGATACGCTAACTATCGAAAATCAGTTGATTGCCAATCAGGTAGAATTAGACATTCAAAAACTGATCGAAGAACTTCCGGAAGACCAAAAAGAAGTTTTGGTGATGCGTATGTACAAAGACATGAGTTTTAAAGAAATTTCGGAAATCACAGGAGTGAGTATCAATACTTCTTTAGGGAGAATGCGTTATGCACTAATGAATTTGAGAAAAGTAATTGATAAACATCAAATTATTTTAACCAATTAAACAATATATCCAAACTTGCCACGTTCTATTCTAACGACTTAAAAAGAAAGAATAATATATGGCAAAAATTTACTCTAAAAAAAATCTAGTTACTACACAGATGAAACCTAAAAAAGAAGTTATTTCTTTTCTATTAAATTATTCCAAAGCGCTGCACATGATAAAAGTTGCAGATAATAGTTTTGAAATTATTGTAAATTAATGAAGCTAGCAATAGCTGTTTTGGTAAATCTCACTAATTATTTTAGAGTTAGTGAGATTTACTTTTTGTAGCCGTCTAAGGCGGTTTTTCGACCAATAGTTCTCGTAATAATATCTTTCTCCAAACTCCAACCACGAGCCGGCGAATATTCGCGACCATACCAGATAATTTGCAGATGCAAATCGTTCCACAATTCCTCCGGAAACAATCGTTTGGCATCTTTTTCGGTTTGAACAACACTTTTTCCATTGGTTAAATTCCAACGATACATTAAGCGGTGAATATGCGTATCTACAGGAAAAGCAGGAACTCCAAAGGCTTGTGACATGACCACACTAGCCGTTTTATGTCCCACAGCAGGCAATGCTTCCAAAGCTTCAAAACTTTGTGGTACCTTACCATCGTGTTTTTCGATTAGAATTTCCGATAAGCCGTGAATTCCTTTGGATTTCATTGGCGATAAGCCGCAAGGACGAATAATTTCCTTAATTTCCTCCACCGACATTTTTATCATATCATACGGATTATCAGCTTTAGCAAACAGTAAAGGCGTGATTTGGTTCACTCTCACATCCGTACATTGGGCCGAAAGCAAAACAGCAATCAACAGCGTATAAGGATCTTTATGGTCTAGCGGAATCGGGATGGTAGGATAGAGTTCTTTTAACGTATTTATAACAAATGTTACCCGTTCTTGTTTGGTCATTTTAGTTTAATTTTGAATGGTAAAGAAAAGAAATTTCAATGGCAATGGCAAAAAATCAATGACAATGTCAATATCAAAAAACAATAGCAATTAAAAAATAAAACTTAGTGAACTTAGCAGCAGCTTTGCGAACTTTGTGGTTAAACAAAAAATATGACAACATTAAAAAAAGGCGATAAAGCTCCCGATTTTTTTGGCGTAGACCAAGACGGAAAAGCACATCAATTAGAAGATTATAAAGGAAAAAAATTAGTTGTTTTCTTTTACCCAAAAGCAAGTACACCAGGTTGTACAGCCGAAGCCTGTGATTTAAGAGATAATTTCCAGCGTTTTCAGGCTAATAATTATGCCTTGTTAGGTGTTAGTGCCGATTCGGCAAAAGCGCAAGCCAAATTCAAAGATAAATACGAATTTCCATTTCCATTATTGGCCGACGAAGAAAAAGAAGTCATTGAGGCATTTGGCGTTTGGGGACCTAAAAAGTTCATGGGACGCGAATACGACGGCATTCACAGAACCACTTTTGTAATCGACGAAAACGGAATTATCGATGAGGTCATTGAAAATGTAAAAACCAAAGAGCACGCCGCTCAGATTTTGAAGTAAACAAAAACGCCACAAGAGAATTTCTTTGTGGCGTTTTTGTTGTTGAGTAGGTATGCGAAAGGATTCGCGCACTAACTGTGGAGTATACCCAATTTTGTCATTCCGAAGAATGAGGAATCTCATCAAGTATTTCTAGCTTTTTTCTCATCTTTGCGGGCACGGAAAATATTTCCGCGCTAACTTTGTGTTGGTATATTTGGGCAGTTGAACACAAAATAGCATTTTTTATACTTTGTCGGGATTAATTTTTTGAAGTCAAATTACTTATATCAAATAATAAATTCAAATAAAATCCATAATTTTTAGCTGTATTATTTTCACTATCCAAAGTATTCGTTAAATTTCGATCTGCTAAAACTTCAATACTTAATGATTTAGAAAAATTAATTCCTAATCCGAGTAGAACACCAACATTTGATTTTTTATAAAAGTCGTCAAGAAGTTCTTGGTCATCACGAGCGTTTTTATCTAAAATCGAAGTTAGTCTAAATCCTCCTGTTAAATAAAATCCTTTGTTATATTCTTTATTAACATCAAACTTTGTCAATAAATGTGCTTGCAATGTTTTTAATCTTACTCCGTTAAAAGCTCGCCCAATATTAGGTATATCATAACTAGCAACTTCGTTTGTAGTGTTGTAGATACCATATAGTTTTAATCCGAAGTTTTCGTTCATAATATATTCTCCAAATAATCCTAAATTAATATCACTATTTGCAGCTCCTCCACTTATTGGCCCATCAATTTCTATATCATAGAAATTTCCGCCAATTAATAATCCATAATTAAAGTCTTGAGAAAAGCCTTTTAGACTTAAAACAAAAATAACACATATAAAGAAGTGTTTCATTTTCAAAAATATTTAAAAATTATTATTTTACTAAATTTCAAATTAATGTCAACTTATATTTAGGTCTGATATAATTCGTGACTATACGCTAATATTGGTTGGATAGCTTTGACGGCAATCAAACTTTATTTATTCTCAAAAATAGGATATTTATTTCAAAAAATATTTGATAAACAAAAACGCCACAAAAGAAATTCTCCTGTGGCGTTTCAGTATTTATGAGTTTGTGTTTTTATTCCGCTAAAGTCTTATTAGGATCGTAACCAAACAGTCGTTTTTCTTTGATGATTTCTGAAACTCCGCTAGGCAGCATTGGTTCCCAGCCCGGTATTCCGTTGTTAATCATTTTTAGGACTTCACGGGAGAATACTTTTAGGTTTTCAGGGTTGTAATCTTCCACATCAATTACTTTTCCGTTGAATTTAAAGAATTTGTATAGTTCTTTCATTCGGGGATGCACTTTTAAGTTTTCAGAAGTGGTGATTTCTCCGTTTTCGTCCAGCATTGGGTATAATAATACCTTCATGTCCCGGAAGAATAATTTACCAAAAGCTTCCAGAATTCCACCACTTAAATGGCGATAGTATTTCTCGTCAAAAATATCCACAAGGTTGTTAACACCCATGGCAAGTCCCATACGGGCTTTGGTATAATTAGCAAAATATTCTACCACTTTGTAATATTCCTGGAAGTTCGAAATCATTACCGTTTGTCCTAGCGAACAAAGTAATTCGGCACGATCCATAAAATCTCTTTCGTCAATTTCACCATCGGAACGCAGGTTAGACAAGGTAATTTCGAAAATAACCAAGGTATTGTCTTTGTCCACTTTGTTTTCTTCAAGGAACATTTGTAATGATTTCTCATACATATCCATATTCACCTTGGTAACTGGACGGAAACTACCTCTAATGGCTAATATGTTTTTTTTGTATAAAACGGCAGCCGGAAGAATGTTTTTTCCTTTTGGATTGAACATTACGGCATCTGTCATTCCGTTTTTAACCAGTTGCAAACTGATTAAACGGTTGTCAACATCAGCAAAACGAGGTCCTGAGAAATTGATGGTGTCAATCTCCAGTTGGTCTTTGTCTAAATGATCGTATAAATAGCGCAGTAATTTTTTTGGGTCGTCGTATTTGTAAAAAGCGCCGTAAATTAGGTTAACACCAAGGATTCCAAGGGTTTCCTGTTGGAGTTTAGCATCCGTTTCTTTAAAACGGATATGAAGTATGATTTCGTTATACTCTTCGGTAGGGTCAATTTGGTAACTAATACCTACCCATCCGTGTCCTTTAAATTGTTTGGCAAAGTCGATTGTGGCTACCGTATTGGCGTAGCTAAAAAACATTTTGTTAGGGTGTTTCTCTCTGTTCAGTCGTTTTTCAATTAAGTCAACTTCGTGCGAGAGCATTTTCTTCAGTCGGTTTTCAGTAACATAGCGACCGTCTTTTTCAACACCATAAACGGCATCGCTAAAGTCTTTATCATAGGCCGACATTGCTTTTGCAATAGTTCCCGAAGAACCACCGGCTCTAAAAAAATGTCTTACTGTTTCCTGTCCTGCGCCAATCTCGGCAAATGTTCCATAAATATTTTCGTTTAAATTGATACGTAGTGCCTTGTCTTTTATCGAAGGGACTTGTGCAATGACTCTGTCACCTTTTAGTTTTATTTCGCTACCCATTTTTTAGTTTAATTTTATGTATTTGCCTGATGTTACAAAGTTAATTAAATAGCTAGCCTAATAAAAGAGAAATAATCCTATTTTTGTGAAAAAAATAAGATTTGAAGGTATATTTTTTAGGTACAGGTACTTCTCAGGGAATTCCGGTTATAGGTAGTGATCATCCCGTATGTAAAAGTGCGGACAGCAAGGATAAAAGACTCCGGGTTTCGATATGGATCCACTGGGATAATTATTCGTATGTTATTGATTGTGGTCCTGATTTCAGACAGCAAATGCTTGTTGCTAATTGTCAAAAAGTAGACGGAATTATTTTTACGCATGAACATGCTGATCATACTGCCGGTTTAGATGATATAAGACCGTTTAATTTTAGGCAGGGCGTGATGCCTATTTATGCACACCAACGCGTTATTGACAATATGAAAATGCGTTTTGACTATGTTTTTGAAACAGTTAATAAGTATCCGGGAGCTCCTTCGGTAAAAACGATTGAAGTAATCAATAATGAATCTTTTGCTATTGGAAACAAAATAGCTGTTCCGGTCAATGTGTCACATGGGGGTTTGCAGGTTTTTGGATATCGTATTGATGATTTTGCCTATCTAACAGATGTAAAAACAATAGAAGATGTCGAAATTGCAAAGCTTCAAAATTTAAAAGTATTAGTAATTAATGCTTTAAGGGAAGAACCGCATTTTTCACATTTTAATTTAGAAGAAGCTTTGGGATTTATTGCTTTGATAAAGCCTGAAAAGGCTTATTTAACACATATTAGCCATGTGATGGGATTTCATGAAGAAGTGCAGCAAAAACTTCCTGAGAATGTATTCCTAGCTTATGATAATTTAGAAATCACCCTATAATAATTTTACAATGAAAAAGTCATTCACGCTCTACGCCTTTATTTTATTGGTATTAATTAATATTTTTACCTATATGTTTTTAAGTAAGGAAGTGAAATTTGAGCAAAACCGATACGAAAAAACCACAAAAAAACTCAGAGACAGTGTGGCTTTGATGACTGATAAATTGATTGATGCCAATTATTTTTCTTTGGAAAATAATGAAAACGCTCAAAATTATTTTGATTCGGCTATAGCCAATAAAACAATCGCTTACGAGAAATTAATTCCTGTTGTAACCGAAAAATTGATGGATTTGAATGCTAATCCAAAAGGGAATCCTTATGTGGGACAGGATCAGATAGGGGTAAATAAATTTGTAATTAACAAAGTAAAAGTGCTAAACCACCGCTGGATTATTGCCGATTATAGTGATGGTAAAATGTGGGGAGAAGTCTTGTTGAAATATTTTGTCAATGAAGACGAAAGTATTTCTTTTGAAGTGATGCAGTCTTTGCTTTATGCTCAATAATAAGAATTTAAACCATATAAGTTTAGGTTTAAACTTATCTCTTTTGTAGTTTAATGATTCCAACGACTTTAACTTATGTGATCTAATTTAAAAACTATAAACAAGAAACTAGATAAACAAAGGCTTATATGACTTATATGTTATAAAAATTCCTTAAAATTAAAATGCTTCTTCAAAACAAAAATCCCATCTCGTTTAGAACAAGATGGGATTTTTAATATATTTTAGAATCTCGAATTATTTTCTTTTAATAACTCTTTCTACAGCTTCAACAATCGCTTGATTGTTTAATTTGTATTTTTCCATTAATTGCTCAGGAGTACCTGATTCACCAAAACTATCTCTAACAGCTACAAATTCTTGTGGAGTAGGATTGTTTACAGCTAATACACCTGCAATACTTTCTCCAAGACCACCAAGGTAGTTGTGTTCTTCAGCTGTTACGATACATTTAGTTTTAGCTACCGATTTCAAAATAGCTTCTGCATCTAATGGTTTAATAGTGTGGATGTTGATTACTTCAGCAGAAATTCCTTTTTCTTCTAATTTCTCAGCAGCAATTAAAGCTTCCCAAACCAAGTGACCTGTAGCAACAATAGTTACATCAGTACCTTCGTTTAACATGATTGCTTTTCCAATGATAAATGGTTCGTCAGCAGGAGTAAAGTTAGGTACAACCGGACGTCCAAAACGCAAGTAAGCAGGACCGTGGTGGTCAGCTAATGCAATTGTAGCCGCTTTTGTTTGGTTGTGGTCACAAGTGTTGATAACAGTCATTCCCGGCAACATTTTCATCAAACCGATATCTTCAAGGATTTGGTGAGTTGCACCGTCTTCTCCTAAAGTTAATCCGGCGTGAGAAGCACAGATTTTTACGTTTTTATCAGAGTAAGCAACCGATTGACGAATTTGGTCATAAACCCTTCCTGTAGAAAAGTTAGCAAAAGTTCCTGTAAATGGAATTTTTCCACCAATAGTTAATCCTGCAGCAATTCCAATCATGTTTGCTTCAGCAATTCCGATTTGGAAAAAACGCTCCGGGTGATTTTTCTTGAAATCATCAAATTTCAATGATCCAATTAAATCGGCACAAAGTGCTACAACATTTTCATTCTTTTGACCTAATTCAGTCATTCCCACTCCAAAACCTGAACGGGTATCTTTACTTCCTGTATTTATATATTTTTTCATTTGTTTTTTTTGAGTTACTGAGCCTCTAAGACTCTAAGATGCTAAGTTTTAAAATCTATCCCGATAACTATCGGGACGTTGATCTCTAATCTGAAATTCAATAATCTGAATTGCCTCCAGTATTATAGTTTTGTCCTAAAGCGTTTTCAAGTTGAGCATCATTAGGTGCTTTACCGTGCCAAGCATGACTGTACATCATATAATCTACACCGTTACCCATTTCAGTATGTAATAATACACAAACTGGTTTTCCTTTTCCTGTTCTTGCTTTTGCTTCAGCCATTCCTCCAATGATAGCTTCAACATCATTTCCTTTAGTGATTTCAACCACTTCCCAGTCAAAAGCTTCAAATTTAGCACGAAGGCTACCCATTGCTAAAACTTCGTCAGTAGTACCGTCAATTTGTTTTCCGTTAAGGTCAACAGTTGCAATTAAGTTATCTACTCCTTTAGCAGAAGCATACATAATAGCTTCCCAGTTTTGACCTTCCTGTAATTCACCATCACCGTGAAGTGTGTAAACGATATGCTTGTCGTTGTTTAGTTTTTTAGCTTGCGCTGCTCCAATTGCTACTGATAATCCTTGACCTAGAGAACCAGATGCAATACGTACTCCCGGCAAGTTGTCGTGAGTTGTTGGATGTCCTTGTAATCTTGAATTTAACAAACGGAAAGTTGCCAATTCTGAAACTGGAAAATAACCGCTTCTTGCCAGAACACTATAAAAAACAGGAGAGATGTGTCCGTTTGATAAGAAGAATAAATCTTCACCAATACCGTCCATATCCCAACCTTCTTTGCGGTCCATTATGTTTTGATATAAGGCTACCAAAAATTCAGTACAGCCTAGAGAACCTCCCGGGTGACCTGAATTAACAGCGTGAACCATTCGAAGGATGTCTCTTCTTACTTGGATAATTAAATCGTTTAATTGTTGAGTGTTAGGTTTCATTTTGAGTGTAAAAGTTAATAAACTTTTGCAAATGTAATTTTTATTTTGCCGTAAGACAAATGATTTTTATAATTGTTTGATTGCAATTGTATTAGGAATAACAGCTCTAAATGAGGTTTTGGTTTCTTTATGGAGAAAATAGATGAATTTTATAAATGTAAATTCAACACTAATTTTTTTAATTGATACTTATCGAGTCATTGCTATTAGTGATTTGATGGAATTTGATGTCTAAGTTAGCGTCTTTTAATTTTTCCAGTACTTTTAGTTTTTTAAGTTCATTTTCAGAATTATTTTAGAGAGCAATTTTTTTTGGAAGATAGCTGTGTTTTAACAATTTTATTTATGAATGTTAGAAAATGATTTTAGGTAGTGTTTTTGGAAAACGTTATAGTAATAAAAAAGCCCCGGATGAGGCCTTCGTTTAATTCTTGTTTTCAGTAATTAGCTGTAGTAAAGTTTGTAATATTTCTTGTCCTTCTTCCCAAAGTCCCAGTTGTGAATCCAGATTCAAATGTCCTTTTGGGCCAACATTGTAAAATAGACTTCCCCATTTTTGAGCTAAAAATTCGGCTCTTTCTGCCGAAATGTAAGGGTCGTTAGAGCTGGTAATTACAATAGATGGATATTTTAATTTATCTAAAGGAATAGGAGCGAAGTTCCAGGTTTCTTCGGGAGTATGAGTTGCCGATTCTACATCGGCGGGAGCTACCAGTAAAGCACCAGCAATTTTGCTGCTGTCATTTTGTTGAGACCAATGAGCAACTAAAGAAACGGCTAAACTATGAGCGACAATAATAATGGATGTTTCGATACTTTTGATAGTAGCATCCAGATTGCTTAACCAATCCTTTAATTGTGGTTGATTCCAATTGTTTTGAACTACTTTTTTTGCATTTGGAAAATGATGTAACCAATTGTCCTGCCAATGTCCTGTTGTCGAATCTCCTAATCCGGGAACTATTAATATGCTGTACTCCATAATTATTTTATACTATTAAGAATACTACAAAGCTATGAAATCCCAATTTATTATATCAAATTAGTCTAATAAAAGTTGAGTGAATAATTTTTGTTTTTTTATTTAATAAATTCTTAGATGCTCAGGCAGTTTTAAGTTTATTTTTTTAAGCAAAATAGGAGTAAGTATGATTCCTGATAAGTTACAAATAAAAGTATAGTCAAAAAATAAATCAGACATATTTTTTAAAATCAAACTAATTATAATTGATATTGAAATGAAAATTATAGTATTAGTATAACATAAGAATTTAACAGTAAATTCTTTTTCTCTGCAATAATAAATTATTAATAACGGCCAATAATAGTAGAAAGCATGAAATGTTTTTAGTAAAAGTATTGGCCAAATATTAATATGTTGTGTAAATATCTCTATTATGAAATATAGTATACAGGATATTAATGTTTCTGTAAACCAAATTATTGCTAATGTCTTTAAAACGTCAGAAAGTCTCATTCTTATTTAATTCTTTAATCAAATATAAAAAAAGATTTCTTACAAAATAAAAAAGTACAGCGAAAGCTGTACTTTTAAGATTTAATAGTTTGTAATCGAAAATTAAGAACTACAAGACAACATAGAACAACCCACTTTGTTTCTTGCCCAATCGGGACGTTTGGCGAACCATTTTTCCTGGTCTTCTTGTTCAGAATAGGGCTTTTTTAATAAATTGAAAAGTTCGTCAATTAGGCCGTACTCTCCTTTGTCGGCGGCATCGATGGCGAGTTGTGCCATGTAATTTCGCAATACATATTTTGGGTTGATGGCGTTCATTTTTTCAGTGCGTTCGGTATCAGTTCCTTTTTCTAATTGCAAACGAATACTGTATTTATTGAACCATTTATTCCATGCTTCAGTTATTTCAGGCAATTGTTCGATGGGACCATAAAAAGCATCCTGAATAATCGTAATTCCTTTTCCCGGATTTTCTTTTGAAAAACGACTCAGGTTTCTATAGAAAATGGTCATATCCGTTTCGGTTAAATGCAAATTGTTTTCTAATTCCTGAATGAGTTTTTGATCGTTTTCTTCTTCAGTGAAAAGACCAATTTTAGAAAGCATCATATTCAAATATTTGGTTTCGAAACTAGTACCAAAATCAGCGAGAACTTTTTCTAATCCTTCTGTTTCATTAATAAGAGGATATAAAGCATTGGCGAGTTGGTATAAATTCCAAAGCACAATATTAGGTTGGTTGCCATAACGGTAACGCTTGTGTTGTGAATCGGTTGTATTAGGAGTCCAGCCATAATCATAACCTTCGAGCCAGCCGTAAGGTCCGTAATCAATGGTTAGTCCCAGGATTGACATATTATCGGTATTCATTACTCCGTGTACAAAACCCACACGTTGCCAGTGAATGACCATTTCCAGACTGTTTTCGGCCACTTTTTTGAAAAATTGGAGATAGCTTTCTTTTGAAGGCGTACCTAATTCAGGATAAAAATGTTTGATGGTATAATCAACCAGTGTTTTTAGTGTTTCAATGTCATTGCGAACTGCTAAGATTTGGTAGTTTCCAAAACGCAAAAAGCTAGGCGCAATCCGGCTTACGATGGCTCCTTTTTCGTAAGCAGGATTGCCATTATAAAGTACATCTCTTAAAACTTCGTCACCAGATAGGGCTAATGATAAAGCTCGGGTAGTAGGAACGCCAAGATGAAACATGGCTTCGCTGCATAAATATTCCCGAATAGAAGAACGCAAAACGGCTAATCCATCGGCGGTTCTGGAATAGGGAGTTTTTCCAGCGCCTTTAAGTTGGATTGCCCAGCGTTGCTTGTTATGCACGATTTCGGTTAAATTAATGGCGCGACCATCGCCCAATTGTCCTGCCCAGTTGCCAAATTGATGTCCACCGTAGCACATGGCATAAGGTTGGGTGTTAGGCAAAACTTCGTTTCCTGTAAAAACGTTTTTGAATTCGTCCGATTGTGCATCAGCTGTTGCTAATCCTAAGTTTTCCAGCATTTCCGATGAAACGTGGATGATTTGAGGATTTGCTGTTTTTGTAGGTGTTACAAATGAAAAACAAGCATTTTCAACCTGTCTGACGTAGTTTTCTGTAATTGGGTCGGCGGGTAATTCTTTGTTGAAAGTATCTTGGATGTTGAGTTTCATTGTGTTTTAAGTAAAATTATTAGTTATACAAAGTTACGAATATAAACACACTTAAATTTACCATTAAGGAGTTAAGGAAGTATAGGTTTGATGGATTTAGAATTCTTATTGGTTTGTGAAAAAGTTAGCTGCGAATTCACTAATTGTTTTGGAAGTCAGAATTACAATGAATTCAATAGGTGGTTTAAGTGTTTTGGTATAAGAATTTGTGTAATTAAAAACAGCTGGTAATTTGTGTTTGTTGGTGTAATTTGTGGTGGAAACTTTTAAAAGTCAACACTCTGATTTTGCTGTTAAAAATAAGTGACTTTTTCCAAATTAAACTATCTTTGCCAGCCGAACAATCGGTAGAAAAACCTTAGTATGAAGTTTGATTTATTACAAAAAGACCCACTTTCTAAAGCCAGAGCGGGAAGCATTACCACAGATCACGGTGTAATTGAAACGCCTATTTTTATGCCTGTAGGCACTGTTGCCTCGGTAAAAGGGGTGCATCAGAGAGAATTAAAAAACGATATTAATCCTGATATTATTCTTGGAAATACCTATCATTTGTATTTGCGTCCACAGACTAAAATTTTAGAAGCAGCGGGTGGTTTGCATAAATTCATGAATTGGGATCGTAATATTTTGACGGATTCTGGAGGTTATCAGGTGTATTCTCTTTCGAATAGCCGAAAAATTAAGGAAGAAGGGGTGAAGTTTAAATCGCATATTGATGGTTCGTATCATGTGTTTACGCCCGAAAATGTGATGGAAATTCAGCGTACTATTGGAGCTGATATCATTATGGCTTTTGACGAATGTACGCCTTATCCTTGCGATTATAATTATGCGAAACGTTCGATGCACATGACCCACCGTTGGTTAGACCGTTGTATCAATCATCTGGACAAAGTGCCGGTGAAATATGGTTATGATCAAGCTTTTTTTCCTATTGTTCAGGGAAGTACTTACAAAGATTTAAGACGTCAATCGGCTGAATATATTGCTAATTCCGGTCAGGTAGGAAATGCCATTGGAGGATTGTCAGTTGGTGAACCTGCTGAGGAAATGTATGCGATGACTGAGGTGGTTACCGAAATTTTGCCGGAAGACAAACCGCGTTATTTGATGGGAGTGGGAACTCCGATTAATATTTTAGAAAATATTGCACTAGGAATTGATATGTTTGATTGTGTGATGCCTACCCGTAATGCCAGAAACGGAATGTTGTTTACGGCTAACGGAACAATCAATATCAAGAATAAAAAATGGGAAGCCGATTTTTCGCCAATTGACGAAATGGGAATCACATTTGTGGATACCGAATATACCAAAGCCTATTTACGTCACCTATTTGCAGCTAATGAATATCTTGGAAAACAAATTGCTACGATTCATAATTTAGGTTTTTATATGTGGTTAGTTCGTGAGGCCAGAAAACATATTTTGGCAGGCGATTTCAGACCTTGGAAAGAGATGATGGTAAAAAACATGAGCCAACGCTTGTAAAAAAAAGCTGGGAGTTAGATGATGGAAGCTGGGAGTTTCTCAGTACTTGACTTCTAATTTCTAACTTCTAACTTCTAACTTTAAAGTATGTTAACGATATTAGATAGGTACATTCTTAAAAGATATTTAGCCACTTTTATGGCTATGTTGTTGATGTTTATCCCTATTGGGATTATAATTGACGTTTCGGAAAAGATTAATAAGATGATTGAGAATAAAGTTCCATTTATGGACGTTGTTGTCTATTACGGTAATTTTACTATCTATTTTGCAAATGCGTTATTCCCAATATTTTTGTTTTTGTCAATTATTTGGTTTACTTCAAAATTGGCCAATAATACTGAGATTATAGCTATTTTGAGTTCGGGGATTTCTTTTACTCGTTTTTTAAGACCATTTATCATTGGAGCTACAATAGTTTCTATTGGAGTTTTATTAATGGGATTTTATGTAGTTCCAAAAGCCAGTGAAGGGTTCAATAATTTTCGATACATGTACTTGAGATCGGGAGGTAGAGAGCAAATGGTTGGCGACAATACAGATGTTTACCGACAATTGAATAATAAGGAATTCTTGTATGTAAGTAATTTTAATAGTTCTTCTAAGATGGCTTTTAATTTTGTTTTAGAGAAATTTGATAAAGAAAAAATGGTTTCTAAAATTACTGCCAGCAGGATTAAATGGAATGAAAAAGACAGTACTTATACTTTATACGATTATACTAAAAGAACAGTAGGAGAATTAGGGGATAAGATTGAAGTTTTGCCTGAAAAAAATCTGAAGTTTAAATTTGAACTCGAAGATTTAACTCCTGTGGTTTATATTGCTGAAACTCTAAGAGTGGGCGAGTTAATCGATTTTATTGATAAGGAAAGAAAAAGAGGTTCGTCTAATATCAAGGTTTATTCGGTGGTTTTGTATAAGAAATTCAGCGTTCCGGTTTCGGCATTTATTCTCACAGTTATTGCTGTTGCGGTATCCTCGATGAAAAGGAGGGGAGGAATGGGAATGAATTTGACCATAGGAATTGCTGTGGCATTTAGTTTTGTGTTTTTTGATAAGATTTTTGGAGTTTTGGCCGAGAAATCGACTTTTCCTCCTATGTTAGCTGTTTGGTTTTCAAATATCGTTTTTGGAATTCTGGCTGTATATCTACTGCGCAATGCCAAACGATAGACTTAAAAGCTATTTGAATCTCCATCTTATAGTATTTATTTGGGGATTTACTGCCATACTTGGTGCTTTGATTACAGTGGATGCCGATGTTATTGTTTGGTATCGAATGCTTTTAGCAGCTTTGTTTTTAGGTTTTTATAACTTTTATTCCAGAAGATCTTTTCGTATTCCTTTGTTTTCTCTGCTTAAATTAAGCTTTGTAGGTTTGTTAATTGCACTGCATTGGATTTTTTTCTTTCATGCCATACATGTTTCCAATGTATCGATTACTTTGTCTGTTTTTTCATTGGGTGCTTTTCTGGCTTCATTGTTAGAACCCTTGTTTTATGGGCGAAAAGTGCTTTGGTACGAAGTGTTTTTTGGTTTGGTTATTATTGCGGCATTGTCAGTAATTATGCAGGTCGAAATGGCTTATTTTGAAGGAATGTTGTTTGCCTTGGTTTCTATAATTTTAGGAGTTTTGTTTACCTTATCTAATGGGAAATTAATTCTGAAGCACGATTCGGCGGTGATTACATTTTATGAGTTTCTGGCTGGAATATTTTTCATTAGTGGTTATTTTCTTTGGAAAAATAAATTTACTGCGGACTTTTTTGATGTTTCTTTTAATGACTGGACACTGTTGTTTGTTTTATCCAGTGTTTGTACTGCTTATGCTTTTACAGCTTCGGTAAAAGTAATGAAGCAATTAAGTCCTTATACGGTAATGCTGACAACTAATCTGGAACCTGTTTACGGAATTGTTCTGGCTTACTTTATTATTGGAGAAAAAGAAAAAATGAGTGCCTTGTTTTATGTAGGAGCAGTTGTTATTATCGTGACGGTAATATTAAATGGTATTTTAAAACACCGAAGAAGATTAGTAAAAAATAATTAATATGATTTAAGAAGTTGGATTCAAAGGAATTGATTTCTATTTGAAAGATAAAAATTAACGTTGATAATCAGCTGAATGAATTCTTTTTAGATGTATTCTAAAAGAATTGTAATGTAGATTTTATGGTGACAGCTTCACTAAAATAAAAAATAAGAGGGTGTAAATGATTTAATATTTTATATTTGCACTTCCAAATAAAATAATAACGCACAAATCCTATGGAATATTTAGATTTTGAGCTTCCAATAAAAGAACTTGAAGATCAGTTAGAAAAATGTCAAGTTATTGGGCAGGAATCAGATGTTGATGTTACCGCTACATGCAATCAAATCAACGATAAACTGATTGAGACTAAGAAAAATATCTATGAAAATCTTACTGCCTGGCAACGTGTGCAATTGTCAAGACATCCAAGCAGACCTTATACCTTAGACCACGTTAGAGGACTTTGTGGAGATACATTTTTAGAACTTCATGGAGACAGAGGATTTAAAGATGATAAAGCCATGATAGGTGGTTTAGGAAAAATTGGCGGTCAATCTTTTATGATTATTGGTCAACAAAAGGGATACAATACTAAAACGCGTCAGTACAGAAACTTTGGAATGGCTAATCCTGAAGGTTATCGTAAAGCTTTGCGATTGATGAAAATGGCCGAAAAGTTTAATATTCCAGTAGTTACTTTAATAGATACTCCGGGAGCTTATCCAGGTTTAGAAGCTGAAGAGCGCGGACAAGGTGAAGCTATTGCCAGAAATATTTACGAAATGGTTTTGCTTAAAGTGCCTATTATTACCATCATTGTTGGTGAAGGTGCTTCAGGTGGGGCTTTAGGAATAGGAGTTGGAGACCGTGTTTACATGCTTGAAAACACTTGGTATTCGGTTATTTCTCCTGAGTCTTGTTCTTCTATTTTATGGAAAAGCTGGGAGTATAAAGAAAAAGCAGCTGAGGCATTAAAATTGACTTCTGCTGATATGAAAAAACAAGAATTAATAGATGATATTATTCCTGAACCATTAGGAGGAGCTCATTATGACAGAGAGACTACTTTCAGAACAGTTGAACAGTATATCTTAAAAGGATACAACGAATTGAAAGATTTATCAACAGCTGATTTAATTGCTCAGAGAATGGATAAATACACTAAAATGGGTGAATTCAAAGAATAATAAACTTATTTTAAAATGATAATCCGTCTCGTTTACTAACGAGACGGATTTTTTTTGGTTATAAACAAAATCGACTTAGTTATAAACATATTCGTGTAATAACTAAACTGTGTTTTTTTTAAAATTTATGTTACTTTCGTGCTATGGAAAATTTCAAGAATGTTAAGCCTGTTAAGGTAGATAAAACTACAATCATAAATTTAGAAAAAGGAAAACTTCCTCCACAAGCTATTGAATTAGAGGAAGCTGTACTGGGTGCAATGATGATTGATAAAAAAGGGGTTGATGATGTCATTGATATTCTTCAGTCTGACGCATTCTATAAAGAATCTCATAAGCATATTTTTGAAGCAATTGTACAGTTGTTTACTGAAACACAACCTATCGATTTGTTGACTGTTTCGGCTCAGTTAAAAAAGAATGGAAAATTAGAGTTAGCAGGAGGCGATTTTTATTTAATTCAGTTAACACAAAAAATATCTTCATCAGCACATATTGAATTTCACTCAAGGATTATTCTTCAGAAATTTATTCAACGCAGTTTAATTCGTATTTCATCTGAAATTATCGAAGATTCCTATGATGAAACTACCGATGTTTTTGATTTGTTAGACAAAGCAGAATCAAAACTTTACGAAGTTACCCAGGGAAATATTAAACGTAGTTCGGAAACTGCACAAAGTTTAGTTTTACAAGCCAAAAAGAAAATTGAAGAAATTAGTAAAAAAGAAGGATTGAGTGGTGTTGAAACCGGTTTTACTAATTTAGATAAACTAACTTCAGGATGGCAGCCAAGTGACTTGATTATTATTGCGGCTCGTCCGGCAATGGGAAAAACAGCTTTTGTATTGTCAATGGCAAGAAATATGGCAATTGATTACGGACACGGAGTAGCTGTATTTTCGCTGGAGATGGCTTCTGTACAATTGATCACTCGTTTGATTTCGTCTGAAACAGGTTTGTCGTCTGAGAAATTACGTACTGGTAAATTAGAACCACACGAGTGGACTATGCTAAGTACTAAGGTTAAAGACTTAGAAAAAGCACCTTTATTTATTGATGATACGCCTTCGCTTTCTATTTTTGATTTACGAGCAAAAGCAAGACGTTTGCATTCACAACACGGTATAAAGATTATTATTATCGATTATTTGCAGTTGATGACCGCTGGTGGAAATTCAAAAGGTGGAGGAAATCGTGAGCAGGAGATCTCGACTATTTCCCGAAACTTAAAGGCTTTAGCCAAAGAATTGAATGTTCCTGTAATTGCACTTTCACAGTTATCGCGTGCCGTTGAGACGCGTGGTTCCAGTAAGCGACCTTTGCTTTCTGACCTTCGTGAATCGGGAGCGATTGAGCAGGATGCTGATATTGTATCGTTTTTATACCGTCCTGAATATTATAAAATTGACGAATGGGATGATGATGAAGCAGCACCAACTGCAGGTCAGGCCGAAATCATGATTGCAAAACACCGTAATGGTGGAATCGAAAATGTTCGTTTGAAATTCTTAGGACATTTAGGTAAGTTTGACAATTTAGATGATTATAGCGGAGGTTATGATGACGATTTACCTTCGGCAATGAATCAGGATGATAATTCTTATATTACTAAAAATCTGCCTTCACCTCATGAAGCTTTTGGAAGTAATTTGAATGATGACGATGACGACGATATGCCTTTCTAAGATAAAAAAATGCTATATTTGAAATAAAACATTCCAATGCTTTTTAGAAAAATAGCTTTCCTCATAATTATCTTAATTTCTTTTTCAGTAAAGGCTTCTTTTATTTTGTTGCCAATGGATGAGAATTCACAGCAAAATCACCTTAAAGCTTACGGAATTACCTATTGGTGTCTGGATAAAAAATACAAGGCGAGTTGGCTGCTTAATTATCGCGGTGGCTCGTTTTTATTACCCGATGCAGCTGAAATTCGAAAAGAATGCCAAATTAGAGGAGTAAGTTTCGAAATTTTATCAGATAATGAACAGCAGGTTATTTTAAACGAAATTGCAAGTCCATCGCAAAATATGGAAAATGTGATTTTGGAAAAAGCACCCAAGATTGCTGTTTATACGCCTAAAGGAAAACAACCTTGGGATGATGCCGTAACTTTGGTTTTAACCTATGCCGAAATTCCTTTTACCGCTATTTATGATGAAGAAGTTTTAAGTGACCAATTAGTTCTGTATGATTGGTTGCATTTGCATCATGAAGATTTTACGGGACAATACGGTAAATTTTATAGTTCATATCGAAATGTGCCCTGGTATATCGAACAAAAAAAAGAAGCTGAAAATCTGGCTGTCAAATTGGGTTATGCTAAAGTTTCGCAAGAAAAAGGAGCTGTAGCTAAAAAAATCAGAGATTTTGTTATCGGTGGCGGATTTATGTTTGCCATGTGTTCGGCAACGGATAGTTTTGATATTGCTTTATCAGCTGATGGAGTAGATATTTGCGAATCAATGTTTGATGGCGATCCGAGTGAAGCTAATTATCAGTCGAAATTAAATTATGGTAATTCTTTAGCATTTAAAGATTTTATTTTAGAAAGAAGTCCTGAAAAGTATGAGTTTTCAGATATTGATATGACCGAAAAAAGAATCGTCCCAATGGAGAAAGATTATTTTACGCTAATGGAATTTTCGGCCAAATGGGATCCAATTCCTTCTATGTTATGTCAAAATCATACCCAACTCGTGAAAGGATTTATGGGACAAACTACAGCTTTTGATGCCAGATTGATAAAATCTAATGTTTTGACATTAGGGACTTGTGAGCTAAATGGAGAATCCAGATACATTCACGGACAAAAAGGAAAAGGAATGTTCAGTTTTTATGGAGGACACGATCCGGAAGATTACCAACACAAAGTAGGGGATGCTCCTACAGTTTTAGATTTACATCCTAATTCACCAGGTTATCGATTGATTTTAAATAATGTTTTGTTTCCTGCTGCGAGAAAAAAACAACAAAAAACCTAGTATTTATTAATCGATTTTTAATTTATACTTTAAGCCATTAATATCAGTTGCTATTATTTCTTTATAATTAATATCCTCACTGATAATTTCAATTTCATTATTGTTTTTTTCTTTTAAAATTCCGATTCCGACTTCATTTTCAAGATTAATAATTCCATTTACTTGTTCGCCATTTTCATTTGTTCCTGTAAATTGATGATCGTATTTCTTATTATTTCGGGGGGAATAATAATAAAAATAGTTTGACTTATAAATGTTGGATGTTTTTATCTTCTGTTTCTCAGTTGTCTCTTTTTTCGAAATGAGATTTTGTTTATCATCATTGGAGCAGGAACTCGAATTTATTAATAATCCTATTATTATAAATTTGGATAGACTATTCATTTTAGTTCTCATAGTTGATTTATTTTAACTATGTCGTTTAGTTTTTATTAGTGGTAGTTTTAATGTAGATTGGAATCCAAATCTATAACTAATAAAAATATTTTTTTTACGGAAAACCGTAAACAGAGAACTTTTTTATGAAGGAATTATTAATTCTAATAGATTGATTTTAGATTAATCCCATGTCTTTTGCTATAGCAATAAGGTGTACATTGTTATTTGCTTTGAAGTAGGTTTTGAGTTTGTTAAGGCGTTTTTCAATACTACTATTTCCGTTTGGGACAATTCCTGATTTTTTAAATTCGGTTGCAATTTCGTTTATAATTAATCCTTTGGATAATGATTTTAATAATGAAATATCATAAGATTCTATTTCGATTATAGATTTTTCTGTTGATGTATTAGTGTTTATTTCCGGTAATAAAATTCCAGTTTCGTTATTGTAAATTCGGTTAATTGCTTTTTCTAATTCTTTAATGCTATTTCTGCCTTTTATCACATAAGCATCAATCTTTAAAATATTGAATAAAGATTTTATTTTAAAAGATTTATCTTCAATAGAAAAGACAATTGTTTTGATGTTTGGTTGTGTTTTTTTTGCAGCAGCAATAAGTTCTTCGCCATTAATAAGTTTATTTTCTCTGTGGTCTTGTTTAAAAGATAAGTCGCTTATTAATAAATCGAATGGTTTTTTTTCAGCTAATGCTTTTTTAATTCTTATATGAGCGTCATCACAATATTTTACGTGTTGAATATCGTCTATAGAAAGTTCTTCTAAGGTGTGTATGATGGATTGACTAATAGAATCTAAATCTTCGGCAATTAATACTTTTTTAAACATATTGATTAATTATATTGGGATAATCATATTTATTTTAACGCCTTTATTGGGTTCGCTATCAAAATAAAAACTACCATTGATGGCTGTAATACGGTTTTCTGCATTTTGAAGTCCATTTTTTTTAATATTTTCTTCAAGATTAATTCCAATTCCGTTGTCAAAATAATTCAATAAAAGTTTATTTTCTTGTTCTTTAAACGAAATTATGACTAAGTTAGATTTACTATGTTTTTTCATGTTTATCAATGACTCTTGAAGGACACGATATATTGTAATTTTTTTTAAGTTGTTTATGTTGGACCAATCTATATTTTCTAACCCATTAATAATAACATTTACCGAGTGATTTTTAAAGCTGTAAATCATATCTTTTAAATGTTCCTCAAAAAGATTTCCGGTTTCAACTAGGCTGTTTTCTCTTGAAATATTTCTTGTTGTTGAATAAATATGATCTAAATTTTCGAGTAGTTTTTCGGTGTTATTAGTAGAAGAAAGGTCATTAGTTTCAGCAAAATTGATAGTTTGAAAGATATCATTGGCTAATTCGTCGTGTAGTTTTTTTGAAATTCTAATTTCGGTATTATAGGCTGTTTGAAGTTTTTCTTTTTTATTTTTCTCAATTAGGTAGTAATAGATGAACCCGGATATGATTAGTATAATTACTATTGTGAAAGTAATTACAATATTCTTGTTTTTTTCTAATTCCTCTTGTAGCTCTTTTTCAGCTTTTAATTTCTGATTTTCTTCTTTTTCTTTTTTAGAATCGTATTTTAATTTAGCAAAATAATTTTTTGCCTTTTGTCTTACTTTAGTAATGCTATCATTAAGATGTATGTAATTAAGAGAATAGTTTTTTAATTCTTTTCCTGTGCTGTTTTTTATTAAGAAACTTAAGGCTAGTAAACGATCACCTGGATTGTTATATTCTGTTGCTTTTTGATAATATAAATTAGCATATCTCACTGCCTTTTTTTGGTCTTTTTTTAAATAATATTCATATAAATTATAATAATTAGTTGTTAAATCATAATCATCATCAGCTGTTGCATCCATATTGGAACTAAGTTTTAATGATTTATTTAGAAATGCAATAGCGTTTAGGTTACCAATTTTAAAATAACAATAACCTAAGTCATTTAATATACCGGAGAGATAATATCTGTTTTGTTTTATTTCTTTTTCATCAAGTAAAGGGAGTAATATTTCTATAGCTTTTTTGTATTTCTTTTGTTGTTTGTAAATATTTCCAATGTTAATGACACTTAGTAGTTTACGTTTTTTAGAAACATTAAACGAGAGTGCTTTTTTATAATAAAATAAAGCCTCATTAAAATTTGCTTGGCATGTGTGATTGTATGCTAGCATGGTGTGAAATTTATATTTTTGTCTTTCATTCTTTACCTTTTCAATATTAGAAAGCGTTTCAACAATTGTACTTTCAGCACCTGAATAGTCTCCTTGTAGTTGTTGAGATGTTACTAAAATAAACATAGTAGTAGTGTACTTTGTAAATTCTTTTTCAGGATTGATTATTAGCTTTGTTTTGTTAGCATAATAAAAGGCACTATCATATTTAGAATTATCGTAATACTCGTTGGCAAGTTTGTAGTATTGATTAACTTGTTTTGTATTGTATGTGCTGTCTTTTAAAACAACCTCTTCCTTTTTATGGCATGAAAAGGTTAGGAGTAACAATAATACAGTTATTGTTCTGAAAATTATTTTTGGAAAAATCATTTTACTAAAATACTATTTTTCTGTATATCTGAAAATGTCCTGACGTTATTTAGGTGTCTTTTTTTTGAGTTTCAATATAACAAAAAAACCTCATTCGGAAGAATGAGGTTTTTCTATGTAAGTAAGTAATCCTAAATTGAGTTGATAAAACGTTTATTTTACTTTATTAAGTACAGCTTTGAAAGCTTCTGGGTGGTTCATAGCTAAATCAGCAAGAACTTTTCTGTTCAATTCGATTCCGTTAGCTTTTACTTTACCCATGAATTGTGAATAAGACATTCCCTCTAATCTAGCTCCAGCGTTGATACGTTGAATCCATAAAGCGCGGAAATTTCTTTTGTTCACTTTTCTGTCACGGTATGCATAGCACATTGCTTTTTCTACCGCATTCTTTGCAACTGTCCAAACGTTTTTACGTCTTCCAAAGAAACCTTTGGCTTGCTTCATTATTTTTTTTCTTCTTGCTCTTTTAGCAACTGAATTTACCGATCTTGGCATAATTTTATTGTTTTTTTGTAGCAGGCGTCCCGAATTTAATCAAGAGAACTTATGGCCATACTCCAAGGTTATAATTTAATTGTTTTAACCTAAAGAATAAAAAGTTAGAAGTTAGAATTAGAGGTTAGAAGTTTTTTACTTATAACAAATAACTCTTAACGATTAACAATTATATAATTCTTAATTGTTGTTTGATGCTTTTCATATCTGTTGAGTGAACTAGCGCTGAGTGAGTCAAAGCTAATTTACGTTTCTTAGATTTTTTAGTCAAGATGTGACTTTTAAAAGCGTGTTTTCTTTTGATCTTTCCAGAACCAGTAACTTTAAAACGTTTCTTGGCGCTAGATTTGGTTTTCATTTTAGGCATTTTTTCCTAGTGTTTTAATTTATTCTTACTTACTTGTCTTTGCGAGCTTGCGAAGCACCCGAGCGAAGCGAACGGAGCTTTTGCTAATCTCATTGTATTTTCTGCAATTTGTCTTCTGCTAACTGCTTACTTTTTTTTCTTAGGAGCGATGAACATAATCATTCTCTTTCCTTCAAGAACGGGCATTGCTTCCACCTTACCATGTTCTTCTAAATCCTGAGCTAGTCTTAATAATAAGATTTGACCTTGATCTTTATAAATAATCGAACGCCCTTTAAAGAAAACAAATGCTTTCAATTTAGCACCTTCTTTTAAGAATTTTTCAGCGTTCTTTCTTTTAAATTCATAATCATGCTCATCTGTTTGAGGACCAAAACGGATTTCCTTAACGACAACTTGTGACGATTTCGCTTTTAGAATTTTTTCACGTTTCTTTTGCTCATAAACAAACTTTTTGTAATCCATGATTTTACAAACCGGCGGATCTGCATTCGGTGAAATTTCAACTAAATCCAATTCAAATTGATCTGCTAAACGCAAAGCTTCTGAAGTTTTGAAAACTCCTGGCTCTACATTTTCACCTACTAATCGTACTTCTGGTACACGAATAAGATTATTTATTCTGTGTGCATCTTTTTTTTCTACGCGAGGTTGAAAACCTCTGTTGCTTCTTATTGCTATGACTTTAAAATTTAAGTTAAACTGTAAATACTTTTAATGTTTTGTTTATTTCTTCGTTTACAATTGTAGCAAATTCTTCAATTGTTACGCTAATATTTCCTTTTCCTTCTTGACCTTGACGGCGGATTGAAATTGTTCCGTTTTTCTCTTCTTCCTCTCCTACAATCAGCATGAACGGGATTTTTTGCAATTCAGCATCCCTAATTTTCTTACCAATTGTTTCGTTTCGGTTGTCAATTAGCCCGCGAATTTCGTGATTTTCTAGCAATTCTAAAACTTTTTTAGCATAATTTTCATATTTCTCGCTCAAAGACAAGATAATAGCTTGTTCTGGCATAAGCCAAAGAGGGAAATTTCCTGCTGTGTGTTCCAGTAAAATAGCTATAAAACGTTCCATAGATCCAAAAGGGGCTCTGTGGATCATAACTGGTCGGTGTAATTCGTTATCTGACCCTTTATAAGTTAAATCAAAACGCTCTGGCAAGTTGTAATCTACCTGAATAGTTCCAAGTTGCCATTGTCTTCCAAGGGCATCTTTTACCATGAAGTCTAATTTTGGTCCGTAAAAGGCAGCTTCGCCATATTCAACAACGGTGTTTAATCCTTTGTCACGGGCAGCATTGATGATTGCATTTTCTGCTTTTTCCCAATTTTCATCTGTACCAATATATTTCTCTCTGTTTTCTTGGTCTCTTAATGAGATTTGAGCAGTAAAGTTTTCAAATCCTAATGAACCAAAAACATAAAGGACAAGATCAATTACTTTCTTGAATTCTTCATCTAATTGTTCCGGAGTGCAGAAAATATGGGCATCATCCTGAGTAAATCCTCTTACACGAGTCAAACCATGTAATTCTCCAGACTGCTCATATCTATAAACAGTACCAAATTCAGCATAACGCTTTGGTAAATCTTTATAAGACCAGGGTCTTACATTATAAATTTCACAGTGATGAGGGCAGTTCATAGGTTTCAATAAGAACTCTTCGCCTTCGGCTGGAGTATTTATTGGTTGGAAGCTGTCTGCTCCGTATTTTGCATAGTGACCAGAAGTTACATAAAGTTCTTTTTGACCAATATGTGGAGTGACTACTTGCTCATAACCGGCTTTCTTCTGTGCTTTTTTTAAGAATTGTTCTAATCTGTCTCTTAAGGCAGCTCCTTTTGGAAGCCATAAAGGTAAGCCTTGACCCACTTTTTGAGAAAAAGCAAATAATTCTAATTCTTTTCCGAGTTTACGGTGATCACGACGTTTTGCTTCTTCTAATAAAGCTAAATATTCAGTAAGATCTTTTTGTTTAGGGAAAGAAGTTCCATAAACACGAGTCAACTGTTTGTTTTTTTCATCACCTCTCCAGTAAGCACCAGCAACACTCATTACTTTCATTGCTTTTATAAGGCCTGTATTCGGAATATGTCCTCCACGACATAAGTCGGTAAAAGTATCGTGATCGCAAAAAGTGATTGTTCCGTCTTCAAGATTCGAAATTAATTCTGTTTTATATACATTGTCCTTATATAGTTCTAAGGCTTCTGCTTTAGAAACAGGACGTAATTTGAATTCGTGTTTTCCTCTAGAGATTTCAAGTACGCGATCTTCGATTTTCTTGAAATCAGCTTCGGTAATTTTTTGATCTTCAAAATCCACATCATAATAGAAGCCGTTTGCAATTGCAGGTCCAAGAGTTAATTTGATTCCAGGATACATTTCTTCCAGTACTTGTGCCATAACGTGGGAAGTCGAATGCCAAAAAGCTTTTTTTCCATCGGCATCATTCCATGTATATAATGTAAGACTGCCGTCCGTGGTCAAAGGAGTTACTGTTTCTACGGTGGTACCATTGAAAGAAGCAGAAATTACATTTCTTGCAAATCCTTCGCTAATGCTTTTAGCAACATCCATCGGAGTAGCGCCTGGCGCAAACTCTCTAACTGACCCATCGGGCAAAGTAATCTTAATCATTGTTAGTTTAATTTTGAGAGTGCAAATATATAGTATTAGAAAAATACATACAATATATATTATAGTATGTTTCGTGGAATTCAAGTCTAAATAAAAACACTTGCTTATATATGTATTGTTTTCTGGAGCTATTTCTCGCTATTCACTACAATCTTTCTTGTCTCGTTAAAAAAAAACGGGACAAGAAAGGATTTTCGTTGCTATCGGGGCTAGGGTTGTAGTTATTAAGTTGGTTTTTGTTGTCACTTCGAGTGGTTTTAAATGATAATGCGGTAGTTTATTGTTTAAAATTGTATCGGGAAGCTTTGTTTGAACTAAAGTTCTTGATATTGGGTTGGTGTTTTTTGTGTTTATCTAATAAAGACCTTAGTGAGTCTCTGTGTTTTCTTAGTGATTCTTCGTGGAAAAGCTTTAAAAGTGGTGCAGGGAGATAGGGTGGATGTTCGATTAAAAGTCTTTAAAATATAGAATCACAACTCTAAAATCCTACAAACGCTAAAAACGCTAAAAAATAAAAACCACGTTTTCAGTTAATTAAAAAATACTTTCAAAATAGTTTGAAAAAGCTATTGTCAAAACGAATAAAGGTTCTACTTTTGCACCCGCAACAACGCAGACGTTCATTAAAATACTGACAAACGTTAAATCTAAATTATAGATTTATTTCTAAAAAAAAGGTTTAAAAAAGTTTGTGAGATTTAAAAACAGATGTTACATTTGCACCCCGCAAAAGCGACAAGTTATTTGAAAAGCTGGTAAGGAATTGAGAAGAAAAGAAGAGTAAGATTTTCTAAAAAAAACTTTAAAAATTTCTTGCGAGATTAAAAAGAAGTTGTACTTTTGCACCCGCTTCGAGAGACATGCTACGGTGTGAAAAACGAAGAGAAAAAATAAGAAGAACACGTTCCTAGACATATTGAATTGACAGCCGTCCCGATTAATCGGGACAAAAGAATAAGAGTAATAGAATCGAGAGATTAGAATAAAACCACTAGAACTTCAGTCAAATAATAAATAGTCCGCCACGGCGGACAAACAATATACGATGAAGAGTTTGATCCTGGCTCAGGATGAACGCTAGCGGCAGGCTTAACACATGCAAGTCGAGGGGTATAGTTTTTCGGAACTAGAGACCGGCGCACGGGTGCGTAACGCGTATGCAATCTACCTTTCACAGAGGGATAGCCCAGAGAAATTTGGATTAATACCTCATAGTATAGCAGTTTCGCATGAAACCACTATTAAAGTCACAACGGTGAAAGATGAGCATGCGTCCCATTAGCTTGTTGGTAAGGTAACGGCTTACCAAGGCTACGATGGGTAGGGGTCCTGAGAGGGAGATCCCCCACACTGGTACTGAGACACGGACCAGACTCCTACGGGAGGCAGCAGTGAGGAATATTGGTCAATGGACGCAAGTCTGAACCAGCCATGCCGCGTGCAGGATGACGGTCCTATGGATTGTAAACTGCTTTTGTACAGGAAGAAACACTCCTTCGTGAAGGAACTTGACGGTACTGTAAGAATAAGGATCGGCTAACTCCGTGCCAGCAGCCGCGGTAATACGGAGGATCCAAGCGTTATCCGGAATCATTGGGTTTAAAGGGTCCGTAGGCGGTTTAGTAAGTCAGTGGTGAAAGCCCATCGCTCAACGGTGGAACGGCCATTGATACTGCTAGACTTGAATTACTAGGAAGTAACTAGAATATGTAGTGTAGCGGTGAAATGCTTAGAGATTACATGGAATACCAATTGCGAAGGCAGGTTACTACTAGTTTATTGACGCTGATGGACGAAAGCGTGGGTAGCGAACAGGATTAGATACCCTGGTAGTCCACGCCGTAAACGATGGATACTAGCTGTTGGGAGCAATTTCAGTGGCTAAGCGAAAGTGATAAGTATCCCACCTGGGGAGTACGGGCGCAAGCCTGAAACTCAAAGGAATTGACGGGGGCCCGCACAAGCGGTGGAGCATGTGGTTTAATTCGATGATACGCGAGGAACCTTACCAAGGCTTAAATGTAGATTGACCGGTTTGGAAACAGACTTTTCGCAAGACAATTTACAAGGTGCTGCATGGTTGTCGTCAGCTCGTGCCGTGAGGTGTCAGGTTAAGTCCTATAACGAGCGCAACCCCTGTTGTTAGTTGCCATCGAGTCATGTCGGGAACTCTAACGAGACTGCCAGTGCAAACTGTGAGGAAGGTGGGGATGACGTCAAATCATCACGGCCCTTACGCCTTGGGCTACACACGTGCTACAATGGCCGGTACAGAGAGCAGCCACTGGGTGACCAGGAGCGAATCTACAAAGCCGGTCACAGTTCGGATCGGAGTCTGCAACTCGACTCCGTGAAGCTGGAATCGCTAGTAATCGGATATCAGCCATGATCCGGTGAATACGTTCCCGGGCCTTGTACACACCGCCCGTCAAGCCATGGAAGCTGGGGGTGCCTGAAGTCGGTGACCGCAAGGAGCTGCCTAGGGTAAAACTGGTAACTAGGGCTAAGTCGTAACAAGGTAGCCGTACCGGAAGGTGCGGCTGGAACACCTCCTTTCTAGAGCCTTAGTGTTAGCTATATGCACGCTAAGGAAAAAGACGAAAAGAACTATTGGTCATTAATATTGACATTTTATTACTCTTGCTGTTAATTTAAAAAAAAAGAATAAGAATTTAAGTAAAAAACAGAGTCTCGTAGCTCAGCTGGTTAGAGTACTACACTGATAATGTAGGGGTCGGCAGTTCGAGTCTGCCCGGGACTACAAAATTCAAGATTTTAGGATTTAAATTTTAGAATTAAGAAAAAAAAACTGAAAAACTTAAATAAGAAGGAAATTCTAGAAGTTGGAATTCACCAAAAGAAATTAGAAATTCGATTTAGAAATCTAAAATCTGAATTCAAAAATCTAAAATTGAAATTGGGGGATTAGCTCAGCTGGCTAGAGCGCCTGCCTTGCACGCAGGAGGTCAACGGTTCGACTCCGTTATTCTCCACAATCTTTAAGAAGATAGAATAAAGAAAAAAGAATATAGACTAAATCTATTCTCTATTATCTGTATTGTCTATTCTAAAAAGAAAAAGTTCATTGACATATTGAGATAAAAAATATTAAAAAGTAGAAAGCGTTTTCTATTATTTATAATAGGAAACAAATAAAACGGTCTTGTTTTAATTAACAAGATTGGTACAATAAGCAAAATAAGGGCGTATGGGGGATGCCTAGGCTCTCAGAGGCGATGAAAGGCGTGATAAGCTGCGAAAAGCTACGGGGATCTGCACACAAGATTTGATCCGTAGATACCTGAATGGGGCAACCCACTATGTTGAAGACATAGTACACCGATAGGTGGGCAAACCCGCTGAACTGAAACATCTAAGTAGGCGGAGGAGAAGAAAACAAAAGTGATTCCGTAAGTAGTGGCGAGCGAACGCGGATTAGCCCAAACCAATGTTGTTACGGCAATGTTGGGGTTGTAGGACCACGAGATTTTATGCATGAAGAATTAGAATCTACTGGAAAGTAGAGCCAAAGAGAGTGATAGCCTCGTATAAGTAATGATTGTAATAGATAGTGGTATCCTGAGTAGGGCGGGGCACGTGAAACCCTGTCTGAATTTGGCGGGACCATCCGCTAAGGCTAAATACTCCTGAGAGACCGATAGTGAACCAGTACTGTGAAGGAAAGGTGAAAAGAACCGTGAATAACGGAGTGAAATAGATCCTGAAACCATACGCTTACAAGCGGTCGGAGCCCTTTTGTGGGGTGACGGCGTGCCTTTTGCATAATGAGCCTACGAGTTAACGTTGCTGGCAAGGATAAGTACTTCAGGTATGGATCCGTAGCGAAAGCGAGTCTGAATAGGGCGCTTTAGTCAGTAGTGTTAGACGCGAAACCGTGTGATCTACCCATGGGCAGGTTGAAGCTGTGGTAACACACAGTGGAGGACCGAACCGGTTGACGTTGAAAAGTCTTCGGATGACCTGTGGGTAGGGGTGAAAGGCCAATCAAACTCGGAAATAGCTCGTACTCCCCGAAATGCATTTAGGTGCAGCGCTAGATATAAGTTATATAGAGGTAGAGCTACTGATTGGATGCGGGGGCTTCACCGCCTACCAATTCCTGACAAACTCCGAATGCTATATAATGTTCTCTAGCAGTGAGGGCTTGGGTGCTAAGGTCCAAGTCCGAGAGGGAAAGAACCCAGACCATCAGCTAAGGTCCCCAAATATATGTTAAGTTGAAAGAACGCGGTTTGTCTGCCCAGACAGCTAGGATGTTGGCTTGGAAGCAGCCATTCATTTAAAGAGTGCGTAACAGCTCACTAGTCGAGCGGACGAGCA
This sequence comes from Flavobacterium commune, assembly GCF_001857965.1. Classification (NCBI taxonomy): domain Bacteria; kingdom Pseudomonadati; phylum Bacteroidota; class Flavobacteriia; order Flavobacteriales; family Flavobacteriaceae; genus Flavobacterium; species Flavobacterium commune. Next base: position 581,749 of record NZ_CP017774.1, on the reverse strand, counting down.
TGGATAATAATCGGGCATAAACATATTACCGAAGCTATGGATTTTGCGTAAGCAAAGTGGTAGGGGAGCATTCCAGCAGGGTTGAAGGTGTATCGTAAGGTATGCTGGACTGGCTGGAAAAGAAAATGTAGGCATAAGTAACGATAATGCGGGCGAGAAACCCGCACACCGAAAGACTAAGGTTTCCACAGCTATGCTAATCAGCTGTGGGTTAGTCGGGACCTAAGGCGAACCCGAAAGGGACAGTCGATGGACCACGGGTTAATATTCCCGTACTACTGTTAACTGTGATGGGGTGACGGAGTGATGAAAGCGCCGCGAACTGACGGAATAGTTCGTTAAAGTACCTAGCTATATTCTCTATAGGCAAATCCGTAGAGAATGGTGAAATACGATAGTACACGGAGACTTCGGTTGAAGTGATAGTGCGCCTAAGGGCTTCCAAGAAAAACCTCTAAACTTCAGGTTAATAGTACCCGTACCGCAAACCGACACAGGTAGTCGAGATGAGAATTCTAAGGTGCTCGAGAGATTCATGGCTAAGGAATTAGGCAAAATAGACCCGTAACTTCGGGAGAAGGGTCGCCCGCCGTAAGGCGGGCCGCAGTGAAGAGGTCCAGGCGACTGTTTATCAAAAACACAGGGCTCTGCAAAATCGTAAGATGAAGTATAGGGCCTGACACCTGCCCGGTGCTGGAAGGTTAAGAGGAGATGTTATCTTCGGAGAAGCATTGAATTGAAGCCCCAGTAAACGGCGGCCGTAACTATAACGGTCCTAAGGTAGCGAAATTCCTTGTCGGGTAAGTTCCGACCTGCACGAATGGTGTAACGATCTGGACACTGTCTCAGCCATGAGCTCGGTGAAATTGTAGTAACGGTGAAGATGCCGTTTACCCGCAGTGGGACGAAAAGACCCTGTGCACCTTTACTATAGCTTAGTATTGACCTTGGATAAATGATGTGTAGGATAGGTTGGAGACTGTGAAGTGGCGTCGCCAGGCGTTGTGGAGTCATTGTTGAAATACAACCCTTTGTTTATCTGAGGCCTAACCCCCAACCGGGGGGACATTGCTTGGTGGGTAGTTTGACTGGGGTGGTCGCCTCCAAAAGAGTAACGGAGGCTTCTAAAGGTTCCCTCAGTACGCTTGGTAACCGTGCGAAGAGTGCAATGGCATAAGGGAGCTTGACTGAGAGACATACAGGTCGATCAGGTACGAAAGTAGAGCATAGTGATCCGGTGGTTCCGCATGGAAGGGCCATCGCTCAAAGGATAAAAGGTACGCCGGGGATAACAGGCTGATCTCCCCCAAGAGCTCATATCGACGGGGGGGTTTGGCACCTCGATGTCGGCTCGTCACATCCTGGGGCTGGAGAAGGTCCCAAGGGTTGGGCTGTTCGCCCATTAAAGTGGCACGCGAGCTGGGTTCAGAACGTCGTGAGACAGTTCGGTCTCTATCTACTGTGGGCGCAAGAAATTTGAGTGGATCTGATTCTAGTACGAGAGGACCGAATTGGACTAACCTCTAGTGTATCTGTTGTCACGCCAGTGGCACTGCAGAGTAGCTACGTTGGGAAGGGATAAGCGCTGAAAGCATATAAGCGCGAAACCCACCACAAGATGAGATTTCTTTTAAAGGTCGTGGGAGATGACCACGTTGATAGGCTATAGGTGTAAAGGCAGTAATGTCATAGCCGAGTAGTACTAATAACCTGTAAGCTTATGTACATCCGCTTGTCCCGATGTAAATCGGGACAGCAAACTTTCTAATGACAATTTAAATTATTTATCTCAGTATGTTAAGATATTTGCTCGACGCGAGCAGTTATGAGTTTTGAGTTATAAGTTAAGAGTTTAAAAACTGCAAACTATAAACTGTGAACTGAAAACTAACAACCTTAAGGTGGTTATTGCGGCGGGGCTCACCTCTTCCCATCCCGAACAGAGTAGTTAAGCCCGCCTGCGCAGATGGTACTGCAGTTTTGTGGGAGAGTATGTCGTCGCCTTTCTTTGAAAACCCTATCCTAATCAGATAGGGTTTTTTGTTTTATACCTATATTTGAAATGATTATTTGTATTTTCTAAAATTTCGGCTAAAAGAGGTTTTGCTTTAAATGGATTTTTTGGAATATTTACAAACTGAATTTATCGGGCATTCTGAACATTTAGGTTTCGGTCTGCATATTTCTCTTCCTAAGAATGAAATTGCCATGCCGATTTCGTTCCAAATTTCTTTTGGTAAAATAGCCATTAATTGTTTTTCTGCTTTCAATCCGTCTTTTGTTGGATTAATTATTCCGATCCTTGGAACTACCCGGAGAATATGAAGGTCAGTCATGGTTGATTATTAAGACTTCGTAATTAGTTTAGCTTTCTTATAATGTATCTTTAAGATGATTTCTGTATAAGTGAGTTAATGTGTATTAATGTTGTTTTAAAGAAGTGTTTTTTGGATTTTGTGTTGGGTTTTAAGTTAGAAATCGAAATTAAAAGTTCTTTTTCTTGTTCTTGGAAAAGCATGTTTGGAGTGATAAAAGGATTGAGATTGCTCTATTAATCGTAAAATACTTAAAAAACTCTATTTGTAAAGTTAAGATTTTCAGTTAATTAAAAAATACTTTCAAAATAGTTTCGAAAAGTTATTGTCAAAACGAATAAAGGTTCTACTTTTGCACCCGCAACAGCGCAGACGTTCATTAAAATACTGGCAAACATTAAATCTAAATTAGAGATTTATTTCTAAAAAAAAGGTTTAAAAAAGTTTGTGAGATTTAAAAACAGATGTTACATTTGCACCCCGCAAAAGCGACAAGTTATTTGAAAAGCTGGTAAGGAATTGAGAAGAAAAGAAGAGTAAGATTTTCTAAAAAAAACTTTAAAAATTTCTTGCGAGATTAAAAAGAAGTTGTACTTTTGCACCCGCTTCGAGAGACATGCTACGGTGTGAAAAACGAAGAGAAAAAATAAGAAGAACACGTTCCTAGACATATTGAATTGACAGCCGTCCCGATTAATCGGGACAAAAGAATAAGAGTAATAGAATCGAGAGATTAGAATAAAACCACTAGAACTTCAGTCAAATAATAAATAGTCCGCCACGGCGGACAAACAATATACGATGAAGAGTTTGATCCTGGCTCAGGATGAACGCTAGCGGCAGGCTTAACACATGCAAGTCGAGGGGTATAGTTTTTCGGAACTAGAGACCGGCGCACGGGTGCGTAACGCGTATGCAATCTACCTTTCACAGAGGGATAGCCCAGAGAAATTTGGATTAATACCTCATAGTATAGCAGTTTCGCATGAAACCACTATTAAAGTCACAACGGTGAAAGATGAGCATGCGTCCCATTAGCTTGTTGGTAAGGTAACGGCTTACCAAGGCTACGATGGGTAGGGGTCCTGAGAGGGAGATCCCCCACACTGGTACTGAGACACGGACCAGACTCCTACGGGAGGCAGCAGTGAGGAATATTGGTCAATGGACGCAAGTCTGAACCAGCCATGCCGCGTGCAGGATGACGGTCCTATGGATTGTAAACTGCTTTTGTACAGGAAGAAACACTCCTTCGTGAAGGAACTTGACGGTACTGTAAGAATAAGGATCGGCTAACTCCGTGCCAGCAGCCGCGGTAATACGGAGGATCCAAGCGTTATCCGGAATCATTGGGTTTAAAGGGTCCGTAGGCGGTTTAGTAAGTCAGTGGTGAAAGCCCATCGCTCAACGGTGGAACGGCCATTGATACTGCTAGACTTGAATTACTAGGAAGTAACTAGAATATGTAGTGTAGCGGTGAAATGCTTAGAGATTACATGGAATACCAATTGCGAAGGCAGGTTACTACTAGTTTATTGACGCTGATGGACGAAAGCGTGGGTAGCGAACAGGATTAGATACCCTGGTAGTCCACGCCGTAAACGATGGATACTAGCTGTTGGGAGCAATTTCAGTGGCTAAGCGAAAGTGATAAGTATCCCACCTGGGGAGTACGGGCGCAAGCCTGAAACTCAAAGGAATTGACGGGGGCCCGCACAAGCGGTGGAGCATGTGGTTTAATTCGATGATACGCGAGGAACCTTACCAAGGCTTAAATGTAGATTGACCGGTTTGGAAACAGACTTTTCGCAAGACAATTTACAAGGTGCTGCATGGTTGTCGTCAGCTCGTGCCGTGAGGTGTCAGGTTAAGTCCTATAACGAGCGCAACCCCTGTTGTTAGTTGCCATCGAGTCATGTCGGGAACTCTAACGAGACTGCCAGTGCAAACTGTGAGGAAGGTGGGGATGACGTCAAATCATCACGGCCCTTACGCCTTGGGCTACACACGTGCTACAATGGCCGGTACAGAGAGCAGCCACTGGGTGACCAGGAGCGAATCTACAAAGCCGGTCACAGTTCGGATCGGAGTCTGCAACTCGACTCCGTGAAGCTGGAATCGCTAGTAATCGGATATCAGCCATGATCCGGTGAATACGTTCCCGGGCCTTGTACACACCGCCCGTCAAGCCATGGAAGCTGGGGGTGCCTGAAGTCGGTGACCGCAAGGAGCTGCCTAGGGTAAAACTGGTAACTAGGGCTAAGTCGTAACAAGGTAGCCGTACCGGAAGGTGCGGCTGGAACACCTCCTTTCTAGAGCCTTAGTGTTAGCTATATGCACGCTAAGGAAAAAGACGAAAAGAACTATTGGTCATTAATATTGACATTTTATTACTCTTGCTGTTAATTTAAAAAAAAAGAATAAGAATTTAAGTAAAAAACAGAGTCTCGTAGCTCAGCTGGTTAGAGTACTACACTGATAATGTAGGGGTCGGCAGTTCGAGTCTGCCCGGGACTACAAAATTCAAGATTTTAGGATTTAAATTTTAGAATTAAGAAAAAAAAACTGAAAAACTTAAATAAGAAGGAAATTCTAGAAGTTGGAATTCACCAAAAGAAATTAGAAATTCGATTTAGAAATCTAAAATCTGAATTCAAAAATCTAAAATTGAAATTGGGGGATTAGCTCAGCTGGCTAGAGCGCCTGCCTTGCACGCAGGAGGTCAACGGTTCGACTCCGTTATTCTCCACAATCTTTAAGAAGATAGAATAAAGAAAAAAGAATATAGACTAAATCTATTCTCTATTATCTGTATTGTCTATTCTAAAAAGAAAAAGTTCATTGACATATTGAGATAAAAAATATTAAAAAGTAGAAAGCGTTTTCTATTATTTATAATAGGAAACAAATAAAACGGTCTTGTTTTAATTAACAAGATTGGTACAATAAGCAAAATAAGGGCGTATGGGGGATGCCTAGGCTCTCAGAGGCGATGAAAGGCGTGATAAGCTGCGAAAAGCTACGGGGATCTGCACACAAGATTTGATCCGTAGATACCTGAATGGGGCAACCCACTATGTTGAAGACATAGTACACCGATAGGTGGGCAAACCCGCTGAACTGAAACATCTAAGTAGGCGGAGGAGAAGAAAACAAAAGTGATTCCGTAAGTAGTGGCGAGCGAACGCGGATTAGCCCAAACCAATGTTGTTACGGCAATGTTGGGGTTGTAGGACCACGAGATTTTATGCATGAAGAATTAGAATCTACTGGAAAGTAGAGCCAAAGAGAGTGATAGCCTCGTATAAGTAATGATTGTAATAGATAGTGGTATCCTGAGTAGGGCGGGGCACGTGAAACCCTGTCTGAATTTGGCGGGACCATCCGCTAAGGCTAAATACTCCTGAGAGACCGATAGTGAACCAGTACTGTGAAGGAAAGGTGAAAAGAACCGTGAATAACGGAGTGAAATAGATCCTGAAACCATACGCTTACAAGCGGTCGGAGCCCTTTTGTGGGGTGACGGCGTGCCTTTTGCATAATGAGCCTACGAGTTAACGTTGCTGGCAAGGATAAGTACTTCAGGTATGGATCCGTAGCGAAAGCGAGTCTGAATAGGGCGCTTTAGTCAGTAGTGTTAGACGCGAAACCGTGTGATCTACCCATGGGCAGGTTGAAGCTGTGGTAACACACAGTGGAGGACCGAACCGGTTGACGTTGAAAAGTCTTCGGATGACCTGTGGGTAGGGGTGAAAGGCCAATCAAACTCGGAAATAGCTCGTACTCCCCGAAATGCATTTAGGTGCAGCGCTAGATATAAGTTATATAGAGGTAGAGCTACTGATTGGATGCGGGGGCTTCACCGCCTACCAATTCCTGACAAACTCCGAATGCTATATAATGTTCTCTAGCAGTGAGGGCTTGGGTGCTAAGGTCCAAGTCCGAGAGGGAAAGAACCCAGACCATCAGCTAAGGTCCCCAAATATATGTTAAGTTGAAAGAACGCGGTTTGTCTGCCCAGACAGCTAGGATGTTGGCTTGGAAGCAGCCATTCATTTAAAGAGTGCGTAACAGCTCACTAGTCGAGCGGACGAGCATGGATAATAATCGGGCATAAACATATTACCGAAGCTATGGATTTTGCGTAAGCAAAGTGGTAGGGGAGCATTCCAGCAGGGTTGAAGGTGTATCGTAAGGTATGCTGGACTGGCTGGAAAAGAAAATGTAGGCATAAGTAACGATAATGCGGGCGAGAAACCCGCACACCGAAAGACTAAGGTTTCCACAGCTATGCTAATCAGCTGTGGGTTAGTCGGGACCTAAGGCGAACCCGAAAGGGACAGTCGATGGACCACGGGTTAATATTCCCGTACTACTGTTAACTGTGATGGGGTGACGGAGTGATGAAAGCGCCGCGAACTGACGGAATAGTTCGTTAAAGTACCTAGCTATATTCTCTATAGGCAAATCCGTAGAGAATGGTGAAATACGATAGTACACGGAGACTTCGGTTGAAGTGATAGTGCGCCTAAGGGCTTCCAAGAAAAACCTCTAAACTTCAGGTTAATAGTACCCGTACCGCAAACCGACACAGGTAGTCGAGATGAGAATTCTAAGGTGCTCGAGAGATTCATGGCTAAGGAATTAGGCAAAATAGACCCGTAACTTCGGGAGAAGGGTCGCCCGCCGTAAGGCGGGCCGCAGTGAAGAGGTCCAGGCGACTGTTTATCAAAAACACAGGGCTCTGCAAAATCGTAAGATGAAGTATAGGGCCTGACACCTGCCCGGTGCTGGAAGGTTAAGAGGAGATGTTATCTTCGGAGAAGCATTGAATTGAAGCCCCAGTAAACGGCGGCCGTAACTATAACGGTCCTAAGGTAGCGAAATTCCTTGTCGGGTAAGTTCCGACCTGCACGAATGGTGTAACGATCTGGACACTGTCTCAGCCATGAGCTCGGTGAAATTGTAGTAACGGTGAAGATGCCGTTTACCCGCAGTGGGACGAAAAGACCCTGTGCACCTTTACTATAGCTTAGTATTGACCTTGGATAAATGATGTGTAGGATAGGTTGGAGACTGTGAAGTGGCGTCGCCAGGCGTTGTGGAGTCATTGTTGAAATACAACCCTTTGTTTATCTGAGGCCTAACCCCCAACCGGGGGGACATTGCTTGGTGGGTAGTTTGACTGGGGTGGTCGCCTCCAAAAGAGTAACGGAGGCTTCTAAAGGTTCCCTCAGTACGCTTGGTAACCGTGCGAAGAGTGCAATGGCATAAGGGAGCTTGACTGAGAGACATACAGGTCGATCAGGTACGAAAGTAGAGCATAGTGATCCGGTGGTTCCGCATGGAAGGGCCATCGCTCAAAGGATAAAAGGTACGCCGGGGATAACAGGCTGATCTCCCCCAAGAGCTCATATCGACGGGGGGGTTTGGCACCTCGATGTCGGCTCGTCACATCCTGGGGCTGGAGAAGGTCCCAAGGGTTGGGCTGTTCGCCCATTAAAGTGGCACGCGAGCTGGGTTCAGAACGTCGTGAGACAGTTCGGTCTCTATCTACTGTGGGCGCAAGAAATTTGAGTGGATCTGATTCTAGTACGAGAGGACCGAATTGGACTAACCTCTAGTGTATCTGTTGTCACGCCAGTGGCACTGCAGAGTAGCTACGTTGGGAAGGGATAAGCGCTGAAAGCATATAAGCGCGAAACCCACCACAAGATGAGATTTCTTTTAAAGGTCGTGGGAGATGACCACGTTGATAGGCTATAGGTGTAAAGGCAGTAATGTCATAGCCGAGTAGTACTAATAACCTGTAAGCTTATGTACATCCGCTTGTCCCGATGTAAATCGGGACAGCAAACTTTCTAATGACAATTTAAATTATTTATCTCAGTATGTTAAGATATTTGCTCGACGCGAGCAGTTATGAGTTTTGAGTTATAAGTTAAGAGTTTAAAAACTGCAAACTATAAACTGTGAACTGAAAACTAACAACCTTAAGGTGGTTATTGCGGCGGGGCTCACCTCTTCCCATCCCGAACAGAGTAGTTAAGCCCGCCTGCGCAGATGGTACTGCAGTTTTGTGGGAGAGTATGTCGTCGCCTTTCTTTGAAAACCCCGATTCTAATGAAACGGGGTTTTTTATTCTTATTTTGCTTTTACTTATTTTTAAGTAAGATTAGGTACCTTAGCTCAGATGGTAGAGCAATGGACTGAAAATCCATGTGTCCCTGGTTCGATCCCTGGAGGTACCACATTAATGCTCGGATGGTGAAATTGGTAGACACGCTGGACTTAAAATCCAGTGAACAGCAATGTTCGTGCGGGTTCAAGTCCCGCTCTGAGTACTAAAAGCTTCAATTGGCTATGCTGATTGAAGTTTTTTTTTGGATTTTATGTAGGATTTGAGTTCGCGTTAGGGATGGAAGCGGTATCCTTTTGTGAGTGAAATTTATATTCCGGATAAGAACCAAAATTACCCGAACAAAAGATAAAGCGGACAGCCCGACCCGTAGGGTAACGCTAAAAAGAATAAAATTTTTATTTAAAAGTGTTTCCTACTCCTAAATCAGTTCGGTTGATTTTTTGTATTGTGCCATCTTCGTTAAAAAATAGGTTTTCAGCACATACCTGACGTTGTTTTTCGCCACATTCTGATTTGTTTTCTAGCCATCTGTGATAAAATAAAACCCATTTTCCTTTGTATTCTACAATAGAATGATGATTATTACTTTCGCCTTCTTGATCCATAATAATTCCTTGGTATTTCCAAGGACCTTTAGGAGATTTAGCAGTATAATAAGTTAGGATTCTGTTTTCTTCAGGCATGGTATAATAGTAAATTCCGTTTCTCTTAAAGACCCAAGGGCCTTCTCTTTTAGGTTTGTAACCTCCCAATCCATTTTATACATTTCGCCTTTTACGCTGAGTAAATCGTTATTCATTTCAGCAACTAAATAATCGCCACCACCATTAAAATAAATATAGCCTTTACCATCATCATCTATAAAAAGGCAAGGATCATTAGCATAAGGAGTTGTCCATAAAGGTTTTCCAATGGCATCTTTAAATGGACCAGTTGGAGAATCACTCACGGCAATACCAATTCCCATCCATTTGGTGCTGTTTTTTGGATTAACTCTATCTTTAAAACCTGTTCCAACCGGAAAACAGAAATAGTATTTACCATTTTTATAAGCACAGTCCGGTGCCCAGGCAAAATTGTCGGCCCAGCTAAGGTCTTTAACAGAAAAAATGACTCCGTGGTCAGTCCAATTGACTAAATAACTGGAAGAAAACGCATACCAGTCTTTCATGAAAAAATCGGTTTGACATTCTTCGTCATGTGAGGTGTACACATACATTTTTCCATCTTTCCACACGTGGGCTGAAGGATCGGCAGTGAATATATTACTGCCAAAGTTGAGCGGATTTTGGGAGTAGCTATTAGTGCTTAAAATTGTAATAAGTAGTGGGACTACAATTGAAAATACTTTTGTTTTATTCATATTTTTTTGTGGTTCATTGGTTGATTTGTAAATATACTTGATTTATTGTATGAAAATTAAGTCTGTTAGTTAACTTATTGATTAATGAAGTGGATTTTTTGCAAAAAAAAACCTCCCTTCAATAAAGTGAGGTTCATAAAATGATGAGATTGTAATTATTTTGTCTTAACCATATTGTATTTTTCGCTACTGCTTTTACCTGATTGTAATCCGGAGATTTGAGTTGTTAAACTGGTTTTGGATGTTTTTTTATAGCTGATTTTTTGAGGATAATCGTTTTTAAGATTTTCAAAAATTAGTTCGTTTTCAATATCTTCATTTAGTTGAAAACGAATAGGTTTGTTATCGTTTTGACCTATTATGGTTGTGGTATAATTTAAATTTTCTCCTTTTTGTTCCAGAATGATACTTTCGTTATGAATGGTGTCTTTGTCTTTTATAAAGAGTGATTTGGCTTTAAATGTGCTGTCGTTTACTTTTTCCCAATTTTCAGAAAGTGTACCAAGATTAGTTTTGTTTTCCCAATTTCCGATAAGCCAATCGGCTTTTTTTATTAAATCTTTTTCGGCATTATTGTTTTTTTTACAAGCCGAAGCAATCAAGAGTATTGATAGTAATAAAGTTATTTTTTGCATAATTAAATTGAATTGATTTTGTATCAAATTCAGAGTAAAATTAGTAAAAATACCAATAGGATTTCAAGAATGTTATTTAGCCATTTTTAACATTCTATACCCGTTTAAAAGGCTTATTTTTGCCCTCCAAATTGAAAGGGGCACAAATTAATGATTTTAGACTATTTTAATAATTTACGTCAATCGCCAAAAGGGTATCGATTGGCAACAACCGCATTTTTCTTCATTTCTGGTTTTGGATATTCTTCATGGGCATCGCGAATTCCTGCTATTAAAGCTCAATTGCATTTATCGGAAGCTGAATTTGGAGCTGTTTTATTTGCTTTTCCAATTGGGTTAATGCTTACGATGCCGTTTACGAAAAGAATTCTGAATCTTTTCAGTAGTCGTTATTGTATGTTGTCAGGAGCTGTTTTGTTTAATATTATTTTGACATTACCTGGTTTTGTGGCATATGTGTGGCAGTTGGTTCTTATTCTTTTGATTTTTGGAGCTTCACGAAATATTTTGAATTTGTCGATGAATGCACAGGCGCTGGAAGTGCAACGCTTGTATCCTAAATCGATTATGACCACTTTTCATGCTATTTGGAGTTTAGCCGGATTTGCAGGTGCAGGTTTGGGTTATGTTATGGTGACACAACATATTGATCCATCCTTTCATTTGTTAGGTATTGGAGTAGCTATGCTAGCGGTGGTGAGTTGTTTTTATCCGTTAACAATAGAGACTGAACCATCGAAAGAAGAAAGTAAGTTCTTTTCTATGCCCGATAAAAATCTGTTAAAGTTTGCCATTATTTGTTTTGTATCGATGGCTTGCGAAAACACTATGTATGATTGGAGTGGAATTTATTTTCAGAATGTATTGCATGCTTCGCAAAAGATTACAACTGCGGCTTTTGTCTTTTTTATGACTGCGGTTACCTTGGGACGTTTTTTAGGGGATTATGCGGTGATGCGTTTTGGAATCAAAAACATTCTGTTTTACAGCGCTATAATGATTAGCGTTGGTTTTTTGATTTGTTTTCTATTACCGTTTATTATTCCAACTATTATAGGTTTTATTCTAATAGGTGTTGGTGTTTCCTGTACTGTTCCATTGGTGTTTAGTATAGCCGGAAGATCAAAAAGTTTGAGTAGTGGTTCGGCATTGACTTCCATATCGACTATTGGTTATCTTGGTTTTTTAGTGGTTCCGCCGATGGTTGGTTTCATTTCGGAAGCTTTGAGTATGAAATGGGCTTTTTTGGTTATGGCACTTTTAGGGAGTGTTATGATTTTTATGGTAAATAAAATTTCGGAGGATAATTAATTCAGCTAAAACAGATTCCTAGCCCTGATGGAAGCGGCATCCTTTTTCTAGCTTTTTTTGCTAGAAAAAGATAGAGCGGACAGCAGGAAAAAGCTTCTGAAAAAATCTGAAATACTGAAACAAAATTGTGCAATCTTTTTTGTATTTTTGCACTCCAATTATAAGGAATACAACTATGTTAGACAGACTTCAAATAGTGAAACAACGTTTTGATGAGATTTCGGATTTAATTATCCAACCGGATGTTATTGCCGATCAAAAACGTTATGTGCAGTTGAATAAAGAATATAAAGATCTTAAGGCCTTGGCTGAAAAAAGAGATGAATATGTTCTTTTGATGGCTAATATTGACGAAGCAAATGAAATTATTGCTGACGGAAGTGATGCAGATATGACCGAAATGGCTAAAATGCAACTGGATGAGGCTAAAGAAAGATTGCCTATTCTTGAGGAAGAAATCAAATTTATGTTGATTCCTAAAGATCCTGAAGATGCTAAGAATGTTATGGTGGAAGTTCGTGCCGGAACGGGTGGGGATGAAGCTAGTATTTTTGCAGGTGATTTATTTAGAATGTACACCAAATATTGTGAAAGCCGTGGTTGGAGAACATCGGTTGTGGATATGAACGAGGGAACTTCAGGAGGATTTAAAGAGATTATTTTTGAAGTTACCGGAGAAGATGTTTATGGAACTTTGAAGTTTGAAGCGGGAGTTCACCGTGTACAACGTGTACCGCAAACAGAAACTCAGGGACGTGTACATACATCGGCTGCGACGGTTATGGTTTTACCGGAAGCTGAGGAATTTGATGTTCAAATTGATATGAATGATGTGCGTGTGGATTTCTTCTGTTCGTCAGGACCTGGAGGACAATCGGTAAATACGACTAAATCGGCGGTGCGTTTGACACACATCCCGACCGGATTAGTGGCACAATGTCAGGATCAGAAATCACAACACAAAAATAAAGATAAGGCTTTAAATGTATTGCGTTCTCGTTTGTACGAAATGGAATTGGCTAAAAAACAAGAAGAAGATGCTTCTAAAAGAACTTCTCAGGTAAGTTCCGGAGACCGTTCGGCAAAAATCAGAACTTATAATTATGCTCAGGGTCGTGTAACCGATCATAGAATTGGATTAACACTATACGATTTAGGAAATATCATGAATGGCGATATTCAGAAGATTGTAGATGAGTTACAATTAGTAAATAATACTGAAAAACTAAAAGAAGCCAGTGAGGTTTTCTAATAGTTTTCCGAGAGTTAATTAAAGATTATTTGTTAAGAAAAACATAATTTTTTTAATGGTATTAATAAGAAAAAGCACTTAATTTGCGTTATCAAATTAGGTGTTTTTTTTGCCCCCAATTTACTAACTAAAAATATTAAGTATGAAAAAGAGAATTTATCTTTCGTTGTTTGCTTTTGCAAGTTTATGCGCGGCAAATGCCCAGTCTTATTTAGGTTATGTTCATGATAATTATGCAGGTGTACAAGGTGTATTGTACAATCCTGCGTCTATTGTTGACTCTCGTTTTAAAACGGATATTAATTTGTTTTCAATTAGTTCTTCTGTTACTAACGACTTGTATGGCGTAAAGATTTTTGACGTTTTCAAAGACGGTTACGATTTTGATCTGGAGGCTAAAAAGAGTTTTAGTAACGCTAATAATGTGGCCTTTAATACAGATATTATGGGGCCATCTGTTATGTTTAACATCGCTCCAAAACATTCGTTAGCAATTTTTACAAGAGCAAGAGCTTTTATTAATGTTGTTGATGTAAACGGACAAGTAATTAATGATGTCACAAAAGATAATTCTTCTAGTTTTCCTGAGGCTCAGGTAGGAAGTTTTAACGGAGTTGGAAATTCATGGGGAGAATTAGGGCTTTCTTACGCTGCTGTTTTGTATCAAAGAGGTCAGCATTTCTTAAAAGGAGGTATTACTGCCAAGTATTTACAAGGTGTGGCTAATTATCATTTTAAGGGTACAAACATAACTATGGCGTATAATGATACCGGTTCGGATCTTACTAGTACCTATACTACATCTGGTAATGCTATTTACGGTTCAAGTCAGGATTTTTCACTTAGTTCAGATGTTGAAATTAATTCATCATCAAGAGGTTTTGGTGTTGATTTAGGTTTGGTTTACGAATGGAGACCGGAATACACTGCAGACAGGGCTGATATTAATGATTTGAAAGAAGTAAATAAATACAAGTTGCGTTTTGGTGTTTCGGTTACTGATATAGGTTCTATGAAATATGCAGATGGAGTTCGTAATGGTTATAATTTAGGAGGAGTATTTTCTCAGGATGATTTTGATGGTTATGATAGCTTTGATGATTTTATGGAAGGTGAATTTGGTCCAGGTACTACTGTTAACGGAGCAGTAAAATCTAATTTACCTACAGCTATTCATGCCGATGTGGACTGGAATATTCATAATAAATTCTATTTGAACGCTAATGCTGATTTTGGAGTAGTTAGCAAAACAAAATTAAATCAAAACAGTATTGCTAACCGTGTGAGTGTGACACCTCGTTACGAATCCAAATGGTTTAGTGCTTATGTTCCAATTTCGTATATGGATTATAGCAAACAGGCACAAGTGGGATTTGGTTTAAGAACAGGAGTGTTCTTCATTGGATCTGGTTCAATTCTATCTAATGCAGTTTCAAAAAGTTCAAGAGCTGCTGATATTCATTTAGGATTTAAGATTCCTGTATATCAAAAGAAAGCTAAAGATCAAGATGGAGACGGTATCTTAGATAAAGATGATGAATGTCCTACTGTAGCTGGTCCTGTTGAAAATAAAGGATGTCCATGGGGAGACAGAGACAATGATGGAATATTGGACAAAGATGATAAATGTCCGGACGTTGCCGGTCCTGCTGCTAATAATGGTTGTCCATGGGAAGATAAGGATAATGATGGTGTTTTAGACAAAGATGATAAATGTCCTACTGTTGCCGGTCCAAAAGAAAATGCAGGTTGCCCTTGGCCTGATACTGATGGAGATGGTGTTTTAGATAAAGACGATAAATGTCCAAAAGTAAAAGGAACTCTTGCTAATAATGGTTGTCCTGAAGTAACTACTGAAGTAATTAAAAAATTAAATGATTTCTCTAAATCTATTTTATTTGATTCTTCTAAAGCGACTATCAAACCAGAATCTAACAGTAAATTAGAAGAAATTGTAAAAGTGATGAACGAATACAGTAATGCTAATTTTAAATTAGAAGGACATACTGATAGTACTGGTAATGCTGCTAAAAACCTTCAATTATCTAAGGATAGAGCCGCTGCAGTAAAAGATTATTTAGTTGCTAAAGGTATTAGTGCTGACAGACTTTCGTCAGAAGGTTATGGAATCACTAAGCCAATTGCTTCTAACAAAACGGTAGAAGGAAGAGCTGAAAACCGTAGAGTTGAAATTATTCTGGTAAAATAATCATAGTTATTGCTATAAAAAAATGAGGCTTTCGGGCCTCATTTTTTTTTTTTTTTTGGGGAAAAAATTTAAAGTTTCTTTTTTAACAGAAATAAGAAGCTTTTTTATTCTAAAGTTTAAAACCGTAGGCCAGACGCAAAGCAACTTGACCTAATCCCTTATCGGGATTATCGTTTCTTAGGGCTGGAAAATCAGGTAAGTATTCGTAGCGAACACTTATATCAATGTATTTTGTGGCATATCCAATACCGGGACTTAACAATAAGGATTTGTCGTTGTAATCATTGGTTACTGCAAATGCAGCACCTGCTTCACCCATTAAATAGAATTTGTCTTTTAAAACAAAAGCCTTGAAACCTAATTTGGCAGGAATATAGCCCAAATCATTATTATCTCCTGTTACAAAAAGATTATTGAATCCGGTAGTGGCTGTAAGTGAATATTTTTTGGATAAATCATATTGTAAACGAACATCACCACCTACATTTAATTTATAAGGATCTTCAAATGGATAACCCACAGAAGCACCAATTCCTAATTTGAATTTTTGCTCGTAATTATCATTAGAAATGTCCTGTGCTAGAGCTTTAGTTGTACCAATTGTTAGCAAAGCCAGCATTGCTATTGTTTTAATTGATTTTATCATGATTGTTGTATTTGGGGTTACTTTTTATAGAATCGAAATAAAGAACTAGTTTTTCTTTCCTGTTTCGCTTTCAATTTTTGCTTTTCCATTGTGAAGAAATTGATGGGCATCATCTGAAACAGATTGGTATTTGGCATCTATTTTCTGAATCATCTTATCAAAGTCTTCTTTCATGTTATCTTTGAGTTCTCGCGATTTTTCTCTGATTTTTCTTCTGGTTTTTTTTCCGCTTTGCGGTGCAAACAGGATTCCTAAAATGGCTCCGGTTGCTAATCCGCCTATTACTCCTAATATTACTTTATTTGTTTTCATAATTATATCATTTAAGGGTTATTATTTAAAGTTGTTTTCCGCTAATAATTCGCATCAATACTGCAATAATTGCAATGACTAATAAAATGTGAATTAAGCTCCCTATACTATATACAAAGAAACCTAATGCCCAGAATACTACTAGCAATACAGCAGTTAGATAAAGTATATTTCCCATGATTGTATTTTTTAAATTAAACTTTTCTTAGAGTTTGAAACCTATGTACAAACTCAAAGCACTGTTTTTTGAGTCAGGAAAAGTATAGGTGTTTCCTCCAAAATTGCGTTCTTTTCCGATGGTTTGTAATCCATAATTGTAGCGAATTCCTAATGAAGTTGAGGCAAAATCAAAGCCAATTCCGGCTGCTAAACCATAATCCCATTTGTTTAAGTCATCGTTACTTATGTTTTCTTCAAAATCAAAAACACCAGTATTACTTTCATTTGTTGCATTTCCATCTATTAAATAGGCGGCATAAGGACCAAAATGAACATTAAAGTTAGGTGTAACATTTAATTTCAAGAGCACTGGCATTTCTAAATAATTTAGTTTTAGCCTTGTTGTTCCTGTAGCAAAGGCATTATCATAAATTAGTTCTGATCCTTTACGGGAATAGTTAAGCTCAGGTTGAATGGATACTGCTGACGAAACAGGTAAGTTGGCATACAAACCGGCATTGAAACTGGTTAGTATATTATTGTCATCAACATCTTCGGTGTAGAGATTGGTAAAATTAACACCTCCTTTAATTCCCATTGAAGGACTCAGTGATTGTGCTTTAGTAAAACTTACAAATGAAAAGCAAATCATTGCTGCTAAAAATAATCTTTTCATGATTTTATTTTTTTTGATTTATAAATAGATTTGAGAGTAGTTCCTAGGCTACATTACAAAGTTGCAATATCTTAGTATTAAAAGTGTTATAGGATATTTTGAGACTTTTATACAATTTCCATTTCGGTTTAAGTATGAAAAAACACCTCGTAAAAGGTGTTTGGATAATTGTATTTTATTATAAATAAAGCTTTACTGTTGATGTAGTTTTTGCTCTTTTTGAACAAGAGCAATATTATTTTGAATACTTGTAATACTTTCTGCAGCTACTGTTTTTAAAGCTTTGTTTTGAGTAGTTGTGGCAATTGTTTTGTACTGCTCTAATTCAGAAAGAAGTAAATCAGCGGTTTTTTTTAAGTATAAATAAGTGTTGGCTTCGCTGATAAAACTTTTTAAAGGTGTAGTATCATACAAGGTATTAGGAATGATGATAAAATTGTCTTTTGCAATTTTTTTTATTTTATTTTTTAGTAAAAGATGATCGTTTTCAACTTGTTTAAAAACAATATCACTACTGTTTTCTGCTTCCCGTTCTTGGGCTTTTTGAGTAATTGCCACTATTTTAAGGTTCGATTCGGCAATTTCAATCAAGACTTGTGCTTCTATTTTGGTATTTGTAGCACTCTTTTCAACTTTATTTTTTTTCTCACAAGATGTTACAATCAAACAACTGATGGAAAAAAGCATAAAGAATAAAATAATTTTATTACTTTTTAGAGTGCTCATTAGCTTGTTTTTATGCGAAATTAAATAAAATGACATCTATTTTAGTTATATGATTTTCTGATAATGTTATAGAATTGCAATTGCTTAAATGGGTAAATAAATCTCGAATTCAGCTCCCTGATTGACTTTTCCTTTTGCAAAAATGTAGCCTTTGTGGTTTTCGACAATTTTTTTACAAATAGCCAGTCCTACTCCGGTTCCGGGATATTCCTTTTTACCATGTAATCTATTGAAAAGCAAGAATATTTTTTCGGCATATTCCTGTTCAAATCCCAGTCCGTTGTCTTTGAAAGTAATTTTTAGGTATTCTTTTTTCGAATCGTCTTTTAATTTTGGAACTTTAAATGCTTTTACTTTTTTAGAATTAATATCCATAATAACTGCTTCATCGGTTTTTGAATATTTTAATGAATTACTTATAATATTAATAAAGAGTTGTTCCAGTTGGAACTGAATTCCCTGAATGCTGTGTAGTTTTTCGAAATGGATTACCGCTTTTTTCTCGGCTATATTTTCCGAAAGTTCGCTTAAGGCATTGGATACAACCTGATTTAAATCGACTTCTTCAAATCTTTTTTCTGAGCGATTGGTTCTGGAATATTGTAATAAGTCATCAATTAAAATGCGCATTCTGTTAGAAGCTTCCTGAATTTTTTCGAAATAACCCTTTGCTGTTTCCGACAATTGCTCTTTTTCCCGGTCTTCAATTCTGGAAATAAAAGTTTGAATTTTCCGAAGTGGTTCCTGTAAATCATGGCTGGCTACATGATTAAATTCAGTTAATTCCTTGTTGTTTTGTACTAATTCTTTATTTCTCAGCTCGATTAATTGGGTTTTGTTATAATCTTCGGTAATGTCCTGAGTGGTACCTATCATGTTTTTATTCCCCAATTTATCGATGAAAATTTTAGCTGTAGTTCTAAAATGACGAACTTCAAGCGTATCTTTTTTTAATATTCGATAATGGATAAGTGGCAGCATGGCTGATTCTTCGATTTCCTGAAAAGCAGCTGTAAAAATCTCTTTGTCATCAGGATGAATGAAGTTTAATAAATTTTCTAAATTAGCTTCAAAGGATTGCGGTTTACAACCCAGCAAACGAAATTTATTATCCGAAAAACTAAAGTTTTTGTCTTCGATATTAAGAACCCAGCTACCGTATTTCCCTAGTATTTCGGCTTGTTTACTCGATTCGTCAAATATTTTCAGTCTAATATTTTGAGTAACTAAGTCTTTGTAGTTTTTAATAATTCGCATATAACCCAAACCTAAAATCAGAATTGAAATTAAGAAAGTAGAAAATACAATTAAAGGTGTGTTAGAATTGTTGTATTTATAGAGTTTATCTTTGGTACTTAATAATTTATTTTCGGTACTGAGCATAGTGTCAATCTCATTTCTCAAGGAATCCATGACTATTTTTCCGTTTTTAAAATCGGTATTAAATTCGTCATTATTGGCAAAATTGTTTTTGAAATACGAAAAACGTTTGTCAACCAAATCGTAAATCCGAATGAGTTGTTGTTGCTTAACAGTGTCTGATTTTATGGTATTATTTAAGGACTGAAAAGTGAGATTTACATTTTTTCGGGCATTGATAAAAGGTTCTAAATAAGTAGAATCATTAGTAATAACATAGCCTCTATGCCCTGTTTCGGCATCTTTTATGTAGGATATAAGTTGACCTAATTCGATAGAAATGGCATAGGTATTCATAATCGAATCACTTATTTTATCCAATTCTTTAATGTGTCTGTAAGTGATAGACGCCAGAAAGATTAAGATAAAAAAGGCGATCAAAAATACGGATCGGATAAAGCCTATTGAATCGAATAATTTAGATTTAAACATAGTTTACATGCGTAATAAAAAATTATCTTTATTTAATCCCGAGGTGATATATTGCCAGTTCAAAGTCACTACTTCTGATAAAACTTCTTTTAGTTTTCCAAAATGATTTGGTTTTTTTATATAAATATTCGCTCCTAAAACAAAGGTGTTTTCGATATCTTCCTCAGAGGAAGAAGTCGAATAAATAGCAATTACAATATCTTTAAATTTGGGATTCGCTTTAATTTCTTTCAAACATTCTATGCCAGATTTTAGAGGCATATTTAAGTCTAAGAAAATAATATTAGGCAAAATCGTTTCGGGAGCATTAAGGAAATTCATCAAGGCCACGCCATCGTTTACCGTATTTACTACCGTATTGATTTTTAATTCCTCAAAAGCATCTGTAAAAAACAATCGGTCGTCTTCGTCATCATCGGCAAGAGTAATTAAGATAAAATCTTTTTGCATGGCTGTTTTTTTGGGGTTTAGTTGATATTTTGATTGTTAATTTCGCTGCGTTTTTTTAGTATTCTTTGAAAAGCCGAAGGTGTAATTCCGGTTGTGTTTTTAAATTGAGAACTCAAATGCGCTACACTTGAATAATTGAGTTTAAAAGCAATTTCGGTTAAGGTCAAATTATGGTGAGTAATGAGTTTTTTGACATATTCAATTTTTTGAAGAATGATAAAATTCTCAATCGAAGTGTAAGTAACTTCCGAAAAAAGATTAGAAAGGTATCCGTAACTATGGTTTAGTTTTTCAGCAAGATATACAGAACTTTTTACCGAAGGAATTTCGTCGTTGACTATCATTTCGATAATAGTTTCTTTGATTTTTTGTACAATTATATTTTTTTGATTTTCGATAATTTCAAATCCATATTCGTTTAATGTCGAATTTATTTTTTGATAAGTATCTGTATCAATGTTTTCTAAAAATAAAATTTCATTGGTATTAATAAGATTGTATTTGACGTTGAATACATCTAATTTCTCTTTTAAAATTTTCTTAATTAGAAAATGGCTGTCCGTTTTTAAAAATAATTTCAAGGCTATTATTTTAGGGTTTTAGTAAAAGTAATAAATAGCTTTATTAATTTATAGTTTTTCAAAGTTAGTTTTGCCTTAATTTACTTCTATTATAGAATTTTCAGAGAAACTTATACAATTCTTATATTAATTACAATTGGCTTTGTAACTTTGCGCTTTGAAAATAAAAATAAATGACTACACAACAGTTAATTGAACAAATCAGATTGAAAAAATCCTTCTTGTGCGTAGGATTAGATGTCGATTTGAATAAAATTCCTCAAAGTTTTTTAGAAAAAGAAGATCCTATTTTTGAATTCAATAAAGCAATAATTGATGCCACTCATGATTTGGCAGTTGCTTATAAACCCAATACTGCTTTTTTTGAAGCTTACGGTATAAAAGGATGGATTTCTTTGCAAAAAACGATTAATTATATCAACAATAATTATCCCGATATTTTTACCATTGCGGATGCTAAACGTGGCGATATTGGAAATACTTCATCCATGTATGCCAAAGCTTTTTTCGAAGATTTGAACTTTGATAGTATTACCGTTGCACCATATATGGGGAAAGATTCTGTAGAACCTTTTTTAGCTTTCGAAGACAAACATACTATTATGTTAGCCTTGACTTCTAACGAAGGTGCTTTTGATTTTCAAACCCTTGATGTTGATGGAACAGAACTATACAAACGCGTTTTAGAAACTTCTAAAACATGGAAGAATTCGGAGAATTTGATGTATGTAGTAGGAGCTACTAAAGCGGAGTATTTTACTGAGATAAGAAAAATTGTTCCCGATAGTTTCTTGTTAGTTCCGGGTGTTGGCGCGCAAGGAGGAAGTTTATCAGAAGTTTGTAAATACGGAATGAATGGCAATGTAGGATTACTAATTAATTCTTCAAGAGGAATTATTTATGCTTCTAAAGAAGCTGATTTTGCCGAGAAAGCAAGAGCTGAAGCTTTGAAAATGCAGCAGGAAATGGAAGCTATTTTGGAATCCAGAAAATAAAATTAGTTTCTAAATTGTATATAGAACCATTAAAGAGTATTGCTTTTTAATGGTTTTTTTAATTCAAATTTTAAATCGAATCAGTTGAAACAGTACTCATTAATCGACGATATTGGAACTCAGCATACTTTTGATAAAGTACCGCAACGGATTATTTCTTTAGTGCCTTCGCAAACGGAATTATTGGTTGATTTAGGATTGGAAGCTAAATTGGTTGGGATTACAAAATTTTGTATTCATCCAAAAGATTTACGAATTAAAAAACAAATTGTAGGCGGAACGAAAAAGGTAGATTATGATAAGATTAGAGCCTTAGCTCCCGATATTATTATTTGTAATAAAGAAGAAAACACTTTGGAAATAGTAGAAAATCTTCGTGAAATCTGTCACGTTTGGGTAACTGATATTATTAGCGTTGAAGATAATTTTAATATGATAAGCGATTTTGGAAATCTCTTTGATTGTGTTGCTGAAGCCGAAAATTGGAATAGAAAATTAGCTTTAGCTTTTAGTAATTTTAAAAGTTTTATAGCAACGAAGCCTGTGAAAAAAGTGGCTTATTTTATTTGGAAAAATCCTTATATGGTGGCGGGTTCAGGTAATTTTATTGATGAATTATTGCAATTAAATCATTTTGAAAACGCGTTTGCAAACCAACCAAGGTATCCTGAGATTGAACTCGAAAAATTAAATCCGGATGGAGATTTAAACTATGTTTTTTTGTCCTCAGAACCTTATCCTTTTAAAGAAAAAGATGCTTTAAAAATGGCAAATTACACTAATTCCGCAAAATGTATTTTTGTAGATGGTGAAATGTTTTCCTGGCACGGAAGCCGATTGTTAAAAGCTTTCGACTATTTTAAAGAATTACAACAAAAGTTATAATTCGCATTCTTCTAAAACTAATTCTTCCTGCTCATTTTTAGTTGCAGCAGTCTTTTTTTGTTTTATTTGAGTTAGAATTTTAAATTCTTCTTGTAGTTTTTCAATTTCACTCGTCTCTTTCAAAAGTCCATTCATAACAGTAAATTTTTCGCAAATTTACATTAAGACAATATTAAAAACCTAGTTTTTTAAGTTAAGTTTAGTAATTTAATGGAGTTTTGAGCTGAAAATTAAGAATAATACTAAACTTGTTGGAGAAGAAAAATGAGGTAACAATATTATTTTTAGAAAAAAGAACAAACTATATGTTTAAAAAAAGAAGTGCTAGTATTCAAAAATACTAGCACTTGTTTTAACTAACCAAAACCAAATATAATAAATAACCAGTTCATTACATTGCAAAGATGCCACATAACAGCGGGAAAAGCTGTTAAGGATATGTTATTACTTTGTTGGTTATAAGTTAAGATTTAAACATGTGTTTAACAAGTTTGATTAGCGTTTAAGAGAAAATAACGGTTTTGTTATTGTAAACCATTGTTTTACGTTCGGCATGCAGTTTTACAGCCCTTGCCAATACGCTGCGCTCCAAATCACGACCTTTTACAATAAAATCTTCGATGGAATGACTATGGGAAACTCTGGTAATGTCTTGTTCAATAATTGGTCCTTCATCCAATTCCTCAGTTACATAATGACTGGTAGCACCAATAATTTTTACTCCACGGGCAAAAGCCGAATGATAGGGCTTTGCTCCGGGAAATGCCGGTAAAAACGAGTGATGGATGTTGATGATTCTGTTTTTATACAACTCAATCAGTTTAGGTGTGATAATTTGCATGTATCGGGCTAATACAATAAAATTGACGTTGTATTCTTTCAACAAGGCTATTTGTTGTTTTTCACCTTCTTCTTTGATGTCTTTAGTGAAAGGAACATAATGAAACGGAATGTCAAAACGTTGTGCAACTCCTTTTAAATCCTCGTGATTACTAATAATTAACGGAATTTCAAGAGGTAATTCGCCGGCACTGTATCGTCCTAAAAGATCATATAAACAGTGGTCGTATTTAGAAATAAAAAGTGCCATTCTGGGTTTGTATTCCTGAGTATAAATTTCCCAGGACATATTGAATTTATCAGCCAGATTGGATTGGAAATCTTTTTTGATTAATTCTAAATCCCAGTTTTGAGTACTGAATTCACATTCTAAACGCATGAAAAATACATTTTCATTTTCGTCAACATGCTGATCCAGATAAATGATATTTCCTTCGATTCCTGCAATATAATTGGTTACAGAAGCGATAATTCCTTTCTGATCCTCGCAATGGATAAGTATTGTTATTTTTTGCATTTTATAATTATTTCATGATTTCAATAAAGTCTATTGAAATCAATTTTTATTGAAGTTCTAAAGGATTCAAAACTAAACTTATTTTTTAATAAAACAAATGCTGTTTCGCCTGTTTGTTTAGGTGCTTAACGCTTTTTATTTTTTGTCCTGTAAAGCAAAAACTCTTTGTAATAATGGCGATGTTCTGGCACTGATATTAGTTCGGATATTCTTTTCTTCAACCGCTACCATTTTAAAAACACCTTTCATAGCCTGATTGGTAACATAGTCAGTCAGGTCAGGATTTACCTTGCTTACTAACGGAATGCTATTGTATTTAGTGATGATGTTTTGCCATACTTTATCGGCACCAACTTTAGAAAAAGAGCTTTTTATAACAGGATTGAATTTTCCGTATAAAGAAGTAGAGGTAGTGTTTTGCAGGTAGCTTGTTGCTGAACTTTCATTTCCCATCAAAATCCCTCTTGCATCGGCAAAAGACATGTTTCTTACCGCATCAACAAAAATAGGTGTGGCTTCTTTTACCGCATCTTCGGCAGCGCGATTCAATACTTTTAATCCTTCATCGGCTAATGAATTGAGTCCAATTCTTCTCAACCCGGTATCAACCTTTCTTAACTCTTCCGGTAATAAGATTTTAACAGCTTCGTTTTTATAAAAACCATCTGTAGCGGTCAATTTGCTTACTTGTTTTGAAATTCCGTTATTCAAGGCTTCTTTTAATCCTCCCGAAATATCAATCATTCCAGTAGTTCCGGTTTGTGGCAGTTGACTTAAAACCTGTTGCATTTCGGCACAACTAATTAGAGTGAAGCAGATAAAGAATAATACGATTTTTTTCATAACTTTATGTGTATTTGATTTTGGTCAAAGATACACAAACATCGTTTTGTTTTGAAAAAGTGGCTTAATTCGTTCTGTATAAAACTAATTTTTGGGCTTAATTAATGAAATTGTAATTCAAATGAAAATCTACTATCCTAAAAATAAGATAAGAATTGTAACTGCAGCGGCTCTTTTTGACGGTCATGATGTGGCAATCAATATCATGCGTAGAATTATGCAAGCCAGTGGTGTGGAAGTAATTCATTTGGGACATAACAGAAGTGCAGCCGAAATAGTAAATACGGCCATTCAGGAAGATGTTAATGCCATTGCAATTACCTCTTACCAAGGAGGACATAATGAGTTTTTTAAATACATTTTTGATTTGCTTCAACAAAATGGGGCAACTCATATTAAGATATTTGGCGGTGGTGGCGGTGTTATTTTGCCTTCGGAAATTGCCGAATTGCAGGCTTATGGAATTACAGCGATTTATTCTCCTGATGATGGCAGAAAGATGGGATTGCAGGGAATGATTAATGATTTGCTCCAATATTCTGATTTCGCTATTGGGAATGTATTGCATGACGAAATAAGTCTACTTGAATCGAAAAGCGCATCAGCGATAGCAAGAATTATTTCGGCGGTCGAAAATTTTCCTGAAGTAGCTAAGCCTATTTTAGATTTGATTTCCAAAAAAAATGTCAACAGTAAAATCCCTGTTCTTGGAATTACAGGAACAGGAGGTGCCGGGAAATCTTCTTTGCTGGATGAGTTTGTTCGTCGTTTTTTGATTGATTTTCCGGAGAAAACCATCGGAATAATTTCCGTTGATCCATCCAAACGGAAAACAGGTGGCGCATTACTAGGCGATAGAATCCGAATGAATGCTATTAATAATTCCAGGGTTTACATGCGATCATTGGCTACCCGGGAATCCAACAGGGCTTTGTCAAAATCCATTCAGGATGCTATTCAGGTTTTAAAAGCGGCGCAATATGATATTATTATTGTTGAAACTTCAGGAATTGGTCAATCTGATACTGAGATTGTAGATTATGCCGATGTGACTTTGTATGTGATGACACCGGAGTTTGGAGCTGCTAGCCAACTTGAAAAAATCGATATGCTTGATTTTGCCGATGTGGTAGCGATCAATAAATTCGACAAACGAGGTGCTCTTGATGCATTGCGGGATGTGAAAAAACAATTTCAGCGCAATCATAATCTCTGGGATGCTGATGTAGATAATCTTCCAGTTTTTGGTACTATCGCATCACAGTTTAATGATTCGGGGATGAATAGATTGTATCAGGCGGTTATGCATACAATAGCCGAAAAAACAAAAGCCAATTTACATTCGACTTTTGAAGCTAAATCTGAGATTAGTGAGAAAGTTTATGTGATTCCTCCTCAAAGAACACGTTATCTGTCTGAAATTGTTGAAACGATTCGGGATTATGATGAAAACACAAAAAGCCAACAGGAAATTGCTCAAAAATTATATGGGATTTTTAAAACATTAGAGAGCGTTTGTGGTAAAGTACCGCTTGTCAATAAATCGGGAATTGAGGATGATTCCGTTTTTCCGACTGCTTTAGTGGAACACAATGACCAACGAATTTTTATAAATCTTTTATTGAATCAGTTTGAGAAGCTAAAAAAGGATTTAGAAGGGTATCATTGGGAAATTATTTCCAGCTGGAATGAAAAAATAAATAAATACAAAAATTCACTGTACACTTTTAAGGTTAGGGATAAAGAAATAAGCAGGACAACCTATACCGAGTCCTTATCTCATATTCAAATCCCCAAAGTTGTACTGCCTAAATATGAGGCTTGGGGAGATATTTTAAAGTGGTCTTTACAGGAAAATGTACCGGGGGAATTTCCTTTTACAGCCGGATTGTATCCTTTTAAAAGAGAAGGTGAAGATCCGTCCCGAATGTTTGCCGGAGAGGGTGGACCTGAACGAACGAACAGACGTTTTCATTATTTGAGTTCGGGATTTTTAGCCAAACGATTATCTACAGCTTTTGATAGTGTCACTTTATACGGTAACGATCCTGATATACGTCCCGATATTTATGGGAAAATAGGAAATGCAGGAGTTGCAGTTTGCTGTTTGGACGATGCTAAAAAATTATATTCCGGCTTTGATTTGCTTCATCCTATGACTTCTGTGAGTATGACTATTAATGGTCCGGCTCCCATTGTATTAGGTTTTTTTATGAATGCTGCAATTGATCAACAGTGCGAAATTTATATTAAAGCTAATCAATTAGAGAAAGAGGTCGAAGAGAAAATCAATCGCATTTTTGAAAATAAAGGGATTGAAAGACCACGTTATCAGGGTGATTTGCCGGAAGGGAATAATGGATTGGGATTAATGCTTCTGGGGGTAACGGGAGATGCTGTTTTGCCTTTGGAAGTGTATAACGAAATAAAAGCAAGGACTTTGTCACAAGTGCGTGGAACTGTTCAGGCTGATATTCTGAAAGAAGATCAGGCGCAAAATACCTGTATTTTTTCAACTGAGTTTGCCTTGCGATTGATGGGCGACGTACAAGAGTATTTTATAACTCATGATGTCCGAAACTTTTATTCGGTTTCAATTTCAGGTTATCATATTGCTGAAGCCGGAGCCAACCCCATTACCCAATTGGCTTTCACCTTAGCCAATGGATTTACTTATGTAGAATATTTCCTGAATCGCGGAATGGATATCAATGACTTTGGTCCTAATTTGTCTTTTTTCTTTTCCAATGGATTGGATCCTGAATATGCTGTAATTGGCAGGGTAGCGCGCAGAATTTGGGCGAAAGCCATGAAAAATAAATACCATGCCAATGAACGGGTTCAAATGTTGAAATACCACATTCAAACCTCAGGTCGTTCTCTTCATGCTCAGGAAGTTGATTTTAATGATATCCGAACTACTTTGCAGGCTTTATATGCCATTTATGACAATTGTAATTCTTTGCATACCAATGCTTACGATGAAGCCATCACTACACCCACCGAAGAATCAGTGCGCAGGGCAATGGCAATACAACTCATTATTAATAAAGAATTTGGATTAACTAAAAATGAAAATCCAATACAGGGTTCGTTTTTAATCGAAGCCTTGTCGGATTGGGTAGAAGTTGCAGTTATGGAGGAATTCGATAAAATTTCTGAGCGGGGAGGAGTTTTGGGAGCCATGGAAACCATGTATCAGCGATCTAAAATTCAGGAAGAAAGTCTGTATTATGAAAATTTAAAACATACCGGAGAACTGCCTATCATGGGAGTAAATACTTTTTTAAATACTAAAGGTTCGCCAACAATCATTCCTGCCGAAGTCATTAGGGCTACTGAGGAAGAAAAGCAATACCAGATTAAAATGCTGCACAATTTACAGCAACGAAATCAGGATAAGGTAAATGAACAATTGCAAGCCATAAAACATGCTGCGGTTAACAATGAGAATTTATTTAGTTATTTGATGGAAGCGACTAAAATATGTTCTTTAGGACAAATTACCTCGGCTTTGTTTGAGGTGGGAGGTCAGTATAGACGAAATATGTAAAAAAAATAGTTTGTTCTGAAAATAGCTCTTGATTATGTTTTAATTTATTGTTCTTTTATTATTATAAAAACGTATATTTGTTTAATGATATACTCAAATAGATGAACAATATAAAAAATGTTTTTAGTATAAAAGACCTTGAAAATCTTTCAGGTATTAAGGCGCATACCATTCGTATTTGGGAAAAAAGGTATCAGGTTCTTGAGCCTATGCGTACCGATACCAATATTCGTTTGTATGATTTAGTTAGTTTACAGAAACTGCTAAATATTACTTTTTTGCATGAGTATGGTTATAAAATTTCTAAAATTGCTAATTACTCAGAGGGAGAAATTCAGGCGTTGGTAAAGCAAATTATTTCAGCTAAAAATGCTAAGAATCATGCTATTAATGCTTTTAAAATGGCGATGATGAATTTTGATCAACAGCTTTTTTTAAACACTTACAATTGGTTAGCGGAAGAAAAGTCATTTAAAGAAATTTTTTATCAGGTATTTATTCCTCTTTTGGATGAAATTGGTTTGTTGTGGCAAACGGATACAATTTCACCTGCTCACGAGCATTTTATCAGCTATTTGATAAGGCAAAAAATCATTTTAAATTCCGAGAAGTTACAATTTTTAGAACCCAAAAAGCAAGACAAGGTTTTTGTGTTGTCACTTCCGTTGAATGAAATTCATGAATTAGGTTTAATGTATTTGCATTATGAAATACTTTTAGAAGGTTACAAAAGTATTTATTTAGGTGAGAGTATGCCAATCGATAGTTTGAAAGATTTGAAAAAACATTTTGATGCTATCGTATATGTTTCCTGCCTGACTGTAAAGCCTGACAGAGATCAGGTAAATGAGTATGTTCAGGAAATGGTAAACGAATTGTTAGATGAAAATACCGAGTTGTGGTTCACAGGACGTTTGGTTTCCTGTATTAATTCGGAAACACTTTTAGAGAAAGTGTCTGTTTTTAATTCTATGGCAGAATTAACATCAAGATTATAGTTTTGTTTAATATTTTTGTATATTTGTTAAACAAATGAAAAAGAAAATTACAATTATAGGCTCAGGGTTTTCCGCATTGTCTGCTGCTTGTTATTTGGCAAAAAGCGGACATGATGTTTTGGTTTTTGAAAAAAATGAATCCATTGGTGGTCGGGCAAGACAATTAAAAAAAGACGGTTTTACATTCGATATGGGACCCAGTTGGTATTGGATGCCGGATGTTTTTGAACGTTTTTTTGCCGATTTTGGAAAAAAGACAAGCGATTATTATGAGCTGGTAAAGTTGTCGCCAGCTTATAGGGTTTATTTTGGAATCAACGAGTTCATAGCTATAGCCGATAATCTGGACGAAATAGTTTCCACATTTGAAGCTATCGAAAAAGGAAGTGGAAGAGTGCTTCGTGAATTTATAGCCGAAGCCAAAAGTAATTATGATATTGCTATTAAAGATTTGGTGTATCGTCCGGGAGTTTCTCCACTAGAATTGGTCACTGTAGAAACCACTAAGAAAATCGGACAGTTTTTTAGCAACATCAGTCGGGATGTTCGCAAGAAATTCAAGAATGAAAGATTAATTCAAATATTAGAATTTCCCGTTTTGTTTCTTGGAGCCAAACCGTCTGATACGCCTTCTTTTTATAGTTTTATGAATTATGCCGACTTTGGTCTTGGAACCTGGCATCCAAAAACGGGAATGTTTGATGTGGTTCGGGCTATGGAAAGTTTAGCAACCGAATTAGGAGTGCAGTTTTTTGTCAATTCGAATATTGAAAAAATAATTGTCGAAAATAAAACAGCCATAGCTATCGTTGTCAATGGAGAAAGAATTGAATCTGATTTGGTTTTAAGTGGTGCCGATTACCATCACACCGAAAGCTTATTGGACAAAAAATATAGAATGTATTCGGAGCAATATTGGGAATCTCGTGTTTTTGCACCTTCGTCGTTGTTGTTTTATGTAGGTTTCAATAAAAAAATCGAAAACATTTCGCATCACGCCTTATTTTTTGACACTGATTTTTACCAGCACGCAAAAGATATTTATGACGAACCACAATGGCCAGTCGAACCGTTGTTTTATGCTAATTTTCCATCATTGACTGATAAAACGGCAGCACCGGACGGAATGGAGTCAGGGTTTTTCTTAGTGCCATTAGCACCGGGAATCAATGATACAGAAGCATTACGTTCAGCATATTTCGACAAAATTATAGATCGCTTTGAAAAGTTAACGCAGCAAAATATTAAAGAGAATATTATATTTAAGGAATCCTTTTGTAAGAACGATTTTGTAGAACAATACAATTCGTATAAAGGAAATGCTTACGGAATGGCGAATACTTTATTACAAACAGCTTTTTTAAGACCAAAACTAAAGAGTAAAAAAGTTCGTAACTTATATTTTACAGGACAATTAACCGTTCCTGGGCCTGGAGTTCCACCGGCATTAATTTCGGGAAAATTAGTGTCTGATTTGATAGATAAACAATTTCTAAAACAATATTTATGAAGCAATTATTTGACGATGTTTCTTTTAAATGCAGTAGGTTAGTGACTAAAAACTACAGTACTTCGTTTTCATTGGCGGTATATATGCTTTCGCCAAGCATCAGAGATGCTATTTACAGCATTTACGGATTTGTGCGTTTTGCAGACGAAATTGTCGATTCTTTTCATGGTTTTGACAAAGAAAATTTAATTAACGATTTCGAAAAAGAATATTACAAAGCCTATAATTCCGGCATAAGTTTGAATCCTATTTTGAATTCGTTCCAGCAAACGGTTAAGCAATATAATATTTCAGACGATTTGATTCAGGCTTTTTTGAAGAGCATGAAAATGGATTTAATCAAATTAGATTACAATTCTAAAGACGAATACGAAGAATACATTTACGGTTCAGCCGATGTGGTAGGCTTAATGTGTCTGAAAGTTTTTGTGTCCGGAAAAGAGCATAAATATGAGGAATTGAAAGACGAAGCTATGCGATTGGGCTCTGCTTTCCAAAAAGTAAATTTCCTTCGTGATTTAAAAGATGATAATTTGATTCTGAATCGGAATTATTTTCCGGGAGTCGATTTGAATTCTTTTGATGAAAATGCAAAAAAAGCCATCATTAATGAAATCAAAGAAGATTTCAGAATTGCCTATCAGGGAATTGTTAAATTGCCTATTGAAGCTAAATTTGGCGTTTACACGGCTTATGTGTATTATAAAAAGCTATTAAAAAAACTCGAAAACACACCATGTAAAGAGATTGGAAATGCCCGAATCCGGGTTTCTAATTATACTAAAGCTACGCTTTTAGCACAATCTTTCGTTACTTATAAGTTGCGACTGGTCGAATAAATAAACGATTTTAAACACTAAAAAATGATTTCATTTTTAATTACATTGGGCGTTTTTCTTTTTATGGAATGTGTCACCTGGCTCACGCACAAATACGTGATGCACGGGCTCATGTGGTATTTTCATGCCGATCATCACCAACCCAAGTACGAGCATATTTTTGAACGCAACGATATCTTTTTTGTCATTTTTGCCATTCCCAGTATCGTACTTTTTTACTTTGGTGTCGAGGGCGGAATCAACTATTTATTTTTCATCGGTCTGGGAATTACTATCTATGGTTTTTGTTATTTTATGATTCATGACGTTTTGATTCATCAGCGTTTCAAGTGGTTTAAAAACACTAAAAACAAATACCTGATTGGTTTACGCAAAGCCCATAAAGTACATCATAAACATTTGGGAAAAGAAGACGGAGAATGTTTCGGGATGCTTTTTGTACCATTTAAGTATTTTAAAATGTAGCATAATTAGGGCGTTACCTTTTTAAAAAACAAGAAAAATGTTTTTTAAAAAGGTCTGGCTATTCGTTACAATCTTTATGTTTTTAAAGAAAAAACATAAAGGATTTTCACTACTATCCCTAACGCAAACCTCACTTGGTCTAAAAAATAAACTCATGAAAGTATATTCTAAACAAACAGTTCAACATGTCAATGCTTCGATTGAAGAATGTTGGGCATTTTTTTCCAGTCCACGCAATCTGCAAAAAATAACTCCCAAAACTATGGGATTTCAAATCACTGATTTTGACGAAAAAAACATGTATGCCGGTCAAATCATTCAATACAAAGTTTCTCCGCTTTTGGGAATCAAATTACCTTGGGTTACTGAAATTACCATTGTTAAAGAAGGCAGTTATTTTATAGACGAACAACGTTTTGGGCCTTATGCTTTATGGCATCACAAACATTTTTTTGAACCGACTGAAAACGGCGTAAAAATGACCGATTTGGTTCATTATGCGTTGCCTTTTGGATTTCTTGGTCGTATGATGAATACTTTGGTTGTTAAACACAAACTCAAAGAAATATTTGAGTACAGGGAGAAAAAAGTTAACGAAATTTTCAATTCTAAATAATGGCAAAAACAGCGGTTTCTATTTTTTGGTTCAGACGTGATTTACGACTCGAAGATAACATTGGATTATTTCATGCTTTAAAATCTAATTTTCCGGTAATCCCATTATTTATTTTTGATGAAGCTATTCTGGATTCTTTACCTAAAGAAGATGCAAGGGTCGCTTTTATCCATGAATCACTTTCTAAAATAAATAGTCAACTTAATGAAATAGGAAGTTCTATTTTAATCAAAAAAGGAAAAACGGTAGTAGTTTGGAAGGAATTAATTAGTGAGTTCGATATAAAAGAAGTTTTTTTCAATAAAGATTACGAACCTTTTGCTATCAACCGCGACGAAGCCATTTGTCAATTATTAGAGACCAATAAAAGCATTAGCTATTCTTTTAAAGATCAGGTAATTTTTGAAGAAAAAGAAATCACAAAAGCTGATGGATTGCCCTATACGGTTTATACGCCTTATAAAAATAAATGGTTGGAGAAGTTTCAAACAATGACTCCGCTCAGGGAATATGATACTTCTGAGTTGTTTTCTAATTTTTATAAAAGCAATTTCAGTTTTCCTTCCTTGGAACAAATTGGTTTTGAAAAAAGCACAATAAGAGTAAAGCCATTTTCTCTCGATAATCTTAAGAATTATCAGGAAACCCGCGATTTTCCGGCGGTAGATTCCACTTCGTATTTGTCGCCACATTTGCGTTTTGGAACGGTAAGCATTCGAAAAATGGTCAATTTTGCAGCAAAAACAAATCAGGTTTTTTTGAGCGAATTGATTTGGCGTGAGTTTTTTATGCAAATTCTCTATCATTTTCCAAAAGTGGTGACCCAGAATTTTAAGTCCGATTATGATGGAATTCAATGGCGCAATAATGAGGAAGATTTTAAACGCTGGTGTGCCGGAAACACAGGTTATCCAATGGTCGATGCCGGAATGCGTCAGCTGAATGAAACAGGTTATATGCACAATCGTGTTCGTATGGTTGTTGCAAGTTTTTTGTGCAAACATTTGTTGATTCAATGGCAATGGGGCGAAGCTTATTTTGCCGAGAAATTATTGGATTATGATTTGTCGGCCAATGTGGGCAACTGGCAATGGGCAGCCGGAACAGGCTGTGATGCAGCCCCTTATTTCAGGGTTTTTAATCCTGATATTCAATTAAAAAAGTTTGACGAAAAAGGAATTTACATCCGTAAATGGATTCCTGAATTCGATTTGGGTTATGGCGAACCAATGGTCGATCATGCTATGGCAAGAGACAGAGCAGTTGCGACTTATAAGGCTGGAATTTTGAAGTAGTTAAAAAAAAATATAAAACCATTAAGGAATTAAGTTTCATTTAGTCTTTTGTGATTTAATTTCTTAAAGGTTAAAAAACTTATATGACTTTTTTGTTTTTATTTTGTTGTAAATCAAATTGTTGTTTTTTGTAGGTTTCAATTGTCCTTAGCTTTCGCAGTAGAGTGTCAAATGTTTGAAGAATACGCAAAAAGAAAAGCTGTTTGATCCGCCGCGGCGGAGAGTTCTTTTCTTTTAGTATTCGAAAACTAATTTGACCGACGAGGAAGCGTAAGACTTGATTTTTTTGTTTCTTTTTTGATCAAGCAAAGAAGAAAATTTGTAAACCAGATTTTGCTTTTAATAAAAACGTCATTGGTAACAAAGGAGGAACGACAAAAATGGGGTTATTTTATCAATCTTCGCAGCATTCCATTAAAAATAAACCCATGAAACGGTAAGACGGAATACCAATACAATTTTCCCCAAATGCCTCTGGGTCTAAAAGTCGCCGATTGATAAAGAGTGTTTCCAATGATTTTGAATTCCAGCCAGGCTTCACCTGGTAGTTTCATTTCGGCAAATAAAATTAATTTACCTTCTTCTTTATTGGCATACAAAACGCGCCAAAAATCCAATACATCTCCAGCGTGAATACTATGTTTATTGGTTCGTCCTCGTCTTAGTCCTACACCTCCAAATAATTTATCAATAAAACCTCTGATGTTCCACAGCCAATCCCCATAATACCAACCGGTTTCTCCACCAATAGACCAGATACGTTCAATAGTAAAATTCCGATTCACAATTTCCATTTTTCGTCTATCAATAAAACAATCTTTTTTAGGTACTTTCAGGTATTCCGAAATATTGTTGCTAAATCTTCCACTGATTAAGGAATCTTTCCAACTGGATGCTACTTGATCTTCTTCTACTTTTATCAAAGCTCTTGATAAAGCTTGCTCGTAAGTCATGGGTTGGACTCCTAATAAATCGTTGATTTTCGTATCTCGGCAAATCACTTTTACTTTCATGCTGCTGACTAAGGCTGTAGCGAGTTTGTACGAAGTTGAGGTAACAAAATACAACCAATAAGAAGATAATTTGGGAGTCATCACAGGAATTGTAAAAATCCATCTTTTTAGGTTTTTAGCTTTGGCAAAACCCAATAACATTTCTTTGTAGGTCAGAATATCAGGGCCGCCAATATCAAAACTCTGATGATAGGTTAGGGGATTCAGCAAGGATTTGGTCAGGAATTCCAAAACATCAGTTATAGCAATGGGCTGACATTTGGTATTGAGCCATTTTGGCGTAATCATTACAGGAAGTTTGTTTACTAAATCCCGAATAATTTCAAAAGAAGCACTGCCGGAACCCACAATAATTCCTGCTCTTAAGGTGGTTAATGCAAAAGTACCTGTGCCTAAAATAGTTTCCATATTTTTTCGGGAAGATAAATGTTTGGAGAGCGATTGGTCATTTACTATTCCGCTCAAATAAATTACTTGTTTGGCAGAAGTTTGATTGAGTCTTTCTACAAAATTTTTAGCCGAAATACTTTCTAACTCATCATAATTTGAAGCAGCACCCGACATGGAATGTATGAGATAATAAGCGGCATCAATATCGTTTGGGATGGCATTTAAACTTTGCTGATTTAGAAAATCAATTTCAATCACGCTGACGTTATTCTCAAATTCTTTGGGACAATAAAACCGGTTTTTATCTCTTACGCAACAAATAATCTCGTGTCCCTGCGCTACCAAAATAGGCAGGAGCCGTTTCCCGATGTAACCTGTTGCACCTGTTAAGAGAATTTTCATGGTTTTTAATTTAAAATTAGCTTAATTTATTAGAAACTAAACTGATAAATTCTTTTCTGGTTTTGTCTTTTTCAAAAGCACCCGTGAAAGAAGAAGTGGTGGTAACAGAATTTTGTTTTTGAATCCCTCGCATTTGCATGCACATATGTTGTGCTTCAATAACAACGGCAACACCAAGCGGGTTCAAGGCTTCCTGAATACAATTTTTAATTTGATCGGTCAACCGTTCCTGAACCTGCATTCTGCGGGCGTAGGCATCAACCACTCTTGGAATTTTACTCAGTCCTACAATTTTGCCATTCGGAATGTATGCTACATGAGCTTTTCCAAAAAAAGGCAACATATGGTGTTCACACATCGAATATACTTCGATGTCTTTTACCACAATCATTTGCTGGTGTTCTTCGGTAAATAAGGCTGATTTCAATATCTCTAACGGATCCAATCCGTAGCCATGAGTTAAATATTGCATGGCTTTGGCTACACGTTCCGGTGTTTTTTCTAGACCTTCTCTGGTTACATCTTCACCTAAATTATCAATGATTATTCTATAATTGTCTGCCAGTGATTCTGTTATTTCCGTATCGTATTGTTCGATTTTTTCGTAACTTTTCATTTCTTTTATCATGTTGTTTTGTATTTAAATTTTAAAAGTTACTATTCCATAATCCATTTCGAACACTTGCCCTGAAATAGATTTTGCTTTTTCTGAAATTAAAAAATCAGCCATATCGGCAACTTCTTCCGGTTTCAAATAGCTTTTCATCGGATGACGTTCTATCATGTTTTCTTTCATTCGATCATTTCTAAGAATATTAGCCGAGAGTGAAGTTTCAGTAATCGTAGGAGCAATGGCATTGATGCGTACTACTGAAGCCAATTCGGCTCCCAACGATTTTACCAGTCCTTCAACTCCTGATTTTGCCGTTGCAATACTGGCATGAAACGGCATTCCTAATTTGGCCGCCACTGTGCTAAATAAAAGAATCGATGGATGATTTCCTTTTTTCAATTGAGGCAAGTATTTCTGAATACATTTAACGGCTCCAATAACATTTATTTCAAAATCATTTCTAAAATCGTCTATGCTCAAACTGCCGATAGGTTTCAGGTTGATGGAACCGGGGCAATAGATTAAGGTGTCAATAGATTCAATTTCAGGAAGTACATCTTGTAATATGTCAATGCTGTAATGTTTAAGATTAGTATGTGTAGTATCAGGCGCATTTCTGCTGATGTTATAAATGAAATTAGTTGCTAGTTGTTGTTGCAGAATCGTATTTCCAATTCCTTTGCTGCCTCCTATGATGACGATGTTTTTCATGGTTGAAATACTTTTTTATCGAATTATCGTTTCGAAATTTTGTTGTTGTTAATTTGTCTCTGTCTGCTGCATTTAAAACGACCTTCATTGAAAATCCTCAGTTTTTCGTGTTTTGTTTTACGGCCTTGAACCCTTTCGCGCCACATTCTAAAACTAGAAGCTTTCATTTCGGTGCGCATCAGCTCGATAACTTCTTGTTCTTTTAGTCCGAATTGCAGTTGAATTGCTTCAAAAGTGGTTCGGTCTTCCCAGGCCATTTCTATAATACGGTCTTTGTCTAAATCAGTAAGTTCTTTTTTTGTAGTCACGATATTTTTTATTTGAATTTGAAATTTATTTTTGCTGTTGCAATTGGGACTTAATTATTATTCATTATCGCCAATATCCGCCATGGTGTGTAATTTCAGGATACGGAAACTTTCTTCTTTTACTAATGGATTCTTTTTCATTTTCCATAAAAAATCACTGGCAAATTTTCGTGTCCGTTCCATATCAACAATTGGTTTCGGATAGTTGATGCCTATTTCAAAATTGTTAAATTTTTGGTCTAAATAAGTCATTTTATAGGGTTCGTGTACAAATGCTGTTGGCAAATGACTTAACTCCGGTACCCATTTTTTTATAAATTCACCATCAGGATCGTGCTCGTAACTGTTTTTTATGGGATTGTAAATGCGTAACATATTGACTCCGGTTTCACCGGCCTGCATTTGCAACTGTGGAAAATGAATTCCGGGTTCAAAATCCAAGAACATTTGTGATAAATGTTGTGTCGCTTCCTGCCAGGGCTGCCATAAATTATGTGTGAAAAATGAAACTAACATGGCGCGCATTCTAAAGTTCAGATAACCGGTCTCATTCAGGCAGCGCATTGAAGCATCAATTAGCGGAAATCCTGTTTGTCCTGTTTTCCATGCTGAAATATAATCGGGTTTGATTTTCTTTTTTAGCAAATGAAAGCCTTTGTTGATACTTTCAAACTCCATGATTTCTTCCATTTCAAATTTTTGAATGAAATGTGCCTGCCAGGTAAGTCTGGATACAAAAGAATCGATTTGTTTTTTATGGCTGCAAGTCAATCTAAACGTTGCCACTTTTTGCAAAACTTGTCTGGATGATAGATTTCCCCAGGCAATGTAAGGAGATAATCTGCTGCAACTTCTTCTCGCTAATACAGGTTTTGAGATATGTGAACTATAATTGTAATAGCGTTCTTCAAGGAAATTTTCTAAATATTTATAGCCCATTGCACTGCCCCCTTTTTGGAAAACAGTATCTGGAATAGTTTCTAAATTCGTTTTTTCTAATGTCTTTTCGAGTTCATTTATTGCTTCCGAGGAGAGAAAATTTTCTGCTTTCGGATCAAAAATAAATAGGGGAGCGTTCATGTATTTTTCCCATTTAGAAACCCAATCGTTTCGGTCTTTCAATCCTCTGAAAATTCCATTGTTAATATTCTCGACCCAATTGATTTGATTGTTTTTACAAAATCGTTTGAAAGCTTTATCTCTTTCGTAAGTGATTTTTAAACCGGTTTCCTGATGCGAAAAAACAGTATCTATCTTGTAGAATTCCTGAAGCGTATTGAAAACAGCATTCACTTCTGAAGTTACTGCCAAAACATGGGTATTTGATTTTTTTAATTGTTTATTGATGTCAACAAGAGATTGTTTGATAAAATTCCAGTGCCTTGGGCTATAATGTGGATCATTTTCGAGTGATTTTTCAAATACATATAACAACAATGTAGGTTTACCTGACTGTACAGCATTAAAAATCGCTTCGTTATCCTGTAAACGAAGGTCTCTTTTAAACCAAACCACATTTATTTGTTCCTTTTGCATTTTTCACTACAATATTTGACTTCATCCCAAACTTTTTCCCATTTTTTCCGCCAATTAAAAGGTCGCTTGCAAACCAAACATATTTTTGACGGAAGATTTTCTTTTTTCATTATTTGTATTTTTCGAAAGCATTCACCACAATTTCTGCTTTCAAATCAAACATTAGGTTGTACAAACCAAAGAAGGTTCGGTTCATGTAAATAAAATGTTTCGAACCGCGATTCCCATTCATTTTTTTAAGATTGGTGTCTTTAGAAAAACGTTCACCCAATTGTGCTATGTTTTCAAAGAATACTTCATCCGAAAAATCGAAGGTTTCCGTTTGAAAGGGTTTAGTAAACAGCGATAACAAATCATAGAACATTTGCGTGAAATAGGCAATTTCTTCTTTGCTGTCATCGGTTCTAAGAATTTCCAATTCGAATAATTTTTCTCTAAAAAGCTTTTGGTTATCAATCACTTCCTTGTTGATTAACTCAAAGTACGGAATATAGAAATCAGTTGGAATTTGTTTCATACAACCAAAATCAAGAGCAACCAATTGGTTTTTGTCATTAATCAGAAAATTTCCGGGATGTGGATCGGCATGAACTTTTTTCAAAATGTGAATTTGATACATATAAAAATCCCATAAAGCCTGACCAATTTTATTGGCAATTTCAGGATCTGAATTTTTAAATTCCGATAAATGAACGCCAGTCATCCAATCCATCGTGATGATTTTCTCTGAAGAATATTCAGGATAATACTCCGGGAAAACCAGATTATCAATTTTTTTGCAAGCATCCACTACCTCCTGACTTTGTTTGAGTTCCAATAAATAATTGGTTTCCTCAATTAGTTTGTCTTCGACTTCTTTGAAATATTTATCAGAATCTTTTCCTTGTAGATTAAACATTCGGATAGCAATAGGTTTTACCAAAGCCAAATCGGACGAAATACTATTGGCAACACCCGGATATTGGATTTTTACCGCCAGTTTTTTGTTGTTTTTTACCGCCAAATGCACCTGACCAATACTCGCCGCATTAACCGAATTTGGATTGAACTCGTCAAAAATTTCATAAGGCGTTTTGCCAAAATTATTCTTGAAGGTTTTCAATACTAAAGGAGCCGAAAGGGGAGGAACTGAAAATTGGGACAAAGAAAATTTCTCAACATAAGCCTGTGGCAGGAAATTCTTGTCCATGCTTAGCATTTGGGCAACTTTTAAAGCGCTACCTTTTAAACTTTTTAGTCCATCATAAATATCTTCGGCATTTTCTTCATTGAGTTTATCGCGACTCAAATCAGAATTGACCATTTTTTCGCCGTAATATTTCAGGTAATTCACGCCTACTTTAGCTCCTGTTTGTACCAGTTTTGTAGCTCGCTCAATTTTTGAAGTTGGAATGTAGTCGATTGTTTTCATTATTTAGCTTGCATTTTTTCTTTAAAAATAAATTTCCCAAAATCGATAATGCTATTGATAGGTGCGGTATTCAGTAATTCGAAACTTAGTTTTACCGATTTTTCGATAAAAATGTCTGTTTTTTCAAAATTTGCTGATCCATCTTCGAGCCAAAATTTCAGTGTAAATAAAAATTGTATCCAAGCCGTTTCCTGAATAGCTTTTTCTTGAAAATTCTGAATTTTTTCTTGTTGAATTCGGAAGTCATCAGTAGTTATTTCTGCAATAAATTTTTTAAAGTGGGTTCTCAATCCTGAAAGTTTCATCAGGTTTTTTAACTGATTTTTGTCTTCATTCAAACTCATGCTTACATAACTTCTGTTAGCAGTGAGCAATTCGAAAAAAGTAAAATAAAAGCTCAGTAGTTTACTTTTCATATCGTATGATTCGTAATTACTGTCTTTGTGTAATAATTCGATGGTTTTTTCAAAAAACTGATTGTAAATTTCTTTTTCAATACTTTCTAAAGTTCCAAAAAATGAATAGAATTCTGTTTCTGTAAATCCATGATTTTTAGTGAATTGATATACTGATTTTGGTTTCTCATTGTTTTCTAAAGTAGCATCCATATACATGGAGACAATGGACTCTTTGCTTATTTTTGTTTTTTTAGTTGCCATGTTGCTTTCTGTTTTTTATTGGTTTATAAAGATACTAAAATGTTTAATGATTTTGTGTTAATGTTAAACAAAATATTTTTATCTTTGGTTAAGATGTAAAAACTATTGTAATGAAAAAGAATGTATTGATTACTGGCGGAACCGGATTTGTAGGCAGGCATTTGACTAATTTGCTGGTTGCAAATGGTTTTTCGGTATCTGTTTTGAGTAGAAGTAAAAGAGTAAATACTGCCAATGTTTTTTATTATAAGTGGGATGTGGAAAAGCAGTTTATTGAAGAAGAAGCGATTCAAAGGGCTGATTTTGTCATTCATTTGGCTGGAGCCAATATTGGTGAAAAACGCTGGACTAAAAAGCGCAAAGCAGAGATTTTATCCAGTAGAGAACAGGCCGCACAATTAATT
The DNA here is from genome assembly GCF_001857965.1 of Flavobacterium commune. NCBI lineage: Bacteria > Pseudomonadati > Bacteroidota > Flavobacteriia > Flavobacteriales > Flavobacteriaceae > Flavobacterium > Flavobacterium commune. The sequence continues at coordinate 540,318 of NZ_CP017774.1, read as the reverse complement.
TACAATTCATTATTAAAATGGAATAAGAATCTGGAAGCTTTTGTTTCGGCTTCGGCAGTGGGGATTTACGGAGCAATTAATGGTCGGGCAATTTGTAATGAAAATATGCAGCCTGCAAATGATTTTTTAGGATTGACTTGTCAAAAATGGGAAGCAGCAGCAAATCAATTTGAAAAACTAGGAATTCGTACCGTTAAAATTCGTACTGGTTTAGTTTTAGGAAAAGAGGATGGTTTTCTGAAAAAGTTAGTTCCTATTTTCAAATTAAGACTGGGTTCTGCTTTAGGTACAGGAAAGCAATATATGCCTTGGATTCATGTTGACGATTTGTGTCAAATTTACCTGGAAGTCATAAAAAATTCAATGTTCTCAGGAGCTTATAATGCTGCAATTACGGATGATACTACTAATGAATCATTTTCTAAAATATTGGCAAAAGTTTACGGATACAAAATTTGGTTGCCTAATGTGCCTGCAATGCTAATAAAAATAGCTCTGGGAGAAATGTCAAAACTGGTTCTAACAGGCAGAAGAGTTTCGAATGAAAAAATAAAACAATTGGGTTTTCAATTTCAGCATGAGGATTTAGAAACCGCAATCAAAGAGTGTTTGTTAAAATAAAATTACTTTAAATCGACGTTTAATGCTACGTTAACCGTTTTAGAAATTTTGTTTTTTACTATAAAAGGAATTTCAATTTTAAAATCCTCTGTGTTCAATGAGAAATGTGATTGAACAGCAATTGAATTAGTAGCCGTTTTATGAATTAATGCAAGAACTCTAATGTTTTTAGTCACGCCATGAATCTGGATTTTTCCTTTGATGTAATAACGCCCCGGAGTAGTATTGATTTTGTTGGCGGAAAATTTTTCAATCCCACCTTTAAAAACGGCTTTGGGATATTTTTTGCTTTCCATATAATTGGCATTAAAATGATCCTGCATCAAACTTCTTTCAAATTTGAAATCTTTGATGAATACAATAAAATGAATGTTATTGTTTTTTGTATTTAAAGTTCCAATAACCTGATTGTTTACCGCTTCAACAGCTTCGTAAAAAGGAACTGATGCTTCAAAAGTAATGTTTCCATTAGTTACTGTTTTTTTATCCTGAGCAACTATGGAAATACTGAAAATAAATAAAAATGCGAGTAGAAAATTTTTCATGGCAGCTTCATTTTTCTACTTAAAGTTAGAAAAAAAAGTCAAAAAATCCTAATAAAACTGCCGTGAAAATGAAGTAGAATAACGTTTTTTAATGCTTTTTATCTATTAATTTCAATCTATTAGATTATCATCTTTTTTTGCTCTTGCAATAATACTTTCCGGAAGTGCTTTTTTTGCTTTAGCACCCATTTTTTTGAGTTTTTCAACTCTGGTAATCAGGTTTCCGCTTCCTTCAACCAGTTTGTTCATGGCACCGCTGTATTCAATTTTGGTTTCATCGATTTTCTTTCCAATTTTGATTAAATCGGCTACAAAACCTTCAAATTTATCATACAAAGCTCCGGCCTGACGCGCAATTTCGAGTGCGTTTTCCTGTTGTTTTTGGTTAGTCCACATACTGTCAATAGTGCGCAAAGTGGCTAATAAAGTGGCAGGAGTTACAATTACAATATTCTTTTCGAATGCTTTATTGTATAAACTGGTGTCTTCGTTTAAAGCGATGGCAAAAGCGGGTTCGATAGGAATAAAAAGCAGTACAAAATCAGGACTTTCAATTTGGTACAAATCCTGATAATTTTTGTTGCCTAGTTGCTCCACGTGGCGTTTGATGGAATTGACATGCTCTTTTAAATAGCTGCTTTTTAAATCATCTTCCTCTTCATTGATGTATTTTTCATAAGCGGTCAACGAAACTTTAGAATCCACAATCATTTTTTTTCCATCGGGTAAATTAATCACGACATCAGGCATCACACGATTTCCATCTTCGGTAGCAAAACTTTGCTGTACTTCGTATTCACGCCCTTTTTCCAGACCTGATTTTTCCAGAACACGTTCTAAGACTAATTCGCCCCAGTTTCCTTGCATTTTACTGTCTCCTTTTAAGGCTTTAGTCAGGTTCAGGGTTTCTTTGCTCATTTGAATATTCATTTCGCGTAAGCCTAAAATTTGTTGGCGTAAAGCCGCATGATAATCGATGCTTTCTTTGTGGGTGTCTTCGACTTTCTTTTCGAATAACTGAATTTTATCCTGTAAAGGCGACAGGATATTTTTCATGTTTTCTTTGTTTTGTTCGGTAAATTTATTTGATTTCTCGTCTAATATTTTGTTGGCCAGATTTTCGAATTCTTTGGTGAATTTTTCCTGTAATTTCTCCACTTCGTCTTTTTGTTCTTTATTTCGTTCCCAAAGATTTTCAAAATCAACTTCTTTTTTCGAAAGCTGGATTGCCAAACTGTCTTTTTCGTTTCTGATGGCTTCTTTTTCCTGATTGATGATTGCTAATTGTTTTTCGAATTGCATTTTGTCATTCGAAAATTGCTCTTTCAATTGATTAATTTGCGAAGTTAGGGCAATTAGTTTTTCTTCTAAACTTGTTTTTTCGGACTGAAAACGGGCAGAAAAAATCAATTTTCCAATAAAAATTCCAATGGCGAGCGCAACAATAAAAGACAATAAAAAAGGAAACAAATCAGACATAGCTAAAGTTTATAAGTAGAGTAAGCAAAAATAGAGATTAATGCCGATTTTGAGCATTTTTTTATTCGAATCAAATTGTTTTTTTTTAAACTTTTCACGCAACCATTTTTAGAATGGCTTGTCTATTTAATAGTAAACAAAGTAGCGGTATGAGAAAAGTTAAGCATTTATTCTGGAGTGTTTTGATGCTCTTTCTTACTTTCTGTTCTTTGACAAATGACGGAAAGAATACTCAGGATAGTACTGCTATTGTGGGAACCTGGTATTGGCAGGAATCTAAAGGAGGAATTAGCGGAAAGGAAATAATAACGCCAAAAACCACAGGAGTAAATAAAAAATTAGTTTTTGCAGCCAATAAAAAAGTTACTGTTTTTACTAATGATATTGAAACAGGAAATTATACCTACAAAATAGCAAAAGGAAATAGTTTTTTAGACCATAAAGAGCATTATTTGCTGACTTTTAGTGAGATGAGTTATGTGATTCAGTATATAGACAAGCGGCGTTTGAGTATTCAGGATAATTTTGTTGATGGCTATGTTTTGACTTATACAAAGTAATTTTAAGTTATGAATGTTTAAATTTGTTAGCGTTGAACCGTTTTTAAGAGTTATTTTTTGAAAGAACCAATAGAGCATTATATAAGGCAATGTATTGAAAATGATAGAGGAGGACAACAGAAGATTTATCAGTTGTTTGCTCCTGTATTGTATGGTCTTTGCATCAAATACATGAAGAATGAAGAGGATGCCAAAGATGTTTTTCAGGAAGCATTTGTAATTGCTTTTCAAAAAATAAGTCAGTATCGGTTTGAAGGCAGTTTCGAAGGTTGGCTGAAACGTATTTTTATCAATAAACTGATAGAGACCCTCAATAAGAGAAAAAGGGAAATGCCTTTTTTGGATGTACTTCATCAGGAAGATTTTGTTGATGAAGAACAGGAGATAGATTCATTTTCGATACCCCAGGAAAAATTATTAGAATTCATTCAGCATTTACCCGATCAATACCGACTGGTTTTTAATCTTTATTTTTTCGAAAAAATGAAACACAAAGAAATTGCCAGTTTATTGAATATTTCCGAAGGAACTTCTAAATCCAATTTGAATCGGGCAAAAAGTAATTTACAAAAGAAAATATTAGCGTTAATGGCTTCAAAGGATGCTTAAAAATAGCAGTTATGAAAAAAGATAATATAGAAAAATTATTTTCTTCGTTAGAAGATTTTTCTAAAACTCCTCCGGATGATTTATGGAAAGGAATTGAGGAGAAATTAGATAATTCGAAAACTAAAAAGAGATTTCCTTTCTGGTGGTCTATAGCAGCAACTTTAGTTGTTGGATTAGGACTTTTGGCTACTTTTTATTCTCATCCTGATACCAATTCGATAACAATACCTGATGAATCTAAAAACGGAGTGGTCAATCAGTCAGGATCAACAAACGCTCAGGAAAAAGAGAATGTTGCGAATGAAGCAGAAGCAGCAAAGAATGATTTAGATAAGCCATTTTCAAATTCAAATGCGACTGTTGAAACTAAAACACAAGAGCCTGTAACTAACGCAAAATCATCTGTTATTAATTTGAATAATCGAAAAATAACCAATTCAAATACAGCGGCAGTAGCGGTAATTACAAACCCAAACACAGTTGTTTCAGCTAATAAAAATGCGGCTATACCTCAATCAAAAGAAATCAAAAGTGCTGAAAAAGTAGTTTTGACTCAGCCAAATCCAATTGCGGAACAAAATAAAAAGATAGTTGAAAAATTAGCTGTCGACGATAAAATAAAAGAAAAATCGGCAACAATTACAATTGAAGAAAAAGAAAATGCGTTGGCTGCAATAGAAAAAGAACTGCAAAAGAAAGACAAAACAGTTTCAACAACAGATAAGTGGTCGTTACAGCTTTTTGCAGGAATAAACAATTCGCAAAACATCAAGAATCAAAAATCTTTGGGAAATACAATTGAATCTCAAAGAGGACACAGCTATGGAGTGAAAACTAATTACAAACTCAATCGTCGCTGGGCGGTAAGCACTGGTTTGAAAGTGAGTGAATTGGGGCAGCAACTGGCTAATGTTTCTTATGTTAATTCGGCTAAAAGTTTGGTTAGTATTGCTAAAGAACCTATGAGTGCGCCTCAGTTAAAAGGTTCAATTGTTGCCAATACAAATTATTTGTTTATCCCAAAAACAGCCGATAATTCTAAAAATGTATTGAGTAGTAATAATTTTTACGAAACCGGAAATTTATCGCAACGCGTACAGTATCTGGAAATGCCAATAGAGATTTCTTATTCGATTTTAAACAAGGGAAAAACACATATTAATATGAATACCGGAGGCTTTGTGGGAAAAGCAATTTCTAATAAAGTCTTGCTCGACAATAGCTCCATAGGGGAAAATCAGGATATAAATGAGGTTGTTTTTGGAACGGTTTTGAGTAGTACTTTGCAATATGAATTATTCAAAAAGACAAAAGTTTTTGTAGAGCCCGGAATGAATTATTATACCCAGCCTGCGCAAAATCAAAATTTTAATCAATTCCAGTTGATTTTTAATTTTGGATTAAATGTGTCTTTTTAATTCGTTTTAAAATGGGTTAACACTGCGCTGATTTGTGTATTTTTGCGCAAATTTCATCTTTTAGCATGTCGCATCATCATTTTATTCTTCATAAACCCTATGGTTATTTGAGTCAGTTTATTTACGAATTGAAACGAAAAAAGAAATTATTAGGGGAATTACATGATTTTCCCGAAGGGACAATGGCTATTGGGCGATTAGACGAAGACTCCGAAGGTTTATTGTTGTTGACTACTGATGGAAAAATGAGTGAGTACATTCGTTCCCGAAAAGTCGATAAAGAATACTATGTTCAGGTGGATGGTATCATTACTCAGACAGCTATTGACGAAATAAAAAAAGGAGTCGAAATAGGTTTTAATGGAACTAAATACATTACAAAACCCTGCGAAGCCAGATTGATTCACAAAATCCCTAATTTTGGCGCAAGAGGTAAGAAAATCCGTGATGAACGTCATGGTCCTACTTCCTGGGCTTCGATAACAGTTAATGAGGGAAAATTTCGTCAGGTGCGAAAAATGACATCGGCTGTTGGTTTTCCTACTTTGCGTTTAGTGCGTGTGCGGATTGGCAATGTACATTTGAACAATTTGCAATCAGGAGAAGTGATTGAAGTTGAAAATTTCAATAGCAATGACAATAATCAAATAACAGAATAAACAAATCAATAATAATGCTTAACATCGTTTTAGTAGAACCTGAAATCCCTAATAATACTGGAAATATTGGTCGTTTGTGCGTAGGAACCGAAAGCCGTTTGCACCTGATTCATCCGTTTGGATTTGTAATCAACGATAAAAATTTGAAACGTTCCGGTTTAGATTATTGGGTGCATCTTGATGTTACCGAATATCAAAATGTAGCTGAATGGATGGCTCAGGTTTCTGATCAATCCCGTGTTTTCCTGATGAGTTCCCATGCTGAAAAATCTTATTTAGAAAATGAATTTCAGGATGGAGATTGGTTGGTTTTTGGTAAAGAAAGCGTTGGTTTGAGTCAAGAATTTCTGGAGTTATTCGATAAAAAGAATCAATTGACAATTCCGATGTCTTCTTTAATCCGAAGTTTTAATATTGCTAATTCGGTGGCTTTTGTGGTGGGAGAAGCGAAGAGACAGATTTCAGTAGGCAGAATTTAGATTTCAGAATACAGAAAATAGATTTTAGAATATAGAAAAAAGATTTCAAAACTAAGGACTAGGAACTACTAACTAAGGACTTAAAAAAAAACTAACTAATTATAAACTTTCCTTTTGTAGCATCAAAAACAATATGTTCGTCTTTGAACAAGGTATTGAAACTTCCTTTTGAAATAAAATTACAAGGTTCATCTTGGACTACAGTTTCAGGGGTCATGATAATCATTTCGTCACTCAGTTGAATCGCCATATCAATATCGTGGGTTGAAAATAAAATACATTTTTGAGTTTCCTGGGTAAGTTTTTTCAAGAGTTTAAATAAGGCTACTTTATGCAGTAAATCCAAATGGGTGGTGGGCTCGTCTAAAATAATCAGCGGAGTATCCTGTGCCAGCGCTCTTGCTACCAATACTTTTTGTAATTGTCCATCGCTGATTTCATAATGTCTTTTGGAAGCCAAATGTTCAATTTGCGTAAGCACTAAGGCGTGGTTTACTTTTTCAATATCTTCATCAGCTAAGGTGCCAATCCAGTTGGTATAAGGTTGTCTTCCTAAGGCGACTAATTCAAAAACGGTTAGATTACTTGGTGGTAATTTTTCGGTTAAGACAACGCTTAAGTTTTTGGCTAAAGCCAAAGCATTCATTTCGTGAATGTTTTTTCCGTTCAAGAAAACAGTTCCATTAATCGTTTTTTGAATTCCGGTAATGGTACGTAATAAGGTTGATTTTCCAATACCGTTAGCACCAACTAAAGCAATGAGTTTGCCTTTTTCTAAGGTCAAATCAATATTTGAAGCAATAACAGTCTGCTCTTTTTTATGAGTATAGCCAATGCTTATTTGCTTCGCTTGTAATATGATGTTGGAAGTACTCATTTTAATTATTCTACTAATGAAAATTGAGAATCGTATAAATTTTTATAATAACCGGATTCTTTGTTAATCAACTCTTGATGTGTTCCTTCTTCCACAATTAATCCTTTGTCCATAACCACAATTTTATCAGCATTGACAATGGTTGCCAGTCGGTGGGCAATAACAATCGAAGTTCTTCCTTTTGTGATCGTTTCGGTGGCACGCTGAATCAATTCTTCGGAATAGGTATCGATTGATGAGGTTGCTTCGTCCAAAATTAAAATACTTGGATTGCTTACATAAGCTCTTAAAAAAGCAATCAGTTGGCGTTGTCCTGAAGACAACATCACACCGCGTTCTTTTACGTCAAAATCATAATTATCAGGTAAACTCATAATAAAATTATGAACGCCTATTTCTTTTGCGGCAGCATACACTTTTTCTCTTGTAATTTCAGGATTGTTAAGCGTGATATTATTGTAAATGGTATCAGCAAATAAGAATACATCCTGCAAAACGATGGCGATTTGTTTTCTAAGGGAACTCAAAGTATAGTTTTCGATATTTTCGTTATCAATGCAAATTGTACCGCTTTTTATTTCGTAAAAACGATTCAATAAGTTGATAATAGTTGATTTTCCTGCTCCGGTTGAACCTACAATTGCAATTGTTTCGCCAGAGTTTACGCTTAAATCAATACCTTTTATTACTTCTTCATTTTCAATATAACTGAAACGAACGTCTTTAAATTGAATGTTTCCATCAAAAACAGGCGCTTCAATTTTCCCGGTATCCTGAATTTGATCTTGGGTATCAATAATTTCAAAAACACGATTGGCAGCAATCATTCCCAGTTGCATCTCGTTGAATTTATCCGCAATTTGGCGCAAAGGGTTGAATAACATCCCGATGAACATGGTATAAGAAAACAAATCTCCAAAAGTGGTAAAATTATCGCCATTCAGGATTTTGATTCCTCCGTACAACACAATAAATCCAAGTGTTAGTGACGAAATAATATCGGCAATAGGGAAGAAGATGGAGTTGTAAAGAATGGTTTTTATCCAGGCATTTTGATGTTTTTCGTTAATGTCTTTAAATTTTTCCGATTCAATTTCTTCACGGTTGAACAGTTGTACAATCTTCATTCCGGTAACGCGTTCCTGAACGAAAGTGTTCATGTTGGCAATTTGCGTTCGTACTTCTTCAAAAGCAACCTGCATTTTGCGTTGGAAAATTCGGGTAATAAAGACTAAAATTGGCATAGCAATAATCACAATCCAAGTCAGTTTCCAGTTCATGTAAAACATAAAAAGGAGTACCACGACCATTTTCATCAAGTCACTGATAATCATGAATAGACCTTGACTAAAAATACGTGCAATAGATTCAATATCAGAAACTGAACGGGTTACCAATTGGCCTACAGGAACCAAATCAAAATACTTCATTCGGAAACTCAAAATGTGTTTGAATAATTTAATGCGAATGTCTTTGACAATATCCTGTCCCAGCCAGTTTGCCCAATAGACAAAGTAAAATTGAGAAAATACCTCCAGTAAAAGTACAATTCCCATCAAGCTAACGTAAAATAAAAGTCCTTGAGCATCTTCGGTTTGGATATAATCATCAACTGTTCGTTTTAATAAATACGGGCGTAAAGCTGCAAAAACAGATAAGGAAATGGCAAAAATAACCACACCGTTATAACGCCATTGGTATGGCTTTGTGTATTGTAGTATTCGTTTGAATAATCGAGTGTCAAATGCTTTTGCTTTCATTTTTTTATTTTAGTCCTTTAGCTCTTAGTTTTTAGTACCTAGTCCTTAGTTTTTAGAATTTAAAACTAAGGACTAGGTACTAAGTACTAATTGTCTAAATAAGGATATTCAATTTTAGTTAAATACAATCCGTGAGCCGGTACCGAAAATCCCGCTTTTTCTCTGCTTTTACTTTCGATAATTGTATTAAAATCGGCTAATGTTATTTTGTGTAAACCAATATTAATCAAGGTTCCAACTATAGAGCGTACCATATTTCTCAAAAATCGATTGGCTGAAATGGTAAAAATTAGTTTGTTTCCTTCCTGTTTAGCTTCGCTCTGTTCGGCTCCGCCTCGAGTCCAGTAAGCTTCAAAAATAGTACAATCAAATGTGTTTACATCTGTTTTTACCTTAGAGAAACATTGAAAATCGGTGTGGTTAAGTAATAGTTTTGCTGCTTTATTCATCAAATCAACATCTAATTCTTGATGGAAATACCAACTTTGTTCTTGTGAAAAAGCGTCTTTAAAAACATTGATATGGTATTCATAAGTTCTTTTAGTCGCATCAAAACGACAGTGTGCTTCACTGTCAACAGGGAAAATTTGATAAATAACAATATCTTTAGGAAGATAAGAATTGAGTTTGTGAATTAATTTTGGAATGTCAAAAGCTGCTTCAAAATCAAAATGAGCGTACATTTCTCGGGCATGAACCCCGGTATCCGTGCGTCCGGCACCCATAAGGTTAATCTCGGAACTTAATAGAACCGAAAAAGCTTTATTCAGTGTTTCCTGTACCGAAGCGGCATTAGGCTGAATTTGCCAACCATGATATGGTGTTCCGTTATAGGCTAATTTTATAAAATATCTCAAGTTTTTAATCTCAAAGTTTAAGGATTTCAAAGGTACAAAAAAGTAACTAAGGTGCTTAGTGACTAAGATACTAAGTTTTTGTTAAGAGATGCCTGATGACGCATTTGATAACAGGACATTCGCTTTTAAAAAGTATTCGCTGCTGATTTTGTACCTAAAACTTTGAAATTATCTTTTTTTGAACCTAAGGAAAACCTAAGTACCTTAGCATCCGAGAATCTTAGACTCGAAGAAAATGAAAAAAATCCTTTTGCTTTCGGATACCCATAGTCATATTGATGATGCTATTTTAAAATATGTACAACAAGCCGATGAGGTTTGGCATGCGGGAGATATTGGTGATTTGGAGGTAACGGATACTATTAAAAAATTCAAGCCGTTGCGAGCTGTTTATGGTAATATTGATGATGCCCAGGCGCGTTTGGAATTTCCGTTACACAATCGTTTTATGTGCGAAGAAGTATCGGTTTGGATTACACATATTGGTGGTTATCCGGGTAAATACAATCCTAATATAAAAGCCGAAATAACGGCTAATCCACCACAATTGTTTATTTGTGGGCATTCGCACATTCTAAAAGTTATGTTTGATAAAAAACACAATCTTTTACACATGAATCCCGGAGCTTGTGGTAAAAGTGGTTTTCATCAAGTGCGTACCATGCTGCGTTTTGTAATTGAAGGTAATAAAATCAAAGATTTGGAAATTATCGAAATTGAAAAAAGAGTCTGATTAACTTTTGTAATCAATAGGAGCGATAATTTCAATTGTGGTTCCTTGATTGGGTTTAGAAATAATAGTAAACTTTCCTTCCATTGTGTTAATTCGGGCTTTAATTTGATTTAATCCAAATCCCTCTATGGTTTGGTATTGGTTGATTTCGAATCCTACGCCGTTGTCTTTTACTACAATATGCAGTTGTTTGTTGAGTTCTTTTAAATGCAGTTTTGCTTTATTAGCTTCGCTATGATTGGTAATGTTGTTTAATAATTCGCTAACAATAAAATACATTTTCATTTCGTAATCTTCATCATAGCGCGTTTCGTCCGAAACATCACTGGAATAATGAAAATGAATGGTTGAATTAGAATTCATTTCGCATAAATCATTTAAGGCATAAAATAAGCCAAAACGAGCCAATAAAGTTGGTAAGAGACGATGTGATAAATCTCTGATTTTGTAATGTGTTTGGATAAGGATAGCCTTTGTTTTTGTAATTTCCTCGCTATTGCTCTGGTTTTTTGTAGAAAAAATAGTCAGGTGCATGGCCGCCGAAGAAAGTAATGCGCTAATATTGTCATGCAAGAACGAAGCGATTTTTTTGCGCTCCATTTCTTGTCCGTTAATCGAAGCTGTAATGATGTTTTCCTGAATTTTACTTTCAATATCTTTGAGGTTGTTAGTTTGTTTCAGTTGTTTGTTTTGAAAATACAAATATGAAAAAACAATAAAAAGGAGTAATATCGTAATTATGATGATGCTGATAAATTTGTTTTTAGATTGTTTTTCTAATAAAATTTGGTGACTGGTTTTGTATTCTGTTTTAATGTTGTCAATTTCTCTTTTGTATTCATCAATTTCCAGATTGATTCCGGCAACATTAACTTTTTTTAATTTTTCTTCATCATTAAGTTTTGCGGTAAGTTCGTTGTAAGCATAAAGATTTTCATAGGCTTTTTTGAATTTTTTTATCTTGAATAAAAATTTAGAATATTCCTGATGAGCAAAAGATAAATCAGATTTTTCATTGCTTTTTTGTCCTAATTCGATGGCTTTTTCAAAATAATAATGTGCTTTTTGGGGATTGTTAGCGTGGGAGTAATACATACCGTTGAGCATATTTAGTGCCACAATAGTTGTTTCATCACCATGAATTCTATGGTGTTTATTGATGTATTTTAAGTAAGGAAGTCCTTTGTTGAATTTTCCAATGTCAAAATAAGCCCAGCTAATATTGAGTTTTGTGAAAAGAATTTCAGAGGAATCGGCAATTTTGCTGCTGTATTCTAATGATTTTTTATAATAATAAATTCCTTTGGCATATTCTTTTTTATCAAAACAATAAATGTTTCCCAAATTATTGTTGATCCAGTTTTTAAGATGATTATTGTTGGTTTTGTCAGCATAGATAAGTCCTTTTTTATAATAAAATAAAGCTTTTTCAAATTCGGCTAACTGGTCAAAATTAGCAGCAATGGTGTTGTAACATGCTGCGATTAAATTATTGTCTTTTAGTGCTATGGCTTGGCTTAAGGCTTGTCTGGAAAGAATTAATGATTTTTCGTAATTCTCGTTTTTCATTAATAGTGTAGCCTTTTGTGCTAAAGATTTTGTTTGTTTTTGCAAATTTTCTGCCTGTGAAAATAGGTTAGTCGTACTTAAAAAAAGTAGTAATAACAAGCTATAAATGCGTTTGTAAGGCATAGTGAAAAAGGAGAATGACTTTAAGGGTTGATGAGGTTGTGTTTCAAAGCAAATTTAACTAAGCCAACCATGTTTTTAGCTTTTAATTTTTTCATAATATTTTTGCGGTGGGTTTCTACGGTATTAGTGCTAATGAATAGTTGATCCGAGATTTCTTTTCCGCTATATTCCAATGCGATTAAAGTAATGATTTCTATTTCACGATTGCTTAATTGAAAATCAAGTTCGAGTTTGGTTTTGTTGAGTTTAGCATTATTTTTTGTAGCCGAAGAAAATATTTTTTCCCGCACCTGATCACAAAAATATTCTTCATTTTTATTGACGGTTTGTATGGCTTCCACAATGTTTTCGCATGCACATTGTTTAGTTAAATAACCACTGGCACCTAATTTCATAACTTCCTGAACGATTTTAACATCATCGTAAGCCGAAAGTACAATTACTTTGCATGGGTATCCTTTTTTAGCAAATTCTTTCAGTACTTCGATGCCATCTTTTTCGGGCATACTGATGTCTAAAACTAAAATATCGGTCGAGTTGTTCGTTACTTCTTCGTAAAGAACGGTTCCTTTTAAGGAAAAACCAACGACATTAAAGTAAGGAACAGCATTCAATAAAGTACGCATACCATTGATTAATACTTGATGATCGTCGGCTAAATGTATTCGTATTGGGGTTTCCATAGGTGATTTCTAATAAACCAAATGTATTGAAAAAAAAGACTACAAAAAAACCCGAATGTAAAATTCGGGTTTCCTTCGCACTAATAAATTAAAATTTATAGGTTTACCTCAATCGATCCACAGATTTTACAAGATCCTCATCCTTCTTGATCGCCTTATTAGCCAAAACTAATGCTACGATAGCAATGATAGGTAGAAACATCCCAATACCTTTCTCAGAAACTACAGGAGTTTCTCCAGATAAATTTAGTGAACGATATAAAAACAATCCTAATAAAATCAAATTTAATATGATATTCAATCTGTTAATCACAAATTGATTTTGTCTTTTCTTATAGGATAAAATGCTTAATACAGAAAGAGTGGTACTTAGTCCAAACAAAATAGCGTAAATCTGACTTTGCATAAAAAAGAAAGATTTGCCATTGCTCATAGTCCACAAAGGGAAAATAAAAGGCAAAACTCCTGTGATTACAAAGGCTAAAAGTAGATATAGGGTTTGAATTCGTTGTATCATTTGTATCAAAATTGCTCCACAAAAATATATTTTCTTTTTTTAAAATACTATTGTATGATTAAATTTTATTCGTATTATTGCAATATAATACCGTAAGCACTTCATACTGCGGTGGATTCAAAGTAAAAATACACCTATCTTTTTTTAAGATTCCCCAATTTAATTAAACTCATAGAACATTCATGTTTGATATTTCGGCATTAAAAGAAATGAAGCTTTCTGAGCTTCAACAAATAGCTAAGGCTGCTAAAACAATAAAATTTAACGGTGTAAAAAAAGATGCTCTTATTAGCAGTATTTTGGATTTTCAAAAATCTTTGGAAGCAACAGCTGTTGAGGAAAAAGTTAATCCTAAAACTGAAGATAAACCCAAGAGAGAGCGTATTGCTCCTGTTAAAAAGCAGGCTGCTCCTAAAATAGTTGCCAAGAATTCGTCAAAAAATCCAGAAGAATCAGTTGAAAATAATACTGAAAAACTTGATTTTCCTGTTGAAGATATAGCTGAAACAAAAGAAGAAAAAGGGGAAATAGCACAAGAGACAGCTGTTGAAAAAACAAAGGCAGTAAAATTTAATAAGGCTACTTACGAAAAGAAAATTGCTTTAAAAAAGAATAAAGAACAAAAAGAAACGGCAACTGAAAATTTGCTTGTTGAAGAAGTAAAACAGGAGGAATCAGCTACTGAAAATGAAGTTGTAGCTCCTGCTGCGCCACAAAAGAAAATAAATCCACACGAGCGTAAGCGAACTGACGAAGTAAATCAACAAAATAAGCAAAACCCGAATCAGAATCAAAACGGGAATCAAAATCCTAATTTTAAAAACAAGAAAAATAATTTTAGAGACGCTGATTTTGAATTCGACGGAATTATAGAAAGCGAAGGTGTTCTTGAAATGATGCCTGATGGTTACGGATTTTTGCGTTCTTCCGATTATAATTATTTGGCTTCTCCAGATGATATTTATTTGTCAACATCACAAATCAGATTGTTTGGTTTAAAAACAGGAGATACCGTAAAAGGTGTAGTAAGGCCTCCAAAAGAAGGAGAGAAATTTTTTCCTTTAGTGCGTGTGCTAAAAATTAACGGACACGATCCTCAGGTGGTTAGGGATCGAATTTCATTTGAGCATTTAACACCAATATTTCCATCAGAAAAATTCAAATTAGCCGAAAGAGACAGCAGTATTTCAACCCGAATTATCGATTTGTTTTCTCCAATAGGAAAAGGACAACGTGGTATGATTGTAGCCCAGCCTAAAACGGGTAAAACCATGTTGTTGAAAGAAATAGCAAACGCCATTGCGGCGAATCATCCTGAAGTATATCTTATCGTTTTATTGATTGATGAGCGACCTGAAGAGGTTACTGATATGCAGCGTTCGGTACGTGGTGAAGTAATAGCTTCAACATTTGACAGAGAGCCACAAGAACACGTTAAAATTGCAAATATCGTTCTTGAAAAATCAAAACGTTTGGTAGAATGTGGTCATGATGTAGTGATTTTGTTAGATTCGATTACACGTTTGGCCAGAGCTTATAATACAGTACAACCAGCCTCAGGAAAAGTATTGAGTGGGGGTGTAGATGCAAATGCTTTGCAAAAACCAAAACGTTTCTTTGGTGCTGCCCGTAATGTCGAAAAAGGTGGTTCGTTGAGTATTATTGCTACTGCATTGACAGAAACCGGTTCGAAAATGGATGAGGTTATCTTTGAAGAATTCAAAGGAACAGGTAATATGGAATTGCAATTGGATAGAAAAATTGCTAATAAACGAATTTTCCCTGCTATCGATTTGACTTCGTCAAGTACCCGAAGAGATGACTTGCTTCTTGATAAAGATACGCTACAAAGAATGTGGATTATGAGAAAATACCTTTCGGATATGAATCCAGTTGAAGCAATGGAATTTATAAACGATCGCTTTAAGAAAACCAGAAATAACGAGGAATTCCTGATTTCGATGAACGACTAGTTTTTCAGATTTCAGTCTAAAAAGTATAATAAAAAAGGGATTTCAAATTGAAATCCCTTTTCTATATCTGTAATCTAAATTCTGCTTTCTGCAGACTGAATTATGCTTTTCTTTCCAACAAAGCCATATAAAAACCGTCAAAACCAGATTCAGAGGCCAGAATTTTGTGGTCTTTAATGAAAGTGAATTGTTTTCCAATATCAGTAGTTAAAAAACGCTCTACTTGTTCTTGATTTTCAGAAGGAAGAATAGAACAGGTCGCATAAACCAGTTTTCCACCTGGTTTTACAATTTTAGAATAGCTTTCTAAAACTTCCGATTGTACTTTTCGAATATTGTCAATAAACTCCGGTTTCAATTTCCATTTAGCATCCGGATTTCTTTTTAAAACACCTAATCCGCTGCATGGAGCGTCAATCAGAACGCGGTCGGCTTTTTCATGCAGTTTTTTGATAACTTTGGTGGTGTCAATAATGCGATATTCAATGTTGAAAGCACTATTTCGTTTTGCTCTTAATTTTAATTGCTTTAGTTTACTTTCGTATAAATCCATAGCAATTAACTGCCCTTTGTTTTGCATTAAAGATGCAATATGTAAAGTCTTTCCACCCGCACCTGCGCAAGTATCAACAACTCTCATTCCTGGTTTTACATCCAGAAAAGCGGCTACTAACTGCGAATTGGCATCCTGAACTTCAAATAAACCTTGTTTGAAAGCATCGGTCATGAAAACATTAGCGCGTTCTTTTAAAACTAAAGCATCCGGTTGATCTTTTAGATATTCGGTTTCGATATCTAAATCCATCAAAATAGCTCTTAATGCTTCTTTAGTTGTTTTTAAAGTATTAGTTCTAAGAATTACTTTGGCAGGTTGGTTTTGAGCTGTGATTTCTTTAGCCCAAACTTTTTCTCCCAATTCTTTTACTCCCAATTCGTCCATCCAGTCTGGGATAGATTCTTTGAGCGGTCTGATTTTTGAAAGTTCATCAAAACGTCCTTTGATTTTTCGTTCAGGAGTTCCTTCCAGCTGACGCCAATCGGGAATTGGATAACCTCTTAAAACTGCCCAAACAGCAAACATTCTCCAAAGATTATCTCTGTCGAAAGGCTCTTTTACTTCGGCGATTTCGGAGTATAATCTTTTCCAACGAACAATTTCGTATATGGTTTCGGCTACAAATTTCCTGTCGGAACTTCCCCAACGCTTGTCTTTTTTTAATGCTCTTGCTACTACTTTATCGGCATATTCTCCTTCGTTAAATATCGCATTTAGAGAATCGATTGTAGTATATACTAAGTTTCTGTGTAATCTCATTTTTATTATTTGAGTTGCAAAGGTACTATTAAAAGATTTGAAAGTTAAATTAAAATTTCAATTCTGTTATTTCGTTTTATTTTAATTTTTCTTTGAAAAAGTCAATCGTTCTTGTCCAAGCCAAAGTAGCTGCTTTTTCATCATAACGAGGCGTGGTATTATTATGAAATCCGTGATTGACATTAGGGTAAATATAAGCTACGTTCGGAACTTTGTTTTTGTTTAAAATGGCTTCAAAGGCTGGCCAACCTTCGTTTACTCTAGTGTCTAAACCTGCATATTGTAATAACAAAGGAGTTTTGATTTGAGCGGCTTCTTCGGTTGTGGGTTGTCCACCATAAAAAGGGACAGCAGCGTTTAATGTTGGGATTTTTACCGCCATTAAATTAGCAATCCATCCGCCAAAACAAAAACCAACAACGCCGATATGTCCATTGCAATCAGGATGTGTTTTTAAATAATAGTAGGCTGCAATAAAATCTTCGAGCATTTCGTAACGGTCTCTTTTTTTCTGCATTTCTCTACCTTCGTCATCATTTCCGGGATAACCGCCTAATGGAGTTAAAGCGTCAGGCGCTAAGCTAATAAAGCCTTCAATTGCAGTGCGGCGTCCTACATCTTCAATATATGGATTCAAACCACGGTTTTCATGTACTACGATTACTCCTGATAATTTTTTATGGGTTTTGCCGGGTTTTGAAAGTAAACCTTTGATTTTTCCTCCACCTTTTGGAGAATTATAAGTGATGTAATCAGAGCTTATTCTGGGATCATCAGGTTGGATAGTGATTGAATTGACATAATCAGGCGTAATAAAACTCAATAGGGATGGCAGGGTGAGTGTGCCTACAGCAAATACAGAAAGTTTCTCAATAAATTGTCTGCGTTCAATTTTGTTGTGAGCGTAATCATCGTATAGGTCAAATATTTCCTGACTAATATCTTCTTTGGTTATTTTTTTCATGGTTGGATGAATTAATTTCAGAATAGCTTAAAAGTAATTATTTTTTCGATTGTTTTTAAAACAAAAAAAAACTCCTGAAAAACAGGAGCTTTTAGAAAATAACCGGAAAGGTTTTATAATTTGTATTTTAAACTAGCCATTATTTGACGAGGAGCAATTGGATTTACACTATAGTTTTCGTGAACTGTGTAATTCAACTCGTTAGTAATATTAGATAATCTACATAAGATTGAGATTTTTTTCCATTCGTAACCCACAGAAGCATCAACTGTGATATATCCTTTAACAGGGATTTCTCTGTCCCAAATTGCTAGAATTTGTTTGTTTTTTCCAGTTTCTGGGTCAATTTCAGTTTCTCCAGTATTTGGATTAATATAGTCTTCTAATCTGTATTGATTGTTCCAACCTCCAATTCTATCACCAATGTAGTTTCCTATAGCTCCTAAAGAAAGTCCTTTTAAAGTTCCTGTTGGGATAGTGTAGAAAAAGCTTAAATTGGCGGTATTTACAGGTGTTCTTGCTACACGATCTCCTTTAATAGCGTTTCCAACTGCTATAGGAGTATTTACATATCGCATATCATTGTAACTGTATCCTGCATTAATTTTAAATCCTTCAAATGGTTTTGCGGTAATATCGATTTCAATACCTTTACTTTTAGTTTCTCCGGCTAAAACTTTTAAGCTGGTATCAGTATTAGTAGTAACACCATCAGCTGCAAATGGAGAATTTTGTACTAAATTATTATTTGAAATTTGGTAAACGGTAACGTTTGTACTTAATATGCCTCTCCATAAATCAGTTTTAATACCAGCTTCATATTGGTCGATTATAGAAGGCTTAATTGGTTTTAAATCAACTGTTGTTCCAGTAGTATTTGGGTTAAATGAATTAGAGTAACTTGCGAATAATGAAATGTTTTTTGTTGGTTGCAATACTAATCCAACTTTTGGAGAAAAAGCGTTGTCTAAACGTTTTGGTGCAATAGTAGGAGTATTATCTTCAGGTTTTACTGTTTGAATTTTGTCTACAACTTTTTCTTTATATGTAGTCACTTCAGATTCTATCCAAGACCAACGAATTCCAGCTAAGATTTTAACATATTGATTTAATGAAATTAAATCTTGAAAATAAGTACCAAATCGTCGAGAGTCTGTGTTTAAAATTTGAGTTGCTCTTGAATTGTATGGCACAATTGTACTTTCAAGACTTGGATCATAAGTAAAAAGGTTGATCGTTTTAGCTTCAGTTGTTTGTATGTTACCAGCATTGTCATAAAAAGCAAAGGTATAGGCGGTTGCTAAGGAATTTTCCCAATCTGCTCCTGTGAAAATTTGATGTTTAATACTTCCTGTATTGAAAGTTCCTTGTAAACTTAATTGATTTCCAAAGATTCGTTCTTGATTTTTAGCTCTAGTAAGTCCTCTTTTCCAATCACCACGTATAGCATAAGTATCCAGATTGGATAATTGAGAAGTAGAAGTTTGACTTCTGTCATAATTTTGAAATGAACTATTAAAACTGAGTTTCCAATTTTTATTAAAATCATGGTTAAATAATACAGATGCACTAGCCGATTTTGTATTTCCATTTGACCAAAGTGCGCCAAAGTTAGCACTGCGATGGAAATTTAAAAATTCTTTACCAATAATTCCAGTACCAAAATCAGGAATCCAATCGGCACTTAAATAATCTCCTTGTACTGTAATATGTGTTTTCTCAGAGATGTTGAACAAGAATGAAGGGTTGAAATAGATGCGATCGTTTTTTATATAATTTCTAAAACTTTTTGAATTCTCGTAAGATCCTGTAAAACGATAAGCAATTGATTTATTTAACGGGCCATAAAAATCAATTGCAGGTTTATAAAAATCATAACTTCCGGCTTGCATTGTAATTTCGCCTCCTTTTGTGAATAAAGGAGTTTTTGTTACCAAATTTAAAATTCCTCCGGGTGTTACATTTCCATATAGCAGAGCCGATGCTCCTTTTAAAAATTCTACTCTTTCTAATGAGGAAACTTCAGGAATTGATCCAGAATTATAACGGAATCCGTTTTTTAGCATATTATTAGCTGACATGTCATAGCCTCTAGAAAAAAAAGATTCCTGAGCACCACCACGTGCGGAACTAACATAAACACCATTAGCGTTTTTAATGACTTCGCTTAAACGGATAGCTTGTTGTTGGCTTATGATTTCATTATCTATTACTTGAACACTTTGTGGTAAATCCATCGGTTTAATACCTGATCTTGAAGCCGAAACTGGTTTTTGTGGTTTGTTTCCGGTAACAACAATTTCCTTAAGAATTTGTCCTTTTTTATTTTTGATTGTATCGAAAGGAGATGAGATGGTTTCTTTTGAACTACTATAATCAGTTACAGAAGCTACTTCTTGTGCTTGAATACTCAGAGTGAATAGTATTGCTGTTAAGGGTAGTAAAACTCGTTTCATTTTGAACTTATTTGGATTTATTTAAAATAATGCCGCAAAAGTACAATCTGAATTTGGTTTCAGCAAGGATTATTTAGAATAAATAAAAACAAATAGTAACAAAATATTGGTAAATTGTATAATATTTGTTCTGCTATATTTTTTAAATCTAATTAAAAAATCATAAAGAAGAATTTTGTTTGCTTGTTTTTCAGTGATAATCAACATGTTGTGTTTTTTTTTTGCTATATATTTGGCTTATTTAGGAGTATTAAGATACTCTTTAAAGAAACTATAAAGAGTATTTAAACTAGAGGAAGTTTGTGGAATAGCATGTCCTTTTCCGTAGTTGATTAATGAAAATGTGGGAACACCTAAGTAGTCTAATTTGTCTTTTAGATGTGTAATTTGTTCCTGATAGTAAGGATCGTCATCAGTATTGTAAAAAAATAGTGTAGGGGCAGTTGCTTTGGTTTCAATCAAATAATAAGATCCCATAGATTCCCATAATTTTCGGTTATCGTCTAATTTTCCCCAAACCCAAGGACACCTTTGTTCCAGATTTTTATCACCATTATCCGGAGTGTTGTAAATAATTGTGTAATCAAAAACTCCGGGTCCAAGAGCAGCAGCTTGTACATCATCGGAAATATCAATATGAAATCCGGCGTTTTCCAGTTCTTTTACTTTTTTATCGCCTATAGCCATCGAGCCCGCTGTAGAACCTCTTGAAAAACCATAAATGCCTATTTTGTTTGAAAGTCCCATTTGTTTGCTAAAAAAGCGTAATGTTCGTATAGCTGATTTTACTTTTTGAGCCGCATCCGGATTGGTTTGAAATGATTTGTAGGCATCATTAGCACCGTTTATGGGTTTACCTTTTCCCCAAGGACAATATTTCGGATGATCGGCAATTGCCCAAGCCATGCCGTTAGCGGGAGCACCTTCGAGAAAAGAATCGTTAAAACCCGCAAATGAATAGGCGAGATTCACTCTTTGATCTTTGTATGCGTCTGTTAGCATTCCTTTGTTACTGTCATAAAACGCATGACTATTGCTGTATGAAAAAGATAAAATAGTAGGTACTTTGACTTTTGGATTGGCGGGATAAATAATGTCCATGTGTAAAGAGTCGCCAATTGTGTATTGTTCAGGCGTGTTGTAAACTTTAGGGTCATCAATACAATAGCTAACATCCCTGGCAATACGATACCCTTCGAATAAAACATAAGATTTGTACTGAGAGCAGTTTTTATAACCGCAAAAATTCCCGGCTGCTATAGAATCGTTAATCGCTATTATGTCTTCGTTTATTTTTAAAGCTTTGGCATTGCTGTTTTTGGAATAATCAAGTTCAATCACTCTATAGCCTTTAGATAACAACCAATTCACATCTTTTTTAATACTGTTTCTACCAATTTTTTTTACAGATAAATTTTTTAAGTAAACTACTGTCAGATAATTTCCGTTGTAGTCTTTAATCGGTTTTTTTGATTCAGTCGATAGGTATTCAATTTTTCCTCCGGTAACTTTACTGGTCCATTTTCCGGTAGTAGCCCATGAACTTATTGTTGCAATAAGACTGAGTAAAAAACTAAATAAATAATTTTTTGCTGAAAGAGTAGAAAAGGCGGCAGAAGTGGATTTCATTGTGTTTTGTTTCGAAAAACGGTTTTTTTTCTATTATGGAATTACAAAAATAACTTTTTATAGTTTGATTTGGATAGGCTTATTTAAATTTTAGTTCGATGATTTTCATAGATAACAATTTCCTAATGCAGACTCTTGCTTTAATTTGTATTTTTGTTAAATACTCAATTTATACCATGAAAAGAATATTTTTATTATTTACAACACTTGCAATTTTTAATGGAAATGCACAACAAAGACCTAAGTTGGTTGTTGGGATTGTTGTTGACCAAATGAAGACAGAATACCTTTATCGTTTTTCGGATGATTTTTCAGAGAATGGTTTTCGCCGTTTGATGAATGACGGTTATGTTTTTCATAATACACATTACAATTATATGCCTACTTATACAGGGCCGGGTCATGCTTCTGTTTATACAGGGACAACGCCGGCGGTTCACGGAATTGTTGGTAATACCTGGTTTGATAAATCCGTTGGTAAATCGAGATATTGTACTGAAGATGCTACGGTTTCTATTTTGGGAACAGGTGATTCGGATGAAGGGAAAATGTCTCCACTTAATTTGGAAAGCACTACAATAACTGACGAATTGCGTATGGCTACTAATTTTAAAGGAAAAGTTATTGGTATTAGTGTTAAAGATCGTGGTGCTATACTACCGGCCGGGCATTTTGCCAATTGGGCATTTTGGCTGAGCGATTCCGGAAATTTTATATCCAGTACTTTTTATGGGAAAGAATTACCAAAGTGGGTTGTTGATTTTAACGCTAAAAAGCATTATGAGGCCTATTTGAATAATGATTGGACTTTGTTGAAACCGGAATCAGTTTATGAGAAGAGTTTGTCTGATGATAATCCGTATGAAGGTCTTTTGTACGGGAGTGAAAAACCGGTTTTTCCGTATAACTTAAAAGAAATGTTTGCTGCAAAAGGAGCAAAAGTAATAAAATCAACTCCTTTTGGAAATGATATAGTAGCTGATTTTGCTAAAGAAACTATTACAAACGAGAATTTAGGAGTAGATAATGATACTGATTTTTTAGCAGTTAGTTTTTCTTCAACTGATTATATTGGACATTTAACAGGACCACGTTCCAGAGAAGTTCAGGACACTTATTTACGATTGGATCAAACTATTGCTGATTTTCTTGTTTTTTTAGATAAAAAAGTAGGTAAGGGAAATTATTTATTGTTTTTGACTTCCGATCATGCTGCTGCTGAAAATGTGAATTTCTTAAAAGACAATAAATATGCAGTAAATGCGGTTGATTATAAAAAGTTGACAACTCAATTACGCGATTTTTCTAAAACTACTTTCGGTGCCGATTTGGTTTTGAATTATTCAAATTTCAATTTGTTTTTCGATAAAAAGCAAATTCAGGAAAAAGGACTTTCTTTGGATAAAGTGAAATTGGCGTTCAAAGATTATTTGATGAATTTACCTCAAATAAAACGAGTTTATACTGAAGAAGAGATTTTGGCAGGAACAACTTCAGATTATTTTTTAACATATGTTACCAAAGGTTATGATCCAAAGCAAAATGGAGAATTGGTTATTCTTGATAAAGCGGGTTATATAGAGCATGAAGGAAAAGGAACTTCTCATGGAACTCCTTATAGTTATGATACCCATGTGCCATTGTTGTTTTACGGCTGGAATATTAAAAAAGGAGAATCTTTTGATAAAAAGGCAATTACCCAGATTGCACCGACAATTGCCCAAAAAATTAAAGTGACTTTCCCGAACGGAACAGAAGCAGATGTGCTAACAGAAGTTTTAGATAAATAGATGGTAAAAAAAAGGGACTTTTAATGAGTCCCTTTTTTTGGTTTTATTATTTAGCTAGTGCTACAGCAGCAGGTAATGGAATTTGATTTTTTAATAAATCTTCAAATGTTTCGTGCGCTCTGATTAAATGTCCTTCGCCATTAATCCATAATACTTCAGCTGGTTTGTATCTTGAATTGTAGTTAGAAGACATAGAGTAGCAATAAGCTCCTGCGTTTCTGAAACAAAGGATATCACCTTCGGCAATTTCCTGAATTCTACGGTTGCTTGCAAAAGTATCCGTTTCACAAATATATCCTACTACTGAGTAAAAACGCTCTTTTCCTTTTGGATTTGAAATGTTTTCAATATGGTGTGATGAACCGTAAAACATTGGACGGATTAAATGGTTGAATCCAGAATCAATTCCAGCAAAAACAGTAGAAGTAGTTTGTTTTACTACGTTTACTTTTGCTAAGAAGAAACCTGCTTCACTCACTAAAAATTTCCCAGGTTCGAAAATAAGTGTCAAATCTTTTCCATATTCAGCACAGAAAGCATTGAATCTTTTAGATAATTTTTTACCTAATTCCTCAATATCTGTTTCGATATCGTCTTTTTTGTAAGGAACTTTAAATCCACTTCCAAAATCTAAGAATTCAAGATTTTTGAAATTTCTTGCAGCATCAAATAAGATTTCAGCAGCATATAAGAATACTTCGATATCTAAAATATCAGAACCTGTGTGCATATGGATACCTGCAATGTTCATATTTGTGTTTTCAACAATGCGTACTAAATGCGGTAATTGGTGAACTGAAATACCAAATTTACTATCAATATGTCCTACTGAAATGTTTTCGTTTCCACCCGCCATAACGTGAGGATTGATACGGATACAAACCGGAACATGTGGGTGTTTTGCACCAAATTGCTCCAGAATAGATAGATTATCAATATTGATTTGAACACCTAAAGCGTGTACTTCTTCAATTTCTTCGAGAGAAACACCGTTTGGAGTAAAGAATATCTGATCAGGAGAATATCCTGCGTGAAGTCCTAATTGTACTTCCTGAATAGAAACTGCATCTAAACAAGATCCCAATTCTCTCAACAACTGAAGGATGGCAACGTTAGACAACGCCTTCATAGCATAATTGATACGTAGTTTTTCTACTTTAGAAAAAGCTTTCGTTAATCTCTCGTATTGTGATTTTATTTTTTCGGCATCATATACATATAATGGACTGCCAAATTGTTCAGCTAATTGAAGTAAGTCTTTTGATTGCATTGCTATTATTTTTACACAAATTTATTATTCTTTTATTGATACTACAATAGCTAAAAATATTTCTAACAAATTGTAACAAATTGTTTTAAAATAAACATACAACGTTGTAGTTAGTGTTTTTAACACAAAAGTAGATAAGATTATAAAACAAAAAAGGCTATCTGAAATTGCTTTCGGATAGCCTTTTTTAAGCTTATATAAGTATTACAATGGAGGTAAATCTCCACCTTCTTTAGTAGGAAGGTTTGTAGTTCCCATTAAGTATAAATCTACTTCTCTTGCAGCCTCACGACCTTCAGAAATAGCCCAAACAATTAATGATTGTCCTCTTCTCATATCTCCCGCAGTAAATACGTTTGGAACATTTGTTTGGTAATTGTTAGCTTTATAATTACTTCTGAAATCAGTTTCAAGACCTAATTGTTCAGCTAAAGTTTTCTCAGGACCTGTAAATCCTAGAGCTAATAAAGCTAAGTCACATGGCCAGATTTTTTCAGAACCTTCAATCTCGATTAATTGAGGAGCTTGTCCCGGAACCATTTTCCACTCTACGTTTACAGTTTTAAGGGCTGTCAATTTACCATTAGCATCCTTGATGAATTCTTTGGTATTGATTAACCAGTTTCTTTCAACACCTTCTTTGTGAGAAGAAGAAGTTTTTAACTGTAACGGCCAGTAAGGCCATGGAGTTGATTCGCTTCTTCCAACTGGTGGTTTTGGCATAATCTCGAAGTTAGTTACTGATTTAGCACCGTGACGGTTTGATGTACCCACACAGTCAGAACCTGTATCTCCACCACCAATTACGATTACGTCTTTTCCGGTAGCTAAAACCTGATTTTCAATTTTTTCTCCAAAAACAACTTTAGTTTGTTGAGTTAAGAAATCCATTGCCTGAACTACACCATCAGCATCAGCACCAGGAGTTGGTAAGCTTCTTCTTTGAGTAGCTCCACCACAAAGTACGATAGAATCAAATGCTTTCAAATCGTTGATGTCATAGTTTACCCCAACATTAGTATTTACTTTGAAAGTAATTCCTTCTGCTTCAAGGATGGCTACACGACGGTCGATAATTTCTTTTTCTAATTTGAAATTAGGAATTCCGTAACGCAATAATCCACCGATTGCATTATCTCTTTCAAAAACAGTTACAGTGTGTCCTGCTCTGTTTAATTGTTGTGCAGCTGCTAAACCTGCAGGTCCAGAACCAACAACAGCAACAGTTTTTCCTGTTCTTGTTTTAGGTGGCTGTGGTTTAATCCATCCTTCCTGGAAAGCGCGCTCCACAATATTTTTTTCTATGTTTTCAATAGAAATTGGCTCAGCAATAATTCCCAATACACATGCTTTTTCACATGGAGCAGGACATAAACGTCCTGTGAATTCAGGAAAATTATTTGTTGAATGTAGTATCCAAGAGGCTTTTTGCCATTCACCCTGATGTACCATGTGGTTGAAATCAGGGATTAAATTCCCTAATGGACATCCACTGTGGCAAAATGGAATACCACAATCCATACAACGTGATCCTTGTTTAGTAATTTCAGCTTCACTCAAAGGAACTGTAAATTCTTTATAATGTCCTACACGCTCTTGTACTGCTGTGTATGATTCATCTTGTCTTTCGAATTCTTTAAAACCTGTTACTTTTCCCATTGTGTTATGCTGTTAATTCTTCTACCATTTGTACCTCAGTTTCCAAACGCTTTAATGCTTTTTTGTATTCTGTAGGCATTACTTTTACAAAATTTTCTAAGCTTGTATTCCAATCATTTAATAATTCGATACCTTTTGTACTTTGAGTGTACTCAACATGTCTTGTTATTAAAGTTTTCAATTCATCAGCTTCGTTTCCTTCAACTGTTTCAAACTCGATGGTTTCAGTATTACATAAACCATTTTTGAATTTGTGCTCAGGATCGTAGATATAAGCGATACCACCACTCATACCTGCGGCAAAGTTTCTTCCTGTTTTACCAAGAACGACTACTTTTCCTCCAGTCATGTACTCACAACCGTGATCTCCCACACCTTCAACTACTGCTGTAGCACCTGAGTTACGAACTGCGAAACGCTCTCCTGCAATACCGTTGATGAAAGCTTCTCCTTCGATTGCTCCAAATAAACAAACGTTACCAACGATTATGTTTTCAGAGGCAACAAAAGTTGCTTTAGCTGGTTTCTTGATGATTAATTTAGCTCCGGATAATCCTTTTCCTAAATAGTCATTGGTGTTTCCTTCAACAGTAAAAGTCAATCCGTGTGCACTAAATGCTCCTAAACTTTGACCTGCAGAACCAGTGAAATTAATGTTTAAAGTATCTTCTGGTAAACCTAAGTGTCCGTATATTTTAGAAATCTCGTTACTAACAATAGCTCCCACTGAACGGTCGGTATTCTTAATAGGATAATCTAAAGTCATTTTTTCTTTTCTGTATAAAGCACGGTGAGAATCTTTCAAGATTTGGAAATCCATTACGTTGTCTAATCCGTGGTCTTGTTTCTCAGTGTTACGAACCGTCATGTATTTATACTGATCCGGTCTGTGTAGGATAGAAGATAAATCTAAACCTTTTGCTTTATAGTGTGTAATTGCTTTGTTAGAATTGATTTTGTGTGTTTGACCAATCATTTCCTCTAAAGTTCTGAATCCAAGTTGAGCCATGATACCTCTTAATTCTTCTGCAACATAGTAGAAGAAGTTAATTACGTGCTCAGGAGTTCCTTTAAAGTTTTTACGCAATTCTTTATCTTGAGTCGCAATACCTACTGGGCAAGTATTCAAGTGACATTTACGCATCATGATACATCCTGAAGCTACAAGTGGAGCGGTAGCAAAACCAAATTCTTCAGCACCTAATAAAGCAGCGATAGCTACGTCACGACCAGTTTTTAACTGTCCGTCACATTCTACAACGATACGGCTTCTTAGGTTGTTTAAGACTAAAGTTTGTTGTGCTTCAGCCAATCCAAGTTCCCAAGGAAGACCTGCGTGTTTCAATGAAGTTAATGGAGAAGCTCCAGTACCACCATCATAACCTGCAATTAATACAACGTCAGCTTTTGCTTTAGCAACACCTGCTGCAATTGTTCCAACACCAACTTCAGAAACCAGTTTCACGTTGATACGTGCTTCTCTGTTAGCGTTTTTCAAGTCGAAGATTAATTGAGCTAAATCCTCGATTGAGTAAATATCGTGGTGTGGCGGTGGCGAAATCAATCCTACGAAAGGAGTTGAGTTACGAGCCGATGCAATCCAAGGCAATACTTTTTCACCAGGTAATTGTCCACCTTCTCCAGGTTTTGCACCTTGAGCCATTTTAATTTGAATCTCTTTTGCACTAGACAAGTAGTGAGAAGTTACTCCAAAACGTCCAGAAGCTACTTGTTTGATAGCCGAGTTACGACTGTCACCGTTTACATCTGGTTGGAAACGAGTTCTGTCTTCTCCACCTTCACCTGAATTAGATTTTCCTCCAATACGGTTCATAGCGATAGCTAAGTTCTCGTGTGCTTCTCTGGAAATAGATCCGTATGACATCGCACCCGTTTTGAAACGTTTTACGATATCAGTCCATGGTTCTACTTCGTCTAATGGAATTGGATCTAAGTTGTCAAATTCAAATAAACCACGAATGGTCATTAAACTCTTAGCCTGATCGTTTACTGTTTTAGCATAAACATCATAACTAGCCTGGTCGCTTAAACGTACTGCTTGTTGCAATTTGGCAATAGTAGTAGGGTTGAACATGTGTCTTTCCCCGTTACGTCTCCATCTGTATTCACCTCCAATGTTTAATCCTAAACGGTTAGGAATTAATACATCCGGGTAAGCGTAGTTATATCTTTCGCTAATTTCTTTTTCAATTTCGTACAATCCGATACCTTCAATTCTTGAAGCAGTGTAAGGGAAGTATTTTTCAACAAATTTAGAGTTGAAACCAACAATTTCGAAAATTTGAGAACCTCTGTATGAGTGTAAAGTAGAGATTCCAATTTTGTTCATGATTTTTAAAAGACCTGAACCAATTGCTTTGTTGAAGTTGTCAACTGCTTTTTGTTCGCTAATTCCAGTGATGAAACCTTCCTGTACTTGTACACGAATGATTTCGTTAACCATATAAGGGTTGATAGCACTTGCTCCGTAACCAAATAAAGTTGCAAAATGGTGTGGCTCACGTGGTTCAGCTGATTCGATAATGATATCGAAGTAAGAACGCTTGCGCAAACGGTTCATTTGGTGGTGAACATAAGAACAAGCTAATAAAGCAGGGATTGGAGCAAATTCTTTATTTACACCTCTATCAGATAAGATAATGATGTTAGTTCCTCTGTCAACTGCTTTGCTGATTTGAGTGATAATGTCTTCTAAAGCATTTTCTAAACCATTTAAACCTTTTTCTTTTTTGTATAAGATTTCAATAGTTTCAGCTTTGAAATGATCGATATCAATATTTCTGATTTTTTCTAAGTCATCGTTAGAAATAACCGGATTTTGGATTCTTAATTTACGACATTGTTTGCTTGAAATATCAAAGATGTTTCTATCCTGTCCTAATGCTAAACTGATATCAGTTACAATTTCTTCACGGATACCATCCAAAGGTGGGTTAGTAACCTGAGCGAATAATTGTTTGAAATAGTTAGGGATTAATTGAGGTCTGTCTGACAATACAGCAAGAGGAGTATCGATACCCATTGAACCCAAAGCTTCTTTTCCAGCTTGAGCCATTGGTGTAATCATATCCTGAATATCCTCTAATGTATAGTTGAATAAACGCTCTCTTGTTTTTAAATCGATAGTTTCAATTGGACAAGCCTTAGTTGTAGTAGGAACGTCTTTAAGGTTTAAACGGTATTGTTTCAACCATTCCTGATAAGGTCTTTCAGAAACAATTTTGCTTTTGATTTCCTCATCATTGATGATACGTCCTTCGTTCATATCAACTAGGAACATTTTTCCTGGCTCTAATCTACCGTGGCTTTCTACATCTTCCGGATCAACAGTTACAACACCAATTTCTGATGCCATAATCAATTTACCACTCTTAGTTACAGTATAACGAGAAGGTCTTAAACCGTTACGGTCTAATAAAGCTCCTACGTAATCACCATCAGAGAAAGGTACAGAAGCTGGTCCGTCCCATGGCTCCATGATACAAGCATTGTATTCGTAGAATGCTTTTCTCTCGTCAGACATGGTTTTGTGTTTTTCCCATGCTTCAGGAATCATCATCATCATTACTTCAGGTAATGAACGTCCTGTATGTGTTAATAATTCAACAACCATATCCATAGAAGCAGAATCTGACTTACCTGGAAGAATGATTGGGAATAATTTTTCGATTTGTGGTCCAAAGACATCACTTTTCATGATTTCTTCACGAACACGCATTCTACTTACGTTACCTCTTAACGTATTGATCTCACCATTTTGACACATGTATCTAAAAGGTTGAGATAATTCCCATGTAGGCATTGTATTTGTAGAGAAACGTTGGTGAACTAACGCCAAACGAGTTACTAAATCCGTTTGTTGTAAGTCAGTATAATATGGCCCGATATCTTCAGGCATAATGATACCTTTATATATTAAGGTAGTAGTAGATAAACTAGGTACATAAAAATAAGAACTCTGTGAAACCTTAGAATTTGCAATTGCATGTTCTGTGATTTTACGAGCAGCATATAACTTTGCTTTGAAAGTAGTTTCGTCAATTGCTTCATTTTTACCAACAAAGATTTGCTCAATAGTAGGTTCAGAAGCAGCAGCGATTTCTCCTAATTGTGTAGAGTCAACAGGAACTTCTCTCCATCCAAGAACAGTAAGTCCTTGTGCTTTAATTTCTTTTTCAAATATGTCTTTGCAAAAAACGTATTGATTTTGGATTTTAGGTAAAAATACCATTCCAACAGCATATTCGCGTGGTGCAGGTAATTTGAAATCACAAACTCTATTGAAGTATTCGTGCGGAATGTCAATCAAAAGTCCAGCTCCATCTCCCGTTTTTCCATCAGCACTTACACCACCACGGTGCTCTAGTTTTACTAGGATTTCTAGTGCGTCATGAATAATTTGATTTGTTTTCTCACCTTTAAGGTTGCAGATAAAACCAGCTCCACAGTTTTCATGCTCGAATTCTGGCAAATAAAGGCCTTGTTCTTTAACTTTCATGCTTGATAATTTTTTTTACAAAAATAGATATTTCATTAAATATAATCCATCGATTTAGACTATTATGAGCTACTTTTACAGGAATAATAGAAAAATGTATTAATAATAACAATAATTGCATTATTTAAGCCATGTATTAGCAAATTGTTAATAATAGTTTGGTTTTAGCGTGTTATTTTGACAATTATTTCTGATTTTTTTAAATTCAATATTATAAAATTAAAGGTAAAAACGTCTGCTTGGTCGTTTTTATGCTGAGAAATCTTTTTTTTGATGAAAAAATAAAGGCAAAACCATCTTTTTTTAACTTTATTTATAAGATATTTTAAATCACTAAAAAGATTTTACTTTTAAGTTCGTTTTAGCTACTTTTGTCCGACTTATTTTCTGAAATACAATCAGATTCAGACAAATTCTATATTATGAACATACACGAATATCAAGGAAAAGAGATTTTAGCTAGCTATGGAGTTCGCGTTCAACGCGGAATCGTTGCTAATAGCCCAGTTGAAGCAGTTGCTGCTGCAAAACAATTAACTACCGAAACGGGAACGAGTTGGTATGTTGTAAAAGCCCAAATTCACGCTGGTGGACGTGGAAAAGGTGGTGGTGTGAAACTTGCCAAAGGAATTGACAAAGTGGAAGCTGTTGCAAGCGAAATTATCGGAATGCAATTAGTAACTCCTCAAACTTCTGCTGAGGGGAAAACCGTTCACAAAGTTTTAATTGCTGAGGATGTTTACTATCCTGGTGAATCTGAAACTTCTGAGTTTTATGTTTCTGTTTTATTGAACAGAGCTACAGGACGCAACATGATTATGTATTCTACTGAAGGTGGAATGGATATTGAAGAAGTTGCTGAGCATACGCCTCATTTAATTTTTACTGAAGAAATTGATCCAGCTGTTGGTTTGCAAGGTTTCCAGGCTAGAAGAATCGCTTTTAATTTAGGTGTTACTGGAAATGCTTTTAAAGAAATGGTGAAATTCATCGACTCTTTATATAAAGCATACATTGGTTCAGACGCTTCTATGTTTGAAATCAATCCGGTTTTAAAAACATCTGATAACAAAATTTTAGCGGTTGATGCTAAAGTAAATATTGACGATAACGCATTATACAGACAAAAAACGTATGCTGATATGCGTGATGTTCGTGAAGAAAATCCAATTGAAGTAGAAGCTAAAGAAGTAGGATTGAACTATGTGGATCTTGACGGTACTGTAGGATGTATGGTAAACGGAGCTGGTCTTGCAATGGCAACTATGGATTTAATTAAATATGCAGGTTTTGAACCAGCTAACTTCCTTGATGTAGGAGGAACTGCTGATGCTAAACGTGTGGAAACTGCTTTCCGTATTATCTTGAAAGATCCAAACGTAAAAGCAATTTTGATTAACATTTTTGGAGGAATCGTTCGTTGTGACCGTGTTGCTCAAGGTGTTGTTGATGCTTATAAAAACATGGGTGATGCTATTAAAGTGCCAATCATTGTTCGTTTGCAAGGTACAAATGCTGAAATTGCAAAAGAATTAATCGATAATTCAGGAATGCCAATTTTATCTGCAGTACAATTTCAGGAAGCTGCTGACCAAGTACAAGCTGCTCTTTCTTAATAAAAGAAGCTGGTTATATATTAGAAATCCTGTTCGCCGCGGCGAACAGGATTTTTTTTGTTTACTACATTCAGGTTTGGTGTTAATTCTTATATTAACTTAGTATTATCGGGCTAGTTGTAGTCTTTTTTTAGTGATTTGTTGTTTTTTATGAGATTAATGCAATTTTGAAGATATTTTTTTATAGGGCTTTCATTTTTAAGGCTGATAGTTTTTGTTACTGATAATAATTAAAAAAACAGTCTCTTTATCATTGAGTTAAGTAATTGTTTTTGTGGTTTTTATGTTGGGGTTCTGTAGTAATTTTGGACTGTAATTAAAAAACAAAGAAATCATGAAAAAATTATTTTTATCTGTTATTGTTACTTTATTGATGAGTACAGCTTTTGCTGCGGATAAGTCTCCAAATACAGCAAAAAATTTTGATGAGACTTATAAGGAATTAACTAAAATGTTGAATACTTATCCGAATTTTTCAGGATTAGACCATGAGGTTGTGGTAAAGGTACGAATTGCAATTAATGAAAAACATGAAATTGTGGTGATGAGCACTGACACAACTAACGATGATTTGAACTACTACATCAAGAATACCTTAAACTATCAAAAGCTATTTAGTGAAGAATTGCAGGCTGGTAGAGGACTTGTTTTCCTGGTTAAATTTGCCAAATAGTTTAAAGTAATTAAAAGATCAAAATCCCGGGCTTTAGTCCGGGATTTTTGTTTTTGGCTGTTTTTTTGTTGAATTATATTTAGTTATTGTGTTAAATTGGTTTGTTTTAGTGATTTTTTTCTTTGAATTTCTGTTTTTTGTGTGAATAGTAAAAATATAGTCCATTTTTTTTGTTGTGCTGTTATTTTTTATTCTTATAATTTTCTTAAATCGTAAATCGCACTGTATCAGTGAATTATTTGGTTTTTGAATGATTGCTTTTTTTACATTTACAATGAAATCGGATACAATTTAATTCTAATTAAAAACGAAGAAATCATGAAAAAATTAATTCTATCAGTTGTTGTTACTTTATTTTTAACAACAGCATTTGCAGCAAAGAAAACGCCTAACAATGAAACGGGAACTCTCGAAGCAACTTACAAAGAAATATCAAAATTGCTTAATAATTTCCCCTCCTTTAGTGGTTTGGATCAGGATGTTGTGGTAAAAGTGCGAATTGCAATTAACGAGAAAAATGAAATTGTGGTTATGAGCACTAACACTTCTGACGAAAGTTTGAACTATTACATCAAAAACACGCTGAACTATCAAAAGTTATCTGCAGTTGAATTAGGAGCAGGAAAGGGGCTTATTTTTTTAGTTAAGTTTACTAAGTAATGCAAAAGGGCAAAACGTAAAATCCCATCTGTGTTTGAAAACGAGATGGGATTTTTTATTTATAAAAGAATAAAAATCTAAGATTTTTTGTTCTTACCATTGTTAAATTTTACTTTTTCTACAACCTGAATTTTAGGAGTTGCTTTTTTAAAATTAGGCTTTTTCTTGAAGCCTGTTTTGCTTGTTTTTGCATCGCTTTTTGGTGCTTCTTTGTCTTTTATTGGAATTTCAGCCTTGTGTTTTGCTAAAACGTCTTTAGGGTTTTTAGGGTTTTCCTTGGTTCCGCGTAAGTGAATAACCAATCCATTTAAAAAATTGCGTAATACCTGATCGCCACATTCTACATAATTCGGATGTTTTTCGTCACGAAAAAAAGCACCTAATTCTGATTTGGAAATTCTAAAATCAACCAATTCTAATATTTCTACAATTTGGTCGTCACGCAACATCAAAGCTACGCGTAGTTTTTTAAAGATATCGTTGTTTGTCATCGTTGTATTTTTTACAAAGGTACATTATTATAGCATTGGCTACTCATCTTTGCTTTGGTATTGATTGAGGATTTCAATTATTTTATCCAAATCTTTCTTTTTATGATTGGCAGTGATGATAATCCGATTCAAATAATGGTCTTCTGATGTGTATTTGAAATTGGTGATGATTATTTTATGTGAAGCCAAAATAGTGTTGATATTCTCAATTTTTGGATAAATAACCGGATAATCTTTGTCGAAAAGAATGTTTTTACTTGGAAGTAATTTCGAATCGATATACGCTAAGTTTTTCTTTAATTTATGGTGTTGCTTCAGATACAAAGATTCAGCATCAGCCAGGGTTTTTACAAAGGCTGGATTCATGCCGGCACTGGCTACAAAAGTGTTGTTTTCTCTAATTTGCTGAATAAAATTATAATCGGAGGCAATTAGACCGCCTGATAATCCCATCGCTTTTCCTAATGAGGAAACCATGATTTTACGTTTGATATTGGACTGATTATTATTCGAAAAAATGCCACATCCATTAGTGCCTAAAATTCCCAACGAATGGGATTCATCAATAACTAAGGTAATTTCTTTGTGATTGGTGATTTCTTCTAAAAAAGAAAGTTCGACTGCTTTTACGGTATTGGTGGCAACGGCATCGGTCAGGATGGTAATTTTTTCCGGTTTTTCATCGAGTAAACGTGGGTTTAATTGATTATTGATAAAAAACGGAAGACTTTCGGCTTTTGAAATGGCAATATGAGTATCCGGGAAATGATAGAAGACATCTGTTTCTGATGCTAAGGTGTCAAGCACAATTTGTCCTGCCAACATTCCGGAGGAAACGGTAATTGCGGCTTTGGCTTTGATGAATTCAGTCAGAAAAGTTTCTCCTTTTTGGTAAGCAGTCAATTGGATATTGGCATTTCTGGAACTTCCGTAAGCTGAGCCCCAGCGGGCAATATTTTTACAGAGTGTCTTCTGGAATTTTTTATTTGGCGGTAAGCCTAAATAAGCTGTCCCGCCAAAATATAAATATTTTTCATTATCGATTTTTACAATACGATCCGGGAATTTAGTTACTTTCATCAATTGTTATTTTAAAACAACGCCTGTGCCATTTAGATGAGAATAGCCAATTTTTCCCTTTTCAATTTGTACTCCGCTGGCAATATCTTCTGTTAAAAGTAAGGCACCATCCATGTCAACATAATCCAATTGTGGTAATAAATGTGCGATAGCAGAAATTCCAACAGAAGATTCTGTCATGCAGCCTACCATGGTTTTTAATCCTAGTTTTTTGGCTTGTTGAATCATTCTTCGGGCAGGAGTCAAGCCTCCACATTTCACTAATTTGATATTTATCCCATGAAAATGATTGTAACATTTGGCAACATCTTGCTCAATAATACAACTTTCGTCAGCAATAATTGGTAAAACGGAATGTTTATAAACAATTTCGTGACCATTCCAGTCGTCTGCTTTTAGCGGTTGTTCGAGGAATTCAACGCCTAGTTTTTTTAATTCTATGGCGTTATTGAGTGTTTCTTCGATTTCCCAACCACAATTGGCATCAATTCTAAAAATAGCATCGGTATGTTCTCTAAGTGTTTTTACGATGGCAATATCTTCGCTGGTACCTAATTTTATTTTGTAGATAGGCCAGGGCAGTTCTTTCATTTTAGCCACCATTTTATCGATAGAATCAATTCCGATGGTATAATTAGTCAAAGGGTTTCTTTCGATGTTATAATCCCAAAGTTCATGCAGTTTTTTACCTTTTTTTCGGGCATACAAATCGGTGTAGGCCATATCCAGCGCACAAAGTGCAAACATATCATGCTTTAAGAAAGGATATACTTTTGTCCAGAATTCTTCGGGAGTTTCGTCAACAGAAGACTCTATTAGGGAACGTATTGCTTCTAAATCCTGTTTCATCATTGGTACACTAATGTTGTAATAAGGATTTGAAGTAGCTTCACCGTATCCTGAGAATCCGCCATTTTTTAATTGTACAATTAAGGAAGGCTGAATATCAATTGATTCTCTAGAGATTGTAAAGGTGTGCTTTAATTGTAGCTCGTATTCTCTTATGATCAATTCCATAATAGTCTCGTTTTATGATAAAATTAAGCTATATAAATGAAAAAAAAATGTCGGAAATGCAGAATTTTGATTTTCGGATTTTTTTAATCTCATTTTGAAGATATCATAAAAAAGTATATCGATAAAAACGGTTTGTTTAAAAAGTGGTTTTACTCTCTAAGTGTTTTTGTTCCTAAAAGTTAATTTTATGCTGTTTTTTGCTTTTTTATGTTGGAAAAAAAATGTGATTTTTCGATTAAATTGTTTAATCGAAGCTATTTTTTTGGGGTTTTATCATAAAAAATGATAAATTAGCTTAAATTATTTATGATATGGAAGCTTACGAAGAAAAAAAGAAATTGCTTTTAGAAATGATTGCCTTTGCAACAGTTGATGGTCAGTTGAGTAAAAAAGGCTATGATTTTTTATTTTTAATAGCTAACGAATTGAATTTTGAAAAAGGAGGGTTCATGGATTTATTGAGTCAGGAGATGCCTACTTTGCCGGATAACATGAAACTGAACCGAATCAAACAATTCTATCAGTTGCTTGTCTTTTTTCAAAATGACGGTGTGTTGTACAAACAAGATCCGGATTTAATTGTTCATATTGCCATAAGTATGGGATTAGATACCGATGCGATTAAAGTATTAATCAAAAAGGTAAAAAATGCTCCTAATACCATCATTTCAGATGATAATTTGTGGAAAATTTTTCAGGAAGAATAGACTTTTAAGCCAGTTGTTCCTGTAATTTCTTGATTTCATCACGCAATTTTGCGGCTTGCATAAAGTCCAGTTCTTTAGCGGCTTTTTCCATTGATTTTCGTTTTTCACGAATTAGTTTGTCGATTTCTGTTTTCGACAGGTATTGGTTTTCGGGTTCGGCCGCAGTAGGTATGGTATGTCCCAGTTCGTATTCTACCAAAGGATTTTTAGTAAAAGCACTGTCGATTTTCTTGTTCAATGCTTGCGGAACAATGTTATTGACAGTATTAAAATTAATCTGTTTGCTTCTTCTGTAATTGGTTTCGTCAATTGTTTTTTGCATGCTGTCGGTAATTTTATCCGCATACATAATCGCCTTTCCGTTCAGGTTTCGTGCAGCACGACCAACAGTTTGTGTCAGCGAACGATGAGAACGTAAAAATCCCTCCTTATCTGCATCCAAAATAGCAACCAAAGAAACTTCTGGTAAATCCAACCCTTCACGCAATAAGTTGACACCAATTAGCACATCAAAGATTCCTTTTCGTAAATCCTGCATGATTTCTATGCGTTCTAATGTATCTACATCCGAATGAATATAACGACAACGAATACTTACCTTAGTTAGATATTTGGCTAATTCTTCCGCCATTCTCTTGGTTAGAGTGGTTACTAAAACACGTTCGTCCAGTTCACAACGTTGCTGAATTTCTTCGATCAAATCGTCAATTTGATTCAAACTTGGACGAATTTCGATAACCGGATCCAATAATCCTGTAGGACGAATAATTTGTTCCACATAGACACCATCGCATTTTTGTAACTCATAATCAGCAGGTGTCGCCGAAACATAAATCACCTGATTTTGCATCGCTTCAAATTCGTCAAATTTTAACGGTCGGTTGTCCATGGCTGCGGGAAGTCTAAAGCCGTATTCCACCAAATTTTCTTTTCGGCTTCTGTCGCCTCCGTACATGGCGTGAACCTGAGAAAGTGTTACGTGACTTTCGTCAACGACCATCAGATAATCTTTTGGGAAATAATCCAACAAACAGAAAGGGCGTGTTCCGGCCTGTCTGCCGTCAAGATAACGAGAGTAATTTTCGATTCCGGAACAATAACCCAATTCCCGAATCATTTCTAAGTCAAAATTAGTTCTTTCTTCCAATCGTTTGGCTTCGAGATGTTTGCCTATTTCTTTGAAATAATCGACTTGTTTGACTAAATCCTGCTGGATTTCCCAAATAGCACCTTGCAACACATCTGGCGAAGTCACAAACATATTAGCCGGGTAAATGGTCAGTTTATCAAATCGTTCAATTACTTTCGAAGATTGAACATCAAAAGATTCTATTTCTTCGATTTCGTCACCAAAAAAGTGAATGCGATAGGCATCATCGGCATAACTTGGGAAAATTTCCACTGTATCGCCTTTAATTCTGAAATTCCCGGGTGTAAAATCGGCCTCGGTTCTGGAATATAAACTTTGTACTAAGGAGTGCAATAACTTGGTTCTCGAAATTTCCTGATCCCGTTCCAATGCAATTACGTTTTTCTGAAATTCCACGGGATTCCCGATACCGTACAAACAAGAAACCGAAGCTACCACCAGAATGTCTCTTCGTCCCGAAAGCAGCGAAGAAGTAGTGCTCAAACGCATCTTTTCCAGCTCTTCGTTGATGGATAAATCTTTTTCGATGAAAACGCCTGTAATAGGCATAAAAGCTTCAGGCTGGTAATAATCGTAATAAGAAACAAAATATTCTACGGCATTGTTGGGGAAGAACTGCTTGAATTCTGAGTACAATTGTGCTGCTAAAGTTTTGTTGTGCGCCAAAACCAGTGTAGGTCTTTGTACTTCCTGAATGACATTGGCCACCGTAAATGTTTTTCCCGAACCTGTAACACCTAAAAGTGTTTGGAATTGTTCGCCAGCTTCAATCCCTTGAGCTAATTTTTCAATTGCCTGAGGCTGGTCTCCTTTGGGTTGGTAATCCGATACGACTTGGAATTTCATTTGTTTTCTGTTGCAATGTTGGAAGTTGCAAAGTTACAAAGTTTATTGGCAACTTTGCTGATAGCTAAAATTAGAAGGATTTAGCATCGCATAGTTTTATTTTAACCATTTCCAACGTTTTGCCCAATCATCTAAAATAACATTTCGCCATTTTAATACTGTTTTCCCGCCTTGAATTTTTTCATCATATAAATTAATGTCCGATTTGTCACTGTACCAATGGTTTCCTAGTGGATAATCAGTTGAATGTTTTTTACCGGGCCATAAATTGCTAACGACAATATCTCCTTCAAGTCCGTTAATCTCAGCAATTTTAGATGTGAAACGATAATGCAAATTTTCGGCTTTTTTAGGAATGTATCTTATTGCATAATCGCCGTTGCCCAGATGATATCCAGGCCATTTTTGGATTGTTTTTCCGTATGGAATTTCCATCCAAAAACAAACTGAATCAGATGGGATTTCTATTTTTGGTCCTTTTAAATGAATTTCGATAATAGAACAAAATGCTACCGTATCTTTTAATGTGGTTGTTTGATTATAGATAGTTCTAGGGCTATAAGTAATTTTTTCAAAGCTACCTCCCCAACTTTCTCTTTCGGGTTTTTCGGGATTGCCATCCATCATATAAAAGAGAGAAGGAGAGTCACCCATTTTGATTTCGCCATCATAATAGTTTTTAAAATCCATTCCTAAATGACCGCCGCCCTGAATAACCCTGTTGTAATAATCCGAAGTGTTGATGGTGTCAGGTTCAGTATTGTTTGAAAAGAAACCATAATAACTGGAATTTACTTCGATAAAGAATAAGTTTGGAAAATTCTCTGCGATATAAGCATAACTATTAGCACTCCATTTTTTATTGGGTCCGCCTATCCAGTAAATTCTGATTTTATGTTGAATTTCCGGTGCATCATGCAAAGCCTGAGCAATATCTTCCAGTCCGCCCCAGTCTAAAATCCATAACGGATGCTCACTTTGTTTTTTAGCACATTTAATAATCCAGTCCGAACCTTCGGTTGCGGTTGTATATCCGGAAAAAGGAGCATTTCCTTTACGGCCTTGTTTGCAAATGGAACGTAGAAAATCCGGTTTGGCTAATTTTTTATTGTGTTTGTTCAGTTTAGGCAGGTCTTTTTCATAGATATCAATCATTCTTAGTATTTCTTTTTTATTGCCTTCTCCATAAGATGGTGACGAAACAAGCCCTTCAAATTGAAACAAATCGCTGTTCATAAGCAAATGAGTCATGGATTGATTGTCATCAGGATCGGTGCCGCCAATATCGGTACTAATTAAAATTCGGGGTTTTGAAGGTGTTGGACTTTGCGCTAAAATTAGGGTTTGCATCAAACAAAATAAGGCAACTAAAACTGGATTTTTCATAGTTTTAAAAAATAGTTATCTAATTAAGCTTGGCTAATATAGCTTATTTTTTGAATAAATAAAAAATAAAAGAAAGTAATCGAAAGTAATCGAAAGTTTTTTTGCTGAAATTTACCGCAAATTCAATCTAAAGTAAAAGCCA
The DNA here is from genome assembly GCF_001857965.1 of Flavobacterium commune. Lineage (NCBI taxonomy): Bacteria > Pseudomonadati > Bacteroidota > Flavobacteriia > Flavobacteriales > Flavobacteriaceae > Flavobacterium > Flavobacterium commune. Next base: position 499,486 of record NZ_CP017774.1, on the reverse strand, counting down.
AAGAATTGCTGTGTTCCATTTATAAATAAAAAACAGTCGCTTTATTAAAAAATAAAACGACTGTGTAAAGTTTGTAAAACGTTGAATGTTTTGGTTATAATTTGACTATTTGATAGGTTTTACCTTTGGATGTTTTAAATGAAATTTTGTAGCCATTGTCAATTTTTTGTGAAACAATATCAGAATCTTTGATTTTCACCGGTACTTTTGTAATAATGATACATTCAGCACCATTTAATGATTTTACAGTGGCATTATTAAGTTGTTGTTTGCTCCAATCCATATCAATTTCAAATCCACCTCGGGCAATCAGTCCTTTTACGTTGCCTTCACTCCAGGCTTTAGGCAAGGCAGGCAATAATTGGATATAATTGGCTTGACTTTGCAAAAGCATTTCAGTCATACCCGCTGTACCCGCAAAATTTCCGTCAATTTGGAAAGGAGGATGTGCATCAAAAAAGTTAGGATAAGTTCCTCCCGCACCTGAATTTCCACTGGAAGGGTCAACGTAATTTAAAAGCTGTCTGATCAAAGAGTACGCATGATCGCCATCCTGTAATCTTGCCCACCAGTTGATTTTCCATCCTTTGCTCCATCCTGTTCCTTCGTCTCCGCGAACTTCAAGCGATTTTTTGGCAGCTTTAAAAAAGTCTGTTGTCAAAGGAGTTATTTCTCTTCCTGGATGCAAACCAAATAGGTGAGAGGCATGACGATGGTGGATATCTGTTTCTTCAAAATCCTTATACCATTCCATCAATGTTCCGTTTTTTCCAATTTGTAATGGATACAGTTTCGCTCGTTTTGCAATCAAGATTTCTCGGAAAGCTTTATCAGTTCCTAAAGTTTCGGATGCTTCAATTAAATTATCGAATAAATCTCTAATAATTGACATGTCCATCGTAGTAGCAACAGATACTGATTGTTCTTTGCCTTTACTGTCTTTGAATTTATTTTCAGGAGAAGTAGATGGAGCTGTAACTAAATAGCCGTTTTTATCTTCGACTAACCAGTCTAATGAAAAAAGTGCAGCATCTTTCATAACAGGATAGGCTTTTTCAGCCAGGAATTTTTTATCTCCTGTAAAACGGTAGTGCTCATAAAGATGTTGTGTGAGCCAGTTTCCGCCCATCCACCAGTTGGCCCAAACCGGGTCACCGTCACCTTTATCACCCACCGGATTACTCAATGCCCATAAATCGGAATTGTGATGAGCAACCCAACCATTCGCATTATAAAACTCGCGTGCAGTAGCTTTTCCGGTTTTAGCCAGACTTTGAATCCAGTCTAAAAGCGGTTGGTGCATTTCAGAAAGATTCGTTACTTCAGCTGGCCAATAATTCATTTGGGTATTGATGTTGATGGTGTAATTAGAACTCCATGGCGCACGAAGTTTTTGGTTCCAAATTCCCTGTAAATTAGCTGGAGGTCCGCCTGGACGTGAAGAAGAAATCAGCAAATATCTTCCGTATTGAAAATATAAAGTTTCTATTTTAGGATCATAAGCACCATTAGAATAGGCTTTCAATCGTTCGTTAGAAGGTAATTTTAATTTAATTGGAGTGTTCACCGTATCTTTTACAGCAAAAGAAACGCGATCGAAATAATGTTTGTAATCAGCAATATGGCTGTTGAATAATTGCGAATAGCTCTTTTTTACTGCTTTGTTGATTCGGTTCGAGGCAATTTTATTTTCATCTTTTCCGTCTTTATCCGGACATTTGTCAAATCCGTTGAAACTGGTTGCTGCAGCGATGTAAAGTATTACTTCACTCGCATTTTTAATTTTAATTTCTGAATCTGTTGTCGTTACACTTCCGTCTTTGTTAACCGCTTTGATACGATATTGATAACGCATACCATCACATCCTGTTGGATCTTCATATATTATAGGCTCTCTTCCTTTCACGTTATAATAAGAAGGATCTACGTTAGCAGGTGCTTTTCCGCTAATAATAAGTTCGTTGTTTCCTTTGGTTGCTGGACTGAATTTCAATTGACTTTTAGAAGAAACATCAAAAGTAAGTGCTCCTTTTTTATTTGCCGAAATTCTAACCAATAGTACATTGTCTGGGGCAGAAGTAAAAATTTCTCGGGTATATTCGACACCATTAATAATGAATTTTGTGGTTGCCAAAGCATTTTCAATATCCAAATCGCGATAATAAAACGTTGGTTTTGCATTATTGAAATTCTGTTTGATAAGAATATCACCTAAAGGTAAATACGATTGCGAATACAAGCCTTGCATTTTTCGGGTCAATTGATTGGCTTTAGAATAATCTTCCTCCTGAAGTAAGGCTTCCCTGATTTTTGGCAAATAGTTTTTTGATTCCGGGTTGACATTTGTTTTTACCGGACCGCCGCTCCATAAAGTACTCTCGTTTAGTTGTAAAAGTTCTTCTTCAACGCCTCCAAATATCATTGCTCCAATTCTTCCATTTCCTACAGGCAACGCTTCCACCCACTTTTCAGAAGGCTTGTCGTACCATAATTTTAAATCTTGCGTATTGGAATTGGTTTTGTTTTGAGCTTCACAAAAAGAAGCGAATAGAATTTGAACAGCTACAAATGAAACAATTTTCAGTTGATTTGGTTTTGTTTTATAAAAAATGGACATAAAAAGCTTGGTTTTTTAAAGATGTGGTTGAATAGTTTTAGGATTTTTATTTTGAGTTGCTAAAAATAACTAAAACTTACAAATTTAGAGCAAGTTGTGAGGGAATTTTAGAAATATTGGAATTTGCTAATCCTATTAAAAAGTAAATAGTTGTGGAGACGGAAAGGATTTCTGCTTCAGCGGGTAATTTTTTAAAAAAAATATTAGTTATCCTTTTTTGCCATTATTTTTGTTACTAAAGCAAATATCTTGGCTTTTTTAGCTTCCGAAATTTTATTTGTTTTACTTGTAGATATGACAGCATTGAATCTTTCAGATTCTTTACCTTTTACCGTAGGTGTGATTTTAATAGATGTTGCCATAATTTTCAATTTATAATGAAAATATAAATTATTTGCAAAGATGCAATTTTTAAGTTATTTAGGTTTTTATTGGGTTGTAGAATGTTGTTTTATTCCTCTAACGGTTTTTATTAGTTTCATTAGGTTTTGGATATGGAAAACCAACTTTGTCTAAGATTTCGAGTTTCCATTTATTCTTTTCATTATGCCATTTTTTACTTCTGTGCCTAAGTTGAGTTACTTTTTCTCTGTAAGATTTTATCAATTCTTTTTCAGTTTTGGTAATGTTTTTATTAGTAGGTTGAGATTCTATATGTTGTAACTCCTGCCAATTTTTTAATGTCTCTTCAACGCTTTCTCTATGTTTTTGTTTTTCCCATTCCCATTCAACTCCATTTCTTAAAAGTAAGTCACCAAGCATTTCTTCTCTAATTGGAGAAAGAAATTTTCTAATTTTACCTCTGCTACCTTTTAGTTTTAAAGTTATCTGATCATTAAGCCATTTTCCAACTTTAGTTGTTTGAGGAGGAACAGATTTATAATGAACTGATTCAATGTAATAATTTTCTAAAGCAGATAAATTTTCCAGCCATTCATCATCTTTGGGTCTGCTTCCGATATTAGATGAATCCCATAAGAAGTTGATGGAATTCATTTTTGTTTCTTCATAATCAGTCCATTCAGGTGGATAATTGCCTTTTCTTCTTTGTTTCTGAGTAGCACACCAAGTTCCTAATTTATAATATTTATTATTACTGTCTTTAAATTGTGGTACATGAGTGAATTTGCCAAATGGATCTACAATTTCTTTAAATTTTTTTAAATGTTCAAAATTATTATTCCAAGTCATTAGTCTTCTACGCTCTTTACCTTCACCAAAAGGAAAATCAACATCTAATAATCGCTCAAATATTTCTTCGGGTAATTCGTCGTTTTTAAAATAATCGGTCATTCTACGGTACCAATTATAGAGTTCTCTATCATCAGTATGATTGCTTACAACACCACTTGGGTCTTTGGTTTTGATATAGATAATATATCTTTCAATAAATTCATCAAAAATTTCGTATTCGCGTTTTGTGAAATTTATTTTTCTTAGTTTTGATTCTGATGTGATTTGTTCAAACCCTGAGTTTATATCAAATTCAGGAATAGTTAGTAATTCATTTTGAAATGGATTTTCACCATCGTTATTATTAGTTTCTTTTGTCGAATTTTCTAGTTTTTTTTGAGAATATATTAAATTATCTGAAACAAGTTTTTCAATTAATTCCGATGTTAGTCTTGAAAGGCGGTCTGAATTTAAGTTGAGTAATTCAGAAAAATTAGTTTTGATTTCACTAAGAAGTTTTTCGCCTTGTGTGTCAGTTTTAGTTTTGAAATCAATTTGAACAGACGCTTCTATATTGGTTTTAATCCCAGAATTTGTAAGATTTGAAGAACCAATAATAATCCTTGTGGAAATAGGTCCTTCAAAAAGATATATTTTAGGATGATAAGTAATGTAATCTCTTTTATCGTGAAATACATAGGTCTCAATGTTTTCTTTTAATAAAAGTTCAAGAGCTTCTTTTGAAGTTCCCATATTATCAACACCTATAAAAAAACGCAATTGAGAATAATTCTTTGAGGCTAATCTCAAATTTTTTAAAATTGTCATTACTCCTGATATAGCTGCAAATGCGACAAAACCGTTAAAACTATTGTACTTATTGTCAGCTAGTGAAGCTACTATTTGTTTCCCAACATTATATTTGTTTTCTGAGGCAAGGCCATGTCCTAAAAATTTCACTGTCATTAGTGTACGTCGTTCTTTAATATTTATAATTCATTAAAGTAGTTCTAATTTATCTTATTTGAACTGACTTAGAATCATATCCGCAGTTCATTAACTTCCGCTAATATATAATTTTACCCCCAATGGAGTAAGAAATTTTTTATTTAAAAAACAGGCTGTTCCGTTTCGAATTTCCAGTTTTTTTGTTGGGTTTCGGTAAGGAAAGTCCAGGCAAGAATGCGGCTGGTTTTTTGTCCTTGCGTCATATCAATGGTTTTTATTTGGGCAGCATTGACTTTGTTTAGGGTTTTGTACAGGCTTTTAAGATGCGATTGTTTAGATACCAAAGTAGTGAACCACAAGCATTGCATTGGGTAACGGGCACTTTCGTAAATCATTTGGGTAATGAAACCTAGCTCGCCACCATCGCACCACAATTCGGTATTTTGACCACCAAAATTCAAAACGGCTTTGGTGACTTTTTTATCCTGTAAATTATTGACTTTTCTAAGGCTGCCTTTACTGGCATCCTCAGCTGATTTATGAAAGGGCGGATTGCAAATTGTGAAAGCAAATTTATCTTCGGGGGTAATGATGTTTTTAAAAACAAACCGAGGTTCTAATTGTTGTTGCAAACTAATGGCTTCAATCAATTTTGGATTGGCTTCAATTATTTCGCTGCAATTGTTTAAAGCTTTTTCGTCTATATCAGTACCTACAAAGTTCCAGTTGTAAACTCCATTTCCAATAATTGGATAAATACAATTGGCTCCAACGCCAATATCAAGTCCTTCCACTTCAGCTCCTGTTGGAATAATTCCGTTGTTGCTTTCAGCCAATAAATCAGCGATGTGGTGGATGTAATCGGCTCTGCCTGGGATGGGTGGGCAAAGGTAATCTTGAGGAATATCCCAGTTTTGTATGTCGTAATAGCTAATTAATAATGCCTTGTTTAGGGTTTTTACAGCCAGCGGATTGCTAAAATCGATGGTTTCCCCCGAAGCATCGGAATGCTGTTCGTTGATGAAAACAAAGGATTTTAACTCAGAACATTTTTCGATGAGCAATTTAAAATCATAGCGCAATCGGTGTTGGTTTCTGGGATGTAAACTGATTTTTTCCGTAACTGTTTTGGACATTATTGTTTTTTTAATTTCGCTGCAAAGGTAGTTAATTAAAATGGGTTTAATGTTTGCAAATGGTTATTTTTTAGTGAATTAGGAGTTAAGTTGTATTTATAACACAGATTAAAGAAATTTGAATGATTTCTCTAATAAGCGTTTCTTTATGGTTAAGTATTAGTTTGTGTAAAAGATAAAAATATTTAAACCGTTAAGCGAGTTATGGAATTTAAGAACACTACAAACCTTAATTTTCTTAAATGCTTAAATGGTTGAAAAAAAAGAATGTTTATAACATTTACAGTAGCAATTATTTTATGAATTAATCCATGCATTCCATCAGCAATAAATCGCCTTCCTGGTGTTCGATAACGACTAATCCATCCTGACTGACATGATTGCTGCTGCCGCTGCGATAGCCAATAGTAAGGCTGTCATTTTTCAGAGGATAGAAAAGATTTTCGGAACGGATTCCTGTTACCTGACCTACTGGAATGAGCGAAATAGGGGTATTGGCTGTGTACCATTTTTCGAATCTTCTTGGTAATAGAAAAATTTTAGAATGGTCGTCTAAGATTACGATTTTCAGTTTGTCTCGGTATTGGACAATACTGGTTAGATTTGTAATGGTATGATCGGCTCTTTTTCCGGTTGCCCAAACCACATTTGCCGCAGGAATTTTTCTTTCGTATAAATAATCGAAAGCCTTTTCCAAATCGGTTTTTTCCTGATCGTGGGTATGCACAATTTCCAGCGGATATTGTTTTTCTTTGTAATAATAAGGATCAAAACCTCTGTCGAAATCTCCTAACAAAACATCAACTTTGATGTCGAGTTCCATCACGCGTTCAATGGCCGAATCTAATACAATTACCAGTGGTGACCATTCAAGTAATTGTCCTAATAATTCAGGATTACAGGCAGCACCATTGGCAATGATTAAAGCAGGTTCTTGATCGTCGCGAACAATGTGGTGTGATGACAAAGGAATGTAGATTTAGATTAATGATTTTGGCATTGAGTTAGCAAAGATAGCTATTTTTTTTACCGCAGATTACACTGATTTACACAGATTAATAGGTATTGGTTTTTAATACTATTGTACTTTTTTAAATAGTTGATTAAGTACTAGTGTTTTAAAATCTGCTGAATCTGCGTGAATAAAAATGTACGCAGGTTTAGCAGATTTAAATAGATTAACTCTTTGTTGGAAATATTCTCGATTTATTGTTGAAATATATTAAAATGCTGATTTAAAAACTATTGCACAACATAACGGCGCATGTCGGTTTCGCCAAGGGCAAAATAACCCAAAGCATAATTTTGAGGATTTGTACTATTCTTGATATTTCCTCTCACTGTGGCAGGAGGAGTCTGGAAAGGACTACCCGAATTAGAACCTACAATTCCAATTAGAATATTCATGTAATTGTAATATTGTTTAGATGCTCCAAAATGGGTCAAATCAATGACATCCCCTTTTTTTAAATCATCACTTTGTGAGCGACTAAAAAATTCGTTTCCCTGAAAAAAACGGTCATCATCAACATTATAACTTACTGTTGTTTCATTAGAATATTGATATTTATAGAGGTAGTAGTTGTCTTTCTCGGCAGGATCATTAAAGTAGGCTTTGATTTCGATTTCTTTTCCTGTAAAACCGCCTTCGTTGTTTTGTTCTATTCGGGTAATGGGAGCCAGGGATTGAAAAGTTTCGCTTGCGGTGTAGGTTTCACCATTGTGAATAATGGTCAAAGTGTAATTTTTGCCTATTTCAGGTTCAAAATCGGTACAAGCATATTCGCCTGTTTCCGGAATTTCTACAAAATTAAAAATGACGTTATCACTGTTGGTTATAGAAACATTGGCTCCGGTTACAATAGGAATTTCAGTGTCATAATAACCGGTGGTAGTGGTTAATTTTATTTTTTGAGCATTGCCTGTACTTCCTTTAATCCATACAATAGAAGCTTCGACAACTAATCGGGGTGGGGCTGTGTCTAATTTGACATCAACTACTTCTTCGCAGCTGCTAAAAAGGCTGATTAAGAGTAGTAAAAAGGGGAACAATATTTTCTTCATAATAGTATCTTTTTCGAAAGTAAATTTTTAGAATTTAAAATTATAACTCACCGCAGGAACAATTCCAAAAATGGATGTCTTTACGGCTTCATTTACTGCTGTATCTACATTTTGTCTAAAAGTAATAGAAGCAGCATTCTGGCGATTGTATAAATTGTAAATGCTGAAAACCCATTCACCTTTCCAGTTTCGGTCTTTGTTTTTAGCAGGAGTTAAGGTGGCAGAAATGTCTAAGTGATGGTAAGCAGGCAGGCGATTTCTGTTTCTTAAACCATAGCTTGGCACAAATACATCTCCATATTGATACCCACTATCAGGAAAAGTGACCGGTTGTCCGGATTGTAATGCAAAATTAGCTCCAAAATCCCATTTGTCATTCAAATGATAAGCCGAAGTTATCGCTAAATTATGTGTTTTGTCGTAAGCCGAATTGTACCACTTTCCGTAATTAATTCCTATTTCGTCAGTAGTTCTGCCCGGAGTTTGCTGCTCTGATTTAGACAAGGTGTACGAAATCCAGCCGTTTAATTGGCCAGTGTTTTTCTTCAGCATCAATTCCAAACCATAAGAACGCATTCTTCCGTTTAAGATAACTTGTTCGATAGCATTATTAGCAATTAAATCGGCACCATCAATATAATCAATACGATTTTGGATTTTTTTGTAATAACTTTCTATTTCAAGCGAATAATCGCCATTGCGAATGTTTTTAAAGTAACCAATAGCAACTTGATCGGCAATTTGTGGTTTGATGTAATTATCACTCGGCATCCAAATATCCAATGGAGTAGGAGAAGCGGTATTCGAAATTAATTGCAGGTATTGTACCATTCGGTTATAACTCGCTTTTAGTGCCTGGTCATCATTGAATTGGTATGAAACAGCAAAACGGGGTTCGAAGTTGTCAAAACTTTTTATGGTTTTGTTTTTACCGTAAAATTTTGTGTCGATAGGAGTTGCTTTTTCGTAAATCTGGAAATCCGAATTAAAAATTACCGGATTGTTGTTTTCGTATAAATTAATTGTAGAATTTCCTAAGCGGTAAAACATACTGTAACGCAAGCCATAAGCCAGACTCAGTTTTTTAGTGATTTTGTTTTCGGCTTCTATGTAGAGTGAGGGTTCAAAAGCATATTTTGGATCTAATTGTTCCGGAATTATTGTCGAAGTGTCATTAGAAGGTTTAATCGAACCGGGATTGAAATTGTAATAAATAGCATTGGCACCATAATTCAATTTGAAATTATCCGAAATATAATGCTTAAAATCATATTTGATATTGTAGTTTTTAATGCCCGAATCCCATTTAAAACCAATAAAATCAAGATCTAATCCGTAATAATAATCGCTATAGATTAAAGAGAGATTTGAAAACAGCTTATCAGAAAATAAATGATTCCAACGCAGGTTTAAAGTAGAGTTTCCGTAGATATTGCTGAAACTTTTGTTGATGGCAAAAACGTCACGACCAAAATAACCCGATAAATAAAGGTTATTGTTATCGTTAATTTTATAATTTAATTTAGTGTTCAAATCATAAAAATAAGCGGAGTTGTTTTTTTGTTCTTCGGATAATTTCAAAAATAAATGCGCATAAGAAGCTCTACCGCCAATTAAGAAAGAGCCTCTGTCTTTAACAATAGGACCTTCGGCAAGAAGTCGGCTGGAAATCAACCCGATTCCACCATTCATGTGAAATTCATTGCTGTTTCCGTCTTTTTGATAAATATCTAAAACCGAGGAAGCTCTTCCTCCAAAACGAGCCGGAATTCCGCCTTTGTACAATTTTAAATCCTTAATTGCATCCGGATTGAAAACAGAGAAAAATCCAAAAACATGCGAAGAATTATAGATGGTAGCTTCGTCCAAAAGAATCAAATTCTGGTCGGCACCACCACCACGAACATTAAATCCTGATGCGCCTTCGCCAGCATTAGTGACTCCTGGCAATAATAAAATGGATTTTATTACATCGACTTCTCCCAAAACAACCGGCATTTTTTTGATGGTAGCCATCGATAATTTGTTGACACTCATTTCAGGCGTTCGGGTATTGGCCTGTCCCTGATTAGTATTAATAATAACTTCGTTCAGTATTTCTCCACTTTCAGTCAGCGCCCAATTCATCTTAGTGTTTTTTGTCAGTGAAATGGATTTTTCTATGCTTTGGTAACCCAAATAACTGATGCTTAAATTCTGATTTCCCAGAGGAACACTTATCGAATAAAAACCATATTCGTTAGTAGTAGTTCCAATTTTTAAATCAGGGAAATAAAGGTTGACACCTATTAGGGTTTCGTTGTTTTTGGCATCGGTGATAATTCCACTTAGCGTAAATTTTTGCTGTGCAAAAGCAGTCATGCTAATTAACAGAAGCACAAAAAGAAAGTTTATTTTTTTTGTAATCATTTTAAGATGTTTGAATTGCAAAGGTCAATTATTAGTATAGAAAAGCCAACTGAACAGCTGTTAATTTATGTTTAATATTTTGTCGGTTTTTTACCTTAATCAAATTTCCGGAACAGCTAAAGCAGAATCGGATTTTTGTTCCGGGTTTTTCTTCAAATGTTGGTTCACACGATTCAATAATACAATGGATAAAGCAGATATTCCAATTATGATAAAACCTAAGCTGTTGTAATGTTCTAATGGACTAAAATTATCTTTTTGTACCACAATTGTTCCGGCAAAAGCAGCAGCTATTCCACCTGAAATTTGTTGTAATGACGAATTAATACTCATAAAAGCACCGCGGTCTTCTTTGGCAGGAACCGAAGTTACTAAGGCGGTTGAAGGAACCATTCGGCTCATAACTCCCATCATCATCAAAACATTGATAACGGCAACCAACCAAAACGGAGTTTCAGATAAATTGGTATAAACAGCAACAGTCAGGATTGTCCAAATCGAAGCAGCTGCAAATATTTTGAATTTATCTATTTTGTCGCTCATTTTACCTATAATCGGCATAATGATTAAAGTGGACATTCCTGCAATCATAAAAAGAAGCGGAAGTTGTTCTTCGGTAATTTTCAAATTATTAATTGCAAAAGCACTACCAAAAGGCATTAGCATAAATCCTCCAACAGAAAGCACTGCAGTTGCAGAAAATCCTATGCGGTATTCACGTTTACTGATGGTGTGAATTAAATGTTTGAACGCCGAATTTTCTTTTTGTATCGCAAGATGTTCGGTAAGTGGTTTTAGTTTTAATGCGATTAAAACAGCAATAAGTACTGCCAATGCAGCTACTGCCAAAAATGGTGCATGCCAGTCCCATTCGGTAGCGATGTAAAGTCCTAATGGAATTCCGAAAATCTGGCTTGCGCCAAAAGCCATTTGGATAAAACCCATCACACGACCGCGTTGTTGCATCGAAAATAAATCGGTTACAATTGCCATGGAAATAGAGCCTATAACCCCACCAAATAATCCCGTGATAATTCTGGCCGCTACCAGTAAAGGATAGGAGGTAACTACTCCGCATAGAATAGTTCCTAAAATAAACCCGGTGTAAAAGAAGAGCAGTAATTTTTTTCTGTCGAATTTATCGGCAAAACCTGCCGTGAGTAATCCTGAAATTCCGGCACTAAAGGCATAAGCCGAAACCACCAAACCAAAATGAGTTGGTTTTAGTTGCATGGTTTTCATTAAAATATCACCTAATGGCGACATGACCATAAAGTCTAAAATTACTGTAAATTGAGTAATCGCCAGAATGAAAATGGCAAACTTTTGATAGGAAGTAAAAGAAGGTGTTTGTTGAGAGGAGTTTTCCATTTTTATTATTCTGTTAATTCAGAACATTTAAAATCCTGTTCTGTTATCATTTTTATTATTTGTGAAGCATTTAGGGTTCTGCTTTCTATTCGCAATACCGAATCGATGTCTTCTAAATCAATATTCCATTGTTCAATTTCGGGGTTGGAATTTAAAACCTTGCTTATAATCATTTTGTCGTTTTCAGTTTTGATATTGGTACCAAAAATCAAAATATTATTAAAATCAGTTTCCATAAGGTGAAATTTTACGGTGTTAATGCTTTTAGGACTAATTCAAATGTTTCGTCGATTGTTTTTTTGTTGAGTTTAAAAGGGCCTCCTCCAAAGTTTTTACCATCTCTTTCAAATCGTAATAAGGAGTATAATGGACCATAAGCCACACTCCAGAATATTTCTTTTGAAATAGGAATTAATTCTTTTTTCTCCACTGAATTTCTGAAAAAGGAACCCATGATAATTTTGAAATCCAATAAGCTTTCTTCTAAAATATATTCTCCATAACTGGAGTGTGTGAGCAGTTCCCAACAACTGACTTCAAGTGGTTTGCTTTGTGCAAAACGGATTCTGTTTTCCCATTGTTTGTACAACCCTTCTTTGAATGACATTGAAGGAGAGAAATCTTTAGCCATTTCGTCAAAGAAGTTTTTCCCGATTTCGATTCCAATTTTTTTGATTAAATCGTCTTTGTCTGAATAATAGATGTACAAAGTAGCTACAGATATACTGCTTTCTTTGGCCAGACGGTTCATGCTGAAACCTTCGATTCCTTTTTCAACAAGTAGTGCAATGGCTTTTTGTTTAACGATTTCTTCTTTATTGCTGTCTCTTGTTCTCATTCTTTTTTGAATTATACGACAAAAGTATTAATTATAAGTGAATGTTCGTTTATTTATAAGTAAAATTTATTTTTGAAATACATAATTATTTGAAAACCATTAAGGTATTAAATTTTATTAAGCTTAATTTTTCTTAATCTCTTAATGGTTTAAAATGAAAAGTAAAATGTTCTACTTTAAAAAAAAATAGTTAAAAAAAAAGACAACCCGAAAGGGTTGTCTTTTGAATATTGGTATAAAAACGATTAAGCAGTTTTTAATGCTGAAATTTTATCTAAAATAGCATTTAAAGTTGTGCTTGGACGCATTGCTTTGCTTACTAAAGCAGGATTTGGTTGGTAGTAACCTCCAATTTCCTGAGCTTTTCCTTGAGCACCGATTAATTCTGCATCAATTTTAGCTTCGTTTTCAGTAAGTTCTTTTGCAATTGGAGCAAAGATAGCTTGTAAGTCAGCATCTTTGGTTTGAGCTGCCAATGCCTGAGCCCAGTATAAAGCTAAGTAAAAGTGAGAACCACGGTTGTCAATTTGACCTACTTTTCTAGCCGGAGATTTATCATTTTTCAGGAAAGCATCATTTGCCTGGTCTAAAGTTTCAGATAAAACAATAGCTTTTTCATTGTTTAGAGTTTGTCCTAAATGCTCTAATGAAGCGCCTAAAGCTAAAAATTCTCCTAATGAATCCCAACGTAAGTATCCTTCAGTTACAAATTGCTCAACGTGTTTAGGAGCTGATCCACCTGCGCCTGTTTCAAATAATCCACCACCATTCATTAATGGAACGATAGATAACATTTTTGCAGAAGTTCCAACTTCTAAAATAGGGAATAAATCAGTAAGGTAATCACGTAATACGTTTCCTGTTACTGAGATAGTATCCAATCCCTTGATGATTCTTTCTAATGTGAATTCAGTTGCAGCAATTGGGTTTAAGATACGGATATCTAATCCGGTTGTGTCGTAATCTTTCAAATATAAGTTTACTTTTTCGATTAATTGTCTGTCGTGCGCTCTGTTTTCATCTAACCAGAAAACAGCAGGAGTTGCAGATAAACGTGCTCTGTTTACAGCCAGTTTTACCCAGTCCTGAATAGGAGCGTCTTTAGCCTGACACATTCTGAAAATATCATTTGCTTCGACAGCTTGTTCCATTAAAACGTTTCCGTTTACATCAACCACACGAACAACTCCGTTAGCTGACATTTGGAAAGTTTTGTCATGAGAACCGTATTCTTCTGCTTTTTGAGCCATCAAACCTACGTTTGGAACAGATCCCATAGTTGTTGGGTCAAAAGCACCGTGTTTTTTACAGAAATCAATTGTAGCAGTATATACACCAGCGTAAGAACGGTCTGGGATAATAGCGATAGTATCTTGAGCTTTTCCTTCTTTGTTCCACATTTGACCAGAAGTACGAATCATTGCCGGCATAGAAGCATCAACAATTACGTCAGACGGTACGTGAAGGTTTGTAATTCCTTTATCAGAATTAACCATTGCTAAAGCTGGACCGTTTTCAATTGCCTGATCGATAGCAGCTTTTACTTCAGCTTCTTGTGCGTTACCTGCAATTTTTGCATATACATCACCTAAACCATTTTTGGTGTTTACTCCTAATTCAGCAAATAAAGCAGCGTATTTTTCGAAAACAGCTGCGAAATATACTTCAACGATAGCTCCAAAGATGATTGGGTCAGAAACCTTCATCATTGTAGCTTTTAAGTGAACAGAAAGTAAAACTCCTTGTGCTTTAGCTTCAGCAATTGTTTTAGCAACAAAAGATTTCAAAGCATTCAAGTGCATTACTGAACTATCGATAATTTCACCGGCTTTCAATGGAGTGCTTGCTTTAAGAACAGTAGTTGTACCGTCTTGTGCAACAAATTCGATTTTTACATCAGTAGCTTCAGCCACAGTAAGTGATTGCTCACTTCCGTAAAAATCTCCGCTTTCCATAGAAGCAACTGCTGTTTTAGAATCAGCAGACCAAGCACCCATTGAATGAGGATTTGCTTTAGCGTAATTTTTTACCGCTTTTGGAGCTCTACGGTCAGAGTTTCCTTCACGTAAAACAGGGTTTACAGCAGAACCTAATATTTTAGCATATTTAGCTTTGATTGCTGCTTCGGCGTCGTTTTGTGGAGCTTCCGGGTAATCAGGAACTTTGTATCCGTGAGCTTGCAATTCAGCAATAGCCCCTTTTAATTGAGGAACAGATGCAGAAACGTTTGGTAATTTGATGATGTTTGCTTCTGGAGCAGTAGCTAGTTTTCCTAATTCAGCCAAAGAATCTTTTACTCTTTGCTCCTCAGTCAAAAACTCAGGGAAATTAGCAAGGATACGGGCAGCAACAGAAATATCTTCTGTTTCAATTTCGATTCCGGCTGTAGCAGTAAAAGCTTCAACAATAGGTAAAAACGAATAAGTAGCTAACAAAGGTGCTTCGTCAGTTAATGTGTAAACAATCTTTGATTTTTGTGTCATTTTTTTTATTTTATAATCGTAACTCTTCGGCGAAGAATGTGAAATGTATTGTTTGCTTTGAATAAAGCGGTGCAAAGATATGTAAATCAGACTAAAATACAGTCCCGTTTGTTATAGAAATAGCGGAATTATGGGATAACTAACGACAAGGCTTTAAAATGTTATTTTTTTAAAGAATGGCTGTTTATTTGAGAATGTTATTCTTTTTGAATAAAGTCAAAAAAAAAGTCCCGACATTGTCGGGACTTTTATGATAAAGAGATAATTTATTATCTTCTTTTGTCTTTGATTTTTGCTTTCTTACCAGTAAGTTCTCTGAAGTAGAAAATTCTAGCTCTACGTACAGCACCTTTCTTATTGATTTCAATTTTTTGTAAAGCTGGCAAGTTGATAGGGAAGATACGCTCAACACCTACTGATCCAGACATTTTACGAATTGTAAAAGTTTCAGTACTTCCAGTACCTCTTCTTTGGATTACAACTCCTTTAAAGAACTGAGTTCTAGTTTTTTCACCCTCTTTAATTTCGTAGTAAACTGTGATAGTATCTCCAGCTCCGAATTCAGGGAAATCTTTTCTTGTAACAAATTCGCTATTAACGAAATCTACTAAATTTGCCATTTTAAATGCTAATTATGGTTTGAAATCTAATCAACATTCACGGGTATCGCCAGAGGTTAATTAAATGTGGGCGCGAAATTACAACTTTTGTTTTAAATTACAAATTTTATTTTAAGTATTCAGTGGTCAGTTTTAGTGTTTAGTTAGTTAGGTTGTTCAAAAAACGATTTGATAAGACTGATCACTAAAAACTGAATACTGCAAACTACTCCTCCAATAAATCCGGGCGTCTGTTTTTAGTGTGTTTATATGCCATGTCCTCTCTCCATTTGTCAATTTTAGCAAAATTTCCGCTGGTTAATACTTCGGGGACTTTCCATCCTTTGTAATCGGCTGGGCGGGTATATATTGGTCCTGACAATAAACCATCCTGAAAACTATCGGTCAAAGCTGAGGTTTCATCACTCAAAACACCAGGGATTAATCGGATTAAGGCATCAGATAAAACTAAGGCTCCTAATTCGCCTCCGCTTAAAACATAATCGCCAATAGAAATTTCTTTGGTAATAAAATGATCACGAACTCTTTGATCTACTCCTTTATAATGTCCGCAAAGAATAATAATGTTTTCATACATCGACATGGTATTGGCCATTTTTTGGTTCAAAGTTTCTCCATCAGGCGACATATAAATAATTTCGTCATAACTTCTTTCGCTTTTTAAATGCGTAATACAATCGTCAATAGGTTGTACTGTCATGACCATTCCTGCTCCACCGCCATAAGGATAATCATCCACGCTTTTTTGCTTGTTGATGGTGTAATCTCTTAAATTATGGATATGAACTTCTACGAGGCCTTTGTCAATAGCACGCTTCATAATTGAAGCTTCAAACGGACTGCGTAGCAATTCAGGTAAAACAGTAATAATGTCAATTCGCATGAGTTTTTGTCTAAGTTTTGAAGTCGCAAAGGTACAAAGATTTCAATAGTAAGTTGAAACCCAAATTCCAAATTTCCAAATTCCCTATTTAATTTGTAATTTTGCGCACAATAAAAAAATAACAACAATGGAAAACGGAATATACGCTAAATTCAATACCTCAAAAGGTTCGGTTTTAGTAAAATTAACTCACGACCTGACACCCGGAACAGTTGGTAACTTTGTAGCTTTGGCTGAAGGAAACCTGGAAAACAAAGTAAAACCACAAGGTGTAAAATATTATGATGGTTTAACTTTTCATAGAGTAATTCCTGATTTTATGATTCAGGGAGGTTGTCCTCTTGGTTCAGGAACAGGAGATCCTGGGTATAAATTTGACGATGAGTTTCATCCAAGTTTAAAACACGATAAACCGGGAGTTTTAGCTATGGCTAATGCAGGACCTGGCACAAATGGTTCTCAATTTTACATTACCCACGTACCAACTTCCTGGTTAGATGGAAAGCACACTGTTTTTGGTCATGTTTTAGAGGGTCAGGATGTTGTTGACGCAGTTGCTCAAGGAGATGTTTTAGAAACTTTAGAAATTATCAGAGTGGGTGAAGAAGCTCAAAAATGGAATGCTGTTGAGGCTTTCAGAGTTTTTGAAGGAAACCGTAAAAAACGTATCGAAGCTGAAAAAGCGGCTGCTGAAGAAGCTATGGAGAAATTAGCTGCCGGATTTGAAAAAACAGAAAGCGGTTTGCGTTACCAATTTATCCAAAGAGGTGAAGGTAAAAAAGCTGAAAACGGAAAAACAGTTTCAGTTCACTATACAGGACAATTACCTGATGGAAAGGTTTTTGATAGCTCTTACCCACGTAAAAAACCAATCGAATTTCCATTAGGAAGAGGAAATGTAATCGAAGGATGGGATGAAGGTATTGCTTTGTTACAAGTAGGGGATAAAGCTCGTTTTGTGATTCCTGCTCATTTAGGATACGGATCTCGTGGTGCCGGAGGTGTAATCCCACCAAACGCTACTTTGATTTTTGACGTTGAATTAATGGATGTAAAATAGTTCTTACGATTGACTGATTATAAGATTAAAATCTCATCTTGTTGTGAAAAAACGAGGTGGGGTTTTTTTTTGGGATTGAATTTTTGATATAAAAAAACACCTTCAAAAATGAGGTGTTTGAAAGCTATAAACTAGGTGTTTTTAGAATTAGTTACTGCAATTACTTTTAGTGTTTTAATTCCGGATGGTAATTGCCATTCCACTTCGTCATTTTCTTTAAAACCAATTACTGCCACACATAATGGCGCTAAAATAGATACTTTTCCTTCGTTGATATTAGATTGAGATGGCATAACAATTTGAATATTCATTTGTTTTTTGGTCTTTACATCTTCAATAATAACATGAGAATTAATTCTGATGATGTCTTCGTCTAAAGTGTTTTCGTCACTAATAATCGCGCGATCTAATTCTTGTGTCAGTAATGCAATTTCTCGAATATTGTTGCTGTCTTTGGCTTTTTTTGTTAATTCACGAAGAATATTGTAATCTGTAATTGTTAAAATAGGAGTGGGTTTCATAATAATAAATTTTAAAAGATTATTTGTAAAATAGAATATCTTATCCCTGTTACTAAAATGTTTTAGCAATGGAGATAAAAAAATATAAGACAATGATTAATTCGATGGAGAATCCCAATCAAACAAAAATGAAATTAAAGAAATTAATCCTCCGCCTCGAAGAAAAATGATATGAGCGGAGGCCTAATTAATAAAGGCTTTGTTGTGAGGAAAAAGTGCAGCAACGTTTTGTTTTCTTGGAGAAGAAAACAAAAAACTAGATGTTGTAGCAAGTGTAATAGTAATCATAATTGATAATTTTCCTGAAGACAAAGTTAGTTAAAGATTTGTATTTATGCTGTTATTTCCATTTGATATTACAGCCAATACTCGGTTTTTGGTTTGGATTAATACTTCGGTTGTATAAAACACCATCTATGGCACCTCGTAAATCACTACCGCTTAACGGAATTCCGTTTCCGGGACGGCTATCGTCCAGTTGCCCGCGATAGACTAATTTGTCTTGGTTGTCAAACAAATAAAAATCGGGAGTACAGGCGGCATTATAGGCTTTGGCAACTTCCTGAGTTTCGTCATACAAATAAGGGAATTCAAAATTGTTCTCGAAAGCATATT
The DNA here is from genome assembly GCF_001857965.1 of Flavobacterium commune. Lineage (NCBI taxonomy): Bacteria > Pseudomonadati > Bacteroidota > Flavobacteriia > Flavobacteriales > Flavobacteriaceae > Flavobacterium > Flavobacterium commune. The sequence goes on along the minus strand of NZ_CP017774.1, from coordinate 480,748 downwards.
CTGTCATCAATTCGGGGGCATCCTGAGGGTAATTTACCACATCGTTACTCGAAATTGCAATGATACCAATTCCCTGCACTCTATAATCGTTGGCAATTCGAACGACTTCTTCAATTACATGATGCACAAATGGACAATGATTGCAAATAAAAAATACCAATGTTCCTTTGTCTCCTTTTAAATCAGCAAAGGAATAAGTATGAGTATTGGATTTGGTATCTTTTAGATAAAATTCAGGAGCTATAGTCCCTAAATCGAGCATGTTTGACGGAGTTCGTGCCATTGTTTTGTGATTTGTTTCCAGAGTTTAAAGTTACTAAAATAGCTGACTATTTAAATAGGAAAAACTAATTTTGAATTGGTAATGATTTCAAAAAAAAATATAATTGATTTATGGAGAATAATTTGACTTGGGCTGAATTTGAAAAAGTAGCTATGTATGTTGGGACAATTATAGCTGTAAATGATTTTCCTGAAGCAAGAAAGCCAGCTTTTCAATTGACTATTGATTTTGGTGAAGAAATTGGAATCAGGAAAACCTCGGCACAAATCACCAAAAGGTATACTAAAGAGGAACTTTTAAACCGCCAAATTGTTGCGGTGGTTAATTTTCCTAAAAAGCAAATAGGGAAATTTATGAGCGAATGTCTTGTTTTAGGAGCAGTTGGAGAAGAAGGAGATGTTATCCTTTTAGCTCCTGATTTTAAGGTTGAAAACGGTTTGCGAATAGGTTGAATTTAATCATAAATTACACGAATTATCGCAAATTAGTTAGTGAGAATTCGTGTAATCTGTGGTTTGTTAAAATTGAATTTATTTTTCTATTGGTAAATTATAATCTTGTCCCCATTCAGTCCAGGAGCCATCATAAATGGCTTTTGGCTGATTATTTGAAATTAATTCGTAAGCAATGAGATTAATGCAGGCTGTAATACCTGAACCACAGGAAAAATATAAGTTTTGATCCTGATGCGGTAAAATTTGTTTTAGTTCTTCTTTAGGTAAAAAATGACCGTCTTTTAAAACTTTTGAAAAAGGAACATTTACGGCATTCGGGATATGTCCGCTTCTTAAACCTTCACGAGGTTCTTCGGTCTCGGCATTAAATCTGTCGGCTGAACGGGCGTCAATTACAATAGCTTCTTTTGAAGTAATATTATGTAAAACCTGAAATTTGTTTTTAAACATATCAGCTTTAAAATGAGCTTCAAAATCACCTTCTTTAAATGATTTTAAAGCTACTTTTTCAATTGCAAATCCTTCTTTTTCCCAGGCAGGAAATCCGCCATCTAAAACCCAGACATTTTCGTGTCCCATGCTTTTGAATAAATACCATGCTCTAGGGCTGGAGTAGATTCCTTTGGTGTCATAAACCACAATTTTACTGTGTTTGCTGATTCCTAGTTTTCTTGCTTCGGTGGCAAAAGCCTGGGGTTGGGGTAGGGTATTGGGTAAAGGAATTGAAGTGTCGCTAAATTTATTTTTAATGTCAAAAGTACGTGCCCCGGCGATTTGTAAATCATGAGGCGGAGCATCTAAAACAGCATCCAGAATGATTAGTTCAGGATTGTTAATGTTTTCTTGGAGCCAACTTACGGATACAATTGGGATTTTCATATTGATGTTATTTTAATTGGAAAATAAGGACTACTAAGATACGAAATTGTGAAGTTTTCTTATTCCAATTTTTATATAAATAAAAAGTCCAAAAACCGAATGATTTTTGGACTTGATGTAAAATTTGTTTGATGTGATTAAATGTCATCAAAATCAATATCGGTAAAGCTTGATACTCCGGGAACAGTCTCTTCAGCAGTTACTCTTTCAGTAGCATATTCTTTTTTGAAATCTTTTTGGTGTCTTTCAGAGATTACTTCTTCGCCTTTGTGGTTTAAAACATAAGAAGTCATTTCTTCCAGGATCTCGGTAAAAGCAGCAAAATCTTCTTTGTATAAATATATTTTATGTTTTTTGAAATGGAACGATCCGTCCTCTTCTGTAAATTTTTTGCTTTCGGTAATGGTAATATAATAATCATCCGCTTTTGTAGCTCTCACATCGAAGAAATAGGTTCTTCTTCCTGCACGTAAAACTTTAGAAAAGATTTCTTCTTTTTCTAACATGTCATTTTCTCTCATAATCCGTTCTATACAATAATATGGTTGTTAATTGGAAACCAAAAATGATAAAAATATATTTATTAAGCAAGATTTAAAGTAATTCTTTTTCAGAAAGTTGTTTTAAATAGAGTGATGCATAATAGCCTTCCTGATTTATTAACTGGTTATGAGTGCCTTGTTGAATGATTTTTCCATCTTCGAGAATAATTATTTTATCAGCATTTTTGGCAGATGAAACACGATGACTTACAATTATGGTAGTTTTGTCTTTGCAAATAGCATTTAGATTGTTTAAAATTGCTTCTTCGGTTTCGGTATCCACTGCCGATAAACAGTCGTCAAAAAGCAATATAGGAGGATTTTTAATAATGGCTCTCGCTATAGAAACACGCTGTTTTTGTCCGCCCGAAAGGGTAATTCCTCTTTCGCCAAGAATGGTGTCGTATTGCTTGTTGAACCCCATAATGTTGTCATGAACCACAGCATTTTTGGCAGCAGTGATTACTTCATCGATTTCGGCATCTTCTTTTCCGAATTTGATGTTGTTTTTAATACTGTCCGAGAATAAAAAAGCATCCTGAGGTACAATTCCGATACTGTTTCGCAAATCAAATAAGTTCAGGCGACTGATTTCCTTTTCGTCAATTTTTACTGCTCCATCGGTTACGTCGTACAAGCGGGAAATTAGAGATAAAATAGTCGATTTTCCGGAACCTGTTTTTCCAAGGATCGCCAGTGTTTCTCCTTTGTGTACTGTAAAGGAAATGTTTTGAAGTGCTTTGATATTTGTGTCTTCGTAAGTGTAGTTCACATTTTCGAATGTGATAGTTCCTTCTATTTTGGATTTTTCGGGATTGTTGTTTTTGATTTCAGGCTCGATTTTCAGGAATTCATTCAGTCTTTTTTGAGAAGCTTCGGCTTCCTGAACCATTGATGAAACCCAACCCAATGAAGCCACAGGCCAGGTTAGCATGTTGATATACAAAATAAATTCGGCAATGGTACCAATGCTTTTGATACTGCCATTGATGTACATAATTCCTCCAAAATAAACCACAACTAAGTTGCTGATTCCGATTAAGGCTAACATTAATGGACCAAATAAGGATTGAACTTTGGCTAAATCCAAACTTTTACTTTTACTTTCTAACGCCAGTGCGTGCATATTGTCCTGATGCTGGTTTTCTAATGAATAGGCTTTGATCACGCGAACTCCGGAGAATATTTCCTGCGTAAAACTCGAAACTTTGGATAGATATTGCTGAAAAGTAGTACTTCGAATATTGATTTCGGTACTTAATTTAAAAATAGCATAGGATAAAAGCGGTAAGGGTAAAAGTGTATATAAAGTAAGCAATGGCGAAACCCGATACATGAACAGAATTACAATAGCAAAACGAATAATGGTATTAATCGTGTACATAACAGCCGGTCCAACATACATTCTGACTTTAGAAATGTCTTCGCTTATGCGATTCATTAAATCGCCGGTACGATTTTGTTTGTAGAAATTTTGAGATAGGTTTTCGTATTGTTTAAAGACCTCGTTTTTTAAATCAAATTCAATATGACGTGACATTACAATCAGGGTTTGACGCATTAAAAAAGTCAAAAAACCGGCAATAATGGTCGTAGCAATAATGAGTAAAATATTGTTTACTAATTGGTCTTGAATAACCGAATTTGATATGGTTTTGTCTTTTGCAAAATTTTCAATAGCAGCAAACGATTGGCTGATTAATTTAGGCGTAAAAAGTGAAAATATTTGGGCAACAATTGTAAATACAATTCCTAAAATAAAACGGTATCTGTATTTGATGAAATATTTATTGAGATAGAGTAATTCTTTCATTTCTGGGCTGGGCTGAATTTTAGAAAAACAAAGATAAAGCTTTAAAAGTAATAATTGTTAGCGATCTGCTTGCTGTTAAGTCTCATTTAACGTTTCATTAGGTAAATTCATTAGCTCAAAATAAAGCCACGAATTCATAAATTTAATTTATTGAATGGAGGAATTTATAAGATATGTTGCTGATTTTAAATTTGGAAAATAAAATTAGTGAATTCGAGGCAACAACATAGGTGTTTTGTCCTGCTTTTTATGGCTTTAAATTTTATTTTGAAAAAGGAAATCCCTATTTTTGCAGACTAATTTTTTAAAAGTTCTTACAAGGTGGTAAATAGACGACACATTCGCGTTAAAGTTATGCAAACCATTTATGCGATGCATCAAAACGGCTCTGATAATTTGGAAAAGGAAGAAAAGTTTCTTTTTCACAGTATCGACAATATTCAGGATTTATACCTTACAATGATTTCTTCCTTGTTAGAAATATGTAAAAAAGAAACGCAGTTTTTGCATTTATCGAGTCAAAAACACTTAGCTACCGCAGCCGAACGCAATCCCAACGAAAAATTTATCAAGAACAGCATTTTTGAAATTCTTGCCGAAAACAATTCTTTAAGCATTGCTTTAGAAACCAGAAAAATCAATGCCTGGCATTTGCACGAAGATTACATCGCTTTATTATTAGCTTCAATAAAAGAGAGTTCTTTTTACCAAAAATACATGAGTAATCCGGCTCGTTCATTTGAAGAAGACCGACAATTAATCGTGGATTTATTTACCGAAGTAATTGTTCCAAATGAGAAATTATACGAATTCTTAGAAGACGATAAATTAACATGGATTGATGATATTCCGATGGTGAATACACAAATCATCAAACAATTGAAAGCCATGAAACCTATCGAAAACGATAATTTCAAAGTGCCAAAATTGTATAAAGACAATGAAGATAAGGATTTCGTTAAAGATTTGTTTCGTAAAACAGTATTGAATGAAGCCGAATTAGCAAAAGAATTTGTGGATAAAACGCCTAACTGGGATAGCGATAGAATTGCTGAGGTGGACACAATTATTTTAAAAATGGCTATTTGTGAATTTTTGAAATTTCCATCTATTCCGGTGAAAGTAACTTTGAACGAATATCTGGAATTAGCCAAAGAATATTCTACTCCTAAAAGTAGTATTTTTATCAACGGAATTTTAGATAATTTGGTTAAAGAATTAGAAACCAGTAAAAAAATGATAAAAGCCGGTCGCGGTTTAATGTAATAGTAAATAAATTAAAAAGAATTAAAAATTATGGGTCAATTAAATCAGTTTTTGCCGTTTATCCTAATGTTTGTGGTTATCTATTTCTTCATGATCAGACCACAACAAAAGAAAATGAAACAAGAAAAAGAATTTGAAGCTAGCTTAAAAGTAGGTGATAAAATCATTACTAAAAGTGGTCTTCACGGAAAAGTAGTTGAACTTGCTGATACTACTGTTGTTATTGAAACTATGGCTGGGAAATTAAAAATGGAGCGTTCTGCTATTTCTATGGAAATGAGTGCTTCACTAGCTAAAAAATAATACTAAGAGGAATCTTAAAATGTAAAAAGTCCCGTTTCCAATTGAGAACGGGACTTTTTTATGGGCTAAGGTTTTTAAAAGCAATTGAAATATTTTCTAAATCAGCGTTTGATTTTACAAAAATATTGGTTCGCTTTTACAAAGTTTTAAAATGATTAATTCAGGTTTAATAATTTATAGATAATCCTGTACCAAATCCCATGTCGCTGTCGTAATGCGAACGAATACCGATGTTTTTGGTGATTATATAGCGTAAATCAACCATGTATTCTTTGTCGGTGTTTACCATAAAACCGGCTCTTAATCTTTTGGAAACCGGAATGTCTTCGCGCATTAAGGAAAGACGGATTATTCCATCATGGTAAATTTCAGTTTGAAAGTTTACTAGCATTGGAAGTGTGTACATAACTCCCAGACTTATAGCATTTCGATTGTCTTTTTTGTTGACTTGTTTAAATAAATTGCTTTCTTGTTCATCGATTCCCATTTTGCGGTAACGCCAGTCAAAACCGATGAAAGGCATTAGCCACTGCATTTTTCCAATGTATCTTCCCAGATGTGTTTCTACTTCGTAACCGTGCATTTTGTTGTAACCTAAGCGCCATTCGGTACCTAGACTCCATCGTGATTTTTGGAGCATTGCTTCTCCGTCGATGCCATTGCTGGCAAAATCGCTTGTTGCCATTAAATGTGGCATGTCACTTTCTTTTTGCAACATTTTATAAGCTTCTTTTTTATTAGCTAATCTCGGATTTTTATAATCACCTACTTCAAACACTCTGTTCATTCCCGCCATCATGTGATACAAAATGTGACAATGAAAAAACCAATCGCCTTCTTCATTAGCCAGAAATTCGATAGTGTCTGTTTCCATTGGCATGATGTCTAATACATTTTTTAGCGGTGCATTATCGCCTTTACCGTTTAAAAGTCTAAAATCAAAACCGTGTAAATGGATAGGATGGCGCATCATCGAATTGTTGTAGAGTGTAATCCGGAGTATTTCGCCTTTTTTTACAGGAATTTTATCGGTTTCAGAAAGGATTTTATTATCCATACTCCACACATACCGATTCATATTTCCTGTAAGGATAAATTTAAGTTCTTTAACCGGAGTATCTTTTGGAAGTACAGTAGAATGTGGTGATTCTAACATGGCGTAGTTTAAGGTTTTGATTTCGCCTAAAGTATTCGCGTTGTAACGGTTGGGCTCGTTGTCCCTATTCATATTGTGCTGGCTGTGGTCTTTTTCTTTTTTAGTTTCTCCTGTAATTTCGGGATACATCACTACATTCATATCCATTTGATTGAGACTCATATTCATTCCCATATCATCAAGATCTCCGTTCATTTTCATCATGTCGTTCATCATCTTCATCCCTTCAAAGTATTTGAGACGAGGCAAAGCTCCCACGAACTCCTTAATTCCGTTTCCTATAAAATAACTCGACGAGTTGGTGCGGTCTTCGGTGGTAGCCATAAATTCATAGGATTTTCCATCTTCAGGAATAGTAATAACTACGTCATAAGTTTCTGAAACAGCAATAAGCAATCGGTCAACTTCAACGGGTTTAACATCATTTCCATCATTAGCAACTACCGTTATTTTTCCACCAGCATAACGAAGCCAGAAATAAGACGAAGCACCTCCGTTAGCAATACGCAGTCTTACTTTATCACCCGCTTTAAGCAATTTTCCGTTGATAGTTTTTAAAGTAGTTTCAGGATTACCGTTCATTAATATTTTTTCGTAATAGACATCGCTCACATCCATGGCCAACATTCGTTTCCATTCGTTAGTGAGTTTGGTTTTAAAATGACCTTCTCTGATGGCTTCGGCATAACTTTGTGTCGCACCTTTTTTAATCGCAGCCCAGTCATTGGCATTGCGCAACATTCGCTGAATATTATCCGGTTTTAGATTTGTCCATTCGCTTAGAATTATCGGAACAGCTGGTAAATTGTCAATGCCTTTTCGGAAAGTTGTATCATTTGCTTTTTTCAACATAATAAAATTACCATACATACCAATTTGCTCCTGAAATCCGGAATGCGAATGATACCAATGTGTTCCGTTTTGAATGATAGGAAAACGGTACGTGTAGGTTTCTCCTAGTTTTATAGGCATTTGGGTAAGGTAAGGAACACCATCTTCTTTATTTGGCAAAAACACACCGTGCCAATGCAAGGATGTATTTTCTTTGAGTTGATTATGAACAACAATTTCGGCAGTATCTCCTTCGGTAAATGTCAGCGTAGGCATTGGGATTTGCCCGTTTACAGCAATAGCTCTTTTTTCTTTTCCTGCGTAGTTTACAATCGTATCTTTTACGAATAAGTCATAATGGACTACTTTTTGGGAAAAAGTCAATTGTGCTGTAAATAATGCTAACGCAGTAATAAAGAGCTGTTTTTGTAATGAATAAATGGTGTCCATAATCTTGTTTTAATAGAATTGATATGCCAATTAGGATTATATTTTAGTTTCATTTTTCTTTTTGCTTGATCAAAAAAGAAACAAAAAAATCAAGTCTTACGCTTCCTCGTCGGTCAAATTATTTTGTTGCTACAACTGAACCACAATTCAGCATGGCAGCACCGTAATACGGATTTTTGATTTCTTTTTCGGTGCTTAACCAATAGGATTTTTTCATAGGACAGTATTGATAATATACTTTATGGTTGAGTTTTTCGGAGTTTTTTACAATGTCCCAAACTATAGTTGACACCGAATTAAAAGCTTCTCTTTGTTTCTCAATGTTGTTGGCTTTTAGCATTTTCCCGGTAGATTGTAGCAAATTTTCTTTTTGTTTAAAATTGTCATCCTCTTTAATGCTTTGGTATAATGAATTGATAGTTTGTTTAGCTGTTTTAGCATCGCTGCTGACTAAGGCATTTTTTACACTAATGTAATTAGTAACCAAGGCATTTGTATTTTGAGCAAAAACGGAATACCCAAACAGTAGTATTGCTGCTGATAATAAGTTCTTTTTCATGATGCTTGAATTTAATTGTTTAAAGATTCTATTTTAAAGCCTGCTTTTTGGACGGCTTCTATAATTTGTTGTTGGCTAATTGTGTTTGTTTTTACAGTCAGAATTTTGTCTTTGTTAGTGGTATCTACTTCCCAATCAGACAGACCTTCGATTTTATTTAGAAAGGGAGTAACTGTAGCTATGCAACCACCACAATTAATGTTAGTTTTGAATTGAAATGTTTTATGATTGTTTTCCATTTGATTTAAAATTTGATGTTCTTTATTGATACAAAGTTGGGTAAATTAGCGTTTGCATTTATTGCGTTATTTCCAGTTTTATTTATGATTTTTACGGTTTTATTTTTTCCATTTTAACCTTAAACTGTTGCTCACCACACTTAGGCTACTCAGCGCCATTGCTGCTCCGGCAATCATCGGGTTCAGTAAAAAACCGTTAATAGGGTAGAGGATTCCTGCCGCTATAGGAATGCCGATTAAATTGTATATAAATGCCCAAAAAAGGTTTTGCTTAATGGTTGTCACAGTTTGTCTGGACAATTTGATGGCCTGTGGTATTTTCATCAGGTCGGACGAAATGAGTGTCATTTTAGCAACGTCCATGGCAATATCACTCCCTTTTCCCATTGCAATACTTACATCGGCAGTTGCTAGGGCGGTACTGTCATTGATTCCGTCGCCTACCATGGCTACAATTTTTCCCTGATTTTGTAATTGTTTGACAAAATCGGCTTTGTGTTGCGGTAATACTTCTGCTTTGTAATGTTCAATTCCGGTTTGCTCTGCTATTGCTTTAGCAGTGGCTTCATTATCACCTGTAAGCATGTAGATTTCTACATCCATGGCTTTCAGTTGTTGAATAGCTGTTATTGATGTTTCCTTTATTTTGTCCGAAATAGCAATTACAGCCAGAGCTTTTGTGCTATTAGTAAACCATATTACAGTTTGCGCCTGATTGCTCCATTGATTACTTTGTTGCTGTAATTCGTCAGTAATGCTAATGTTATTTGTGGTTAATAATTTCGTATTCCCTACAAAATAAGTTTCGTCAGCATAAGTTGCTTTTGCTCCTTTCCCTGTAATACTTTCGAAAGAAAGTAATGGAATGTCTTTAATATCAGTAAAATAATGGACAACTGCTTCTGCTAAAGGATGTTCCGATTTTTTTTCGATACTCAACAGAATTTGCTTTGTCAGCGCATCTTCATTGAGCCATTTTATAGCAGTCACTTTGGGTTTGCCTTCGGTGATGGTTCCTGTTTTGTCTAAAACGATGGCATTAATCTTTTTAGCTAATTCGAGGCTTTCTGCATCTTTAATCAAAATTCCCTGTTCGGCAGCCTTGCCTACGCCTACAATGATAGCAGTGGGAGTGGCTAAACCTAAGGCACAGGGACAAGCAATTACCAATACGGTTACTGCGGCTAAAAGTCCGTGTACGATGCCGTTATTTCCGCCTAATAAAAGCCATAATATAAAAGTAAGCAGTGCGATTCCGATGACTATTGGAACAAAAACACCGGCAATTTTATCGACTAATTTTTGCACAGGAGCTTTACTTCCCTGAGCCTCTTGTACCATTTTGATTATTTGAGCCAGCAGGGTTTCTTTACCCACTTTTAAGGCTTTAAACTGGAAACTTCCTTTTTGATTGATCGTGCCTGCAAACACTTTTTCGTTGGTTGTTTTCAATACAGGAATAGGTTCACCGCTTAGCATACTTTCGTCAACATAAGAATTACCCGAAAGGACTATTCCGTCAACTGCAATTTTTTCACCCGGTTTTACCAGAATTGTATCTCCAGTGTTGACTTCTTCTATCGCAATTTCTTTTTGTTGCCCATCAGCCAAAATTAAAAATACGGTTTTAGGTTGTAATCCCATTAGTTTTTTAATAGCCGATGAGGTGTTTCCTTTGGCTTTTTCTTCCAATAATTTTCCCAAAAGAATAAAAGCAATTACTACCGAAGCCGCTTCAAAATACACATGGGCATGTAAGCCTCTTTGGTGCCAGAAATCAGCAAAAAACATGTTGAATACACTAAATAAATAAGCAATACCCGTACTCAAAGCCACCAGAGTATCCATATTAGCAGAGCGGTGTTGGATTTGTTTCCAGGCATTGATAAAGAAATCTTTTCCAAACCAAAGTACTACAGGAGTCGAAAATAACCACATGATTTCATTAGCGTAAGCGATATCCATTGCAAACATTCCAATGGCAACTACAGGAAGTGATAGTGCTACTGCCCATATTGTTTTTTGTTTTAGCAAATGGAAATTTTTCTCGTGAATTGCTTCCAGAGTCTCTTGCTGTGTTGTTTCGTTTTCTATCAATAAATCATAGCCGATTGATTGCACTGCTTTTTGCAAGGCTAAGTGATTGGTCATATTAGGCAGGTATTCTACCGATAGGGTTGCTGTGGCAAAATTGACGCTGGCATTCACAACACCGTCAATGGGTTTTACGATACTTTCGGCACTAATGGCGCAGGAAGCACAGGACATTCCTAAGACCGGAAAGTTGGTTTTTATTGTATTTTGATGATTTGTTGCCATGATGTGTAATTTGAATTATACATACAAAGTTGGCGATAAAATCAAAGAAGACTATTGTGTAATTTTGGGATTGATTTGTAAGATTTACAATTGATCCAAAGGTTTTCTTTTGTTTTCCTTGATTTGTTTGAAATAAGAAGGAGTAAGTCCGGTTACTTTTTTGAATTGATTACTCAAATATGCAACACTGGAATAATTGAGTTGGTATGCAATTTCGCTTAAAGACAATTGGTCGTAAACTAATAATTCTTTTACCCGTTCTATTTTTTGTGCAATAAAGTATTTTTCGATAGTAGTTCCCTCAATCTCCGAAAACAGATTCGACAAATAATTATAATCATGTTGGAGTTCGTCGCCGAGAACTTCCGATAAATTGTTTTTTAATCCGCTGTTCTGATGATGTACGAGTTGGATAATGGTGTTTTTTATCTTCTCAATAATCCGGCTTTTTTTGTCGTCTATGAGTTCAAATCCTAAGGGGCTTAAAATCTTATCGATGGTTGTTTTTTGTGCTTCGGATAATTCATTTTCGAATACAACTTCTCCTAATTTAATATGCTTAACAGCTAAATTTAATTTATCCATTTCATTTTGAACCACCAGAATACAGCGGTTGCAAACCATATTTTTGATAAAGAGAGTATTCATGTTTTATACTATGATTTAGACTATCAAAAATAAGCATTATGAATTCATTTATGTGATTTAGTCAGGAAATATTACGCTTAACATTAGTTTGTTTCATAATTCAAAATGCATTTTGACCGAAGGTAAGTAAGTTATTATCAGGATCGAGTATTGAAAATTCCTTTTGTCCCCAATGTTTGGTTTCTAAACGACCATTGGGATGAATTTCAACATTGTTATTTAAAAATTGCTGGTAAAGTTCTTCAATAGAATCGGTGCGAAAATAAACCTGACCGTAATTTTCACCCGGATTCAAATCTTTAAATTCAAAGAAATGCAACTGCACCTGGTCTTTTTGAATCATCAGGTAAAAATCATAATCAGCGTTTCCAAATTCTTCAAATCCCAATTTTTTTATATAAAAATCTTTGGTGCTATTTTTATCCCGCATCGGTAATTTAGGGTGAATATCCGTTAGCATAATTGAGTTTTTTAGATGATTTTTATTTTGCTTGCGTATTAATCCATTTGGTTATTTCATCTAATACCAATGGTGAAAATGTTTGTTCGATTGTTGCATATTCAGTTGGTACGCCTGTTTTACTCTCCTGAAATAAATGGTTTAGGTTAGGGAAAATCTTTGTCGTTACATTTGTATTTCCGGCTTTCGCCAATGCTTTTTTAATAGCCTCGATATTTTCGTTAGCCGGTACTTGTAAATCTTTTTCACCATTTAGTGCTAAAACAGGGCATTTTATTTTTTCTAATGCAGGAGCCGGATTGTATGTGATAAAATAGTGCATCCATGGAGTTGCTATTTGACTCACCTGAAGTTTTAGAAATTCGTCATCGCTCATTGCGGTTGGTTTTTCGTTTTTCGGATTGTCTTTTAAAACTGTTTTTAGGTAATTGCTCAAGTCAGTGTTGAGTTGTTCCAAACTGTTTGATTTATTTACAATGGCATAGGTTTTTCTGCTGATTAATTCATTTTTTTGCAAATCATTTTCACTAATTCCCGATGCTTTTCCAATTAGTTTTTGTTGCAGTAAAAGGATTTGGTCTCCCTGAATTCCGGGAGCAGCCAGCAAAACAATAAAGGCAATGTCTGTAGATTTATTGGCAACCATTGGTGCAATTAATCCGCCTTCGCTGTGTCCTATCAGTCCAATTTTATTGATTTCTTTTCGGGTTTTCAAATAAGCAACGGCACTTTCGACATCGGTTGCAAAATCTGCGGAAGTTGCGGTTTTAAAATTTCCTTTTGATTGTCCTACGCCCCGATCATCGTATCTGAGTACCGCAATTCCGTTTTTAGTCAAATAATCGGCAATTACAAGAAAGGGTTTGTGTCCTAATAATTCTTCATTTCTATTTTGTGGTCCACTGCCGGAAATCAAAATAACTGCCGGAAAGTTGCTTCCTTTTTTGGGTAATGTTAGCGTTCCTGCTAAATTAATATGAGCTTCGTGGTTTTGAAACGTGACTTCTTCTGAATAATAAGGATATGGTTTTTGAGGTTCTTGCGGTCTTTTTAAAATTTGTTTTTCAATGACTTTTCTAGACAAATTCATAGGAAAACCATGTCCGTTTTGTTTAAAAACACCTATAATTTCATCATCTTTTAATTCTCCATTGTACTCAATTCCTGCATTTGCAATATCAAATGTAATTTTTGAGTTTTCAAATGTGGTTTTAGTGACAGGAATACCTTTTGCATTTTGATCCGGGCTGTCCATCGTGGCACTATATCCGTCATCTGTTTTGGATACATTAAATACAAGACGAAATTGTGTGCCCTGCACTTTCAAAACACTATTCCATTGTCCTGTAATGTCCTGGGCTGTTACAGCAATTGAAGCTAATATTGCAATGAGTACTAAAAAAAATTTCGTCATATTCTTAAGTTTTAGGGAAGTATTTTTGGTGAACTACTTTACAGATGTTAGAAATTATCTTTTCACACAAGAGAGTATTTATATAAATAAAAAGCTGTTCAGCTTATAGTTTTATTAAATAGTCTTCTTTAATTCTTGTTTTTGAGCTTTTATAAATCCCTCTTTGTCTTTTTTTATTTCTTCCAGAATCGCTTTTCTGTCTGCAGGCAATTCAGAATATTTATCTGCCCATAAGTTTATTTCAATCATTAAAGGTAATAAATCAATTCCTTTTTGAGTGAGTTTGTATAGGACTTTTGCCTTACTATCAGGATGACTTAATTTACTGATGATGCCATTTTCTTCGAGCATTAATAATCTAGTAGCCAAAATATTGGTTGCTATTTTTTCATCTGACTTTAGAAAATCACCATAAGTGCATTGTTTGGACATCATTAAATCTCTGATAATGAGTAGTGACCATTTGTCTCCCCATACGTCCAGAGAGCAGCTAATTGGGCATTCGGATCTTTTTTTTGTAGTTGCCATAAAAATTATTTTATAAAATCACTTGCAAATCGAAAGTTGTTTATATATTTGTACTTGCAAAACGCAAGCAAATTTATGAATTTTAATTCAGTGTCACAATTAATAGAAAAATAATTTAAAACTATCAAACATGAAAACATCAGGAAATACCATTTTTATAAGCGGAGGAAGCGCAGGAATTGGATTAGCAATTGCTAAAAAGTTAAGTGCAGCAGGTAACAAAATTATTATCAATGGGCGTAATGAAGAACGATTGCAAAAAGCCTTAAAAGAATTAGACAATGCTGTTACCATACAAGGAGATTTATCGGTAGAAGCAGATCGAATTCGTATTGCAAAAGAATTAAAAGAAGATTATTTTGGTGTAAATATCATCATTAATAATGCTGGAGCCGCTTTTGGATATTTGCTAAGTGAAACGACTAATGCACATGAAAAAGCAGCTATAGAAATGAATACCAATTATTTTAGTGTGATTCATTTTACGGAATTGATGTTGCCACATTTACTAGAAAAACCAGCAGCAGCAGTGATAAATGTTTCTTCTATTGCAGTTTTTGGCAGTCATAAATTTTTACCTACTTATGGCGCTACAAAGGCAGCTTTGCATAGTTATACTGTGGCTTTAAGAGATACTTATGAAGAAGTAAAAAATGTACAAATTTATGAAGTATATCCACCATTGGTAAACACAGAATTCTCAGCTGAAATAGGTGGAGCTAATGGAATTCCAGCTTCAGAAGTAGCTGATGAATTGTTTTTAGCATTGGAAAAAAATCAATTTGATGTACCGGTAGGAGATACCAAACAGTTTTTTCAAAAATAATTTTTCTAACATGAAAATTACTTTCTTACATAAATAATAGACGATGAATTTAAAAGGAAAAAGAATTTTAATTACGGGAGGCGCTTCGGGGATAGGTTTGGAAGCAGCTAAGCAATTTTTAGCTTTAGGAGCAAAGGTTATCATTACCGGAAGAAATCAGGAGAAGTTAGATGCCGCTAAAAAATTATACCCACAATTGACGGCTATACAAAGCGATGCGGCAAATGCAGATGAAGCCCTCTTACTTTTTGATAAAG
Source organism: Flavobacterium commune (assembly GCF_001857965.1). NCBI lineage: Bacteria > Pseudomonadati > Bacteroidota > Flavobacteriia > Flavobacteriales > Flavobacteriaceae > Flavobacterium > Flavobacterium commune. The sequence continues at coordinate 465,520 of NZ_CP017774.1, read as the reverse complement.
TTAAAGCAATGGGGGGTATTGATATTTTATACAATAATGCAGGAGTAGGAGTTCCTCCTTTAAATTTAGGTTTGACCAATGAAAAACATCTGGAAGGAGCTATTTATGAAATGGATGTAAATTATTTTGGAGTTATCCGTTTGAATAATCTTTTTCTGGATATGTTGAAATCTAGAAAAGAAAGTGCTATTATTAATACCTCTTCTATTTTAAGTTATGTGCCTTCATTATTGGAAGCAACTTATTCGGCTTCTAAGACGGCATTGGCATTTTACACTCAATTACTTAGAGAGCATTTAAAGATAACATACAGCAATGTGAAAGTATTTGAATTACTGCCACCATTGGTTGCTACAGAGATGACTGCAGAAAGAAATGAAAAGAAAATAAGTGCTGAAGAATTGGTAAAAGGCCTAATCGCTGGCTTAAAAAAAGACCAATATACCATTCGTGTGGGAGATACTAAAGTAGTTTATCTGTTGAATCGTCTTTTTCCAAAGTTTACTTTTGGCTTAATTAATCCAAAGAAAAGCCACCAATTTTTAAAATAATAATTATTCATAAATAAAGAAAAATGAAAGCATTTGTCATTAATAAATACAGCAAAAAAGAAGGTTTACAGTTTGCTAATGTAGCTATTCCTGAAGTGAAAGAGCATGATGTTCTGGTAGAAGTACATGCTTCGGGTTTGAATCTTTTGGACTCTAAAATAAAGTCGGGAGAATTCAAACTGATTTTGCCTTATAAGCTTCCACTAATTTTAGGACACGATGTAGCAGGAGTGATTACTAAGGTGGGAAAAAATGTAACAAAGTATAAAGTAGGTGATGCCGTTTATGCCAGAGTTGCTGATTTTCGCATAGGTACACTTGCCGAATTTATTGCTGTAGATGAAAAGGATGTAGCTTTAAAACCAAAGAATATTTCCATCGAAGAAGCGGCGTCCATACCATTAGTAGCTTTAACCGCCTGGCAGGCTCTTGTTGAAACTGCAAAGCTTCAAAAAGGACAAAAAGTATTTATTCAGGCAGGTTCGGGTGGTGTGGGAACTATCGCCATTCAGTTAGCAAAACATTTGGGAGCTACTGTAGCTACTACGGCCAGTGAAAAAAGTTTTGAAATGCTTAAAAACCTTGGAGCAGATGTTCTAATTGATTATAAAACACAAGATTTTGAAAATATTTTAAAGGAGTATGATTTGGTATTGAATAGTCAGGATGCCACTACTTTAGAAAAATCATTGCGAATTGTAAAACCGGGAGGAAAAGTAATCTCTATTTCCGGACCGCCTACAGCTGATTTTGCAAAGGCAATTGGAGCACCTTGGTTTGTCAAAATCATCTTGTCACTGCTAAGTTCCGGAATTCGTAAAAAAGCGGCAAAGCTGGGCGTGAACTATTCTTTTCTTTTTATGAAAGCTGACGGTGCACAACTAAGCCAAATTACATCCCTTATCGAATCGGGAGCTATAAAGCCTGTTTTAGATAAGACTTTCCCATTTGAACAAACGAATGATGCTTTAGCTTATGTTGAAAGTGGTCGTGCCAAAGGAAAAGTAGTGGTTAGAGTAAAGTAAGTTGTTCTGACTTGATTATATCTTCTTTGTAATTTTTTAGATTTTTAATGATTTAGGAAAGCCAAAACAGTTTCTCTTATTGAATAGTTGTATTTGTAAATTTAACTTTATACGGAAAATTTTCATCGTTGTCAGGCTTGTCATCCCACACATGGTTTCTGTGTTCGCTAGGAGCTCCCGTTACCACTAACCAAAGTTCTTTGGCTCCTTGAGGTATCATGATTTTGGCAGTACCTTGTTTGGCTTTTCTCATCTTACCATAAATAGCGGTGTCATTTTCATTAATAACAACAAAACCATAACGCCATCCTTCAATGGAAGACCATTGCCCATTTAATCCTTCGAAATCTACAGTGACTTTCGTTCCTGATTTCGGAACACTAAGTTGGATGGCATTGTAGCCATAAATGTGAGGAATTTGCTTGTTGGCTATTTTATAATAACCATTGTCAGCAACTTCAAGTGTTGTATGATGCCTGTGCTTTTTTTGATCTACAGAAGATAATCCTTTAATAAATGACTTATTGTGGACTCCCAAAGGATAATCCCAAGCAATATTTTTGCAGGCATATTCAAAAAACTCATCATTCAGTTGTTCCTGATTGATTCCTGTAATTCTTTTATAGGTTTGTAGCGGATGTTCAGGTACTTTAGCGCCTCGCCATAGTTTTCCTAAAAAATCAATTCCGTGTTTTTGTTTCCAAAATTCCATTAGATACATCGATTGGTATCTATAATCTTCATGTGAGAAATGCTTGTGTACATTTTCTAAGAAATGAGGAATCTCTCGTGTGAAACTGCTGTTATTGATTTGCCAAGACATGAATTGTGCACATTGTTCCCAAAATTGCCCCACATAATTTTGATCTCTAAAACCATAATTTCCGTCGCAGGCTGTTTGATATTGAAAAGTATGTCCAAACTCATGTGCTAGAGCAGAATCGGTTCTTAATGCCCAGGGATTAACCCATAAAGCCCCAATTACATTGTCATATCCCGCTCCGGTAGCCAACCATTCTTCCTGATAGCGGAGTATGATAATCATTCGGTATTGATCTGTTTTTGACTTTCCTTTTATCACAAATTGCATCGTGTCACGATAATAGGAATAATAATTTTCGGCCTTTGTCAATATTGTATTAATATCTACAGAAAGCTTGGTGTTAGCAACCTTGTCAGGATATTGCCCAAATCCCTTTTCCCAAAAAACAATAATGTTATCCGAAGAAGCACTTCTTTGATAACTCCATTCACTATCATTAGCATCAAAATCATTGTTTTTAAATTCAATTGGTATGTAGATTTCTTTTCCTCCGATGGGTTTTTCGCCAAAAGTATAGTTAAAATTTGCAGGAGCTGTTGTTTTTGAGTTAGAAGGAATGCTTGCAGTAGCACTAGAAAAACTTAAGATAATAGAAAATATAAAAAAGGATTTAAAGAAATGAAGTTGTTTCATGGTTTGTTTTTTTGTTACATATACTTACTTGGAGTATTTTTCTCTGGGCATTTTTCTCTGGTGCTCGATTGCATCGAGTACCTACTTACTTGTAATTACTATATAAAGCGTTTGCAACGCGGCTAATTTAACAACTTAACATAAAGGTTCTACATTTACATTACAAAAATTTCTCTGGTGCTCGATTGCATCGAGTACCTACTTACTTTGTTATCCCTAAATATAGCGTTTGCAACGCGGCTAATTTAACAACTTACCATAAAGGTTCTACATTTACATTACAAAAAACAGTGTTATCTTCTTCATAGTTTCTATAACTGCTATTGACATAATCTCTTTCATGAAAAACGATTTCGGCTTCTACAGGATTGTAATGTATATAATTTATTCTTTGTTCTATCTTTTCTAAAGTATCTAATATAATCGGATGAAAGCCATCCTGCCATAATTTGTAATCTTTCGCTCTTCCTGATTTTTGCGCTTCATAGCTAAATTTTCGCAACAACCATTCCCGTCTGCTTTCGGGATGTTCTTTGATAGCTTCTATTAGTTTCTTTGAAGTGAATTTTTTGAAATCCCGAATAACATTTTGCAACTCACCATCAAATGCTGTAGCAATTAAATGAATATGACTGCTCATATAAACATAGGCATGTACACTTAATCCTTTTTCTTTGATACAATAATTTAAAGAATCATCTAAGATGTTACAATAGATTGGTCTTATCAATAAATCTACCCAATCTACAATTGTTATCGTTATAAAAGTGGGTACGGTACTATCAATAACTTTATATTTCTCAGGCATCGTTTATTTGTTTAAGAATTATTTTTTATCGAGCCGCGTTGCAAACGCTACCATTTGTCTTTTTATGTAAGTAGGTACTCGATGCAATCGAGCACCAGGCGGGTACCGAAAATCCCCGCGATGGCGGTTACAGGCTGTTACTAGCAGTTTAATAATTCTTCAACGTGGTCAATTTTTATGACTTTCGTTTTGATTTTTAAATTTTCAAATGTTTTCTGTGCTTTATAATGACACTTGTCATCATTAGTTATAAAATAATTGCAATGTGAAGCATAAAAAGTGTGCATTGCGTCATCAAACATATTATTGTATTGCGCATCAGTCTTGAATCCGTGAAAATCCTGTTTGATAAAAGTATTTATTACTTTAGAATACTGTTGGTTTTCTCCGGTATAGTTATCCTTTAGCAATTCGAATGCGTTTTCAAGAATTTTTAGGTGAGGAGGAACGTCTTTATTCTCTTTCGGAATAGATTTTAATAGGTCAGGTTGGCTTTTTGCATTTTGAATTGCATATATTTTCAAAGACTTGTAAAAACCGTAATCCGATTTCATTTTTATATTCAAGTTAAATACATCTTCAATTAATGCAGCCTCAGTATTATGGATTTCTGATAACGGGAATATTGCAGCAAACATCGGATCTTTAAATGCTTTTCTCATTTTAGGAGGTAATGGATTTAGTCTTTTCAAAGCCATCGTCAATTGCATATGTGGATAATCTTTGATTAAATCCTGCCAAGTTTGAGGTTCCTCATTATAATCTGATTTTTTACTGTCAAAAAATTCTCTGACATTTCGTCTATGCCATAAAGCTTCTTTGTCGCCCCAATATTGACAAATACAAAGGTTCTTTGTAAAAGCATCAATTGTTGCCAAGTGTTTCTCGATGTATGCTGGATTTTTTAGATAACCGCGATGAAAATCGTTTAAATGCGCATTTGAATATGGCACTGAAATTTTATCCTTTACAATTAAATCATAAAGGATTTCATACTTTGCTTTTTCAGTAATATTCAGGTCGTCAATTTTCTCTAAACGATCGAATATATTCGTGTCTATGTAAACGTTCATCGTCTTTAAATTGCTAGTAACTCGTTTATATACTCAGTTTTCAGTCCTTTTGTTGAGCATATACAACATGTGGTTGTTGTATTTGCTCAACTTTAATTGAGTTTTATTTTTTACAAACATATAAAAAATAATCTTACAAATAATTTGATGCAGAATAAAAAAAAACGGCGTTTAAATGAACTTTAAACGCCGTCGTAGTTTTATATAAAAAAGGATAATTATCGAATCGCTTTTACAAAATCAGCAATTTTACTACTTCCATTTTCTTTAAGGTGAGTGATAAACGCACTACCAATAATAGCACCTTTAGCATATTGAGTAGCCTGGTTGAAGGTTTCGGCATTGTTGATTCCGAATCCTACAATTTGTGGGTTTTTTAAATTCAAATTGGCAATACGTTTGAAATAATCTTCCTGTACGTTGCCAAATCCTGCCTGCGAACCCGTAACACTTGCCGAACTCACCATGTAGATAAATCCGTTGGAAACGCTGTCTATAAAACGAATGCGCTCGTCAGAAGTTTGTGGTGTAATTAAAAACACATTAATCAAACCGTATTTGTCAAAAGTAGCTTTGTATTGCTCGGCATACACATCTACCGGTAAATCAGGAATGATTAGGCCGTCAATTCCAATTTCGGCGCATTTAGCACAAAAAGCATCTACGCCATATTGCAACATTGGGTTGAAATAGCCCATGATTACTAATGGAATCGATACCGTTTTACGGATGTCTTTTAATTGGTCAAATAAAATCTGGGAGGTCATCCCGTTTTCTAAAGCAGTTGTAGAACTCGCCTGGATAGTAGGACCATCGGCTAACGGATCGCTAAATGGCAAGCCAATTTCGATCATGTCAATGCCACTTTTTTCTAAGTCCTGGATAATTTGTACCGTATCGTTCAAGTTGGGATATCCCGCCGAAAAGTAGATGGAAAGTATCTTTTTGTCTTCTTGTAATTTTTGTTCGATTCTGTTCATTGTAAAGTTTCGATTTTTACCACAAATTGAGTTATCAATTTAAGCTTGTTTTTTGATGAACCATTAAGGGAATTAAGATAAGTTAAGTTTAAATTCTCTTAATTTTCTTAATGGTTAAATTATTTTAAACGTTAACTTTAAAAGTTAATGCTGTCAGTTTGTTTTTAATTGGTAACAATATACGCCCAGGCAGTTTGCAGGGATTCTAAGGTTACTTCGATGCGTTTGTAGTGCAAGCCTTCGTAGGTATCGGCCAGGTAAACGTCTTTTTCGGAAATATCATATACCACGCCGGTAACAATATCGTCAGGATTATTGGTAGCGACAATTATAGGATATTTTTCCAGTCCAAATTCCTCTTCAATTTCGATATAGTTAATTACAAAACCTATGAGTCTGTCAGGGGTTCCTTTTAAAGTGCGTCCAAAAATATTTTCCTGAATCTCTTTGTTTTTTAAGGTTCCGTATGCGAATAATTTTTCCATTTGTTCTGTTTTGAAAATTGAACGTTCTTGTTGTTTGCGTTAGGGATGGTAGTGGAGCTCTCCCGATTTTTATCGGGAAGCGGGAACGTACAGCCCGACCCGCCGCGGCGGGTAACGCCCTAATTATATTTTAAAATATTCTATGTAGTTATTCAAATCTTTATCGCCACGACCTGAAAGACAGATAACCACCACATCTTCGGGTTTGAATTTCTTGTCGTTTAATACTGCCAAAGCGTGTGAAGATTCAATAGCAGGAATGATTCCTTCCAGTTTACACAATTCAAGACCTGCATTCATGGCATCATCGTCAGTAACAGAGAAAAACTCCGCACGACCTGATTCGGCCAAATGTGCGTGCATAGGTCCTACGCCAGGATAATCCAAACCAGCCGAGATAGAATAAGGCTCGGTAATTTGTCCGTCAGGAGTTTGCATCAAAAGGGTTTTACAACCGTGGATGATACCTACTTTTCCAAGCTTACTTGTTGCAGCACTGTGTCCGGAATGGATTCCTTTTCCAGCTGCTTCAACCGCTATGATTCCTACCTCAGGTTCGTGTAAAAAGTGGTAAAAAGTTCCGGCAGCGTTACTACCACCACCAATACAAGCCACTACATAATCAGGATTTTCACGACCTTCTTTTTCTTTTAACTGCCATTTGATTTCCTCAGAGATCACACTTTGAAAACGGGTTACCATATCAGGATAAGGATGAGGTCCAATTGCAGAACCAATGATATAATGCGTATCCACAGGATTGTTAATCCAGTCGCGAATGGCTTCGTTAGTAGCGTCTTTTAGCGTTCTTGAACCCGAAAGCGCAGCGCGAACAGTTGCACCCAGCATTTTCATTCTGGCAACGTTTGGCGCCTGACGGGCAATGTCAATTTCGCCCATATATACAATACATTCCAAGCCCATTAAAGCACAAACTGTTGCCGTAGCCACACCGTGTTGTCCGGCACCAGTTTCGGCAATAATACGTTTTTTGCCTAGTTTTTTAGCGACAAGGATTTGTCCAATGGTATTGTTGATTTTGTGCGCTCCGGTATGATTTAAATCTTCTCTTTTCAGATAGATTTTAGTATTGTATTTTTCAGAAAGTCTTTTTGCAAAATACAATGGGCTGGGACGTCCTACATAATCTTTTAATAATTGGTCAAACTCAGCTTTAAATTCAGGTTCAGCTGTAATTTTTAGGTATTGTTGGCGTAATTCCTCCACATTAGGATATAACATTTCAGGAATGTAAGCTCCTCCAAACTGGCCATAATAGCCTTTTTCATCAACGTTGTATGACATTTTATATGTTTTAATTGGTATCAGTATCAATGCGTTTTAGTGCATCTTTACATAATTGTACGTTTTTTAATCCCGGTTCTATTTCAAATCTACTGTTTACATCAATGGCATAAACGGGTAAATTGGTTTTTAATATTGCATTGACAGCATCCATTTCTTCTATTCCTATTCCGCCACTCAGGAAGAAAGGTTTGTTCGAAGGGTAGTTTTCCAAAACTTTCCAGTCAAAGGTAGTTCCGTTTCCTCCGGGTAATTTTCCTTTGGTGTCAAAAAGAAAATAATCACATACGGCTTCAAATGGTGCCAGTACTGAGAAATCAAAATCATCGGCAACCGAAAAGACTTTTATGATTTCAATCGGAACTAATTTCAGATTCTGAAATTCAGTTTTCAAATTTAAACAAAATTCTACAGATTCTTTTCCGTGTAATTGCACGGCCTGCAAATCGTTTTTTTGAACTTTATCGATAATATTCTCGACGGTTTCATTGACAAAAACCCCTACTTTTTTGATAGATTGAGGCAAATTAGGAATATAGCCGTCAAAAAATCGAGCCGATTTTTCCCAAAATATAAATCCCATATAATCGGGTAGGAGCGAGCCTACTTCGAGAATATTATCGGGATATTTCATGCCACAGATTTTGGTTTTCATTTTGTTTTATTTTTTTTTAACCACAAAGTGTACTAAGTAGGCGCAAAGTTCACAAAGCTTTGTATTCTAATTTCTGCCTTCTGCCTTCTGAAATCTAATTTCTAACTTCTAACTTCTAACTTTTCAATGAATTCCGTCGCTGCTTTTCCGGCATTGTCGGTTTTCATAAAGTTTTCACCTATAAGGAAACCTTTGTAACCATAAGGTTTTAGTTCGTTGATAGCGTCAATTGAGCTGATACCGCTTTCGGAAACTTTTACAAATTCATCCGGGATTTGGTGAGCCAATTGCTTGCTGAAATCCAGACTTACTTCGAAAGTTTTTAGGTTTCTATTGTTTACCCCAATCATGTCTAATGTAGGCGTAATCGATTTTTCTAATTCTTCCTGGTTGTGAACTTCCAATAAAACTTCTAATCCCAGGCTTTTTGCAAATTCAGATAACGATTTGATTTCTTCGCGGGTTAAAACCGCTGCGATTAGCAAAATCAAATCGGCTCCATGAGCTTTGGCTTCAAGAATTTGGTATTCATCCACAATGAATTCTTTTCTCAATAACGGAATATTTACCGATGCTCTGGCTAATAATAAATCGTCTAAAGAACCGCCAAAGTATTTTCCGTCTGTTAGAACCGAAATTCCACAAGCACCGGCACTTTCGTATCCTTTTACCACTTCTTCCACCGTAAAACCATAATTGATTTCGGCCTTAGAAGGCGAACGACGTTTGTGCTCGGCAATGATTCCAGAGTTGCTGTTTCTTAAATTGTTGCTTAAAGAAATGGCCTTTTTTCCAAAGAAAACCGAAGCTTCCAGTTGGGAAACCGGAATGATTGATTTCTTAAGAATGACTTCTCTTTTTTTGTCAACTATGATTCTATCGAGTATATTCATTTTTTATTTACTTAAATCTTGTAATTTTTTCAAAGCGGTCAATCCTTTTCCAGAGAATAAACTTTCTTTGGCTTGTTCAAATCCTTCTAATGGAGTACATCCTGTAACTGTTGCGATTGCCATAGCCGCATTGGCACAAACCACATTGTTTTGCGCTTCAGTACCTTTTCCGGAAATAATATTCAAGAACATTTGAGCTGATTCTTCAACTGTGCTACCGCCTTCAATTTCGCTTTGTTGGATTAAACGAACACCAAAATCTTCGGGATTAATCATTCCTTCTGTGCTATGCGTAATCACTTTTGTAGCTCCTGTTAAAGATACTTCATCATAGCCATCTAAGGCATGAACTATAGTGAAATTGCTATCGGTATTTTGATAAAGATAAGCATACATTCTGGCTAATTCAAGGTTGAAAACCCCTAACAATTGGTTTTTAGGAAATGATGGATTAATCATTGGCCCCAGAATATTGAAAATGGTTCTCACTCCTAATTCTTTTCGGATAGGTCCCACATTTTTCATAGCAGGATGGAATAGGGGAGCGTGCAGAATACAAATTCCGGCCTGGTCCACACATTTTTTTAAGAAATCATAATCATTACTGAATTTAATTCCTAAACTTTCCATCACATTACTCGAACCCGTAATAGAAGAAACTCCGTAATTACCGTGTTTGGTTACTTTTATTCCTGCTCCGGCAGTTATAAAAGAAGCTAAAGTAGAAATGTTGAAAGTGTCCTTTCCGTCTCCTCCGGTACCTACTAAATCAATGGTGTTGTAATCGGATAAATCAATACGAACACATAATTCCTGAAGTGCTTCTCTAAATCCTGCTAATTCGTCAATACTAATGCTTCGCATCATATATACAGTTAAAAAAGCAGCAATTTGGCTCGGATTGTAACTTCCGTTAGAAATGTTAACCAAAACGTCTTTAGCTTCCTCTTTAGAAAGTAATTCGTTATTGATTAATCTGTTTAATATGTTTTTCATTATAAAGTTTTTTTGCCACTAGGGCACAAAGGCACAATGTTTTTTATAACTGATTACTGAAATCTGCAAACTGAAATCTAAGAATTTACCCAGTTCTCCAGCATTTTCTTTCCATTAGGAGTTAAAACACTTTCAGGGTGAAATTGCACTCCGCGAACATCAAATGTTTTGTGGCGCAAAGACATCACCTGACCATTTTCGTCAAAAGAAGTGGCTTCTAAAACATCTGGCAAGGTTGCATCAACAACCCATGAATGGTAGCGACCTACTTCAAATTCGTTATCTAATCCCTGGAATAAAATTTCGTCATCTACGACTGTTTTTACCAGTGTTGCCACCCCGTGATACACTTTGTCTAAATTAGAAAGCGTTCCTCCGTAAACCTCGCCAATGGCTTGCTGACCAAGGCAAACTCCGAAAATACTTTTGGTCGCGCCATATTTGGCAATAACCGGTTTTAATAAACCTGCCTCATCAGGAATTCCAGGTCCAGGAGAAAGAAGGATTTTGTCGAAATGAGCAATTTCGTCTAATTCAAATTCATCGTTTCTATATACTGTTACTTCACAATTTAAATCTTCCAGATAATGCACCAGATTGTAAGTGAAACTATCGTAATTATCTATAACTAATATTTTTTTCATTTTATCTAAAGTTGAGTGTTATGAGTTATGGGTTATGCGTTTTGCCGCTTAACATTTAACTCTTAACTTTTTGTCTGTCATTTAATTTTAAATAGTTTCTGCTAAATCCAAAGCCGCATTTAAGGCTCTCAATTTGTTATATACTTCTTGCATTTCGCTTTCTTCATCTGAACTGGCAACAATTCCAGCTCCAGCCTGAGAGTGTAATTGATGGTTTTTGCTCAGGAAAGTACGAATCATGATGGCATGGTTAAAGTTGCCTTCAAAATCCATAAAACCAATGGCGCCACCGTAAAAATTACGATTTGTTTTTTCGTAATCTTCTATTAATTGCATCGCTCTGTGTTTTGGAGCACCGCTTAAAGTTCCGGCCGGGAAGGTATCGGCAACTACCTGCATGGTGGTAGCATCCTCATGTAAATGTCCTGTTACTTTAGAAACCAGGTGAATAACATGAGAGAAAAACTGTACTTCTCTGTAACGCTCCACATTTACGTTATGACCATGACGACTCAAATCGTTACGGGCCAAATCAACTAACATGACGTGTTCGCTATTTTCTTTTTTATCTTCTGATAATTGTTTAGCCAAAACTGCATCTTTTTCATCATCGCCTGTTCTCTTGAATGTTCCTGCAATAGGATGAATTTCTGCTTTTCTGTTTTTTACGATAATTTGGGCTTCAGGCGAAGAACCAAATATTTTGAAATCGCCATAATCAAAAAAGAATAGGTAAGGGGATGGGTTGATGCTTCTTAAGGCTCTGTACACATTGAATTCATCTCCTTTGAAACCCTGGGTGAATCGTCTGGAAAGTACCAATTGGAACACATCTCCGCGGAAACAATGTTTTTTAGCCAAGGCTACATTGTGCTTGAATTCTTCATCAGTCAAATTAGAGAAACCTTCTCCTTCTTTCGAAAATTTATAGGAAGGAATGTTTCGGGATTGCATCAATTGTTCAATTTCGGCAATGTTGTTTCTATCGTCTAGGCTATGACAGAAAATATAAGCCTCATTTTTAAAATGATTGATGGCAATGATGTTTTGGTAAACCGCATAATACACATCAGGAATGGTATTGCTGTTTTCTTTTTTGGCGATAGTTACTTTTTCGAAATAACGAACCGCATCATAAGAAATGTATCCGAACAAACCATTATTGATGAATTTGAAATTGCTTTTCTCCGACTTAAATTGCCCTGAGAATTGCTGAATTACTTCCGGAATATTCGTTTGAGCATCGATAGCGATGGTTTCGGTAGTTCCGTCAGGGAATTGTTTGAAAATAGTTTCATTTTCAATCTTTATCGAAGCAATAGGATTGCAACAGATATAGGAAAAACTGTTGTCATTTCCGTGATAATCACTGCTTTCCAGCAAAAGACTATTAGGGAATTTATCTCTTATTTTAAAATACACGCTAACAGGAGTTATGGTGTCAGCCAATATTTGTTTGAATTTTGTATTTAATTTAAATTGTTTCAATTGGAATAAATTTAAAATTTGTAAGCATTTGTTTTAATCTCGTTCGGCACAAAAAAAGGCCTGTCGTGATGACAAGCCTTTTTATATTTATAGATAATAATACTATAGGAGCTTAGTTCACGACTATTGACGTAAATTGTTCCACCACCAAGTATTATTTGTAATTGTTTTCATATTGCAAATATATAAATGTAATTTGATTTTTCAAATTTTCAAGTATAAAATATTGTTTGGATTTGTTTGTAATTCATTTTAAAAGACCAGGTCAACTTTTAATTCAAACATATCATAAATGGTTTTATCGCCTAAATCATCAAAATAACTTCCCGAACCATATTTGATATCATACTTTGTTCGATCAATTTTTAAATTAGCTGTAGCTGTTTTTCCCTTAACAATCAAATCGAAAATTACAGGATGTGAAATACCTTTAATGGTTAGGGTAGCAATTACAGTATAAGTGTTGTTTGCTTTGCTGGTGATGTTTTTGAAAGTCAAAATAGAAGTTTTGAAGTTATAAATTCCAAAAAAATCATCGGATTTTAAGTGTCCTTCCAGTTTTGTTTTTGAACTTCCGGTTTGATCCGTGTTGTCAAGAGTGGTCATGTCAGCAACAAAATTCCCTCCGGTGACTTTGTTGTCTTTAAAAATAAGTTCACCTTCTTTAAATTTTATTGTTCCTTCATGTTCTCCGGTGATTTTTTTCCCTGTCCAGGTGATAATACTTTTAGCAACATCTATTTTTTTAGCCTGCGCTTTTGCGATTGTAAAAGAAAATAAGAAAATAACAGCCAGGAATAGTAGTTTTAAGGTTTTCATTTTATGTATGGTTTAAGTTAATACTAATTTTCTGTTTGTTGTTATTGTTGTAAGGTGTTCGTTTTCTCAAAGTTACAATAAAAGCACAAGATTTTGATTAAAAAAGCAATAAAAGCATGTTATGAATTGAAAAAAAATAAAAAAATAACCCCAACAAAAATGCTGGGGTTATTAAAGTAAAATGGGGATATGATTAGAATTTCAAAGCAACAGCTAATTCAAAATCGTCATTGATAGTTTTGTCTCCTAAACCTTGGAAGAAGTTTCCTGAACCGTATTTAATGTCATATTTAGTTCTGTCCACTTTGAATGCAGTTGTAGCAGTATTTCCTTTCACAGCTAGTTCAAAATTAACTGGTTTAGTGATTCCTTTGATAGTTAAATCGGCAGTTACAGCATAAACATCTTTAGCTTTTGCACCAATTTTTTTGATAACCAAAGTAGAAGTTGGGAATTTTTCAGTTCCAAAGAAATCGTCAGCTTTCAGGTGACCATTCAGTTTTCCTTGGTATTCTCCAGTTAAATCAGTAGCTGTTAGAGAAGTCATGTCAACAGTAAAACTACCACCAACTAGTTTTTTCCCTTTTAATACTACAGCTCCGTCTTTGAAGTTTACAGTTCCAGAGTGCTCTCCGGTTACTTTTTTACCTACCCATTTGATAGAAGATGCTTTTGCGTCAATTTTTTTAGTTTGTGCGTTTACTGAAATACCAGCCGCTGCTACGAATAATGCTATTGCAATTGTTTTTAAATTTTTCATTTTTGTTTGATTTAAATTTGATTAATAATTATAGAGTGATAAATAATTCGTCTTGTGATTTTCTAACTTTTTTATAATGTTGGGTGGCGTCTTCTTCGTGTCTGTAACCTAATGTTGCAATAAGTGAAGTGTTTAATCCCAGTTTTTCTAATCCTAAAATTTCGTTTACCTGTTCAGGAACAAATCCTTCCATTGGAGTAACGTCAATTTTTAATTCCGCAGCTGCATTCAACAAATTTCCTAAGGCTAAATAAGTTTGCTTGGCTGTCCAGATATTTTTAGAGTCTTCAGGAAGTGTTAGGATTTTTGATTTCATGAAATCGGAATACCCAGCTAATGAATCAACCGGAATGTTTCTGGTTTCACTAATATTGCTAATGTAATCGTCAATGTGTTGTTCGTCAAGTTGGGTTTCATTTGCAAAAATGATAAGGTGAGAAGCTTCAACTATTTGCGATTGTCCCCATGCAGCTGGCTGAATTTTAGCTCTTAATTCAGGACTCTCCACTATAATTACTTTATAAGGTTGTAATCCGTAAGAAGACGAACTCAAGCGGATTGCTTCTTTTAAAATGTTTAAATCTTCGTTTGAGATTTTTTTGGTAGCATCAAATTTCTTTGTTGCGTATCTCCAGTTTTGGTTTTCTATAAACTTGCTCATGATGTTGTTGTTGATTTCGGTATTTTTCTAATAATGTATTTAATTGTTCTAATTCTTCAGTGTTTAAATTACTGGTCAGGGCATTTTCGTGTTCTATTACTTTAGGATCTAATTCGCTTAAAACATCCAATCCTTTTTGGGTAATCAATACTTCTATTTTTCTTCGGTTGTCCGGACAGACATTTCGCGTTACTAATTCTTTTAATAATAATTTGTCAACTAAGCGGGTGGTATTGCTGGTTTTAGCAATCATTCGCTCCTGAATGACACACATATTAGCCGGATTCCCTTTTTGACCTCTAAGAATTCGCAATACGTTGTACTGTTCTCCTGATAAATCATATGGTTTTAAAACCTCATTAAACTTCTCACTCAGAATGTTTTGTGTGTACATGATGTTGAGAATAATTTTTTTAGAAAGGTTTAGTTCAACCGTACTTTTTATTTCATCTTCAATTTTCATTCCAGTTGTTTTTATTTGTTGGTACAAATGTATCACTTTTTTTATTTGTATATACAAATATATTGAAGTTTTTTTTAATTTTTTTTACTAGAAAAGGGTTAGTCCTAGTTTTTACGAGGGTTTGCCTAGTTTTTTTTAATCAAAAAAAATATTTAAAGTCTAATTCTTGTATTTTTTAGAAGTGTCAATAGCTATTGTTTTTGCTGCTTTTGGAAAATCAATGTATTTGTTTAAGTCTTTAATAGCAATAACTTTGTAGTTGTTTTTAGATAAATAATTAAGAAATTCTTTAAACAAATCAGGAGGAGTGTTTACCCATGGATGCTCGATGTCTGGAACTCCGTGAATGGTTAGTACCACAATTTTTCTGTTTTTGGCTTCCTGAAGAGCAGCGATAATTTGGTCTTTATTGGTAGCATTGATAGCCCAACTAGGAATTAAAAACGGATGGTCTTCTAAGGGATTATAGGATCTGCTGCCTCCGGCACGAGCTAAAATATAGCCTTGTTGCTGTAATGTAGCTATGGCATTAAGGCTGTAATCATAGCCGGGATAAGCAAAACTGAGCGGTTTTTTGATTTTCAGCGAATCGCATTTGTTTTCTATATACTGTAATTGTTGAATGAAATTTTCTTTAGACAGTTTGTTTACGTGTTTGTGCGATTGAGTGTGATTGCCTATTTCGAAACCCATTTTATCTAATTTTTTGATTTGCGTCCAATTCATATATTTAGAATTGTCGCGAAAATTAGGTGGGAATTCGCAGACAAAGAAAGTGGCTTTAAAACCATACTTTTTTAATAATGGAGCTACAATGCTGTATTGACTCACAGGCGCATCGTCAAAAGTTAATACGACCAATTTATCAGGGATTTGTCGTTTTAAAATTTGAGCTGATGAAAAATAAAATGCAAAAAGGAAGAAAAGCAAAACTATTGATTTTGATTCTAAAATGTGGTTTACTTTTCTTTTTTTTGACATTTTGTTATTTGTTTTTCGAAAATCAATTATCGCTCTAAGTGATGTTCTCCCGAACCAATGTTATCAATATAAAGATAATTTCCCTCTTCGGTAGCGGTTACTTCTTTGTTGTCTAATTTGATTGTAGTTCCGGTTTTCTCACATTTTGGTAAATATACTTTTGCAGCACTGTTATTAGGAATAGTAATTTTTAAATGATATTCAGCGTTAATGTAATTCCAGTCTACTTTTATATCTCCTTTATCAGTTGTATAAGTTCCTTTAGCAGAAGTCAGTTTATTTCCAAACCATAATGGTTTTATTTGGATTTTTTCGTGTTGTGGAGCTAAAGCGGTAATTCCTAAAATGTAATTTTGCATACCTAATAATCCAACTGCTCCCCAAGG
This sequence comes from Flavobacterium commune, assembly GCF_001857965.1. Lineage (NCBI taxonomy): Bacteria > Pseudomonadati > Bacteroidota > Flavobacteriia > Flavobacteriales > Flavobacteriaceae > Flavobacterium > Flavobacterium commune. The sequence goes on along the minus strand of NZ_CP017774.1, from coordinate 449,091 downwards.
ATGTGACATGCTTTGGTTAGTTGTATTAGCATCCCATGATTCCCAAGTAGCAGTTCCTCCAAGAGAAATAGTTTTAGCCCAACCATCCCATTCAGTATTGGTATATAAATCAATCAGCTGTTCTCCTTCATCAGCTAAACCAAGAGATTCTGGTAACCACCGAAGACAAACCATTCCAATATTCATTTTTTGTTTCTTAATTTCATCAATTACTTGTTTTTTATTTGTTTCAGGAACAATTTTCAGTGCATAAGGAAGAATATTGGCATGTTGCGAAACATGAGTACTTACATTTTGAGCATTGGTAATTCCGTCAATATAAACCCCATTTTGATTGATTAAATGCGTATTTATGGCTTTTTTGATGGCTTCGGCTTTGTTGGCGTAAAGTGTTTTGTCAGCCTCATTACCTAAAACTGTGGCAATTTTCGAAATAATATTGAAATCTTCGTAAGCATAAGCATCAATAACTGTTCTGGATTCAACACTCATATCATAACCGTAACGCATGGTTGCCGGCCAATCGATGATTCCAAATTCATAAGGGCCTTTTCCTCCTTTTAGTTTATGAATTAATCCAGTGCTGTCATTTTTATAAGTACTGACGTAATCGGCAATTTTTTTCAAACGCGAATAATTGGATTTTAAAAATTCAATATTTGCTGTTTGAGTGTAATAATCCCAAACCCAAACTAAAAAAGATTGGGTAAAATCAGGAATGTCTCTTCCTCCATCTACATTTGGATAAACCGCATTCAATCGTCCGTCTGGCCAATATTGATCTTGAGATTGAAGAAATTGGTTCAAAGCACGCATATTCATCGTTCGGTCGTACATGACACTCATAGCAGGAACTGCTTGCGACCAACTGTCTAATAAAAATGCGCCTTTTTCTCTGGTAGGAGTATCTACAAAATCTTCCTGTGCTCCCAAAATCAAAGTGTGCGACATTAAATCCCAGGTTTTATTGAGCATCTCATTTGAAGATTCGAATGAAGAACGCGCTGCATCTAATTCGAAATGACGACTAATAAAACTTACATTATTTTGATTTAGTTCGTTTGGAGCATTGTCAATTTGTAAATAACGCATCCCAAAATAGACATGAGGATTGAAAACGGAATTATTTCCGCTTGGGATGTATTTAAAAGACAAATTGGTAGATTGATTCATTTTTGGATTTACAGTAGTACCATCCTCATTTAATTGGTAACCACCTAACATTTTAATCGTATCTCCGGCAATGCGTTCATTAAAATTAATTTTAAAACTACCCGCATATATTTTGCCTAAATCAATAATATATTTTCCGTTGCCTAGATTTTTTATTGCCGTTGGTTTGATTTCTTTTTCAATAACCCGGGTTAAATCAGATTGTAAAGTTCCGGTCCATGGAGCAGTAGGATGTGGACCAATTTCGATGGCATTGTTCCAATTAGAATCGTCTAATTTGGCGGTGTTCCAATTAGCAATAGCTTTTCGGTTGTCAACAAACTCGATTCTACCTACGCCTTCGCCACCACGTTGCGGTTGTCCTTGAATCCATTGCGAAGCCTGTGTTTGTTTCCAGCTTTTATCGGTTCCAATAATGGTTTTCGAGCCATCAGTATATTCGATAATGGTTTTTAAAATCATGCCACGGCTTCCAGTAGCGCGACCCTGACCACCACCATACCAGTGTGTAAGACAGCCCAATAGATTTACGGTGTTTTTCTTTAGTAAAGCAGTAACATCCCAGGCATTATAATAGCTGTATTGTGGATAATGATGATTGAATCCTTTTCCAACAAATTTTCCATTAACATACAATTCATAACTGTGGCAGGCAGAAATATAGGTGATTGCTTTTTTGATGGTTTTGTTCGGAAGACTGGTTTTTTTTCTAAAATAAGTATAATCGTCGTTGTCTTTAGAATCTCTTTTAATCCATTGTGCTGATGCCCAATCCGTATTCGTTAATAAACCGGTGGTGAAATTTGCAGGAGCCGAATAGGAACTCGCATTTCCATCTTTGTCCCAACAACGTACTTTCCAATAGTAAGTAGTGGCAGCTTTAAGAGTAATACCATTTAAATAAATATAATTCTGTTTTCTGGAATTGGTCTTTTTACTATTCCAAATATCAGCTTTGTTCGCTTTTAGATTAGCTAAGCTTGAAGAAACAATAATCTGGTAAGCCGATTGAATTTCGTTAGTATCGGGATCACTTAGATACCATCCAAAGTAGGGTTTGTCGTTTGTTCCGATAGGATTTTGTTTGTCAAAACTTCGCAGATTAAAAGGAGGATTTGGGTTGGCAGCATTGGTTTGGATAAACGAAAAAACTAGGAATAATAGAATTAAAAATTGTTTTATGGATTTCATTAATAGCAGTTTGTTATTTTTTAATTGGTTGCCAAAATATAAAAAATAATCGATTTAGCTTTCCTGCTTTTTTTGGTTTTTTAGCCTGATAGATTGTTAAGTTCAATTTAGTTTTCGTACAATAATAAACGGTTTCTGACCTTGTGTAATTCTGTTTGCAGGGCATCAATTTTTTGAAGTAAGTTTAGAACAATGTCAATCCCTTCAATATTTACGTCTAATTCTTTGTGCATGCGCACTATTTTTTCGATTTCATAAATCGAATCTTTGTGTATGTATTGGATGTTATCCACCAGCTGGATTTCTATTAGTCCGTTTTCGTTGAGATTATTAAAAAAGCCGATTTCCAGTTTGTAATGTTGGCAAAGTGTGTTTATCGGAATAAAGTTTTCGGTACTCATGATGTTCTTAATTTAGATAGTTCATTGAATAATTCAAGTTCTTTAGAAGAGAGATTTGTGGGGATTTTGATTTGGAATGTAATGTATAAATCGCCAAAATGACCTTCTTCTTTGTAAACGGGAAAACCTTTTCCTTTTAGTTTTACTTTGGTTCCGTTTTGTGTTCCCGGAGCTATATTTAGTTTTGCTTTTCCGTCAAAAGTGTTTACGGTAATTTCGCCGCCTAGTACTGCCTTGTACAAATCAACAGTAACGTTGGTGTACAAATTGTTTTTGTCTCTTTTAAAATCAGGATGATTTTTTATGGAGAAAGTAATGTACAAATCGCCTTTAGGGCCTCCGCCGATGCCGTCTCCACCATGTCCGGTTATTTTAATAGTTTGACCATTTTCAACTCCTGCGGGAATAGTAAAACGAATGTTTTGACCGTTGATGTTAATTGTGCGTTTGTGTGTGGTATAAACTTCTTTTAAATCCAAACTCAGTTCGGTGCTAAAATCGGTGCCTTTGTATTGTTGTTTTCTATGGCGACTTCTGCTGCTATTTCCAAATAAAGATTCGAAGAAATCAGAATAATCATCACCATCTCTGCCGTATGAATTAAAATCTTCATGAGGCTGACTTTGATTATAATATCTTTGATCTTGGTTGGCTTTTTCGTATTCGGCGGCGTGTTTCCAGTTTTCGCCATAAGCATCGTATTTTTTTCTTTTTTCGGTATTTCCTAACACTTCATTAGCCTCATTGATTTCTTTGAATTTTTTTTCAGCCTCTTTATCATTCGGGTTAATATCAGGATGGTACTTTCGAGCTAATTTTCGGTAGGCTTTTTTTATTTCAGCATCCGTTGCTTTTTTGTCAATTTCTAATACTTTGTAATAGTCTATAAATGCCATGTTGAATTGTTTTTAAGAATTACTATTCCGTTAGTGCTCTTATAGAATTTCCGACAGGAAACAGCAAGAAGAAACTTGATGTTGTGTTTATCTTGTTACTATAAATTTACTCAAATTTCAATTCAAATAGGACATCTAAAGACTTTATTTTTAGAATAAAAACAAAAAAAAATACCTGAACAAAAAATCGTTCAGGTATTTTAAATTTATGATCAAAAAGAATTATTCTTTGAAAATTTCAGCCATTAGTTTTTTATCGCCCACCAGCCATAACAAATCATTTTTTTCCAGAACAATGTTCGATTCGGGATTAAGCATGCGTTGCCCTTTTCGTTCTACACCTACTAATAAACCGTGAGTGCGCTCTCTTAGTTTAGATTGTCCTACGCTAAGTCCTATAAATTCTTCATTAGTCAATTCTATCTGACGTAAAATAATTTCGTCGGTGATAGTATTAGCAACTTCAACTTCGTGCTGGGTTAGAAATTTAGAAAATTCTTTTGTTTGAGCGTCGGTACCAATTACACAAATTTCATCCCCGGGAAACAAACGTTCATTTTTGTTTGGAATTTGAATAATAATTTCCCCTCGTTTAATGTAGGCAATATTAACGCCTACTAATTCTCTCATTTTTATTTCACGAAGCGTTTTCCCTGCCAAATTGGATTCTTTCGAAATTTCAAAAGTAGTCATGTGTCCGTCCCAGGGGTTTAGATTCGCATAACGACGGTCGATTTTCTTTTGTTCTCTGTCGTTGAGGTTTGTCAGGAAATGATTTTCAATTTTGTGGTATTGCTCGTGCAATTGTTTAGGAAATAGCAAGTAGATTACAATGGCCATTACTAAAGCAAAAATGGCAATTAAAGGTGAGAAAAAGATATTTAATAAAAATCCAATATAAAACACTGCTAATCCCATACGGATAAAGAATAGCATCAAAATAGGTCCGCGGTATTTTCGTTCTTCAAATAACTGATCGACTTCTTTTACTGCTACACGACGCAGTGAAAGTGCCCATAAAAAAGGAGAAATGATAACAATAGTAATTAATGCGGCAATGGCATTACCAAATTTAGAGTTTTCAACTAAAGGCAACACATATTTTGAAGACAGCAAAATAACCGAAGTAATAATGATGGTATGAAGCACAATCTGGAGTAAATGAGCTCTAATAACTACTTGCCAGGTGCTTACGGAACGAATGGCCTGAGCATTGGCACTATATCTATCGATTCTTCTAATCCATTTTCGGGGTAATTTTTTTTCTAAATAGCCCGCAAAAGGATCGGCCATTTTTACTAAAAAAGGAGTGGTAAAAGTAGTTACTGCCGAAACCGCTACAACAATGGGATATAAAAAATCACTAGTTACTTTTAAGCTTATTCCAAGAGAAGCAATGATAAATGAAAATTCACCAATTTGCGCTAAACTCATTCCTGTTTGCACAGATTGTCGAAGGGGCTGACCGGATAATAAGGCACCAAATGTAGAACTTAGTGCTTTTCCAAAAATAGTTACCAGAGTGATAATACTAACCGGAACTGCATAGGTAATTAAAGTATCGGGATCGATAAGCATTCCCACTGATACAAAAAATACAGCACCAAATAAATCTTTTACCGGTTTTACTAAATGTTCAATGTGTTCTGCCTGAGTGGTTTCGGCAATAATAGAACCCATGATAAAAGCACCCAGCGCAGGAGAAAAACCTACATTGGCGGCTAAACCTACCATCATCAAACACAATGCTAATGAAATAATAAGCAGCATTTCATCAGTTAAAAGATGTTTTGCTTTTTTTAGTATAGTAGGAATAATAAAAATTCCACCTAAAAACCAAATAATTAAGAAGAAAACTAATTTAAAAATAGATTGTAATAATGAAGTTCCTGAAATTTGGTCACTTACAGCAACTGTCGATAACAAAACCAGCATTACAATGGCTACAATGTCTTCGACAATCAAAGCACCAAAAACGTTTCCCGCAAATTTTTGTGATTTAACGCCTAATTCGTCAAAGGTTTTAAGAATAATTGTTGTAGATGAAATAGAAAGTGTGGCTCCCAGAAATATACTATTCATCGTGGACCAGCCCATCCATTGTCCTACTAAAAAACCAATACACACCATTGCTATAATTTGGGTTAGGGCGGTAATAGAGGAGGTGCCACCTACTTTCATTAGCTTTTTAAAACTAAATTCCAATCCCAGACTAAACAGTAAAAAGATGATTCCAATTTCAGCCCAAATTTCAACACTCTTAATGTCTTTTATTGAAGGGAAAAAATCAAAATGGTTTCCTGCCAAAAATCCGGCAATCAGATAACCTAAAACTAAGGGTTGTTTTAATTTTTTAAAGATTAAAACCGCAATTCCCGCAGTCATAAGAATTAAACCTAAATCGCTAATTAAAGGCTTTAAATGGTGTGATGCCTCAGCAACTGCCGATACTGTACTCATATATTATTCTTTATTATTGCAATTATGCTAAATATAGTAAAAGGACTTTTGTTGTGCAATTTTATTATGTAATTAACACATATTTATAAAAAAAGCTATCGATTAAGATAGCTTTTTGAAAGAAATGTGTTTTTTATAATTAGATTCCTAAAAAGTTGCTTGGCGTAATTTGAAGTAATTCGGCTTTAATAGCATCCGAAACTTCTAATGTGCCAATGAATTCATGAATTGATTTTTTAGTAATCGCTTCGTTGGTTCTGGTTAAACCTTTCAAAGCTTCATAAGGATTTGGATACCCCTCACGACGTAAAATCGTTTGGATAGCCTCAGCCACTACAGCCCAGTTGTTTTCTAAATCTTCGTGGAATTTAGCTTCGTTCAATAACAATTTGTTCAATCCTTTTAAAGTAGCTTCAAAAGCAATGATAGTGTGTCCCATTGGAACACCAATATTTCTTAAAACGGTACTATCCGTTAAATCACGTTGCAATCTTGAAATAGGCAATTTAGCTGATAAATGTTCGAAAATAGCGTTGGCAATTCCTAAGTTTCCTTCTGAGTTTTCAAAATCAATAGGGTTTACTTTATGTGGCATAGCCGATGAACCAATTTCTCCTGCTTTGATTTTTTGTTTGAAATATTCCATCGAAACATAAGTCCAGATATCGCGGTCTAAATCGATGATGATGGTGTTGATTCTTTTTAACGCATCAAAAAATGCTGCAAAATGGTCGTAATGCTCAATTTGCGTTGTTGGGAAAGAATGGTGTAATCCAAGATTTTCTTCTACGAATTTAGTTCCAAATTGTTTCCAGTCAATTTGTGGATAAGCTACGTGGTGCGCATTGTAGTTTCCGGTTGCTCCACCAAATTTAGCCGCAAACGGAATGTTGAATAACAAACGCATTTGCTCTTCAATACGCTCAACAAAAACCGCAATTTCTTTTCCTAAACGGGTAGGAGAAGCCGGTTGTCCGTGAGTACGTGCCAGCATTGGAACGTCTGCCCATTCTGTACTTAATTCTTTTAATTTTGAAATTAAAGTAATTAATGATGGCATATATACTTTCTCAAAAGCATCTTTTGTAGAAAGTGGAATAGCTGTATTGTTTATATCCTGAGAAGTCAATCCAAAGTGGATGAATTCTTTGTGTTCTGATAAACCTAATTTCTCAAAGGCATCTTTGATAAAATATTCAACGGCTTTAACATCGTGATTGGTTACTTTTTCAGTTTCTTTTATCCAAAGCGCATCTGCAGTAGAGAAATTTTTATAAATGGCACGTAAACTGTCGAAAATAGCAGGATTTACGTTTTTTAATTGTGGCAAAGGAACTTCGCACAAAGTAATAAAATATTCAATTTCTACCAGTACACGGTACTTGATTAAGGCTTCTTCAGAGAAAAAAGGGGCTAATGAAAGGGTCTTATTTCTATATCTTCCATCAATTGGAGAAATAGCATTCAATTCGTTTAAAGTCGTCATTGTATTGTTATTTTTTCGAAAGGCACAAATATAGACAGAATTTTAGGAATTTCGGGCTATTTTAGAATTGATTTTCATGATAATAAAAATGGAACGCAGATGAAGCGGATTTTTACAGATTATCACAGATTGAGTTTTTAAAAAGTCATTGAAAATTGGTTTTATAGACTGTTTTTTTAGCCACGAATGCACGAATAATTCCTTCTGTTATGACACAAATAATCAATGAATTTAATTGTAATTAGTGAAATTTAAAATGTCTAATTCAAAAAATAATTAGTGAATTTGTGGCAAAAACTCAATTGGTATTAGTAACGTATAGTTGTTTTACCTTATTGAAATTCGGCTAGTAATCTATTTTTTAAGAACGGGATTCCCTCTGTGGCCTGCAAGGGAATTGTCTCCAACGGGTTTTTAAGATTAGGAATATAGGCTGGTTTAGGATCAATATAAAAAACAGGGATATTTGCAGGTACAAAATCAATTAATCCTGCCGCAGGATACACCTGTAACGAAGTCCCGATAACGGCAAAATAATCGGCGGTTTCAGTTATGGCAATGGCTTCATCAAAAGCAGGAACCGCCTCACCAAACCACACAATATGCGGGCGTAATTGGTATTTTTGACTGTCTACGTCGCCTAGTTTTAAATCACCTTCCCACTCTAAAATGAATTTGGAATTTTTGGTACTTCTTACTTTTAAAAGTTCGCCATGCAAATGCAACACTTTTTTGCTTCCGGCGCGTTCGTGTAAATCGTCTACATTTTGAGTAATAATATGAACGTCAAAATGAATTTGAAGCTGGGATAATTCTTTATGACCTAAATTAGGTTTTACTTCCTTGAGTTGGCGTCTTCTCTGGTTATAAAAATCCAAGACCAATTCGGGATTTTTTCGCCATCCCTCCGGCGAAGCTACATCCATGATGTCATGTCCTTCCCAAAGACCATTGCTGTCTCTAAAAGTTTTTAAGCCACTTTCGGCACTGATGCCCGCTCCGGTTAAAACAACTAATTTTTTTTTCATGTTTATTTGAGGGATATTATGAATTCTTAATATAAAAAATTAACCGCAAATTACACAAATTAACACAAATTAATTAGTGCTAATTTGTGTTTAATAAATAGCAGAACGAGTTTGTAAATAAACTTTAGTTTTCAATCATAAAGAAATAGTTGTGTTCGTGGCTTTTTTCTTTTTTACTATTTTTGCCGACAAAATAAAGAAACATAATGATTGATATTGATTACCTCACTTACCTTGAAACCATATTAACGGATAATCGTAAAGAGCGTTTTTTAGAAGTATTGGAAAAACGAACCAAGCATTTTACGGTTGCTGTAGAAGACGTTTATCAGTTGCACAATACCTCTGCGGTAATGCGCAGTTGCGAGGTTTTTGGGATTCAGGAATTGAATGTTATCGAAGAACGTTTTGGAAAACGAATCGACAAACAAATTGCGATGGGAGCTCAAAAATGGGTCGATATCAACAGACATGATTCGGTTTCCGGTTGTATTGCTTCTTTGAAAGAGCAGGGCTACCAAATTATCGCCACAACTCCACACGAACAGGATTGTACACTGGAAAAGTTTGATATTTCAAAACCCAGCGCCATATTTTTTGGAACCGAAAAAGAAGGATTATCGGAAGAGGTGATGCAAAATGCCGATGGTTACCTGAAAATTCCAATGGTTGGTTTTACCGAGAGTTTGAATATTTCAGTTTCGGCTGCGATTATTATTCAGGATTTAACCAATAGACTGAGACGCTCGGACATCGACTGGAAATTATCAGCAGATGAAATTCTGGAAAAGCGTTTGGATTGGACCCGAAAATCGATAAAAGATATTAAACGAATTGAAGCGAGATATTTTGAAGAAAATCCTAAAGTTTGAGTTTTAACCACAAAGCACACAAAGAATTGTTAGCTAGGTTTAAATAAAAACGCAAAGTTCGCAAAGCTTTGTGTCCTTTGCGTTTTCATAACACAACTTACAAAAAAAACTTAGCGAACTTTGCGGTAAAAATATATTTCTATTTCTTTATAAACATAATTAATCCCAACACGCTTACAATTAAAATACAAAGTGCAGCCAAAACCATTGTCAGGTCGCGGATGTTTTTCCCGGCCCAGTCCATAAACAAAAATTTGTGTAAAATGGCAAAGGAATAACCTTCAACCATATCTGAGTTTTTTACGATGGCGGCTAATCTTGATGTTGCGGTTTCTATAAAATAAGTTGTTTTCCCGGGAGTGTCATAAGCCAGTTTTATTACAGGCAGGCGTTTGTTGACAAAACCGTATTCCCGGTTTTCAAAATTAGTAATCACCTTCGATTCTAATAATTTTACGTTTTCTAATGAAACTTCAGATTCATCGGGGATTTCCGGAGACATCATTTCGCAACAAGCAGCTTTTGGAGCACCATCGGTAAAATAAAAGGCCAGAAATTCAGCGTATTGTAAGTCCAGATTTGGAACAATTTTGTTTGTTGTAGCATTGATATAGACTACTTCAGTTTTTGGACCTTCTTTTTTATTCCATTTCGAATTCGAATCCGGTTTTGGTTTTTTGAATTTCCCGGTTTCTTTTTCTTCCAGTTGACAACGGTAATAAATGCTGTCATTAAAGCTTATAAGACTCGCATTTTGAAAACGATTCCAGTCTAAATCGAGTTTGTTATTCGCTAATCCAATTTCCTTGGTTTTAAAAGTTGGCTCGTAAACCATTTGATCCAGCGTGTAAGGGTCCCATTTGGTTGTAGCGTGATAAGCACCGCTAAAAGCAAAGGTTAGCGTGAAAAGCGAAACCCAAATCCCAATTTGGCGATGGTATTTTCGGATGCCTTTTTTAGACTCTAAGCTGTCTGTTTTTTTGAACTGTTTCCAGAAAAATCCATAAATCACAATACCGCTAATGGCCGAAAATCCAATGATAGACAACAAGAAAATCATCGTGATAATACGGATACTATTGTTACTGATAGCATCGATAAACGACCAGTTGTGAAAAACATCAAAAAACCAAATGAAAAATTGTCTCGATGTAGGATTGTAAGTGGCTAATTTACTGGATGAAGTTTCTACATACACTTCCATAGTATCAGCACGATCCAGAGTTACTTTGTAAACTGGCAAATAACGATTGACATATTTGTACTGATTGTCAAATTCGGTGATGATTTCGCTCTTTTTTACAGTGCTTTTTTGATCGTCTAAGAAATAACGTGACAACCATTCGGCATAGATTTCGTCTCCGTTTTTGAGTTCTTTTCCGTTTGAAGTGTCAAAATACAATAAATCGCCAATCAGGTTTTTTACCTGATAAAAAGTAGTATTGTTAAAAGAAACAATTCGGAAATTGACAAACTGCTGAATTTTGTTTTTTTCTAAAACTTCCTGAATAGAAAGCGGTAATTTTTCTTGTGCAATAGTTTCAAAAGCTAATTTATCATTAGCAATTTCAGGTTTGAAAAAATGCGCCATAAACGGGTGCATCAGTCCTGATAAAGTCCAGAAAATAACAGGAATGATGGTGATAATCCCAATGGTACGATGCCATTGGTACATATTCTGTTTGATTTTTTTGACTATTTTAGAGTCTTTCTTCTTGTTGTTTTTCTTGCTCATTTTAGGATATTCATCATTAAGAAGTTAAGCTTAAAACTTAAATTTTCTTAATTTCTTAATGGTTTAATTTTTTAAGTTGTTGAAATTATTTTTTTAATGAAAAATTATATTGTATTCCCAATAAAAAAGTTCTGGGAGCAGCTGCCAAATAAGCAGGTTGTGATGTGCTAAGGTTAGCCCTGGATACGTTGTAAGCATATAATTTATCGGTTAAGTTGATGATGTTTCCGTAAATTTCAATGCCTTTCCATTGGTAGCCGGCTCTAAAATTAAAGACATCGTAACCCGAATATTTTACAGTGTTAACCTGGTCTTGGTAATAACTGCTTACAAGTTGCCATTCGAGGGCAGTTCTGAAATTGGGTAACCAATTTGGGTAATAACTGATTTCTGAATTACCGGACCATCTGGGTGCATTAGGCATTTCTTTTCCGTTTAGATTTTGTAAAGCATCAGTAGATTTGTCCGAAACTTGAAAATCAATAAAGGTATGTTGTGCGTAAGTTCCTCCTAATCTGAAATTTATTTGTTGTGAGGGTTTGTAGCTTACTCCAAATTCAATTCCCTTATGGCGTGTTTCTCCGGCCGAACGATAGTCGGTATCATTGTTTTCCAGTCTGACATTTAATAATTCGTTTTTACCATCCATGTAATACAGGGCATAGTCAAAATTTAATTTGTTTTCAAACAAAGAAATCCAGCCTCCAATTTCATAATTTTCAAAAGTAGCCGGTTTTAAATTGTAATAAAACTCAGCCGGAATTCCTGTGATTCCACCAGTTCGGGGTTTGGCTCTAAAAATCGAAGTGATGTTGGGCGGTGAAAATCCCTGTGAATAATTGCCATAAAATCCGGCATTGTCAAACGGATTGTAATTAGCTCCAACTTTAAACGTAAATCGATCATATATTTTATCACCTGTAGATTGGTCTAAAGCGTTGGTATAATCCACTTTCATATTGTCGTAACGACCACCTAATGATATAATAAATTTTTCGAAAGGATTAAAACTCAATTGTGCATATCCGGCAGCATTATAAATATCAGCAGTATAATCGGATATTTTTACATCAGGACGTTCGGCTATCACTTCATAATTGTTTACGGTCAATCCACCCGGATTTAAGTTGGCTTTTAAATCCGTTCGGTATGCCCAATAGCTTACCGGCGAAAAATCATAAAGTGCTCCCGCAACCAATTTTGTGTTTAGGAAGTCAAATTTTTGAGTGTGTTGTCCAACAAGTCCGTAACTTTTAAAATTATTCGAATTGATTTCTCCATAGGCTAATTCAGGATTGTTATTTTGCGTTGGATAATAAATATCTTTTTTAGTTGGATCGGCACTCCAGCGAATTCCATAAGAAGGATTTTGTCCTAGTTTATTGTCTCTGTGATAAGCCGTCAAATAGCTACTTGCGTTTTCATTCCAGTCGTGTTCCAGTGTCAATCTGGTGCGCAAAGCATCCGATTTTCTATAGGTGAAATCAGAAGTACTTTTGTAATCCCGATTGTAAAAATCATTTTCATTAACACCACCACTCATATCCGAATAGTATTTTCCCCACATCGTATTGCTGATTAATCGGGTATTTGGATTGATATTGTAATCAATTCGGATGTTCAAATTGTCTTTGTTGTAATCTGAAAAAGTCATCCAGCCGTTTTCCTGTAAGCTGGAAATTCCTGCAATATGAAAACCAATTTTTCCAATGGTAGCTCCACCGGCAGCCTGAAATCTTTTGTATCCCCATTGATCAGCCTGAATACCAAATTTGAATTCGGGATTAAAAGAAGGTTTTTGTGAAATCAAATTAATCGTTCCGCCTACAGCTTCAGGACCATAAAGTGATGAAACAGGGCCTTTAACCACTTCGATACTTTCCAGATTGAACTGATTGATTTCTAATAAAGCGTTGTGATTAAAAATTCCCATGGGACGAATAGGCAAACCGTCTTCAAGGTATAAATAATAAGCATTAGTAGTCATAGGTTGGCGAATAGCCATCATGTGTTGTTCGTTTCCCAGATTTACCATTAACGCTCCGGGAGTTTTATTTACCAGTTCATAAGCAGCTACAGCCTTGGTTTCGTTGATGGTTTTAGCGGTTAATTTGCTAATGGCAACTGGGGTTTCCTTACGTTGTGTGGCAGTACGATTGGCAGTTACAAAAACATTGTCTAATTCTACAACTTTAGTGGTATCGATTTTATTTTTGTTTTGAGCAAGAACAAATTGGCTTATGATAAGGAAAGCCAAGAATATATTTTTCATTTTAAATGATATAAATTTTAAAAATAGGATTGATTTCTTGGATTTCATCCAAGAAAAGTCAGTTCAATAAGTATTGAAAAGCGATTTTAGAATTTATATCAAATAGGAAGGAGGTCGAAAGGAAGAAAGAGTAACCGAAACGGTTTTCTTTTCCAGAGTATAGAAGTTAGGTTTTTCTATAGGTGTAACTGTGATTGTTTTAAAATCAGCGAAAACAATGTTTTGAATGAAAACTAAATCTACTTTGTTATCCAGATTGTTTTGCATCTTTTTTTCGTTGTCGTCGTATTTTTTAAGGCTTTTTTGCAATTCGCATCGACCATTACAACTGTTGTTTACCAATTTTCGTTGTACACAAATGGTTTTTGCTATTTCGTCCTGATTGAGTTTGAATGAGGTGTAAACAAAGAAACTACCAAAAGAGGGTAGTAGTAAAAGAATAGAAAGTACTATGCTAAATAATGACTTCAAAAAGTGCTTTTTTGTTTCCGAATGCAAAAGTAGGGATAAATATTTTTTTAGGGCGTTTTTTTAACAGAAAATCCTTGAGCATTACCGCAATCTTGCCATTCCGAAGAATGAGGAATCTCATTAAGTAACTCGACAAAGTATTTCGCTTAGGTTATTTGCTTATTGTTGTGGGCACAGAATGTAATTCTGCGATCGGGATTATTTACAACTACAATCATATTGTTTAGCAACTTCTTCACAAGTAAGATCTTCTTGACTGTGAATATTTAATTGAGAACAAGGAATTTTGTCATCATCTTTTGAACAGGAAATAGTATTCATTCCGATTAATATTCCAAATAGTAAAATTAGTTTTTTCATAAGTTTATGTTTGAGTATAATGGTATGCTGTTTTAATTTATGGGTTTCTTTTACAATTTTCAGTTTATTTATTGTATTAGCTAAGTGTGATTTCTTCGCTATCGCTCGTAATGACTTAAACCGCGTACTATGTCATTGCGAGGAACGAAGCAATCTCATCCAGTAATTCTACAAAGTTGTTTATCGTTGTGGGCACAGAATACAATGCTGCTAACGTTTGTATAAATCCGAGTGGTCGAGGCTAGGTTTAGGTTTTGCAACAGCTAAATAGATTTTAAAAATAAGACTTATAATTGGAATGAAATTTATAATAATTAAGGTTGTATTTATATTTAGATCTCTTAATCTTCTTGTAGCTACAGCTTGCATTGGGATAAATTGTAGCAATAAGATTAAATCGACATAAAATAAATTTAGTATTTCTTCATTATCTAAATTTATTCTGGAATATAAATCAATCATAATTATTTGTAAAATGCTGTAAATCAGGAAATAGATTCCAAACTCAATTCTTCCAGATTTTCCAGAAAAAGAAGAATAGAAAAACAATATGTTTTTCAAATGGTTTATCATACTAACTTTTTTTATTGTTGCGGGCACAAGCATGACGCTTGCGCTAGCTGGGTTATTTGCTTATTGTTGTGGGCACAGAATGTAATTCTGCGCTAACGTTTGTACATATCCGGGCGAGCGGGATTATTTACAACTACAATCATATTGTTTAGCAACTTCTTCACAAGTAAGATCTTCATGACTGTGAATATTTAATTGAGAACAAGGAATTTTGTCATCATCTTTTGAACAGGAAATACTATTCATTCCGATTAATATTCCAAATAGTAAAATTAGTTTTTTCATAAGCTTATGTTTGAGTATGATGGTATGCTGTTTTAATTTATGGGTTTCTTTTAAAAGTTTCAGTTTATTTATTGTCTTAGCTAAGTGTGATTGCTTCGCTATCGCTCGCAATGACTTAAATTGCGTACTATGTCATTGCGAGGAACGAAGCAATCTCATCCAGTAACTCTACAAAGTGTTTTGCTCATTGTTGCGGGCACAGAATGAAATTCTGCGGTAATCGTTTGTTTATAACTGGGCAATTGAGGCTCTTTTTGTTTTCCAATCTTTCGAAATAGCTGCCAATAATAACCAAGGTTCAATTATTATATTTATCAAAGCATGAGAAATTATACAAGGACCAACATTTCTATTACCAATCAAATATACAATTGCTAATAATGTTCCGAGAAGAAAAGTTGAAATAAAAGCTCCAAATAAAAATTTCTTATCTCTGCTAAAAATTACCCAAGCGATATGTATTAATGCAAACAGAATACCTGAAATTAGTATTTGAATAATTATGCCATATCCTTTAGAATCTAATACATCCATCAACCACTGTCTAAATACCAATTCCTCAATCAAACCTCCTATTACTGATAGTAGTCCTATTAATTTAAATAAAGAAACTTCCTTTTGCATTTCATAAACAAAAGGTATCTTTTTAAAAGTATATAAAACATATAATAAAGTCACTACTAAAGCAGTAATCCATGCATACCAAGGCGCTAAATTATTTTCGTCTAATCCAATATTATTGAATATTACCAATCGATATCCAAGCATCTGCATTAATAACGGAATGAACATGGGAATCGACATTGATATCAATATAAGTGCAGTTTTTCTTCTTTGTGAAGTTTTCATTATGTATTTACTTTAGAATGAATTTCAAATATATACAAATTATCTTATAAATAGAATAAATTCTAACCTAGCCCCGATAGAGCCGATATCCTCGAGTCTCGACCTTTCGGGACCAAGAGATAAAGGCGATAGCGGGAGGGATGCTCATAGAAAACCTAAAAAGTACTGCTCCTAAAACAAAAAAATCCCCGACTTTCATCGAGGATTTTCTTTATTTATGCTGTCAGCTGTCAGCTTTCTGAAAACTATTCGTTAACAATAACCCATTCTCCAGTTGCTAATAAAGCTTCTGCTTTTTTGTATTTCATAGATTCCGTTTTTCCGGTAGCTATTTGTTGTAAAGTTACGGTATCGTTGCGATTGATTTTTGGCATTTCTCTTACGATAGTTTCCGTTACCTGACGTTGTTGTGTTTCGCCAGCTTCACGGTTAGCGCTTTCGCTATTTGGAATTTCGTCTTTAGTCAATTGTAATTTTTCTTTTGGACGAACTACTTCTCTGGCTTCTTCAATTTCCGGAGCCGATTGCTGTGGTAAATCTCCTTTGAACAAGAATGAAATTACCTCTTTGTTGATTCCGTTCAACATGCTGTTGAATAAATTGAAAGCTTCGAATTTATAGATAAGCAATGGATCTTTTTGTTCGTGAACAGCTAATTGAACCGATTGTTTCAATTCGTCCATTTTGCGCAAGTGTTTTTTCCAGGCTTCATCCACAATAGATAGTGTAATGTTTTTCTCGAAATCGGCTACTAATTGTCTTCCTTCTGTTTCGTAAGCTTTTTTCAAATCAGTTACCACGCTTAGGGTTTTTACACCGTCAGTAAACGGAACGATAATGCGCTCAAACTGATTGTTTGGATCTTCGAAAATGTTTTTCACGATAGGGAAAGCTTCTCTGGCGCTGCGCTCACATTTTTCAGTATAGTATTTTAAAGCTTCTTTGTAAACTTTTCCGGTTAACTCGATTTCGTTTAATTTCTGGAATTCAGCCTCAGTTACCGGAGAGGTGATAGAGAAATAACGGATTAGATCAAATTCGAAAGTTTTGTAATCATTAGCAGCTTTGGTATTTTGAACAAATAATTCGCAGGTATCATACAACATATTAGCGATATCCAGTTTCAAACGCTCACCAAACAAAGCATGACGACGACGTTTGTAAACTACTTCACGTTGTGCATTCATTACGTCATCGTATTCTAATAAACGTTTACGAACCCCAAAGTTGTTTTCTTCTACTTTTTTCTGAGCACGCTCGATAGATTTAGTCATCATCGAATGTTGGATTACTTCACCTTCTTCCAATCCCATTCTGTCCATTACTTTGGCTACTCTTTCAGAACCAAATAAACGCATAAGGTTATCTTCCAAAGAAACATAAAATTGAGAACTTCCCGGATCTCCCTGACGCCCGGCACGACCACGTAACTGACGATCCACACGACGTGAATCATGACGCTCAGTACCTACAATGGCTAATCCACCGGCAGCTTTTACCTCTGGAGATAATTTAATATCGGTACCACGACCCGCCATGTTAGTAGCAATCGTTACCACACCGGCTTTTCCTGCTTCTTCAACAATTTGAGCTTCCTGCTTGTGCATTTTAGCATTCAATACGTTGTGAGTTACACCACGCATTTTCAACATACGGCTTAATAATTCAGAGATTTCAACAGAAGTTGTACCGATAAGAACCGGACGACCTGCTTTAGATAATTCGGTTACATCTTCGATAACGGCATTGAATTTTTCACGAGTTGTTTTATAGATAAAATCTTCTTTGTCTTTTCTTGCAATTGGACGGTTTGTTGGAATTTCAACCACGTCCAATTTGTAGATTTGCCACAATTCGCCTGCTTCAGTAACAGCAGTACCGGTCATACCGCCCAGTTTGTTGTACATTCTGAAGTAGTTTTGCAAAGTTACCGTTGCAAAAGTTTGGGTAGCAGCCTCGATTTTTACGTTCTCTTTAGCCTCAATAGCCTGGTGTAATCCGTCAGAATAACGACGACCGTCCATGATACGTCCTGTTTGCTCATCGACAATCAAAATTTTGTTGTCCATGATTACGTATTCTACATCTTTTTCGAATAAAGTATAGGCTTTTAAAAGCTGCGTTAAAGTATGGATACGCTCGCTTTTGATACCAAAGTCCTGGAATAATCTTTCTTTTTCTTCGGCTTCAGCGTCTTTGTCTAATTTTTTCTTTTCGATATTGGCAATTTCAGTTCCAATGTCCGGTAAAACGAAAAAGTCAGCATCAGTATCTCCTGAAAGGAATTTTATTCCGTTATCAGTCAATTCTACCTGATTGTTTTTTTCTTCGATAACAAAGTACAATGCTTCGTCAACCTTTGGCATTTCGCGGTTGTTGTCCTGCATGTATTGGTTTTCGGTTTTTTGAAGTAATTGTTTGATTCCTTCTTCACTTAAAAACTTAATCAAAGCTTTGTTTTTAGGTAAGCTTCTGTAAGCTCTTAAAAGCATGAAACCACCATCTTTAGTGTTTCCTTCTTTGATTAGTTTTTTAGCCTCAGTTAAGAAACCTGTTGCTAATTGACGTTGCAATCCAACAAGGGTTTCGATTTTTGGTTTTAATTCGTTGAACTCGTGACGGTCTCCTTGTGGAACCGGACCAGAAATAATCAATGGTGTACGGGCATCATCAATCAATACAGAATCTACCTCATCGACAATAGCGTAGTTGTGTTTTCTTTGTACCAAATCAGATGGCGAATGTGCCATGTTGTCTCTAAGGTAATCGAAACCAAATTCGTTATTGGTACCATAAGTAATATCAGCATCGTATGCTTTTTTTCTGCCTTCTGAGTTCGGTTGGTGATTGTCAATACAGTCAACAGTCAAACCGTGGAATTCAAATAAAGGTGCTTTCCAGGTGCTATCACGTTTAGCCAAATAGTCATTCACCGTTACTAAGTGAACTCCGTTTCCGGTCAATGCGTTTAAGTACAACGGTAATGTAGCTACTAAAGTTTTACCTTCACCTGTTTGCATTTCGGCAATTTTACCTTGGTGTAAAACCATACCACCTATTAATTGCACATCATAGTGAATCATATCCCAGGTAATTTCTTTACCGGCAGCGTTCCATTTGTTTAACCAAATAGCCTTGTCCCCTTCAATGGAAACATAGGTTTTTGTAGCTGAAAATTCGCGGTCTTTTGCAGTAGCAGTAACCGTGATTTCTTCGTTTTCTTTGAAACGTCTGGCAGTTTCTTTTACCACAGCAAAAGCTTCCGGAAGAATATCCATTAAGGTTTTTTCAGAAATAGTATAAGCCTCTTTTTCAAGATTATCAATCTCTACATAAATATCTTCTCTTTTATCAATATCCTCAATGCTTTCTACCTCAGCTTTTAAAGCTTCTATTTTGTTGTCAGCAGCAGCACGGGCTTGTTTGATGGCATCTTTAAAATAGATAGTTCTTCCTCTAAGTTCGTCATTAGACAAAGCAGTCAGGCTGCTTTCAAAAGTTTTTATTTTATTAATATAGGGTTGTAAAGCTTTAACATCCTTCTCCGATTTGTCTCCGACAAAAGCTTTAATAATGCTGTTTATGAAACTCATAATAGGTTTGTATTTCTAATTAATTATATCTCTATGTTGAACCAAAAAAAAAGCCTCTTTTGAGACTTTTTCTTAGTTTTTTTAATATTCATCCTCATTCCAAAGATAATCTTCGTCAGTAGGGTAATCCGGCCAAATTTCTTCCATTGACTCATATATCTCGCCTTCATCTTCAATAGATTGTAGGTTCTCTACTACTTCTAATGGAGCTCCTGCACGTATAGCGTAATCAATAAGTTCGTCTTTGTTAGCAGGCCACGGTGCATCACTAAGATAGGATGCTAATTCTAATGTCCAATACATCTTTTGTCGATTTAGTTTTGTGCAAAAATAAATTTTTTACTGAAAAAGACAAGTAAAAAACCATTTATTTTATGTTAAAGTTAAGAACGTTTTATTGATTGCTGATTTTTGAATTTATATTAACGATTTTTGATGTAAAAAGCGAATACATCTGAAATCAAAAATCGTTAATCTTCAATCTGAAATTTATTTCCTCGGTATCCATTTTACTTCCTCAGCGTTCAAATCAAGGGTCAACTTTCGTGCCAAGACAAAAAGGTAGTCAGAAAGTCGGTTTAAATAGCTGATTACTATTTCAGGAACAGTTTCGTTATGACTTAAATGTACTGTCAATCGTTCGGCACGGCGACAAATACAGCGTGCAATATGACAATGTGACACAGTAGGATGTCCGCCTGGTAAAACAAAATGCGTCATTTGAGGCAACTCCATTTCCATAGCATCAATTTCTTTTTCTAATAATTCGATATCAGCTTCAATAATTCCTAAGTTTTGCAATCGGGCTTTGCCGTTTTTTAAAACTGCTTTGTCTTCCGGTGTTGCCAAAATAGCTCCCACAGTAAACAGGCGATCCTGAATTTCAATCAGAGTTTCTTTGTAATGCGAATTGATGTCCTGATCCCGAATTAACCCGATATAAGAATTCAATTCGTCCACCGTTCCATAGCTTTCTATTCGGATATCATCTTTAGGAACTCGGGTTCCTCCAAAAAGTGAGGTTGTTCCTTTGTCTCCTGTTTTAGTATATATTTTCATTTTAAAAATTTTAGATTTTAGATTTCTGATTTTAGAATTACAGCATCAAATCTGCAATCTAAAATCTGCAATCTAAATTTATTTAGAGGTGTCGCTCTCAATCAAGCCGTCTCGCAAACGAATAACCCGGTGTGCATAGGCAGCAATTTCTTCTTCGTGTGTGACTAAGATTACGGTATTTCCATTGGCATGAATATCGTTAAAAAGATTCATGATTTCGATAGAAGTTTTAGAGTCGAGATTTCCTGTTGGTTCATCGGCAAGGATGATAGATGGTTTGTTGACCAAGGCACGAGCCACCGCTACACGCTGGCGTTGTCCTCCTGAAAGTTGGTTGGGTTGATGATCCATTCTGTCGGCCAGATTGACTTGTTGCAAAACTTCAACAGCTCTTTTATTACGTTCCGGTTTTGGATATCCGGCATAAATCATAGGTAATGCTACATTGTCTAAGGCAGTGGTTCGGGGCAATAAGTTGAATGTCTGGAAAACAAAACCTATTTCTTTATTGCGAATTTCGGCCAGTTCGTCATCTCTCATTTTGCTGACATCTTTTCCGTTTAAGATATAAGTTCCCGAAGTAGGAGTGTCCAAACAGCCTAAAAGGTTCATCAAAGTTGATTTTCCGGAACCTGAGGGTCCCATGAGTGCTACATATTCGCCTTTGTTGATTTCTAAATTAATTCCTTTTAAAACATAAACAATTTCGTTTCCCAACACAAAATTTCGTTTAATATTAGTTATTTTGATTAATGGTTTTGACATTTTTATATAAGATTTATCTGCTGTGATGAATCCAGCCTGATATTTAAGTTTTGGCTTAAAAGTACAAAAGACTTTTGAATTATCAGTATTTACCGTTTTTTAAAATTTTTGCTACATTTTATACTTAAAATATAATTTATTATAGTTGTCTGTTTTTGGTTGTATTTTGTATAATTCGGTTCTTTTTTAGTGGATTATCATAATTTATTTAATTAGTTGTATAATTTTTGGTTTGTTATTGAATATGATGCAATCCAATGTAGATTTGTTAAATAAATTTAAGAAAACAAAATTATGAAAAGAAGTATGTTGTTATTAGGAGTTGCGTTGATTGCCTTAGGATTTACATCTTGTAAAGACGAGAAAGAAGTTAAGGCGAAAAAAACTGTTGAAACATATGTAGTATATGTAGATTCGCTGGAAGATGTTTCTGCTGAAGATGTTAAAGCAAATTGGGAATCCATTGATGCTGTATATCAGTTAAGAGTAAGTGAGGCTGAAACTGCTTTAGTAAATCTAAAAGAGAGCGCTAAAGAAATGGAAGATATTAATGCAAGTAGAGCAAAATATGAAGCTTTAAAAGCAAAAATTGAAACGGCGAAAGCAACAGCTAATCCAGTGGTAAATTCTAAACAAAAATTGAGAAACACTTTGTTTGGAGATGGAAAAATTGGTGAAGATATGAGTTTTACCTGGGTAAATAAGGATAATATTTTAGGTGTATATGAATCTTTTTTTCAATCATATAAGGATAACAAAGAGTATTTTTCAAGAGAAGATTATAATGAAGTAAAGTTGATGTACGAAGGATTAGACAGTAGAAAAAATACGGTTGAAAAAGAAGGATTATCTTCAGATGATAATGCTAAAATTGCTTCTATAAAATTAAAATTTGCCCCTATGTTAAAGGTTAACCGAATAGGTGCTAAATCAGAAGAAATGGCTAAAGCCAAAGAGTAATTACTATAATGACAGGAAATTACTAGTAGGAAAATGACAATCAGTAATGGCTGTCATTTTTTTATACACGAATAATAAAATGTTCCTTAGGTTGTTCTCTTCTAAAGAATACTAATCCCCACTGAAAAGTGTCAATGGTTACCGTAACTTTTGGATGTTTTTTAATGATTTCCCAGGCTTCTTCCATTTCGGCTGACCAATGAATGTCGTCAAAAATCCAAACCGTATCGTTAGTAATTGTGGGTAATAAAAGTTCGAAATAATCTAAAGTAGCTGTTTTAGAGTGATTGCCGTCGAAGTAAATTAGATCATAGATCATAGATTTCAGATTGCAAATTTGCAGGTAATCTTTAAATTCAGTTGTGACACATTTTACATTAGAGGTGTTTAATGATTGCAATTGATTTTTTGCAATAGCCATTGTATTTGGACAACCTTCTAATGTTGTGATGGCAGCTTTTGTCCCGAGGCTTCGGGATCCTAAAGCCAGGGCAGAAGTGGCTAATCCTAATGATGTGCCTATTTCCAGAATATTTTCCGGCTGGAAATAGTTAGTGATACGATATAATAATTCGGCACGTTTTCTGGAAATTCCTGCTGTTTTTGCAATTTGATTAATGGGACGGATATTGGATACGAAAACTTTAGAACCAACACCAAAATCGGTTACTTCAATCGTGTTTTTATTTGCTAAAAGTGTATTTCGATATTGGTCTAAAATAGCATAATCGGCTTTTGGTTTTTTATCATAAAAACATTTGGTAATCAAACTGAAAACAAAAGGGGAGTGCACCGCATGTTCGTTTTTAGAATGCCAAAGGAATTTGAGATACGCTTTAATTTGGAAAAACATAACTAAGTGGAGTTTATGCCTGAATTATTTATGTTTTTTAATGTTTACTTTTCTAAAATCAATCGGGAAACCTTCATATTGCAATAGAATCCTACCTTCGGTAACCGTAGATTCGATACCTTGGTTCACTAGTTTTCCGTTTAGTTTCTGAGTGATTTTTCCATTTTTCGAAATAACAACTAAGGTGTTCCATTCTCCAATAGCTTTTTCGGCATCTGCAAAACGTTTAGAAACGACACTTTTTCCTGGAGTAGTTTTAGTTCCGTTAATGTTTAAAGTAACTTCCTGAAGAAAAACAAAATCTCCGGTTGCTCCTTCTTTTATTTGGAACTGGATTCCTTTTGGCCATAAAATATCAGGAGTTTCGGCAGGAACAAGGTACATTACACCGCTATTTTTGCTGTTGTTTTTTTTGACAAAATTAGCATCGGTATTCCATCGGTATTCAACTGTTAGTTCAAAATTACGAAACGATTGTTCCGACATTAGGTAGCCTGCTTTTGGGCCGTACATTCGAATCATATTATTTTCTACCGAAAAAAGATCAGCAGCATTGGTTTGTTTGCCTTTTTCTTCGCCAAAAGCATACCAGCCTTTTAAATCTTTTTGATTAAAAAGAGCAATGCGTT
Organism: Flavobacterium commune; assembly: GCF_001857965.1. Classification (NCBI taxonomy): domain Bacteria; kingdom Pseudomonadati; phylum Bacteroidota; class Flavobacteriia; order Flavobacteriales; family Flavobacteriaceae; genus Flavobacterium; species Flavobacterium commune. Next base: position 425,180 of record NZ_CP017774.1, on the reverse strand, counting down.
TTTGAGCATTACTGTTTTGTGTAAATACAAATAGGATGATAAAAAGGAAACGATAAATAGGATTCATAAGGATGTTTTTTATTTTCAGAAATTGGAAATACGACTAAATAAAATCTTCTCGAAGCGGAGTAAAGCTGTCTACCAATTTTACATATTCCGTTAAGGTTTGGATGCTGTGATTCAAATTTGATGCTACTTTGAAAACATCTCCTTCCTGTAAAAGATATTCTCTGTCTTCGATAAAAAACTTCAATGAACCCGCAGCCACATAAGTAATTTGTTCGTGAACATGTTTGTGCGGTGGATCAGGAACTTCCATTGGCCCGTTCAGGAATTCAATGATTGTTACCATTAAATGATCCAAATGAACCACTTTTCGCATTAAGGACGGATTTGAATTTACTGCTTCAAAACCTTCATTGTTTTTTATTACTTCCATAAGTATTTGTAAAATAGGAGGCTCAAAGTACTAAAATATTTTTCTATTACACAATTCATCTAGTTTTTATGTGTAAAAGCTTTTTGGATTGTGAATTGAAAAATTAACTATTTAATAAGAACATTTTTAGTGTCTTCCTGAATTAACCAAGGTCTTTTATCTTCTGATTTTACAGTTATTTTACAATTTGCAAAAGTAATAGCATCGGCATGTCTCACAAAAAAGCCAAACGCATTTGTATTCCCAAAATAACTGCCTTCTGGATATTTACCATCGTATTCCATAACAGTTTGATTGGTTGTTTGAATTCCTCCTTTCAATTCGAAATTTAGATTTTCAAAAGTTACATTCTGGATGTTATGTCCTTTGATTCCTGTAATTATCGAAGGATATTGTTGGGTGAAATTAGTTCCAGTTATATTTTTAAAATAAATATTTGAAATGGTTCCAATACGGGTTTTTCTATCAGGAACGGTTCTTTTTCTATCGGCTAACAGGATAAAAAAGGCCTGTCCGCAATTCGAAATTTGGCAATCGCGAAAATTTAAATTATCAATTACCGCTCCATCCATGGATTCTATACAGAAAGCTGAATTTTGATAGGCGTTTTTCAGTGTAAGTTCAGAAACATCAAAATTCATAAAACTTCCTAAACCATCGGTACCTAATTTAAAGCAATTTCCAGCTTTTACGTTTAGTTTGTCTAAGATACATCGTCTTACAATGATATCTTTACAGCCGTATTCGCTACCGCTTTTAAAACAAATACCATCATCTTCGGATTCAATATAGCTGTCTTCAATAAGTACTTTATGACAATCAACAATGTCTATACCATCACGATTGGGTGTAAGTTGCCCTGTGTTTACTTTTATTTTTTGAATAATAATATTTTCCGATTCAATGTAAACCTGAGTCCAGCAAGCAGGTTTTACAAGAGTTATGTTAGATACGGTAATGTTGTTACAACCTACAAATGCCATGATAGAAGGACGATCTTTTTCGGTACCTATTTCTTTTACATGCATCCAGGGCTCAAAATCACCTTGTCCGTTAATTGTTCCGCCTCCAGTGATGGTTACATTTTTTACTTTGTTCCCATAAATTAATCTTCTTTGGCAATCTTCGAGCATTCTGTTAGGGTATTTTGTGTCAATAAGATGATGTGGATAATCTTTTTCATTATCTGATTTTATTCCTAAAATAGTGGCTGAAGTATCAATTTTTAAGGTTAAATCGTTTACCAATAGCAGTTGTCCAGTTAAAAAGACACCTTTTTCTAAAAGTACTGTACCTCCTGTTTTTTTGCAGGCATCTATGGCTTTTTGGATGGCAGCTTGATCATTTGTTATTCCATCTCCTTTGGCACCAAAATCACGTGCATTATATATTGGTTTTTTGCTTTGTGCATAAATGAATATAAAAGAGAGTAAAAATAAAAGTGATATACTGTTTTTTTTCATGGTTTATAGAAATAGAGGTAATGATTTTAAGAAAATAAAAAAAAGGAGTCAGTTATTTAGGGCCGTCATAATTGTAATGAAAAAAATTAAATGCTGCAGAACCTCCATCATTTAATTCATTATAACTAAATAATGCTACCCGACTGCCTTTCCAATAACCAAATTCGGCATTAAAATCAGGTCCAATCGCTTTGAAATTTTTATTATCCGTACTATAAAAGAAATGATTTTTTTGCTGTATAAAGTCTAATTTCAATTTTAAGTAAATCGTTTTATTGGAAATCATAAATTCTTCGTACTTTTTGTCTTTTCCTTCAAAAAACAGATATAATTTTCCTTTATGATTTTTAACTCCAACAGAATTGTAAATTTTAGACATACTGCTTAAACCCGCTTTTTGTCCTGAAATCATATTGCTAACATCCATTTGAACCGTAACTTCTCCAGTATTTCCCATTACTTTTTGAGTCAAAGTATTGTGAGCTTCCATGATATTTGATGCTTTTTTAGCTTTTAATACCAAGTATCCTTTTTTATCTTTTAAAGACCAATTTGAATTTATTGGATTATGATTCCATTGCCATTGAAAGCCTAAGTGTGGAGTATTAAATTCATCATCCGATTGTGGAGCAATTATTGGAAAGTTACCTTTTATATTCGGTTTTTTCCATACAGAGACAGGTTCGCCAATACCATTTCGATCAATATCAATTCCAATAACTGGCCAGTCGTCATGCCAAAACATAGGCTGTAAATGTAATACACGACCTAAAGCACCTGCTGATTGAAAATGATAAAACCACCATTCACCATTTGGATTGTCGACAATTGCTCCTTGGTGTGGACCATTAATGGGAGTGCTTCCTTTTTCTAAAACGACTCTTTTTTCATAAGGGCCATAAATGTTTTTTGAACGTAAAATAGTTTGCCATCCTTCGGAAACTCCACCTTCCGGAATACTTAGATAATAATAATTATTGCGTTTGTAGATTTTTGTTCCTTCGGCTACAGGACCCGTATAAACAGTTTTGCCTTCATCCAATAATTTTGTTCCGTCAGCACTCATTTTATGAATAATGATGGGGCCGGCACCATGTACACTATGCCCAAGATACGCCTGACCATCATCATCCCAAAAAGGACAAGGATCTTCCCATTTTTCAATGTTTTTTACTAGTAGAAGTGGAGACCACGGACCTTCGGGATTATTGGCACTGGTCATAAATAATCCTTCATTGATAGTGCAAAAATAAACCCAGAATTTATTATCGTGAAAACGAATTGCCGGAGCCCAACTGCCTCCAGCGTATCTTTTAAAAGCATCGTAAGCAGGAAAATCTAGGCGATTGTATATTTGGCCAATAATTTTCCAATTAACCATATCCTCTGATTCCTGAATAGTCATTCCCATATAATGAAATTCAGAGCAAATCATGTAATATTTATTTCCAACCCGAATCACATCCGGGTCGGAATAATCAGCATTTATAATGGGATTAATATAAGTTCCATTTCCCTGATCTCCCCAAGAACCTCTTTTTTGACAATAGGTTAGTGTTGAAATAAGTACAATAAAATATAAAGAAATTAGATGGTATTTCATTTAGGAGAACATTATTTATCCCTATTTGGCATAGGTGTCAAATCGGTTAAATCGGTAATTTTTATGGGATTTCCGGTTTCAATACTGTTTCGGGCTGCGATACCGATTAGAACAGACATAGCACCGTCCCTGCTTCCTGCAGATCGTTCATATGGATCAGCAGTACCAGCTGTTCGGAATATTTTATCATGTAAACGTTGATCTCCACCTCCGTGTCCGCCTTTCTCTGTTGGGACAGTCACTTTTTCAAAATCTTTCCAAAGTTTATGCACTATAATGGTTTCATGGTTTGCTTCTTCCAATGCCGATTGTTCCATTTCTTTGGCATGCATTTCAGCCTGATCCACCTTTGTTTTTTTATCGTAAGGAATATCTAAAGATGCTTCTATTCGTCCTTTGGTTCCGTTAAAAGCTAATCTCCAGCCTTCAAAAGGGGAGTAGGTGGTAAGAGAGTAGTTTACAATAGCATTGTTGGCATATTTTATTTGTGCAGACATTTTATCATAAATATCAATTTCTTCCCTGAAAAGGCAGTTATCCCTGATGTAGCCATCGTATTTTTCATTGGCTACATATAAATCCATAGCTTGCTGGTCTTTGGTAATGTCATAATAGTAATCGCAAGTTGTTTTATGATCGCAATTTCTACAGTTTTTACCTCTAAATGGATTTGCTTTTCCATAATGTTCTAAATCGCCCAGGGCAAAAACTTCAGTTGGATCAGAATCAAGCCACCAATTTAATAAATCAAAATGGTGTGTAGCTTTGTGTACCCAAAGTGAGCCTCCGCTTTCTTTTTGACCATGCCATCTTCTGAAATAGGAAGCGCCATGATAGGTGTTTAGATACCAATGGAAATCAACAGAAGTGATTTTTCCAATCGTATTATTGGCTAATAGTTCTTTTATTTTAGTGCTATAAGGACTCCATCTGTAATTAAAGCCTACAATCAGATTTTTACCTGATTTTTTTTCAGCATTTAGAATTTCCTGGCATTTATTTTCATCGGTGGTCATCGGTTTTTCGGTAAGTACATCATAACCTGATTCTAATCCTTTAACGATAAACTGATGGTGTGTGGAATCTTTTGTGGTAACAATAATTAAATCAGGTTTGGTCTTTTTGAGCATATCGTCAAAATTTGCAAAAGTAGGGCAGTTCACCCCCATGAACTTTTTTGCATATTCCAATCTTCCCGGATTAATGTCACTGAGGCCTACAAATTCAAGAATATCTGAATATTCCTGAACTAATCTTTTACCCCAGAAACTAATGCCTCTGATTCCAGTTCCAACAAGGACAATTCGAAGTTTTTTAGTACTATCAAAATCAAAAGAACTGAGAGGAAATGCTGTATAAGCTGCAAGCATGCTTAAAGACGTTAAAAATTTTCTTCTTGTGACATCCATAAATTTTGGTTTTAATTAAGGTTGGTTAATAAATTCAATAACTGATTGGTTTTTTTAGGTTTTTAAATGTAATTAATTTATTGATAGTTTGTTAAGGCTGTTTTTGTTTTTTGCCTGAAGAAAATAAAAAAAAATCATCTGATATTTTTGGAATAATGGCAGATGATTTTTTGTATGTACAGAAATGATAATTTCTTAGGAGTTAACTAAACTAGTTTGTGTTGTTTCTTCAACCTCTGCTTTTTTTCTCCAATAATTGGCTAATAAAGAACCTGAAACATTCATCCACGGACTAAATACAGCTGATGCCAAACCTACGGTGGCTAATTTTCCCATGGATCCGGCAAGTCCCGAAGCCATTCCTCCGTTTTGTAAACCAACTTCAAAAGCGATGGTGCGACTACTGCTTTTGTCTAATCCACAAATACGACTCAGGTAATAACCAAAGAAATAACCGGCACTATTATGTAAGATAGCAACCAGGAAAAGGATAAAGCCTATTTGAATTAAATTATCCCTGCCGGCAGCGGTGGTTACCAAGGTGAAATAAATGATTCCAAACATCGAAAAATAGGGCATTAAACTATCAATTTTTGGATAAGCCTTATAGACTAAATGATAAGCTTTCCCTACTAAAAACGCTCCGGCTATAAAGCAACTGATTTCAATTAAATGACCAACAGTGCTATCGGTTTCATAGCTTAACGAATTGCTAAAAAAGAATAAGGTTATTAGCCAAATTGCAGATAGTATAGTTAAGAAATCAATTCTTTTTCGGGCTGTTTCTCCGTAGTTTTTAAGAATGTCATGAATCATAGCGGCTGCTAATGGAACTAGTACAATCTTGATAATTTCCATCATCATATTAAAAAACTGTACTTCGACCATAGTTCCGGCAAATATTTTCATTAAAAACGGAGTCATAACAGGAGCTGCCAAGGTTGAAATAGCAGTTACTGTAACGGATAAAACCAGGTTTCCTTTGGCAATATAGGTCATTACATTCGAAGCTAAACCGCTGCTGCAAGAACCAATTAGTATAATTCCCGCGGCAATTTCGGGTTCGAAGTGGAAGGTTTTTGCCAGAATAAAACCAGTAATAGGCATAATCGTAAAATGACCTAAAAGACCAATGATGACTCCTTTTCCTGATTTTCGAATGCCTGTAAAATCTTCAATACTCATTTGGGTTCCCATCCCAAACATTACCAACTGGATGATGATTAGTATGAGCCATTTGTTGCGTAAATCTATCGAACCAATATGTAAAAAGGTTTGCGGGTAAATCAATCCTGCACAAACCGCAGTGATAATCCAAAAAGTGTATTGGTAACCACTCAAGAGTTTGCTGTGTCCAATGCCAATGGCTAAACTCGAAAAAGCGGTAATTAAACTAATTTTCCAAATGTTGTCCATTTGGGAATACCAACCAATAGCAGCAAGGATAAATAAGATAGGACTGGCCCAAAGAAAAAATTTACGCATATAGTATGGTATTAAAAGTAAATTTCGGCTAATTTTTTCATTGCAATTCCCGGACTGGCTAAGATAGGAACTACTTTTTCAGCATCGCTTAAACCATCAACCACACGTGCCATTGAAGCCTGTGCCAAAACAATAACACCTACTTCCTGCATCAATTCTTTTAAGGCTTTGGCAACCATTTCGTCATGTTTTGCCGCATCGCCACTCATCAGGGCTTCGAAAGCGCCATCACATAATTTAGAAACAATGTTCACATTTTTTCCTGCTGCCAAGGCTCTTCTTCGTACCAAATCACTCGTTGGTTCCAGCGTAGTAGGCAAGGTAGCAATTACACCTATTTTATCACTTATTTGTACGGCTTCGTCAGCCATGGCCTGATCTACTCTGATTACAGGAACAGTACATAAAGTGGCTGCTGTTTCTATGGCTACGCCAATGGAAGAACAGGTTACCAAAATCACATCGGCTCCCGCTTCTTCGGCTGCTTTTACGTGGTTTACCACTCTGGCTGCCGTATTAGGCATTAGTTTTCCTTTTTTAATAACATCTTTAATTAGGCTGTCATCTACTATGTTGAAGGTTTCTACGCCACTTAAATGCTCCGAACTCAGTTGCTGAAATAAGGGTACTAGGGTTGCTGAGGTGTGGACGAATCCTAATGTTTTTGCTTTCATGATAATTTTTCTCCTTTTAATACTTTTATAAAATAGTCTGGAGCGCCTACCTGGCCTCCTTTAAAATTTAATTCTAATCCGTTTACATGTTCATCTTCCGAAATGGCTTTGCAAAGCGGTGCTCCGGGGGCTAATGGCGCAATCATTTCTAAGGCAAAAATTCCTAATTCGGATGCGGCATAACTCGAAGTATCGCCACCGGCAAAAAGGATTCTTTGCACTTTTATAGACTTTAAAACTTCTTTGATAATCTGTCCTAAAACACGACCGTAAATTTTACTGCTTTGTTTTTGGATTTCTTTATGGTTTAGACCGCTGTGTTTTAAATAATCTTCGGTTTCAGCAATTCTGGGGTCGTTAGTCCCAATGCTGGTGTGTAAAATAGTATTTTGTCTTTCTTTTAGTTTAGCAATAATTGCTGCCGCAACATCGGCAATGCTTTGTTCCTGATGGTCGTGATGCATGACCTTGCTTTCTAAAGCAATGCCTTCAAAACCATTTGTCAGGGCATATTCTATTTGGCTTCCCGTTACAGGCGAACAACTACCCGAAATAACAAGCAGGGGAGCGGCCTCACCAGGATGTTTGAATTCAAATTGGTTGTTAATTATCTTTTCATCTTTCCAGGCTAATCCCAATGCCATTTCGACTCCCGATGAACCTACAGAAAAAACGGTTTTTTCTTTAGCTAAGTGATGAAAAACTTCCCCAATGGTTTTTAAATGGCCATGATTCAATCCATCAAAAAATAGAATCTCTTTTTCTTCTTTGTTTTTAATTTCGTCTAAAATAGCTGCTGTACCCGCCTCAATGGTGTTGAGGTTGATAAGATCTATGGTTTTTGAAGTTTGCTTTGCCAAATGTAATCTCAGGTCGGCTTCATCGGCAGGAGTAACGGGATGTTTACTCATCGAAGGGTGACGGTCAATGCGATGGATTTCTCCATTTCCGGTGGTTCCCATTCGGGCAAATAAATTCCCAAACGCACAATACCTGCCCAAATGTGGTGCGGCAGGGGAGATTAAGGTCGTTTTTTGATTAAAAACCTCGCTCCCTATTTCGATGGCCTTGCCAATATTTCCAACGTGTGGTGCCGAATCAAAAGTCGAGCAAACCTTGTAATGAACCTGCTCCGGGAAAAAGTCTTTCAGTGTTTCGAATGCAGGATACAATTCGCCTTCCATTTCTAACGGAGACATCGAACGGCTTTTTCCTGCTAAACCAATAGCCTGGATACCGGGGAATAGTTCTAAATCTTTGTGAAGGGGATGACGAAGAAAAAGAACGGTTTTTATACCGGCTAAAGTCAGGAATTCCAAAGCATCCGTGGAGCCTGTGAAATCATCTCCATAGTATGCCAATAATAAAGGATGTTCTTTCATTATTTCGAGAATTTTTTTACTGATGCTGCAAATTCAGGATATTGTAATGCGGCTTCTTCTACAGATAAGCCATTAACGGCAGCTTTCCAGGCTTGTTGCAGGGCATTTACCCCCGCTGTTGCTCCCATAGGATGTGCTAAAATTCCGCCACCTGCCATATACAATAAATCGGTAGTTTGGGTTCTTCTATAGGTTTCCGGTGCCTGTCCGCCCCATTGTCCTGAAGAAACTACCGGTAAAGGATTGTTTTCACCAATAAATGGTTTTAAGCACGATTGTATAGAAGTCACCACTGAATCATCGGATTCCCAGAATTTATTCTGGATTCCGTTAACGTGCATTTGGTCAACACCGGCCATACGCCATATTTTTTGATAAGCCGGGAATTCAATTCCCAGTAACGGATGACGGTTTAACATTCCCCAACCATTTCTGTGTCCGTGGATAACCAAATCACCCTGGTCACAAATTTTCTTGGTAGCACTCAATCCCACGCTATTGATGCTAATCATGGCGCAAGTTCCTTCGTGTTTTTTGATCAAATCGTATTTTCGTTGCATTTCGTCAATTTCGTCGCTGATGTTGAATGCATACATTACTTTCTTACCAGTTTTTTGCGCATGATTGTTAATTACCTTCATGATAACGTTTACACGGTCGTCAAAAAGAGAGTTTGCGGTAGATCCCATCAATTCATCATCCTTGATAAAATCGATACCAGCGTCAATTAATGTTTTAACTAAAGCAGCAGTTTCATCAGGACTCATTCCTACACTTGGTTTAATAATAGTACCAATCATAGGTCTGTCACTCACACCGCAAGACAATTTAGAACCTTTGATTCCAAATTGTGGTCCTCTGTATTTATTTTTAAAAGAATCAGGAACATCAAAATCCATTAGTTTTAAACCTGTAAACTGACTGATTTCGTATAGATTTCCTTGTAAAGTACTAATAAGCACAGGCAAATTATAACCGAAATTCTCAATCGACCAACTCACCTTAACTTTAGCTCTTTGGTATTTTTTTCCTGGAATGCTGTTTCCCGGAATCGAAGGTTCATCAGCCGAATCTAATATTTCAATATTTTCTACGCGGGCAGCAAAGCGTTGTTTGAGCTCGGCGGTTTCTCCCGGAACGGATACAAAAGTTCCCGATGATTGTTCGCCGGCCAATACTGCTGCGGCTTGTTCTACTGCATAAGGGGTTTCGATGTAGTATTCTGCAAAAATTCTTTCCATTGGGTATTTATAAAATCTTATTTTTTTATTGATAAAATGTCTTTGTAATGGTCTAAAAATTAAACCAATTCTATTCAAACGGCATTATGTAAAAATAAGACTTAAAATTATAAATACAAGCGAATTTTAGTGTTTTCGAAAAAAATAAATAATATTCGAAAATAATAGTAAATAAAACCAAGCAAAAAAGCAACCCGATGAGGAGTTGCTTTTTGCCGGTATAGATTGGAGTTTATTTTAGAATTTTATTCAATAAGAATTTTTTTAGTGAATTCGCCTTTTGTAGTTTCAACTTTTACAATGTAAACACCTGGCTTTGTTTTTTTGATGTGAACTTGTATGTTGGATTGATTTCTGTTTTCTTCTATTTTCCAATTATCAACTTCAAGAGCGATGTCATTGTAAAGTCTTATTTTTTGAACTCTACAATCTTTAATTTGATTATTAATGTTGATATTGTTTGATTTTTGAATGTGAATAATCGTTAAATCAGCATTTGTTTCAGGTTCTGGCTCTGGTTCAGGAACTATTGTATCCACAGCAGGATTAAAAAAGCGCAATGAAAATCGGGTTTTATTTGTTCCGGCAGGGAGATTGATTTCAAAATTACTACCTTTAATATTGTTGTAAGTATTGGTTAAATTATCGTAAATATAAATAGGCTGGTTTGCATCGAAATTTTCCAAATCATCAATCATGAATTTTACAATTCCTTCGGCATCAATTTTTACACCAAGCGGATAGGAAGCAAATCGGTCAAAAGTACCTACTCCCTGGATAACTAAGGCGTTTTCCTGACATAAAAAATACATATCATTCGGTAGTCTGTCCATATTGAAAGCGTCATAACCAAAATCCATTTCGTTTGTTGCTTTGTTATCTATAAAACCCAGTAAAATTTGTCTATGGTAATCGTTGCGAGAGTTAAAGCCCAGACGGATTTTTTTGTATTTAGAATCAACTACCACATCATTTTCATTGGATCTTGAAGTAGTGGTTGAAGTTAATTTAGCCGTGTTACTAATTTTATACATAACATTAGAATTAGCAGCATCATCTTCTTTATGGAAACTTCTTTGATTGTTATCATATATGATTGTTCCTCCGCTAGCTGCTTTCCCTACTACAAAGAAAGCTTGTCCTACCGGAATAAAACGATTAGGAATTCCTCTTGATGGAGTTCCTAACTTACTAATGAAATCTACATTAGCTGATGATGGAGCTACACCTCCGGTTAAATTTCGAGTCGCATAGCCTCCTTGATAATCTCTTAAAACATGAGTGTTATTAGTAGCATAATGTTCCCAATAGTAAATAGTTCCTGTTATTGAATTGTTATTGTCGTTAATAAATGCTTCGCTATCAAGCGAACATGGATATGGATTTCCGGCTAATAATAATTGGTTTGCACTTACTGAATTAGTGTTAATTAGTCCGTTGTTAGGTTTACCCACAAAAGTGTAGTTTTGAGTTGTAGTGCCTGCACCGCTACCTTTCATAGTGTAACCTTGTCCAACTCTGACTGTTGAATTTTCGTTCATTTGAACCCAATTAGCATAAGCATTGGCATAATTATCAAATTTGTAAAGCCAATAACGAGCAATACTTATAGGACTTGTAGGAGAACCATTGTAACCGCTAACCCATTGAATGTTCCTTGGAGTAGTAGTTGTACCGTCTTTCATAACACTTGCAACAGTATAATTTTGATTATTGGTAGTCGTGTTTATTGTGCCTACCGGAGCGCTCCAATAGTTATAATTAAATAAGTTTGATTGTCCTTGCTGGTCTCTTTCTATTGAGCCGCTACTGTTGGTATCCAAAATACTTCCTTGGGTTTGTACTAATTGAGATTTGTTTACCAAATCAATTTTACCATTTAATTTTAAATAATGTGAAATTTCTATTTTGTTATCACTATTTGCAGTTAAGGTATTGCTGCTAACTAATAATCCTAATACAGTTTTATTTCCTGCAGTTGTAATATTATTATCTGTTTTAACAATGTTCCAGTCAATATAGCTGCTATTATCAACTGCTGTGGTATTAGGAATGTTCCAAACATCGCCGTGTGTCCAGGTATTACTGGATTCCCATGTTCCGTCTAAAATAGAAGTATAGGGAAGGGGGGCTGTTTCGGGTTGGGGTGTATAGATGTTTAATAATCTTCCATTTCGGGTATTAGTTGAAATATCTAATAAGTAGCCATTGCTTAAATCGGTTGCTTGAACCATTTGGTAGTAACCTTCTAAATTAGACCAGGTTAATCCGGGAATAGCTAAAGGAACTGTTGCTCCCATAACGGTATTATTATCGTTTTGAATTTTTTGATTCATCATTTGGCGTATTTGTGCATCGGTTAATGCTAAATTCCAAATGCGTAATTCCTGTGTCCATCCGCTAAAGAAATGAATAGGATTGTATGGGAAAACCGTATTTTGTGCCATGGCTCCCAGTATAAATTTGGCATTGTTATTAGCAATTGGGTTTGTTCCGGCTACAGCATTACGTACACTTACACCGTCAACATAAAGATTGTAATTACTTCCATCAAAAGTTACGGCAACATGATACCATCTTCCTGTGCTGATAGCATAGTTAGAACTAATCGAATTTCCGTTGTTCCAGTTGAATGAAAGAGTGTTATTAACTAATCTTAAATCGTAACCATCGTTTAAGTTGGAAGCATTTCGTTTAGACAAAATAGTTTGAATATTTCCATTTGTAGCTTCTGATTTTACCCAAACTTCGATACTGAAAGAACCATTGCTTAAATTAAAATTATCTTTAAAGTTAACATTATCATCTGTTCCGTCAAAGTCAAGATAGTTGCATGGATTTAATGTTATTTGTACATCATCACTAACATCAGGACATTCACCACCACCTGAAACAGTCCATCTCAAGGTATATACACCATTATTAGGACTAAAAAATTCTGAAGTCGGACTAGTGCTGTTTGAAAAAAGCTCTCCTCCACCAGCAGGGCCGCTTATGATAGACCAGTTTCCTGTTGCTCCTGCTGTTGCAGCTAGTTGTACTGATTCTAAACCACATGAAGCTATTTGGTCGTCTCCTGCTAATGCTGATAAACAAGAACTACCATCTATGTCAACTATAATCGATCCGTCAATAGGTTTAGCGCATTCGGAATTATCATAACCCTGAAAGAAATATTCGGTTGTAGAAGTTCCTGAAATAGCACCAATAGCTGTAATATATCCTGTTTCCAGTGATACTTCGGGACTGCAGCCTTCGTTTAAAATGATAATACAATTATCAGTTACATTAAGATCGAAGCTCAAGTCGGCGTAAATGTATTCCGGATGACCAGCGGTTATAGGTAAGGTACCTAGATTCCAGATGATACTGTTAGAGCCTGAATCATAATAAGGTAAATTGCTTGTCGTGAAACCATTGTAAGTGTGGGTTACAATAGTACTTCCCGGAGAGAAAACGGCTGTATTAGGAATAGGGATAGTTACTATCGTATTGTTGGTGGCTTCGGTTCCGCTGTTACTGATGTTTAAAGAATAGTTGATGGCCTGTCCGGGCAAAGCACTTAAGACAGGAGGATTCGTAACATTATTGATTGAGTTGACGCTTATTAAACCTTTAGGTTCCGGAACATAAGAGTCAACCGACATGGCAAAACCAAAAATTGTATAGACTTCGGAAGTGGATCCAAATCTAAAATTGGTAGAGGTTTGGTTGTTTCCAATAACTGTATTTCCTGCATTTGGAATAGTAAACATGCTAAAATCCACTCCGGTATTGTTTTGTAAAATAGGATTACTAGCTCCAACCGCTGGCTGAGGAAATATAGAAGAATTGAAGAAGTTGTTTGTTGTGTTTCCTGCGTGATTTAGGGTTAAATAGTTTGTGGCGTTGTAGGTATTTGGGTCTGCGTTTAATTTTTGTACAGCCAGATAATCGCCTGTTAAATTTCTATCACCTTCAGCTGCCATTACCCCCAGTTTCATATTTACATCACCAGAATCTACTGTGGTGAATCCTGAAATAGGGATGTTTCCAAATTCCCCAACTCCATTTAGTAGTCCGTTTATATAGGCATATCCATCAAAAAGAGTTACCGCACGACTTTTCATCACGGGATTTTCATATATAACTACCATAGTCCATCCTCCTGAATATCCTGGGTTTTGGGCATCAGAACCATTACTTCCTTCAACTAGAGCAATATCAGCTACGCTATAGGCTCCAGGGCCATGAGTTTTTACATAATCAGTAACTTCCTGATAGCCCACAAATATTCCGCCATAAGATGTTCCGGGGAAATAAACATTGGAATTGGCTGTTACCGTGGTGTATGAAGAAGCACCAGGACCTTTTAGTGAAATTACTTTTTTGTCGTAATTTTTATTTATAGAGTTAAAAACTTGAACATTTGCTATTGAATTTGAAGCGTCTTGATATTGGGCTTCTGATAATGTTTGAGATGTATTTCTGGTTATACTGTTGATTTTTAATACTGTGCCATCTAAGGGTAAAGAGTAAGGCGTACTAAATGTTGCTACTCCTGAATTATAAGATACAGATATATTATTTAACGATCCTCCGTTTATAGAAAGTTTTACTCTGTTTCCTCCATTATTATTGGTGAAATGAAAAGCATAGGTGTTTCCAAAAGAATTTGTAAAAGTATAAATTGGATAAAAATCATTAGAAGATCCTCCTCTAGTTATAGTTAATTTATAATTAGTATTTGTGATGTTTGTAGTTGCATTGTGGGTTACATTTTTTGAAGATTCCAAAGCTGTTTCTTTTGAAACCGTAAATGTATCTGTATTTTGTGATCTTCCAGTCCAATACAGACCAGCAAAAATGACAGTAGAACAATTTTGGAGGGCGCTATTTTCCCCTCCATTAGAAAGTTCCATGGTTGCCATAGAAGAATTCCAAGTATTGCTATCGCCGTCGATATCAACATATTTCATTGATTGTCCTTGGTTGTCACTATTTATAGAATAGTTTGAAAGGGTTAAGTTAGTATTCCCTAACATGGTGAAGTCTCCTTTTATATTATAAATGGTTTTTGCAGGAGTGGCCGCAGCAGTTCTTTGTGTAAAATTTACCTGAGGTGATGTAACCGTTTGCGCCTCCGTTTTGATAGAAAAACCTAACAAAATAAAGAGGAGTATTAAATAAAAATGGAGGTTTGTTTTTTTTGAGTAAAGGTGTTCCATAGTTTCTATTTAAGATTAGAACGAATCAGTTTTTGTTTCGATAAAAAAGCTATACTTTTTTCACGAAATAAAAATACTACCTTTTGATTTATTCGCCGATAAAAAGCAATAAAAATCGATAAAATGCATTTTTATTTATTAAAATTAAGAAAAAACTTTCTTTGTTGGATTTTGTGTATTCTGTTTTAAATTGTTGGTTTTTAGTTTTAACAGCTTGTAAAGGAGAGTGAAATGGTATCCTGTTTATAGATGGTTTTTTGTTGAGGTTTGAACAAAAAAAAGAGCCTGCCTTAACTAAAGACAAGCTCCTTTTTATTAGTAAATCAATAATCTATTCGTCGTCCGGTTCAATGTGAATCAGGACATGCCCTAATTCAGGGATTTCTTTTCGTAGAGTATCCTTTAAAATGTGAGCCAATTGATGTCCTTCTTTTACCGAAATTTCAGCACTTACAATTGCGTGTAAATCTACATGGTATTTCATCCCCGATTTTCTTATGAAGCATTTTTCGGTGTCGATAATTCCTTCTACCTGAGAAGCAACAACTCTAATATGTTCGATTAAATCATCATACAAATGTTCGTCCATAATTTCGCCCAGGGCGGGTCTGAAAATCAGGTAACTATTGTAAAAAATAAAACAGGAGGCAAAAAGTGCTGCCCAGTCATCAGCCGATTCATAACCTTTTCCTAAAACCAAAGCAATTGTAATTCCGATAAATGCTGCCACAGAAGTAATTGCATCACTACGATGATGCCAGGCATCGGCTTTTAACGAGGAACTATTGGTTTCGATGCTTCTTTTTATAACTAATTGAAAAGAATACTCTTTCCATAAAATTATAGCTCCTAAAATAAATAATGTCCAGGATTTAGGTAGTTCATGAGGTTGTTGAATATTGGCTATACTTTCGTAAGCAATAATGGTGGCAGAGGTAATTAAAAAACCAACAACCAAAAAAGTAATTAATGGTTCGGCACGACCATGTCCATAAGGATGATTTTCATCTGCCGGTCTATTGGAATACTTAATTCCAAATAAAACCAAAAACGATGCAAAAATATCCGTGGTAGATTCGATAGCGTCAGCAATTAAGGCATAAGAATTGCCAAAAAAACCTGCTAAGCCTTTTATAATTGCTAAGCAGGTATTTCCGATTAAGCTAAAGTAAGTTGCCTCAACGGCTTGCTGTTCTTTACTCATTTTAAATTTTATTCAACACGAACTATTTTAGCTCCAATGGCTCTTAAACGCTCATCGATGCGCTCATATCCTCGATCAATTTGTTCTATATTTTGTATTGTACTGGTTCCTTTTGCAGAAAGCGCAGCAATCAATAAAGAGATTCCCGCACGAATATCAGGAGATGACATAGTAGTTGCTTTCAAAGTTGATTTGAAATCATGTCCAATAACTACCGCTCTGTGTGGGTCACACAACATAATTTTAGCTCCCATATCAATCAATTTGTCCACGAAGAACAAACGGCTTTCAAACATTTTTTGGTGAATCAACACATCTCCTTTTGCCTGTGTTGCCACAACTAAAACAATACTCAATAAATCAGGTGTAAATCCTGGCCAAGGTGCATCGGCAATAGTTAAGATTGAACCATCGATATCTGTTTTAACTTCGTATCCATTTTCGTGAGTTGGAATATAAATATCATCACCACGACGCTCTAAAGTAATACCTAATTTTCTAAAAGTATTTGGAATCAATCCTAAATTGTCCCAGCTTACATTTTTAATTGTAATCTCACTTCTTGTCATAGCTGCAAGACCAATCCAGGAACCGATTTCAATCATATCAGGAAGAATTCTATGTTCGCAACCTCCAAGACTTTCAACACCTTCGATAGTCAATAAGTTAGATCCAACTCCGGTAATTTTAGCCCCCATCGAGTTCAACATCTTACAAAGTTGTTGTAAATAAGGCTCACAAGCAGCATTGTAAACTGTAGTTGTTCCTTTTGCTAAAACAGCAGCCATTACAATGTTTGCAGTTCCTGTTACAGATGCCTCGTCCAAAAGCATATCAGTTCCTTTAAGACCTTCTTCAGGAGATTCTACACCATAAAAATGGTCTTCTCTATTGTAACGGAATTTAGCTCCTAAATTGATAAAACCTTCAAAGTGGGTATCTAATCTTCTTCTTCCAATTTTGTCTCCACCCGGTTTTGGAATATATCCTTTTCCAAAACGTGCCAAAAGCGGTCCAACAATCATTATAGAACCTCTTAGTGCTCCACCTTCTTTTTTAAAAGCTTCCGTTTCTAAATAATCAACATTTACTTCATCAGCCTGGAACGTTATTGATCCCGGAGCTTTTCTCTCGATTTTAACTCCAAGATTTCCTAAAAGGGTAATCAATTTATTAATATCAATAATATCGGGAATATTGTTGATTGTTACTTTTTCAGAAGTTAAAAGTACAGCACATAAAATCTGTAATGCTTCGTTTTTTGCGCCTTGTGGAGTTATTTCTCCTTTTAAACGGATTCCTCCTTCAATTTTAAAAATTCCCATATTCTTTTTTTAAGGTTCTGATTTACGAGATTCTAAGGTTCTAAGTTTCTTTAAAAACGACTTATCAGCTTAGATACTTAGCAAATTTATTGTTGATTTTTTTGATTATTATTTTTTTGAAAAGGCTTTTGTTTTCCCTGGCCTTTATTGTTTTTATTACTTTGAATTTTAGGCTGTCCCTGAGAAGAAGTTTTATTCGACATTCTTTTATTGGTACGCAATAAATCGGTTGTATTAATCAATTCTTCTGAACTTTGTAGCAAATTCAATTTACCTCCTGATAATTCATAAAGATGTTCAAAAATCACATCGTCCTTTACGGTATCTTTATTCCAACTCAAATAGGATTTCTTCATGTGATTGGCAATTACTTTTACCAAAGCACTTTTCATTTCCCCTTCTTCCCATTTGTTGGCAACATCAATCATGTATTTGATGTTGTTACCATAATAACGGTATTTTGGGAAATTCTGAGGATATTTTAAAGTATCCGGTTTTAATTGCAATACTTCTCTGGAAGGAATAGGGTAGGGAGATTGTACATCTAATTTAAAATCAGACATTATAAAAAGCTGATCCCATAATTTATGTTGAAAGTCAGGTACATCTCTTAAATGCGGATTCAAACTTCCCATAACCTGAATGATGTATTTGGCAGCTTTATTTCTGGTTTCAGCGTCTTCAATTTCAGTAGCCTGATCGATTAATTTTTGTAAATGGCGTCCATACTCAGGAATAATCAAATGCGATCTTTCGGCATTATACTCTAAATGATGCACAACATCATTCGCATTTTCTTTAATATATTTCTGATTCATACTTGATTTTTTTAAAGCTTTATTCTAAAAAGCTTACACTGGATTGTTTTAATTTTTTTGGAAAAATTACAATGAAATAATTCCTTCTATAGTAGAGACTTCGATGTATTTATCGATTACAGCCTGAGGACTTTCCATTTGAACATCAACTGAAACACTGGTGAATTTCCCTGTTTTTGATTGAGTGGTTTTTATAACCGCACCTAAGCAATTAAAGGCTTGTTCTACTTGTTTGATTTTTTCAACGTCAGTTGGTACAATAAATTTGAATAAATATATTGCAGGCCAAGTATTGCTTTTTTCTAATTCGGTTTTTAATCTATCGAAAAATTCCTCAGTTTTCTTATCCATTTTGTTTTTAAAAATATAAAGCAAATATACAGTTTCAATTCTAAAATAGGAATTCTGGGCTATGATTTTTAGCAAAATCGTGATTTTGATTCGCTATATTTTTCAAAATCTAAATTAGTTTGAGTAAGTTTGTTGTTGATGCTGCTTTTTTTCGAATAAAAAAAGAAAAAAATACATTTAAAAAGCCGTTTTGATTATAAAAAACGAATTAACTTTTTTCAAAATTTGATGTCTGAAACTTTACAAATTCTAAAAAAATACTGGAACCACGATAGTTTTAGATTGCCCCAGGAAGAAATTATCGATTCCGTTTTAAACGGTCATGATACTTTTGCATTGATGCCTACAGGTGGCGGAAAATCCATTTGTTTCCAAATTCCTGCCATGATGAAAGAAGGAATTTGTTTGGTTATTTCTCCTCTGGTTGCCCTGATGAAAGATCAGGTTGCCAACTTGCAAAAACGTGACATCAAAGCCATTGCACTCACCGGCGGAATTAAAACGGATGAATTAATTGATTTACTGGATAATTGCCAATTTGGAAATTACAAATTCCTGTATTTATCTCCTGAACGTTTGCAGTCCGATTGGGTTTTGGAACGAATAAAAAATCTCCCTATCAATTTAATTGCTATTGATGAAGCACACTGTGTTTCGCAATGGGGGCATGATTTTCGACCTTCTTATTTGAAAATTTCGAATCTAAAACTTCATTTTCCTAACATTCCTTTTCTGGCGTTAACCGCAACTGCTACTCCAAAAGTAAAAGAAGATATTATTAAAGAATTAGGTCTCGAAAATCCTAAATGTTTTGAAAAATCTTTCGAAAGAAAAAACATTGCTTACATGGTTTTTGAAATAGAAGACAAACTTTTTAGAATAAAACAAATTCTAAGCAAAAACCCGCAGCCTTCCATTATATATGTGCGAAACAGAAGAGCCTGCATCGATACTGCAGAGCAACTTAACTCTTTAGGTTTTAAAGCGACTTATTATCATGGTGGACTTTCGACCAAAGATAAAAACAATAATATGCAACTTTGGATGGAAGAAAAAGCGCTGGTTATGGTTGCCACTAATGCTTTTGGAATGGGGATTGATAAAGCCAATGTAAAAACGGTAATTCATATTCAATTGCCTGAAAATCTTGAAAATTATTATCAGGAAGCAGGTCGTGCCGGCAGAAACGAAGAAAAAGCCTTTGCTGTTTTGCTGACAAATCCATCAGATGTTGCGCAAACCGAAAATCAGGTTATTTATACGCTTTCTAATAAACAATTTCTGAAAGAGGTTTTTATCAAAATGTGTAATTATTTTCAAATTGCCTATGGCGAAGGTATTAATGAGCAATATTCTTTTAACTTAAACCAATTTTGCAACCGATATAAATTTCCTGTTTTAAAAACCTACAATGCCATTCAGTTTTTAGACCGACAAGGGGTGATTAGCTTATCACAGGAATTCTCAGAAAAAATAAGTTTACAATTTATCATTCCTTCTAAAGAAGTCATTCGTTATACAAGTTTGAATCCTAACGACGAAGAAATTCTGCTGGCTATCCTGCGTACTTATCCGGGAGTTTATGATATGCAGACCAATTTTAATCTTCCGCTAATTGCCCGAAAATCAAAACACAGCGAAGCAGAAGTGCAAAACGTTTTAGAAAAACTGAAAGAAAAGGGGATTATCGATTATCATTCTAAAAATAACGACACTACTTTGATTTTTAACGAAATCAGGGAAGATGAAAGAACCATTAGCCGAATTGCCAAATACCTGGAAAATCAAAACCAACTAAAAAAAGAACAATTTGAAGCGGTTTTGAATTACATCAAGAAAGACAAAGTTTGCAAAAGCAAATTGATATTGGAGTATTTTGGCGAAAAAAAAGAAAGCAATTGCGGGATTTGCTCTTATTGTATTACACAGAAAAAGAAGAAAGAAAGCAAAGTTTCGCTTTCAGATGAAATACTAAATTTGCTAAAAACTGCCGATTTTAATTCGAGAGAAATTCAAATCAAGCTGAATAATCCTTCTGACGATGTTATCTTTGCACTTCAGGAATTATTAGAAAACGAAAGCATTCTGATAAAATCAAACAATAAATATAGCTTAAAACAATAATGGAAAAATTACGAATTGTATTTATGGGGACTCCTGACTTTGCGGTAGGAATCCTTGACCAAATAGTAAAAAACAACTATACTATAGTAGGTGTTATTACCGCTGCCGACAAACCGGCCGGTCGTGGACAAAAAATAAAATATTCGGCTGTAAAAGAATATGCTTTAGCAAATAATTTAAATTTACTGCAACCAACAAATCTAAAAGAGGAATCTTTCCTTGCCGAATTAAAATCGCTTAACGCTAATTTGCAAATTGTGGTTGCTTTTAGAATGTTACCAAAAGTAGTTTGGGAAATGCCTCAATTTGGAACATTCAACCTTCACGCTTCATTGTTGCCTAATTACCGAGGAGCAGCACCTATTAACTGGGCAATTATCAATGGAGAAACTAAAACAGGTGTTACTACATTCTTTATTGATGACAAAATAGATACCGGTGCCATGATTTTAAGTTCAGAAACTGAAATTGATCCGGATGAAAACGCAGGACAACTTCATGACCGTTTAATGAATTTAGGTAGCAGTACCGTTATTGATACTTTAGCATTAATAGAAGAAGGGAAAGTTGTTACAACTATTCAAACAGAAGATGCCGATATAAAGACGGCTTATAAACTCAACAAAGAAAACTGCAAGATTGACTGGAGTAAATCTTCGTTAGAAATCAATAATCTGATTAGAGGTTTAAGCCCTTATCCGGCTTCCTGGTGCTTTTTTACGGATAAAGGTCAGGAATGGAATGTAAAAATATATGAAGCTAAAATAATTTCAGAAACACACCGTTTTAGTATTGGAGCTATCATTAGTTCCAAAAAAGAATTGAAAATAGCAACAAAAGATGGCTTTATACAAGTGTTAAATTTACAATTTCCGGGCAAAAAGAGAATGACAACAGCTGAATTACTTAATGGAATTTCGTTTTCTGAAGAGGCAAGAGTGCTATAAACCCAATAAAAATAAGGTGTGAGCACTTAAAAACTCCAAAAACAAGCAGTGTTATGAACAAAAAACAGAAGTTATTAACAAAATACTGTAAAATCAAAGAAAACACTTGCAGGGTCTGTATTTACTGCTAAATTTGTGTATCGACAATTTATTTTTAACCAACAATTAATAACTATCATTATGAACAAATCAGAATTAATCGATGCTATCGCTGCTGACGCAGGAATTACTAAAGCTGCTGCAAAATTAGCTTTAGAATCATTTTTAGGTAATGTAGGTGGTACCTTGAAAAAAGGTGGAAAAGTATCTCTTGTAGGTTTCGGATCATGGTCAGTTTCTCCAAGAGCTGCTAGAGACGGAAGAAATCCTCAAACTGGAAAAACAATTCAAATCGCTGCTAAAAACGTTGTGAAATTCAAAGCTGGAGCTGAATTAGAAGGAGCTGTAAACTAAGAAATAAGTTTCAAAATCCATCAATATAAAAAACCCTCATTTGAGGGTTTTTTTATGCTTTTTAACGATTATGTTTGGAGTTTTTTATTTTTTTTTCTTAAATTTAATAAAAACTTAAGTAGTCATGATTTCAGAAAAATTAATAAAAGGACAATTACTTATTGCTGAGCCTTCTATCATTGGAGACTCATCATTTAATCGATCTGTGATTTTATTAGCCGATCATGACAAAGATGGGTCGGTTGGTTTTATCATCAACAAACCATTAAAATACACTATAAACGATTTAATTCCTGAGATAAATTCGCGTTTAAAAATTTATAATGGCGGTCCTGTCGAGCAAGATAATCTTTATTTTATTCACAATGTCCCTAATTTAATTCCTAATAGCATCGAAATCTCTAACGGAATATACTGGGGCGGCGATTTTGAATCGACCAAAGAACTCCTTAACAGCGGACGAATCAACAAAAACAATATTCGTTTTTTCTTAGGTTATACCGGTTGGTCCGAAAGTCAGTTGCAATCAGAGATGGATGCTAATTCCTGGATTATTGTTTCCAATACCTATAAAAATAAAATTATAGGTAAATCAGCTGCTCATTTTTGGAAAGAACAAATTATTGAATTAGGCGGAGATTATTTAATATGGTCTAATTCACCTGAAAATCCGTATCTGAACTAAACTACAGCGGCTATTTCTTCGTTTAGCTTAGTTAGTATTTCTTTAGAAAAATTCACGCCAAAAGTCTTTTTTCGATATTTTGTAATAGGCTGGATTCCTTTTATAACATTAGTAATAAACAATTCATCGGCTTTTTGAAGTTCAAACGGAGAAATCACTTCTTCTACTATTTCAATCTCTGCAATAGTTTTTGCTAATTTTAAAATTTGTTTACGCATTACACCATTCAGACAGCCTTCAGAAACCGGAGGAGTAATCAGTTTATTTCCTGACAACATAAAAAGATTTCCCTGAATAGCTTCCACTATGTTTTTACTGTCATTTAGCAACAGACAATTATCTAAAGCGTTTTCATTTGCAAAAATACTTGCTGTGACATTCAGGATTCTGTTTGTAGTTTTAATTGAAGATAATAACTGTTTTGTAATGTAAAAATCCTTAAACAAATCCACTTCATATTCTTTTTCCTCGAAAGAATAAGACACAGTTTCAATTGCTGAAGCATGAACTAAAAAAGAGATTGTATTGTTTGTAGGTAGATAGTAACCACCATCGTTTCTGTAAACTGTAATTCGGACTCTCGCGGAATTAGAAATCGATAATTTATCAGTTAATGAAAGTAATTGTTCTTCGAAATATTCCATGGTGAAATTCATTGGAATTTCCATTCGCACCACACGCATCGAAGCCATTAATCTGAAATAATGATCTTCTAAGTAAAGTACTTTTGAATTCACAATTTTAACCGTTTCAAAAACGGCATCTCCGTATAAAAAACCGCGGTTTTGTGTTAATATATTTGAATCTTGAGTTATTATAGTTCCGTTGAAATTAATCATAAAAAAAGCCCTGAGTTTTGTTCAGGGCAAATATAAGTCATAAATATAGAATTTCACTATACAGAACCTAAGAGATGTTTTAAATCTGAAATTTGATTTTCCCATAATTGTTTGGCTTCATCAATTTCGTCTTCTTCGGCAAAATCAATAATCATCAAAGAAACGTCTTTAGTCAGCTCATCCTCTAATATGTGTAATTCAAAAAAATAATCGGTATCCTTGCCTGCTGGGTCAATCCATTTGAACTTTACTTTTTCTCCTGATTTTTTAGATGCCAATCTTGCTTTTTCTTCAGAATCATTCCAAATGAAGGTGAAAAATTCCCCTCTGGAATTCACGTCATCAGCAAACCATTCAGACAAACCGGAAGGAGTAGAAATATATTGATATAATAATTGTGGCGAAGAATTTATAGGAAACTCAATTTCGTAACGTACTTTACTATCCATAGAGGCAAATTTATTTTTTTTTCGAATATATAGAATATAATGTCTAAAAAAAAACGTTTTTAAAAATATTTTTTTTCTTCATTTTATGCTTGCAGAGTTTAAATTTATTTCTATCTTTGCACCCGCAATCAGGAACAGTATTGACCTGAACATTTGGCGAGGTAGCTCAGTTGGTTAGAGCGCAGGATTCATAACCCTGAGGTCACGGGTTCAACTCCCGTCTTCGCTACAAAAACAAACCCTTAAACATCAATTGTTTAAGGGTTTTTTATTGGGATTTTGTTCTAAAAATACTGATTTTAAGAGGCAATTTTTAATTGTTTAAAGGATTATGAAATGGCTTAATTGGGCCGTAATTTATAGTGCGAAGATTCAATAAAAAAAGGTATAAATGACCTGAAAATCATTTATACCTTTTTCTTTGTCTAAAATGTTTGGCTTACAAGAACGATTGTATTGCTAAATCATAACTTTTCAGACCAAATCCTAATACTACGCCTTTGGCGTTTCCGGAAATATAGGATTGGTGTCTGAAACTTTCTCTGGAAAAAGTATTGGAAATATGTACTTCTACAACCGGAGTGCTGATTCCTTTTACAGCATCACCAATGCCTACAGAGGTGTGTGTGTAAGCGCCGGCATTCAGGATAATTCCGTCATAAGAAAAACCAAATTCCTGTATTTTATCAATTAGTTCGCCTTCAATATTACTTTGGTAGTAGTTGAATTCTATAGTTGGGAATTTCGTTTTTAATTCTTCAAAATATTCTTCGAAGGTTAGACTCCCGTAAATCTCAGGTTCGCGTTTTCCTAATAAGTTTAGGTTTGGGCCGTTTATAATGCTAATTTTCATTTTTAATCTTTTTGTAAAAATAAAAAACCGTCCTGAATTATCGGGACGGTTTTTGTTTTTATTTTCTATGTTTTTTAGAACATGATACCGGCTGACAACTGAATAGTTGAGTTTTTAATATCAGCGTCTTTAGTAGCTTCAGTTAGTCCAAGTCCGTAACGGGCTTGAATAAATAGATTTTTAGTGATATTAAGTCCTAAACCTCCTACTACGCCAAATTCAAATGTTTTAGAATCTTCTAAATCAACATTGTCTTTTTCGCTTAGTAAGAAAGATGCTTGTGGACCCAGTTCTAAATTTAAACTTTTGCTCAAACCTATTTTTGCTACAACAGGAATAGAAAGATAGCCTAATTCATTTTTGAATTCTTCTACAGCATTTTTATAAGTAGCTCCCTGGGTAGAGTATAAAAGCTCTGGTTGGATGGCAAAACCATCTAATAATTTTACTTCGGCTACTAAACCTGCGTGGTAACTGGTGATTGATTCTTTGCTTTCGAAAGCAGGAGGAGTGTCACCATTTTGATTAGCAAAATTGGCACCTGCTTTAACACCAAAACGAATACTTTGTGCCTGTAAAGTTGTACTAAGACCTAATACTACAATGGCAATTAAGAATACTTTTTTCATAATACTTTTTTTATTTAAGATTCGAGACTGTAAATATAAACAGTTTGATGTTTATTTTATTGTGTTCTTTTGTGAAATAAGCATTAAATACAAATGAATTTAATACTTTATTGAAAGAAAAAACTTGTTTTTGCCTTTTTATTACAATAGACCTAAAAAATCACGGAATTAGGTGAGAGACTTGTTTTTAGTTTATTGTAAATCAGTTGTTTGGGTTTTTTGTTTCTTTGCTGGTTTTAGTGTTTTTATGTTGGTTTTTTAACAATAATTTTGGTTTTATTGTGCTGATTATTGTAGGTTTGCACCTGAATTTTAACAAATATTAAAAATGAAAAAAATTATTTTGTCTGCTATGGCAGTATTAGCATTTACAATAACTAATGCGCAAGAAGTTAAATTTGGCGTTAAAGTTGGAGGTAACGTTTCTAGTTTAAATGTAAATGGAGGCGAGATTGGTGATATTGGTGTATTGAGGTTTAATTCAATTGTAGGTGTTCAAGCAGGTGGTTTTGCAGAAATTAAAGTAGCTAGCAATTTTGCTATTCAGCCAGAGGTTTTGTTTTCTACAGAAGGTTCTGAATTTGGCTTTGAAGGAACTGATGCAAAAATTAACCTTTCTTATGTTAATGTGCCAGTAATGGCTAAGTATTTTGCTTCAGAAAAAATTAGTTTACAGGTTGGTCCGCAAATTGGATTTTTAGTTGGTGCTAAAGGGAAAATGGGAGATGATAGTACTGATATTAAAGATAGTTTTAAGTCAATCAATTTTGGAGTTAATTTTGGTTTAGGATATGATATTAATGAAAAAGTTTTAATTGATTTTAGATACAATTTAGGGTTGTCCAATATTGCAGAGGAAGAATTTATGGGTGGTGATAGTAAAATGAAATCTTCTGCTTTTTCTTTGGCATTAGGTTATAAATTTTAATTTTTGGATATAATATTTAAAAAGACTATTCGAAAGAATGGTCTTTTTTTATGCTCGTAGTGTTCTTATTAAAATAATGTTAATAGTATTGTTGATAAGTTTTTAGTAGGATAAGTTTTTTTGTTTTGAATATTTGATAGTTTTATGTTAATAAATTACTAATTTAACAACTTAAACTATGAAAAAAATCATTTTAACAACAGCGGCAATTTTTGCATTTGGATTTGCAAATGCCCAAAGTGGAGCTTTTAAATTAGGAGCTCATGTAGGTTTGCCTACCGGAGATATGAAAGATATTAGTTCTGTGAATTTAGGAGCTGATTTGGCTTACACTTGGAGTGTAGCCGAAGGTTTAGATGCAGGTATTACTACAGGTTATACTACTTATTTAGGAAAAGATGGGTGGGATGATGCTAGTTTTATTCCTGTAGCAGCAACAGCACAATTTACTTTGACTAATAATTGGTTCATTGGAGCTGATTTAGGTTATGGTATTGGTGTTAATGATGGTAACGAGGGAGCTTTTATGTATCAGCCTAAATTTGGTTATCAAATGGAAAAAGCAGGCCTTTATGTTGCTTATAAGGGATTTTCTAAAGATGGATTTACTGTTTCATCAATTAATTTAGGTGTAAACTTTAAATTATAAATCTAAAATATTTTTAATGAAAACCTCTTCTGAAAAGGAGAGGTTTTTTTGTAGAAAAAATATTATATTTACGCTCTGAATTTAAAAAGATGAAAAAAATGAAAAAAACTATTTTATCAGTTGCTGCGGTTTTAGCATTTGGATTTGTAAATGCTCAAGAAACAAAATTTGGATTAAAAGCGGGTGTTGATTTTGCATCAATGCGTCATAAATTTGATGGAGTTAAAGTTAGTGAGAATGAAACCGGTTTTTATGCAGGTGGATTTGCAGATATTGCAGTTTCAGATAAGTTTCATTTACAGCCTGAACTATTGTATGTTTCGGTTAATGATATAAATCAGATTCAAATTCCCGTCCTGGCTAAGTTTATTGTCGTAGAAGATTTAAGTTTGTTAGCTGGTCCGGACTTTGGATTTCTTTTAGATGCTGGTGAGGGAACTAAAACTTTGAATTTTGGTTTAGACTTGGGACTTACATTTGATTTGAACGAGAATTTTTCATTAGATGGAAAGTATAACTTAGGATTGTCTAATTTAATCGAAGGAGGGGATAGCGATAATAGTTCTAAGTTAAGTGGTTTCTTTTTTGGTTTAAGTTATAAGTTTTAATATAAAAAAGGCAAAAATATTTAAAACCTCTTCTGAAAAGGAGAGGTTTTTTTATGTCTATAAAAGTCGTTTATTTGTAATATGAACTGGAATTCTTATATCAAAAGTTATCAATCTTATCTTAAAATAGAGCGTGGTTTGTCAAAGAATACTGTTGCTAATTATTCTTTCGATATTGAACGATTGTGTTTGTTTCTCTCTGAAAACAATATTGAAGTTTCTCCTTTAAAGATTGCTGAAGAAACGATTCAACAGTTCATCTACACTATTTCCGACCAATTGAATGCGCGTTCACAGGCCAGAATTATTTCAGGATTGAATAGTTTTTTTAGTTATTTGATTTTTGAGGATTATCGTGCTGACAATCCAATGGAGTTGATTGAATCGCCTAAAATAGGACGAAAATTACCCGATACTTTAGCGGTAGAAGAAATTGATGCCTTGATAGGGGCTATTGATTTGTCTTCGAATGAAGGAGAACGCAATCGCGCTATGTTAGAAACATTATATGGTTGTGGTTTGCGGGTTTCGGAGTTGGTTGCACTCAAAATATCTGATTTGTTTTTTGATGAAGGGTTTATCAAAATTACCGGAAAAGGAAATAAAGAACGCTTTGTACCTATTGCTAATTCGACGAAAAGATTCATTCTTCTTTATAAGGATCATGTAAGGGTAGGTGTTCCTGTCAAAAAAGAGCACAGTGATGTCTTATTCTTAAATAGAAGAGGGGCGCAATTGACAAGGGCGATGGTTTTTACGATCATCAACAATTTGGCAACCAAAATTAATTTAAACAAGAAAATCAGTCCACATACATTCAGGCATTCTTTTGCGACACATCTACTGGAAAATGGTGCCGATTTGCGGTCTATTCAGTTGATGCTTGGACATGAATCAATAACTACTACTGAAGTTTATTTGCATTTGGATCGAACATTTTTAGCCGAAGTATTGGAGAGTTGCCATCCTCGAAAAAACATGTAGTTAATTCCAATCCCGAAACTTCGGGACAAATTTCAATATCTTCTTTGGGTATTCAATAAAAAAAAACTCCAAATTCCAACAGTGTTTATTGGAATTTGGAGTTTAATCCCGATGCTATCGGGATTGGAATTTTATGTCTTATTTAGCAATATTTACTGCTCTGGTTTCTCTAATTACAGTTACTTTTACCTGTCCTGGGTAAGTCATTTCGGTTTGGATTTTTTGCGAAATTTCGAAAGATAAAGTCGCAGCATTATCATCAGAAACTTTTTCGCTTTCTACAATTACACGTAATTCTCTACCGGCTTGAATTGCATAAGCATTTTTAACTCCGTTGAATCCGTAAGCCACTTCTTCCAGATCTTTCAAACGTTGAATGTAAGAATCTAATACTTGTCTTCTTGCTCCCGGTCTTGCTCCTGAAATAGCATCACAAACCTGAATAATTGGAGATAAAAGAGATTTCATTTCAATCTCGTCATGGTGTGCTCCAATAGCGTTGCAAACCTCTTCTTTTTCGCCATATTTCTCAGCCCATTGCATACCTAATAAGGCGTGTGGTAAATCACTTTCAGTATCCGGCACCTTTCCGATATCGTGTAATAAACCGGCTCTTTTTGCCAGTTTAACGTTCAATCCTAATTCGGCAGCCATCAATCCGCAAAGTTTAGAAACTTCACGTGAGTGTTGTAATAAGTTTTGTCCGTAAGAAGAACGGTATTTCATACGTCCTACTACTTTTATCAATTCCGGATGTAAACCGTGAATTCCTAAATCGATAACGGTGCGTTTACCCACTTCGATAATTTCATCGTCAATTTGTTTGGCAGTTTTAGCAACCACTTCTTCAATGCGTGCCGGGTGAATACGTCCGTCAGTTACTAATTTGTGTAATGAAAGACGGGCAATTTCTCTTCTAACAGGGTCAAAGCAAGAAAGGATAATGGCTTCCGGAGTGTCATCAACAATGATTTCTACTCCTGTAGCAGCTTCTAAAGCTCTGATGTTACGACCTTCACGACCGATAATTCTACCTTTTACATCGTCAGATTCAATATTGAAAACAGAAACGCAGTTTTCTACCGCTTCTTCTGTTCCAACACGTTGAATAGTGTTGATGATGATTTTTTTAGCTTCTTGCTGAGCGGTTAGTTTAGCCTCTTCGATTGTATCCTGTATGTGAGACATGGCTGTAGTTTTTGCTTCAGCTTTTAATCCTTCGACTAGTTGTTCCTTAGCTTCTTCGGCTGATAAACCGGAGATTAATTCTAATTGTTGTAGTTGGCTTTTGTGCAGCTTGTCAACTTCTGCCTGTTTTTTGTCTAAAACTTCAATTTTAGCTTCAAATTCGGCTGTTTTTTTCTCAAAATCATCGTTGACTTTTTTAGCCTTAGATAATTCGTTAGAAATCTGAGATTCTTTGTCTCTGATTCTTTTTTCTACTTCTGCTACTTTTTTGTCACGAGCCAAAATCACCTGCTCGTGCTCTGATTTTAATTCGATAAACTTCTCTTTTGCCTGAAGGATTTTATCTTTTTTTATGTTTTCAGCTTCAAAGTTAGCGTCTTTCAAAATAGAAGCAGCTTCTTTTTTAGCGTTTTTAATTAGATTAGAGATGTTGCTTTTTTCTATGATTTTGGCAATGCCAAATCCTATTGCAATACCTATAATTCCCGAAATGATAATCGTTAATATGTCCATGTTTGTTTAAAAATTAATATATAAAAAAAAGCCTACATTAAGTTGTTTGTATAAACTCGTGAAGACAAGTTTTGAGCTAACTCGCTGTTCAAGCTTCCAAACTAAATTGGCTTGCTATAGTAACGATGATTTGCTCATTCTAAATTGTTAGTGTTGAGTTTACCAAATAATTAACTAATGTAGGCAGTATCTTAGTTGTTAAAGAACGTTGTTTTTTTAAAGATTTTCGTCTAAAATAGCATTAATTTTCTGAATTCTATCAATAGTTTCATCTCCATTGATAGCATTGTCAATCTGTTTTTGCTCTACCTGCGATGCAAATTGCAAAGCACACATGGCTAAAACGTCCTGTTTATCGCGAACGGCATAATTTTCTTCGAATTGCTTAATCATATTATCAATTTTTTTAGAAGCACTTCTAAGACCTTCTTCCTGTGAGGGATCTACCGTTAACGGATAGACTCTGTCTGCAATTGATATTTTAATTTTAAGCTTTTCGTCCATTGTTTATACTAATCTGATAACTGTGCTATGCAGTAATCAATTTCACGAATTAATGAATTTATTTTAAGCTTTGTATCTCTTTTGTTTTCGTCACTACCTAATAATGAATTGGCCATCTTAAGTGTTTCATACTGTGCCTTTAACGCTTCAATCTCCTGAGATTGTTTTTGTATGATTTGAGCAGATTTATTTAATTCGATAGTTAAATCCTGATTGTTTCGTTCTAAATTTTTTAATTTTAGAATAAGCTTTTCAACTTTATTTTCAAGAGTATCAATTATTTCTGCAATTACACTCATTATAAATCCTATTCATTACTTAATATTACAAATTTAGTATTAGTTTTTATTATTGCAATATTTTATTGTTTTTTTTATTATAAAATAATCAAAATGTTGTGTAGTAAATGGTTACAAAAATACTTTTTTTATAAAGCATTCCGGATTAGTTTTTTTATCTTAGCAAAAATGATTCGCATGAGATTTTTCCTTTTTTTTCTACTGATTTCTAGGGCAGTTATAGCTCAAACTACTTATCCAAAAGATTATTTTCAGTCTCCATTAGAGATTCCGATGCAATTATCGGGGAATTTTGGAGAATTAAGACCCAATCATTTTCATGCCGGTTTTGATTTTAAAACTTTACAAAAAGAAGGTTTAAATGTGCTGGCGGTGGCTGATGGTTATGTTTCCCGTATTAAAATTTCTCCTTTTGGAAACGGAAAAGCTATTTATATTAATCATCCTAATGGTTATACTACGGTGTATTGTCATTTGCAAAAAGCTACCGGGGCAATAGCCGAATATATTAAAAGCACTCATTATAAGGAACAAAATTTTGAAATTGAAATGTTTCCAAAGGCTAACGAATTAGTAGTAAAAAAGGGTGAAATTATCGGTTTGTCAGGAAATACAGGTTCTTCTGAAGGACCGCATTTGCATTTTGAATTTAGGGATACTCAAACCGAAAAAATTATTAATCCAATGTTGTTTGGGTTTGATAAAAATTTCAAAGACATTAAAAAACCAATAATTTCGGCGGTTTATGTTTATCCGTTAGAAGGAGCTACGGCTAATCAATCCAAGCGTCCATTGTTATTGAATTTAAATTTGCAAAAGGACGGAACGTATTTAGCCACAAAGGTTTTGGCTAATGGGAAAATTGGTTTTGGAATTACCGCTGATGATTATGATAATGTTTCTTTTAACAAAAACGGAGTTTATAAAGTTCAGTCTTATTTGAATGGAAAAGCTGCTTTTGGTTATCAGTTTGACACCTATTCCTTTGACGAAATGCGATACATAAATGCTTTGATTGATTATTCGCGTTATAAAAAAACATATCAAAGAGTTCAAAAATTGTTTATGAGTTCTCCTTTTAATTTGAGTATCATAAAAAAGGATGCTGACAATGGGATTGTAAATGTTATTCCTAATTTGAATTTAGTGTATCGAATTGAAGTTGCTGACTTTTTTGGAAACACCACAGTCGTGAATATTCCGATTGCTTTTGATTCATCTGTTCCGGTTATTGGGCAAGAAGTTATTGCTTCTAATTATTTTGTTAAATCCAAAAAGGACAATATTTTCTCTAAAGAGAATATGACGGCCAGTTTTCCGGCGGGAACTTTTTATGAAGATTTTGCAATGAATTTTGCTGTAAACGGTAATGTTTTAACGCTTCATGATGATAGCGTGCCGGTTCATTCCAGTTTTGAAATCGCTATAGAGAGTGATAAATATACTGAGGAACAGAAGAGCAAAGTGTATATAGCCAGTTTGAGTTCCGGTGGGAGTTTAGGTTATAATACTACATTTTCCAAAGGAAATCTTTATAGCACTAAAGTGCGCTCTTTGGGTAAATATACTTTAGCAATGGATACTACTCCGCCTGTAATTACAATTGCAAAGCCCATTGAAGGACGTTGGCTGAGTGCCGAAAAATCGATTCAACTTTCTATTAGAGATTCAGGTTCGGGTATAAAATCATACAATGGTTATTTGAATGGCAATTGGATTTTATTTGAATACGATGCAAAAACCAGAAAAATCACTCATAATTTTAGTGACGGGATTGTTGCCGAAGGAGCTAATGATTTAAAAGTTGTAGTAACCGACCAAGTAGGGAATGCAACTACATTTGAAAGCCGTTTTTTTAGAAGTCAAAAATAAAAGTGAGTATTTTGAACGATAAACTAGCTTTTGTTTTGGTATTCTTTTGTATTAGTTTTTCTTCTTTGGCGCAATTGGCCAAAGTAAAGGGAACTTTGCTTGATGCCCAAAATAAGCCTGTAAGTAATGTCAATATTTCGTTTTTAGGGCATTCGACCCAATCGAATGCAAAAGGTTTTTATACCATTAAAGTTCCTGTAAATAAAACAATCAATCTTGTTTTTAGTCATCTGACGTTTAAAAAAACGACTATTGCTTTATTGTTGAAAAATTCGGAAGATTACGAATTGAATTTGATAATGAATGAACACGAAGAAGAAATAGGCGAAATCATCATTACAAAAGATAAGAAAAGTCAAATTCAGGGAATTACAACAATCGCACCTGATGTAATCAAGAAGTTGCCAGGAGCTAATGCCGGAATCGAAAATGTATTGAAAACGTTAGCCGGAGTGAATTCAAACAATGAATTGAGTACGCAATATTCGGTTAGAGGTGGAAATTATGATGAGAACTTGGTTTATGTTAACGAAATAGAAGTTTATCGTCCTTTTTTAATTCGTTCCGGGCAACAGGAGGGTTTGAGTTTTACGAATACTGATTTGGTTCAAAATGTCAATTTTTCGGCAGGAGGATTTCAGGCTAAGTATGGCGATAAATTAGCTTCGGTTTTGGATATTACTTATCGGAATCCAACTCAGTTTGCAGCTGCTTTTGAATCGAGTTTTCTTGGCGGAAGCCTTGCTGTTGATGCCATATCTAAAAATAAAAAATGGACTGCTGTTACAGGAGTTCGTTATCGAAACAATAGCCTTTTGGTGAAAAGTCAGGAAACGCAAACGAATTATACACCTTCTTTTGTGGATGTTCAAACCAATGTTAATTTTAATGCTTCCGCAAAATGGCAATGGAGTTTTCTGGGGAATATTTCTCAGAATAAATACAATTATCAGCCTTTGATAAGAAAAACAAGATTTGGAACCATAGATCAGCCCATGGTGTTGACAGTGTTTTATGAAGGACAGGAAAAAGATAAATACGACACCTATTTTGGAGCTTTGAAAACGACTTTTCAAGCTTCTGATAAGTTGAAGTTGAAGTTTATTGGTTCGGTTTATCATACTTTGGAACAGGAATATTTTGATATTTTGGCACAATATCGTTTAGGAGAAAACGATGTAACTATTGGAAGTGAAACATATAATGATGTTTCTTATACCAGCGGAATTGGAACACAGTTAAATCATGCACGAAATGATTTGGATGCCATGATTGTAAATGCCGAAGTAAAAGGGGTATATGATTGGAAAAACAGCAATTTTGAATTTGGTGTGAAATATACCAGAGAATCTATTCGGGACAGGGTAGTGGAGTGGGAAGTAATTGATTCGGCAGGATTTTCGATTCATCCGCCAATTATCAATTTTGCCCCCAAAGACGAACCTTATACTTCTTTTACAGGCCCGTTGGTTCCGTATCAAAGTGTGTTTGCTGTTAATTTTAATACCATCAATCGGTTTTCGGCTTATGCACAATGGAGTGCCAAAACTAATCTGGAAAACGCACAACTTTGGTACACGGCAGGTGTTCGAATGCAAAATTGGGGAATCACAGGAACAAACGCTGATTCTTCGACAAATTCACAAACGGTTTTTAGTCCCAGAGTGCAATTGGCTTTAAAACCCAATTGGGAAAAGGATATGATTTTTAGAATTTCCGGTGGTTATTATTATCAGCCGCCTTTTTACAGAGAACTCAGGGATGCCGGTGGAGCGGTTCAGCCTAATGTAAAAGCGCAACAATCGGTTCAGCTGGTTCTTGGAAATGAATATGATTTTAAAATGTGGCAACGCCCTTTTAAATTGGTTTCGGAGTTGTATTATAAATCACTCAACGATATCAATACTTATACAATTGACAATGTCAGAATACGTTATGCTGCAAATAATGATGCCAAAGCTTATGCACAGGGATTGGATTTGAGATTAAATGGGGAATTTGTTCCCGGAACTGAATCATGGTTTAGTTTTGGTTATCTTAAAACAGAAGAAAACACCAATACCAAAGGTTATATTGCCCGACCAACAGATCAAAGACTGAAATTTGCTGTTTTGTTTCAAGATTATATGCCTAGTATTCCCAGTATGAAAGTGTATTTGAATTTGGTTTACAATACGGGATTGCCAGGAGGTTCCCCTTCTTATGCTGATCCTTATGTTTATCAAAATCGGTTGAATGATTATCGTAGGGCTGATATTGGTTTTTCAAAAGTTTTAACTGATGGAAACACAAAAAAGAAGAATTGGTTAGGCAATTTTAAAGAATTGTCTATTGGTTTGGAAATATTCAATTTGTTTAATAATCAAAACGCAATTACCAATACCTGGGTGCGTGATGTTTATTCGAAAAATGAATATGCGGTACCTAATTATATGACTACAAGAATGTTCAATTTGAAATTGAATGCTAAATTGTAATAAAGCAATTGTTTCGGGAGTTTTATTGTTGTAGGATTATGTCATAAATTAAGTTTAAAATTCAAAAGCATTTTTAAAAATCATTACATTTGAAAATATTTTAATATCACATTCGTATGAAAGCACTACCTATAGTCTTGATAAATATAGCCATCTTACTTTTGGTGAGTTGTAAAAAAGAAGTAGAAAAACCCAAAGTGATTTATAATTCTACTAACAACGATAAGTCGATGACTAAAATAGATTCGACTCAGATTGCTATTGCTGATTTACCAATTCAGATGGAAGGAACAAATTATTTGATTCATCCTGTTGGCGATTTAAGAGTCTATGAGAAAGGGACAAAAGTTAAGTATGGTTCTTCCAGTGTGATCGATTTGAGTTTTACAGTTTCTAATTTGGGTGACGATGAAATTACGGGTTATTTGCAAAATTTAAAGTTTCAAAAAATAGATTCTGATTCGATAAAATCATTAACTGATAAGCCTGCTTTGATTTTGACAGTTACGTATTTAAAAGCGATTGCCGATAAAACCAACAAGCAAATTTTAGTATATACCATGTATGATGTGGATACTAATAAGGATGGAAAATTAGATACAAGCGACATTAAATCTTTGTATTTGAGTGATATCAGTGGAGAAAATTTCACTAAAATTTCGGCTGATTTTCAGGAGTTAATCGATTGGAATTTAATCGAATCTAAAAATCGTTTGTATTTTAGAACGGTGGAAGACACCAACAAAAACGGGCAATTTGATAAAAATGATGTAGTACAATACGGCTACATTAATTTATTGGCTAAAGATTGGGAAGTTGTAAATTACGAACCTATTTAGTAGTTTTTAAATCAAAATATCGCTTTCTAAATCTGATTTTTCAATTGTAAAATCAAATCCTAATTCTTTTACTAACTGGATTACCAGGTTTTTGTACCAGTTTTCGGATTTAGGGTGAATGTAGATTTTCTCAATTAACTGATTGATATCTACATTGATTTTTAGACCATCATTCAGTTTTATTTTACCATCCGTAACATCAGTAATGATTCGTACTTCGCGTTCATACTGAAAACTTTTTCGTTTAAACAGAAAAGGAAAGAATAAATCATCAAAAGGAATGTATTCTTTCTTGTAATCGATATAATTTACTTCGCCTATATATTGTTTAAAATTATTCTCAGGATGCAAGGCTTTTTGCAATCTGCCAATGGTGGATTGAATGGCAAGACCTTCACTGTTTTGGGTGAAAATTTGCCACATGGCAAAAGATTCGTATTCGTTAATGTGCCAGCTGCTAATGGCTACTTTTTCCCGATGTGTTTTGTAATAATTGATGAAATCAGGATTGTCAATGGCTAATTTCTTGATTTCTTCGTAAGTAGGTTCGCTAAAAGTGCCTTCGTATTGATCTTCAAATTTGTCCGAACGGGACATGAATAACTTTTGCGAAAGCAATAAATCTAAAAACTTTGATAAATCCAGATATTTCCAAACTATAGTTTCGGTATCTTCAGGAAGTTTGATATTTGGATTATTATGATACATTTTTTTAGATTTAAAATGGTTGTATAAAGGTATTATTCGTTTTTAGAATCTAAAATAAAGCGGTATTAAATTATGATTATTTATTCGAATGATTGCATGGAAACTAATTTGTTATAAGTGCCATTTAATGCAATTAATTCTTCGTGTGAGCCTTGTTCTACTATCTTTCCTTTTTGCATCACAACAATCGTATCTGCTTTTTGAATGGTTGAAAGACGGTGCGCAATTACAATCGAAGTTCGGTTTTGCATCATGTTTTCCAGAGCTACTTGCACCAGTTTTTCGCTTTCGGTATCCAAAGCAGATGTTGCTTCGTCCAAAATCATAATTGGAGGATTTTTCAATACAGCACGGGCAATAGATAAACGTTGTTTTTGACCACCTGAAAGTTTGTTTCCGCTATCGCCAATGTTGGTGTCAATTCCTTTAGGTAAGTCTTTTACAAATTCATAAGCATTGGCAATTTTTAAAGCTTCAATAACGTCTTCGTCAGTTGCTTCCTGTTTTCCAAATTTGATATTCTCTTTGATAGAGCCATTGAACATTATGCTGTCCTGGGTTACTAATCCGGTTAAGCTGCGCAAGGAATTCATAGTAACGTCTTTAACGTTGTGACCGTCTATTTGTATTTCACCATTTTTAACATCGTAAAAGCGTGTCAATAGATTAGCAATAGTACTTTTTCCACTACCGGATTGTCCCACTAAGGCAACGGTTTTTCCTTTAGGTATAGTGAGGCTGAAGTTTTTTAATACAGCTTCATCTTCATAGGCAAACGTAATGTCTTTTAAGATGATTGAATCATGAAATCCGTCTAATGTAATAGCGTTAGGTTTGTCTTTAATTGTATTTTCGACTTCTAATACTTCAAAAACACGTTCGGCAGCTGCTAAACCATTTTTGACTTGATAAGACGCTTTAGAAATGGCTTTAGCCGGTGTTAAAATATTGTATGCTAATCCAATATAGGCAATAAATAAAGAACCGTCCAGTGATTTATCGACTAAAACTAAATTTCCACCGTAAAAAAGTAAAATAGAAATTACAATTATCCCTAGAAATTCAGACATCGGCGAAGCTAAATTGTTCTTCTTTCCAATACTATTAGTTATTTGGTATAATCGATTGATGGAATTATTAAAAGTTTGGGTAAAGAAACTTTCAGCATTGTATCCTTTTACCACTTTTAATCCCGTTAATGTTTCTTCGACAATTGAAATCAGATAACCGTTTTCTTGTTGCGCTTTTACTGATTTTCCTTTTAAAGATTTTCCGATTTTAGAAATAATATATCCCGAAACTGGAATGAAAAATAAGACAAACAAAGTTAGTTTCCAGCTAATGTTTATCATTGCGACCAAAGAGAATATGATGGTCAAAGGTTCTTTTACAATTAGTTCCAATACCATGAAAAAGGAGTTTTGTACTTCGTTTATGTCGCCTAGCATTCGTGCCATTACATCTCCTTTTCTTTTTTCAGAATAGTAGGGAATAGGTAAAGACACAATTTTCCTGAACATTTTTTCACGTAAATCTCTAAGAACTCCTGTTTTTAATTTGGTTAAATGTTGAAGTCCTAAATACCCAAATAAATTTTTAAATAAAAAGGTAATAACTACTAAAGATACCGTTAGTAGTAGTGCGTAATTAGGACCATATAATTCTGAATAATGGTTTACATAATAAAAAAGAATATGATTCAAATAGGTATCTATTTCAGATAATCCCTGATATTGAGGTAATTTGGTTATTTTTTCTCCATTATCAAAAAGTACTTTTAGTACAGGAAAAATCATAACCATTCCTATTGTTCCAAAAAGTGCATATAAAGTATTGTGAATAATGTTCCACACAATATGTATTTTGTACTTTTTTGCAAAAGGAATAATTTTTTTTAAATTTTGATCCATTATGTAGTTTTTTACCATTAAAACCCGATAGTTATTGAAAACATATCGGGTCTAATTGGAAAATTATCGAATTGTATTTATTTCAATTGCATTGCTGCAATGATGTTTTTTATTTTTTCGTCTAAGATGTTTTCTACTTCATTGAAGTTTTCTACGGCATCCAATTCAGTATTTACGCTGATGTAGAATTTGATTTTTGGTTCAGTTCCACTAGGTCTTGCACAAATTTTAGAACCGTCTTCAGTATAATAAATCAACACATTAGATTTTGGCATATCCATAATTGATTCTTCTCCGTCCAATAAATTTTTGGCAATAGATGATTGATAATCTTCGACCATAACAACACGTTGTCCGTTGATTTCTTTCAATGGATTTTCTCTCAGGTCAATCATCATTTGGTTGATTTCCTGTAAGCCTTCTATTCCTTTTTTAGTTAATGAAACGAGGTACTCTTTGAAAAATCCGTGGTCAACGTATAGTTTTAGTAATTCTTTGTAAACCGTGCTTCCGTTAGCTTTTGCTTGTGCTGCCACTTCGCAAATTAATAAGGTTGCAGCAACGGCATCTTTATCACGAACCGCATCGCCCACCATGTAGCCAAAACTTTCTTCTCCACCACCAATGAATTGTAGTTCAGGGAAATCTTTAATCATTTTGGCAATCCATTTGAAACCGGTTAAACCTACTTTGAAATTAACTCCATAAGCCGAAGCCAATTCCATAATCATAGGAGTAGAAACAATAGTAGAGCCTACAAATTGTTTTCCGTTTATTTTGCCTGCTTTTTTCCATTTTTCCAGTAAAAATGCAGTCATTAAAATCATCGTTTGATTTCCGTTCAATAAGGTCATTTCGCCTTCGTTATTACGAACAGCAATCCCTAAACGATCACAATCAGGGTCCGTACCAATAACAATATCGGCATTTGTTTTATCGGCAAGAGCCAATGCTAAAGTTAAAGCTTCCGGTTCTTCAGGATTTGGAGATTTTACGGTAGGGAAATCACCATTAGGAATAGCTTGTTCTTCAACAATATGTACGTTTTTGTAACCAGCTTGCACAAAAGTTTCAGGCATTACAGTAATAGAAGTCCCGTGAAGTGAAGTAAAAACAATGTTTAGATTGTCTTTTGCTTCAGCAGG
Source organism: Flavobacterium commune (assembly GCF_001857965.1). Lineage (NCBI taxonomy): Bacteria > Pseudomonadati > Bacteroidota > Flavobacteriia > Flavobacteriales > Flavobacteriaceae > Flavobacterium > Flavobacterium commune. Next base: position 384,976 of record NZ_CP017774.1, on the reverse strand, counting down.
AGTATTGAAACTAGCGTTTTCAATAGTTGATTTTATAAAAGCCTGGTCAACTTCTTCGTCAATATATTCAATCAAATCTTCATTTGCATCAAATTTGATTTCGTTATAATTTAATGATTCAATAGCATTGATAATCGCTTCGTCTTCCGGCGGAACAATTTGTCCTCCGTCTTGCCAATATACTTTGTATCCGTTGTATTCAGGTGGGTTATGTGAAGCAGTCAAAACAATTCCGCATTGGCAACCTAAATGTCTCAATGCAAAAGACAATTCTGGTGTAGGTCTCAGATCTGAAAAAAGGTAAACCTGAATTCCATTGGCCGAGAAAACATCAGCAACAACTTTTGCTAATGATTTACTGTTATGACGACAGTCGAAAGCAATAACGGCTTTAATAGCTTGGTTTGGAAAAACAGATTTCAAATAATTTGAAAGTCCCTGAGTGCTTTTTCCAAGCGTGTATTTATTGATTCGGTTGTTTCCAACACCCATAATACCGCGCATTCCTCCAGTTCCAAATTCTAAGTTTTTATAGAAACTCTCTTCAAGTTCTTTTGGTGAATTTGCGATTAATTTTTTAAGTTCTTCTTGAGTTGCGGCATCAAATGTTGGACCTTGCCACTCATTAACTGCATCTAAAATATGTTGTTTACTTTCCATTTTCTTGCGTTTTACAGTTTTAGTTTTTAGTTGGTCGTTTTTAGTTTTTCATTTATAAGAAATTAATCTCATTTGATATTTTGTAGCGTTCTTCATTGTTTTTAGTGCGTAAAATGATTTCACCTAAAAATCCCGCTAAAAATAATTGTGTTCCTAATATCATTGTGGTCAATGCGATGTAAAACCAAGGGTTGTTTGTTACTAAACTGTAACGCATGTTGTTGTACATGTGGTACAATTTAGAAAAACCAATATATCCCGCCAGTAAAAAACCAATAATAAACATTAAAGAACCAATGGCTCCGAATAAGTGCATAGGTCTTTTTCCAAAACGTGATAGGAACCAAATGGTGATTAAATCCAGGAAACCGTTGATGAAACGTTCCATGCCAAATTTGGTTTCACCGTATTTTCGAGCCTGATGTTGGACCACTTTTTCGCCAATTTTTCCAAATCCGGCATTTTTTGCCAAAACAGGAATGTATCGGTGCATTTCGCCAGAAACTTCGATGTTTTTTACTACCACATTTCGATACGCTTTTAATCCGCAGTTAAAATCATTTAATTCTACTCCCGAGGTTTTTCGGGCAGCCCAGTTAAATAATTTAGAAGGAAGATTTTTAGCCACAACCGAGTCGTAACGCTTTTTTTTCCACCCTGAAACCAAGTCAAAATTTTGTTGGGTAATCATTTCGTATAATCCCGGGATTTCATCGGGACTATCCTGTAGGTCGGCGTCCATGGTGATGATAACATCGCCTTGAGCTTTTGCAAAACCGGCATGTAAAGCCTGCGATTTACCGAAATTCTTCATGAATCGAATGCCTTTTACATGAGTGTTCTCGGTAGCAAATTCCTGGATAATAGACCAGGATTTGTCAGAACTTCCGTCGTCAAGAAATATAATTTCATAAGAATAACGGTTTTCCTGCATTACTTTAATAATCCAGGTATAAAGTTCTTGAAGTGATTCTTCTTCGTTGAGAAGTGGTATTAATATAGATAAATTCATCGATTTTTATTCTTGTGATGAGGGTTTGCTTTTAAAGAAAGCAGCCAAAATTAAACCAAAAATGGTGCAGAAAACAATATTAGATAAAGAACCTTTTAAGAGTCCTGAAACCGAAAATTGGTCGTTTTCTTTTAAATCAGCAATTGCTTTGTTGATTCCTTCTGCCGGGGCATTGAACTTTTCCATGGCAGCAATCATGTATTTAATAGTTAGTTCTTTGACGGTATCTTTGGCAGCAGGATCAAAAATATTAAATAGTATAATATTGAAAACAACTGAAATTGCAATTCCGATTAAAGCCGAGATAAAATAAGTAGTAAATGCGTCTTTGAAGGTAAAAATACCTTGAAATTCTTTTTTAGTTTTGACCAATAATCCAATGGCAATGATTAAATACAATGCTAAATTGGAAAAACCAATCCACGGTGATGTGAATAAATTTAAATCGATAGAATAGATTAAAGTGGTAATTAAAACGGAGGTTAAACCAGTGATAATTCCAAAAGTAATCCCGTTTTTTTTGATAGTTTCATGAATCATTGTCCGATGCTTTCAATTGAGCAACAAATATAGTAATTCCCTGTATATTGAAGAGTAAAAAACTGCTTTTAGGTATTTATATAAAAAAAAGAAATAAAGATTTGTTTATTGAAAAATAATTGTATTTTTGCATCCTCAAAATAATATAAATAAAAAGTTATAATTGATTTATACCTTTTCTGAAAAGGAAAGCTTCAAAATAAGTTATAACCAAACAAATAAAAAAGATTCAAGATGAAAAAAGGTGTACACCCAGAAAATTACAGATTAGTTGCTTTTAAAGACATGTCTAATGACGACGTTTTTATCACTAAATCTACAGCAGAAACTAAAGAAACAATCGTACACGAAGGTGTAGAATATCCAGTTGTAAAAATGGAGATCTCTAGAACTTCTCACCCTTTTTACACAGGTAAATCTAAACTTATCGATACTGCAGGACGTATTGATAAATTCAAAACTAAATATGCTAAACACATTAAATAATTTTAATTTGTTTTTTAATAAATCAAGCCTCCCTTTTGGGAGGCTTTTTTATTTTTATCTTTTTGAAAACTTTGTAACTTTGGCTCGGGTTTTAAGAAAAAACTCAATTAATAAATTTGACATCGTATGAATTATATACTTTTTGACGGACCGGCTCGTAATGCTTTATTGCCATTTACTTTTACCCGTCCGGTAGCGGATATTCTTATTGGGATTTTAACAATTCGTCAAAAATGGGAAAAATATTTAGGTTCAACTATTACTACTTTGACTGAGGAATATTTGTCTGATAAATATCCAATGGTGGAATTAGAAGAAAATGTGATGATTAATGCTTCTTTTCTTCCAAATGCAGTTCTGGCGGAAATGGTTTCGAATTTAGAATCCAATCAGGCTATTTTTAAAGGAGAAGAAGTGATTGCTTTTTATACTAATGACAGCCAGGATGAAGTAGATTTTGATAATTATGAAATTATCGAATTCAACGATGATTGTTTGATGTTGAATAATACCTGGGATATTTTTTCTAAAAATGACGCTGCTATTCGGGAAGATTTTGAGTTTTTAACCGAAGACAGAAAATCACAGCCTATTCCGAAGAGTGTCAATGTAATTGCGCCGGAAAATATCTTTATTGAAGAAGGAGCACAATTGGAATTTGTAACATTAAATGCTTCAACAGGTCCTATTTATATAGGAAAAGATACTTTGATAATGGAAGGTTCTTTAATTCGTGGGCCTTTTGCTTTGTGTGAAGGTGCTGTTGTTAAAATGGGGGCTAAGGTTTATGGTGCTACAACAGTTGGAACTTATTCTAAAATTGGAGGAGAGATTAATAATTCAGTTCTGTTTGCTTATTCAAATAAAGGACATGAAGGCTTTTTAGGGAATTCGGTTTTAGGCGAATGGTGTAATATTGGTGCTGATAGTAATAATTCGAACCTGAAAAACAATTATGAAGAGGTGAAATTGTGGAGCTATGAAACCGAAGGTTTTGCTAAAACAGGATTGCAGTTTTGCGGCTTGATGATGGGGGATCACAGTAAATGTGGAATCAATACTATGTTTAATACCGGAACTGTGGTAGGAGTGAGTTCGAATATTTTTGGTAGTGGCTTTCCTCGAAATTTTGTTCCGAGTTTTTCGTGGGGCGGAGCGGCAGGTTTTTCTACCTATGTGACTAAGAAAGCTTTTGATACGGCTAAATTGGTTATGGGAAGAAGAAATATTGAATTTGACGAAAAAGAAGCGGCTATTTTAGAGCATGTTTTTGAGGAAACTAAAAAGTGGCGAAAGGAATAGTTCGATAGTAAAATTTGGAAATAATTTAACCGCAGATTTGCAGATTTTTTAAATTGGCAAATTTGCGGTTTTTAGTTTTTTTGGAAAGTGAAATTACAATTGTCTAATTGTTTAATTAAGCTATCTTTGCATTTTTAATTTTTTTAGAATTTTGAAACTTCTTGCTTCTGACTTCTAACCTCTAACTTCAAACAATGATTACAATTAATGACATATCCGTGCAATTTGGCGGAACAACTTTATTTAGTGATGTTTCTTTTGCTATCAATGAGAACGATAAAATTGCCCTAATGGGTAAAAATGGTGCTGGAAAATCAACTTTGCTGAAAATTATTGCAGGAAATAGTAAGCCTTCAACGGGAAATATTTCGGCTCCTAAAGATGCGGTTGTGGCTTATTTGCCGCAGCATTTGTTGACTACAGACGGGGCAACGGTGATGGAAGAGGCTTCAAAAGCTTTTTCGGAAGTTTTTAGCATGAAAGCTGAAATTGACGAAATCAATGAGCAATTAACTATTCGTACCGATTACGAAAGCGACGATTATATGAAATTAATCGAAAGAGTTTCAGACTTAAGTGAGAAATTTTATGCTATCGAAGAAATTAATTACGAAGCTGAAGTAGAGAAAATCCTGAAAGGTTTGGGGTTTGTGAGTGAGGATTTTACACGCCAAACATCTGAGTTTTCAGGAGGATGGAGAATGCGTATCGAATTAGCGAAAATCTTATTGCGTAAACCCGATTTGATTTTGCTGGATGAGCCAACGAACCATATGGATATTGAAAGTATTCAGTGGTTAGAAGATTTTTTGATTAATTCGGCTAAGGCGGTGGTGGTTATTTCTCACGATAGGGCTTTTGTTGATAATATCACCAATCGTACTATTGAGGTAACAATGGGTAGGATTTACGATTATAAGGCGAAATATTCGCATTATTTAGAATTGCGTAAAGACCGTAGAATTCATCAGCAAAAAGCATACGACGAGCAACAAAAAATGATTGCAGATAACCGTGCTTTTATCGAGCGTTTTAAAGGAACTTTCTCTAAAACTGATGCGGTTCAGTCTCGTGTTAGAATGTTAGAAAAGTTAGAGATTGTTCAGGTGGATGAAGTAGATACTTCGGCTTTGAGATTGAAATTTCCTCCAGCTGCGCGTTCAGGGCAATATCCTGTTGTGGTTAAGGATTTGGCTAAATCTTACGGAGATCATGTGGTGTTTAAAGATGCCAATATTGTTATTGAAAGAGGTCAAAAAGTAGCTTTTGTAGGTAAAAATGGTGAAGGAAAATCTACGATGATTAAAGCCATCATGAAAGAAATTGGAATTGATGGTGGAAGCGTGGAAATTGGTCATAATGCTCAAATTGGGTATTTCGCTCAAAATCAAGCGTCATTATTAGATGAAAATGCTACTATTTTTGAAACGATTGATGCTATTGCTGTGGGTGATATCAGAACGCAAATCAAAAATATCCTGGGAGCATTTATGTTTCAGGGAGATGATATTACTAAGAAAGTAAAAGTGCTTTCAGGAGGGGAAAAAACACGTTTGGCAATGATTAAATTGTTGTTGGAACCTGTGAATTTGTTGATTCTGGATGAGCCTTCAAATCACCTGGATATGAAAACCAAAGATATTATTAAAGATGCTTTGCGTGATTTTGATGGAACTTTAATTCTGGTTTCTCACGATCGTGATTTCCTGGATGGTTTAGCAACTAAGGTTTTTGAATTTGGAAACAAAAGAGTAGTAGAGCATTTTGAAGATATTACTGGTTTCTTGGCGCACAAGAAAATGGATAGTATGAAAGAAATAGAAAAATAATTTTTTGAAATAAGTTTATAAAGGCATGAGTTGATTCTTATGCCTTTTTTTATTGCCTTTTGCAGAACAATTAAATTCTAATTCCTGGAGGGAGTAATTCTTTATAGGAAGGGTTCTTTTTGAAAAACTGAACTATTCTTGGGTAGGTAGGAACTATTTTGAGTCGTTGTTCGATGGCATTGTCTAAGATAGTTTTAATTAGGTTATCGATAAATTCTTCGTTTTTGAATTCTTCGGGAGTGTTTATTCTGGTTAGGAATATTTTTCTTTCCTGGAGAGAATATTCAATGGTGATAAGTCCTTCTGCTGTTGTGGTTTCAAATTGTCTTGCAAAACTGTTGTCTTTGACTTCTATTGTTGTAATTGGTTCCATAACTTTTATTTTTAAATTTAGGCTAAAAGGATTAGGCTTGGGGATTTTTTAGGGATACCCAATTTTTATAAACGAACCATTTGGTAGTGATTTTTAGAATAGATTTTGGAAGTGCAAAGTTAAGTGTTTGATAATCAAAATCAAATTGTTTTGGTGTTTCATTTTGTTATTAGTGAAGAAGGGTAGTTTTCTTGTGTGTAAAATTAGGTGTGCTGTATAAAAAACTTTAAATTAGTTTTTTAAGCAATATGAAATTTGAATTCTAAATATGAGTAAGATTCCAGTTTATTTTATGCCAGGATTAGCGGCAAATCCTTTGATTTTTGAAAGGATTAAGCTTGATGACACTCTGTTTGAAGTTCATTATTTAGAATGGGAAATTCCTAAGCCCAAAGAATCTTTAGGGGATTATGCTAAACGAATGGCATTAAAAATAAAAGAAGAAAATCCTGTTTTGATAGGCGTTTCTTTTGGCGGAATTGTGGTGCAGGAAATTGCAAAGTTTATTTCTGTCAGAAAACTGATTATTATTTCGAGTGTAAAAACAAAGTTCGAGTTTCCCGGACGAATCAGGTTTGCAAGAAAAACATTGGCGTATAAGTTGATTCCAATGCGTTTGATATTGCATTTTGGGAAGTTGGCGCAATTTGTATTTGGAGAGAAATTCTCGAATAGAATGAAATTGTATGATACTTTTTTATCGGTTAGGGATATTGGGTATTTGAATTGGGCGGTTGAGAAAGTAGTGCTTTGGAACTGTACAGTGGCTGATGAGCGCGTGATTCACATTCATGGTGATAAAGACTGGATGTTTCCTATTAAGAATATAGAGAAATGTATTGTTGTAGAAGGAGGGACTCATGTGATGATTTTTACCAAATACCGTTGGTTTAATACTCACTTATCTGATATTATTTTAGGGAGTAGTTTTAAAAATTCCAATCCTGAAGTTTCGGGATAAAATTTCAAATTTCAGTTTTTAGAGAGAAATTTTAATCAGATTGCTTCCTTCTTTGTAAAAAAAATCCCAAACTCTTAGAGTTTGGGATTTTGATATTGTTGTTTCAGAAAAAATTAGATTTTCTTCATTTGTTCTTTCATCATGTTGATTTGATCTTTCAACATATTTTGTTTGTCCAGCTTTTTAACTTCGCTAATCAAATTAGTTGCTTCTAATTTTCTACGGCGAGACAAGGCGATTCCTGCAAGATTTAATTTAGCTACAGCCAAATCCATATCCATAGACAATCCTAGTTCGATAGCTTTTTTGAAATATTTTTCAGACTGATTTATATTTGTTTGCGAAAGCATAATTCCGTGAAGATAGTTGAAGTATCCTTGTTGCTTTCTTATTAATGCCGATTCAGGATTTTTAATATGAGAAAGCCATTTTTGAGCACCTTCAAAATCTTGTTTTCTTAGTTTTAAGAAAGCCAGTAAGATGAATTCGTTTCTATAATAAAGAAAAACCGGGATTGCAGTTAGTAATAGTAAGAAGATTCCGTTTCCGATATTATTCTCTGTGAATTGCCAAATACTAGTAATTACGATAAGTCCGGCAATAATAAGTTTGATATTCTTGTTTAACATGATGGGTATATAATTTGTGTTTGCAAATATAGTAAAAGGAATTAAAAATATTTTTATAAAACTTCTTGCCAGAAAAAAAAGTCTTTGTATATTTGCACTCGGTTTTGGAATAACCACTATTTGAAAATAAAAAGATACATATAAATAAGTTTTAAAGATACAAAGCAATGAGCAAAAGAACGTTTCAACCATCGAAAAGAAAAAGAAGAAATAAACACGGATTTATGGACAGAATGGCTTCTGCTAATGGAAGAAAAGTTCTTGCGCGTAGAAGAGCTAAAGGAAGACATAAATTAACTGTTTCTAGCGAACCTAGACACAAAAAATAATGTTTGTATAAACATAAATAAGGGCGTTACTTTTTTTAGTACCGCCCTTTTTTATACCTTGTCGAAAATAAAACTCAAACTTAAGATTTATAGTGAGTTGCGTCATTTTAAACGGATAGTATTGAGAAATAAAAAACTTGAAAAAACAATAATTACATCATAATGCCAAAAGACACTTCAATAAAATCAGTTTTAATTATAGGTTCAGGTCCTATCGTTATTGGTCAAGCTTGCGAATTTGATTACGCAGGATCACAATCAGCACGTTCTATTCGTGAAGAAGGAATTGAGGTTATCCTTATTAATTCGAACCCTGCTACAATTATGACCGACCCTTCTATGGCGGATCATATTTATTTGAAGCCTTTAACTACAAAATCGATCATTGAAATCCTGAAAGAGCATCCGCAAATTGATGCTGTATTGCCTACAATGGGAGGACAAACAGCTCTTAACTTGTGTTTAGAGGCTCAGGAAAAAGGAATTTGGGATGATTTTGGGGTAAGATTGATTGGGGTTGATGTTAATGCCATTAATATTACTGAAGACAGAGATCAGTTTAAAGATCTTTTAAAGAAAATAGGTGTACCTACAGCTCCTGCTGAAATTTGTACTTCTTATTTAAGAGGAAAAGAAATTGCTCAGGAATTTGGTTTTCCATTAGTAATCCGTCCTTCGTTTACGCTTGGAGGAACAGGAGCTTCTATCGTTTACAAGCCAGAAGACTTTGATAGATTGTTAACTGCAGGACTTGAAGCATCGCCAATTCACGAAGTTTTGATTGACAAAGCTTTGATGGGATGGAAAGAATATGAATTAGAGCTTTTAAGAGATAAGAATGATAATGTTGTAATTATCTGTTCTATCGAAAATATGGATCCAATGGGAATTCATACCGGAGATTCAATTACAGTAGCGCCAGCGATGACATTATCGGATACTACTTTCCAAAAATTACGTGATTACGCTATCCTGATGATGCGTAGTATTGGAAATTTTGCCGGAGGATGTAATGTACAGTTTGCGGTTTCTCCTGACGAAAAAGAAGATATCGTAGCTATCGAAATCAACCCTCGTGTATCTCGTTCATCAGCTTTAGCTTCTAAAGCAACAGGTTATCCAATTGCAAAAATTGCATCTAAATTAGCTTTAGGGTATAACTTAGACGAGTTACAAAACCAAATTACAAAATCTACTTCGGCTTTATTCGAGCCAACATTGGATTATGTAATTGTAAAAATACCACGTTGGAACTTTGATAAATTTGAAGGTTCTGACAGAACTTTAGGACTTCAAATGAAATCAGTAGGTGAGGTAATGGGTATTGGACGTTCGTTCCAGGAAGCTTTACACAAAGCCACTCAATCATTGGAAATCAAAAGAAATGGTTTAGGAGCTGACGGAAAAGGATATACTAATTACGAACAAATCATTGAAAAACTAACTTATGCAAGTTGGGATCGTGTTTTTGTAATTTATGATGCTATCGCAATGGGAATTCCGTTGAGCCGTATCCACGAAATTACTAAAATCGATATGTGGTTCTTGAAACAATACGAAGAATTACATACACTTGAGAAAGAAATTGCTAAATATACAGTTGCAACTTTGCCAAAAGAATTGTTGCTTGAAGCGAAACAAAAAGGTTTTGCCGACAGACAAATTGCGCACATGATGGGATGTATGGAAAGCGAAGTTCACGCTTTACGTATGACCATGAACATTAGCCGTGTATTCAAACTGGTTGATACCTGTGCGGCTGAGTTTAAAGCAAAAACACCATACTATTATTCAACTTTTGAAGCTGAGATTGAAAAAGCAGACGGAACTCGTTATGTAGATAATGAAAGTGTAGTAACTGATAAAAAGAAAATCATTGTTTTAGGTTCAGGACCAAACCGTATCGGACAAGGAATTGAGTTTGATTACTCTTGTGTACACGGAGTTTTGGCTTCTAAAGAATGTGGTTACGAAACTATCATGATTAACTGTAACCCTGAAACGGTTTCGACTGACTTTGATACAGCTGATAAATTATACTTTGAACCAGTATTCTGGGAACATATTTACGACATTATCCAACACGAAAAACCGGAAGGTGTTATCGTTCAGTTGGGAGGTCAAACAGCTTTGAAATTAGCTGAGAAATTGTCTAAATACGGTGTGAAAATCATCGGAACTAGTTTTGATGCACTGGATTTAGCTGAAGACAGAGGACGTTTCTCTGACTTATTGACCGACTTGAAGATTCCTTTCCCTAAATTCGGAATTGCTGAAACAGCTGACGAAGCTTCGGCTTTAGCAGACCAATTGGATTTCCCATTATTGATTCGTCCTTCTTATGTATTGGGTGGTCAGGGAATGAAAATTGTAATCAACAAACAAGAATTAGAAGAGCACGTTGTTAACTTGCTAAAAACAATTCCGGGGAACAAATTACTTTTAGACCACTATTTAGATGGAGCTATCGAAGCAGAAGCAGATGCTATTTGTGACGCTGATGGAAATGTTTACATCATCGGAATTATGGAGCATATCGAGCCTTGTGGAGTTCACTCCGGAGATTCTAATGCAACCTTGCCTCCTTTTAACTTAGGAGAGTTTGTGATGCAACAAATCAAAGATCACACACAAAAAATTGCTGTAGCTTTGAAAACAGTTGGTTTAATCAATATCCAGTTTGCTATCAAAGATGATACGGTTTACATCATCGAAGCTAATCCAAGAGCGTCTCGTACCGTTCCATTTATTGCAAAAGCTTACGGAGAGCCTTATGTAAACTATGCAACTAAGGTAATGTTAGGACACAGTAAAGTAACTGATTTTGATTTTAATCCACAATTAAACGGATTTGCCATCAAACAACCGGTATTCTCTTTCAGTAAATTTCCTAACGTAAACAAAGCTTTAGGACCTGAGATGAAATCAACAGGAGAAAGCATCTTGTTTATTGATGACTTAAAAGACGATCAATTCTACGAATTGTATTCTAGAAGAAAAATGTATTTGAGTAAATAATCTCAGATTCTAAATATAGAAATAGGCTGTCCCACAAAGACAGCCTATTTTTTTGTTTTAAATTTTTGGAGCAGACATTCAATCTATTTAAGAAACTAAGTTCCTGCTGTTCGCTATATTCCCGATAACAAAAACTACGGCAAAAAATGCCTTGTTTTTCTAAATCGGGAGATACCGCTGCCATCAGGGCTAGATAGTATGATTGTTTTTCATAATGAAAACCCCAGCCAGTTTTGTCATTCCGAAGAATGAGGAATCTCATAAAGTAACTCGGTAAAATTACAAATCCGTGTTACAAGGAATGTTTTAGTGTGATTGCGTCGCTATCGCTCGCAATGACTTAAACCGCCTGGTGTGTCATTGCTTCATTCCGATAACTATAGGAATGAAGTGTTTTAAAATCTTCTCTATTACAAACCTAAATTAGGCAATACAAAAGATTTAGTATTAGGATGTAGCCTTATCCATAATCCCGGATTGGTATTTAATTGAAGTACTGCTTCTTCTTTATTGGAACTCAGCTGGGTATTAAGCACATTTGCGTAAGTTTTAATTTTAGAAGGAGCAGAATCGGCATCGACTACGGATTGAACAATCTTTTTGGCTTGTAATATCGCAGCTGGGCCTAAGGTGAGAATATACTCAGCAGATCTACATTCTTTTTCATCACTTTCATTTACAAGGCTTCCACCAGCTTTAAATTTGCTAATATGGTGCTCTAAAATAGTACTGGATATTGGGATTATCCCTGCAATATGATGGCTTTGTGCTCCAGAGAAAGGTTTAATATAAGCAAGATGTGATGCTTGATTTTCTTCCGGGCCATGACCAATAAAAAAGATATCCAAACCACCTAATTCTTCCAATTTTGTCAAATATTCTACGAGTGCCGACTCTATATCTTTGGTATCTGTTCGCATTGGGGTAAAGCTTTTTATTTTTTTGAAAAAAGCATCCCCTAAAATACGTTCAAAATCCCTGACAAAACTAAAACTATTATCCATGCTCAAAGGCGCAAGGGCATCCTGGGTGAAAACATTGAGTCTGGCAAGTAGATCGTCCTGTTGTGATGACTTAGCCAGTTCTCCCAGCAAACGATGCAATTCCTGAGCACCTCTACCGCCAAGAAGCGCAATATTAATATCACCTTCTTTTGATTTTACAGTGCTATAAAGTTCATTTAGCATTGCCTGACCCACTTCGGCCTCACTACTAAGCACAGTGGGGGTAATGCCATGATCCGTAAAATTAAATCCTTGTTCGCGCTCTTGAGACAACCAGATGTTATTGTTGTCTTCATATCTCGTAAATTTTGAGTTGATTGTCATTGTATTATTATTTATTCTGATTTTTTACTATAAAGTATGCATGGACTTTTATAATGATCTTTGTTAAGAACTAAGTTCACAGCCGCAAAGTTAGAAACTTTGCGGAGTTGGTTGTAACTAATTTTCAACACTCCAACTATCCACAAACTTGTCCTGCTGACGGAGGAAGCATCTTCGTGAGTAACTGGACAAAGTATATTATTTTGTCCAGTTTTTATTGATTATTTGCTCACTGTTGTGGGCACGGAAAGCATTTCCGCGCTTTTCTGGTTTTAACTGAATAGCAACTTTTTATATTGAGTATCTTTTGTTTCGTTTTTATCACGACTTCTTGTTGCGGGATACAATAGATAAATTTCGATTTCTCTTTTTCCTATTTTATAAATTAATTTTTGTCCGTTAGCAGAAATACTGTCTTCAATAATTGATAATTTATTTTGTTCAATCTTACATTTTAGAATTTCAAATGCCAATTTGTAAGTGCAACAAACTCTTCTTAAACTTTCATTTTCAATTATAACTTTATCTAATTTGCCATTTTCTACAATATTTTCGACGCAAATTAAATCATTGTCTTTCGTTGAGTTTTTCATTCGGCTTATTTTTGAGAAAATATCCAAAAAGCCAATTTTTTTTTCTTTTGAAAAATTTTCCTTATCAATTTTATTTTGTTCAGGAGATATTTCAGCGCATTTCGTTTTTGTTTTTTTTAGTTTATTCCATTCTGGAAAGATATTTTCCATTCTGTTCCAAAAATGATTTCTGGTTGAAGAATAAAAGAAAAAATGATCATCACTTTCATAGACTTCTTTTGGAGGAAATGTTCCAACAATAAGAGTTTTAATTCCATTCTGTATGAACCCAATTTCTATAGGATGATTTTCTACTTCTCTCATTTTAAAATATAGTTCTGAGCTTTCTGCTAACTCGTTTATATCCGAAACAAACCTTCGTATATACATCCAAAATCGGGTAGATTGGCGAAGTTTTATTTCGTTTTATTCTTTTTTCAAATATAGAAATTAAATCTTACAAACCACAACTTTACTCTTTTTGATTATTTATGTTTTTTGTGCTCCTCTCAGTAAAATAAGGCTTCCGAAGCAAAAATAATATTTCACGAATCTGCCAAAGTCAGATAAAATTTGTGTAATTTATTTTAGAATTAATATTGATGTTATTTCGTGTAATTGCTTCGCTTATTCGTTATCACTCGGGTCGTGGCAAAAATAAAACTCGTGAGTTTACCTTGTTACAAAAAGGATTTTCGATATCTTTTAGAGTCAATACTTTTGTCAGTCTGTCCCCAAGTTTCGGGTAATGCCATTAAGTTAAGGGATTGTAATTTTGTGTTTAAACCATCCCTCCTCTGGAGGAGTGTGTTATGCTAATTAATCGGTTTGTTTGATTTGAATTGCAATTGCCTTAATATGTTCTTCATCAGTTCCACAACAGCCCCCAAATACATTCAAATGCTTAAAGCTCTTTTTTAATTTCTTATGTTCCATGCCTAACTCTTGAGGATTTCCTCTATCTAGCTCGGTAGCTTCATCTAATTCTGAATGACTTTTACAGGAGGCGTTTGCTCTAATGCCCTTAATTCTGGAAGTCCACTCTTTGTTGCCTTTTTGAAGCTCATGAAAAAAATGTGTAGGATGAGCACAGTTAATCATATAATATATTGGCGGATTCAATGTACTATTGTCAACTTGTTTAATGGCTTCTTTTAAGTCCATTCCGCTAGGAAGTTTGCCGTCGGTTTCAACGGTAAAAGAAATTACAGTAGAGAGCTTGTTCGCATTTGCTGCAAGCGTTATGCCAATCGCTTCTTCAACATAATTCATTGTAATGGCAGAAATAACATCAACAGCTGTTTGACTAAGAATGTCTATTTGAGTTGAATGGTATTTTTGAGCTTCTTCTGCTGTCATTTTGTTTTCAGATTTGTATCCATCTCCTCGCGGTCCAATACATCCACTAATGAGGATATTGTTAATCTTGTTTTTAAATTCATTTTTTAAGTCAACCATAAGCAAGATTGCTTTGTTGTTAATTTCTGAAATTGATGACTTTGAATAACCTATGGTTTCTATCCAGTCGGGATTGGCACGCCAGGTAGGACTTTCTAAAATGAAATTCATTTCCATTTTCTCCGCAATATTTAAATAGCTTTTGTAGTAGTCCTTCAATACATTGTATCCTTGTTCGTCCTTTAATAAATCAAAAGCAGCAAAGGAAGGAAGTTTTAAGCCTTTTAAGAAAATTAGCGTTGTTTCCAAGCCTCCATCAGTTAAAAATAAATCTGAAGTTTTATGTGGTAGTTGTTTGCTATCTATCATGGTTTTAATTTTTTGCATTAACGTTTTGGTGATACAGTGGTTAAAAACCGATATTCAAAGCCGCAAAGTTGGAAATTTACCGAATCTGGATTTTTTTATATTTTAGTTTTATTTGTATTTCGAAAAAATTCCTGAATCGGTTGCTGTCCACAAACAGCATTTTTGACCACAGGCTTTTAGTGCGCTATTAGTCCAACTGTTACAGGTTTTAAAGATGCTATAACTTCCGTTTGCTTCATAAAAAGCATCGGTTTTACCATAATTAGCATCGGTTATTATTGGAATAAAATTACCCGAAGCATCTTTTTGAAAACTATTGGTAATATAAGTAATCAGGCGTTGGTATTGTTCTTTACTAATACGCATTGATTTGCAGTCGTTGCCTAATTTCATTTGCTTGTAATAAGTTGCATGAATAGCAGTGGTGCTTAATCCTGATACTGCCTTAAGTGCAACCGAAGCTTTTAGGTCAGACCATTCAGGAGTTTCCAGATAAAATCCTTTATCTCCCCAGCCCATCGCAATATAGTTGTAAGTGGAATCAGCCGCTTGGGTGTTTTTAAATTGAATTTGTTGACTCCAATCCATTTGCTCGCTTATTGTAGGCATTACAATATCGGTATGTACACCATTTGTCAGGATAAAAATTTCAACTTCCGGTTTTGTATCCGTTTCTTTTTCAATTGTTATTTTCGAAAGGAGGTAGGCTACGATTACGTACAGTAAAATAAGTCCCAAAAGGAATAAAACTAATTTTAAAAGAATTTTAAATGTATTTTTCAAGTTAATTTTTGATTGAAATTTAACCAAATTTAATTAAATAATTATGACTGTCCGCTAAGCGGACTAAATAAAAAAACAGGTCACAATCCCGATAGCTATCGGGACTGATTGAACAGATTTTCACTGATTATTATATGAAAATTTGTTTTTATCAGTTTAAATCTGTGTTATCCGTGTGTCATTTTCAAAATTGGTACAGTAACGGATTGTTATATAAAAAAAAGCTCCAAAATTGGAGCTTTTATTGATTCTAAAGATGTATTTCTCTCGGTTCTAAACGAGTTAAGTCCATATTTTCCGGAGTATGAAGTATCATTGGGAATTTTTCTATTTTCACCGAACTACTATCCAATCCAAAGGCACTTTCTTCGGATAAACTTAATTTCTTGATTAGGAAGTACGAATTCATGATGATGTTTTCGTGCCATTTTATATCGTTATCATTCGATAAAAATTTCTCTGAAAGCACAAATTTAAAGTCGCCAATAATGTTGTTCTTGTTCAGTGATTCATAACGGCTTCTAATATCTACTTCGCCATTTTTAACCATGTCTTTAATAACTTCTTTAAACATCAGGTTGATTTTTGTAGGTTCTCTAAATCCTAAATTAAAGTCAACACGATACATATCGTCTTTAAGTATTTCGGTCACTCTATACTCCGTTTTATAGGGTTCGGTCAGGATATTTACGTGTACAAACCAATAGATATCGGCTCTTTTAGGTCTTTTTTGAAGGATAGAGTACATTACTTTTTCTTCTATTTCATCAACTCTTCCGGCATTAGTCATATAAACTAAATGGGTGGCATATTTAGGAATACTCATGTCTACGCTTAACTCGCTCAATACTTTTATATAATCTTGAACTTTGACAATTTTAGTGTAGCTTTTAGTAATTTTTTTGGCTGTAAACCAAATTGACATTATCGAAATTAAAACAATTGCAATAATTAAGGTTACATAACCTCCATCGGCAAATTTAGTGATATTAGCGGCTAAAAAGCTTAATTCGATTAATAGGTAAATGGTAATTAATGGCACCATAAAGTACAATTTTACTCTTTTCATTATCAAATAAAAATTGAGTAAAATGGTGGTCATGATCATACATAAAATAATGGCTAAACCATAAGCATGCTCCATATTGCTGGATTCTTCAAAATGCAGAACGATTCCAACGCAACCTAAGAATAACAACCAGTTGATGGACGGAATATACAATTGTCCCTGTAATTCGGTTGGGTAATTGATTTTTACCTTTGGCCAAAAATTAAGTCGCATGGCCTCGTTTATTAAGGTGAACGAACCACTAATTAAAGCCTGTGAAGCAATAACTGCCGCTGTTGTTGCAATTACAATTCCGAAAGGCTGAAACCAATCGTCCATTATCAAATAGAAAGGATTTCCGTTTTTTCCGCCTAAACTTTGTAATGTTTCTCCTTCGTTAGTAATAAGGTAAGCTCCTTGTCCAAAATAGTTTAAGACCAAGGTTGATTTAACAAAAAGCCAACTGATACGGATGTTTTTTCTTCCGCAATGTCCCATGTCTGAATATAGTGCTTCGGCTCCTGTGGTACATAAAAAGACAAATCCAAGTACAAAAAATCCATCGGGATGAATTGTCAATAAATGATAAGCGTAGTATGGGTTGAAGGCTTTGAATACTTCGGGATGTTTAGCTATTTGAATAATACCTAATATACCAAGCATACTAAACCAGATAAGCATCATTGGAGCAAAGAATTTACCAACGAGTTTGGTTCCGAATTGTTGAATGGTAAAGAGTACAAATAAGATTCCGATAACAATGGGTACCGTGTTTATTTCAGGGTAATAGGTTCTAATACCTTCTACTGCAGAAGAAACCGAAACGGGAGGAGTTATAATTCCGTCGGCTAACAAGGCGCTACCTCCAATGATGGCGGGTACAATGAGCCATCTGATTTTGGTTTTTTTTACTAAGGCATACAGGGCAAAAATTCCACCTTCACCATGGTTGTCAGCATTTAAAGTAATGATAACGTATTTGATGGTAGTTTGCAAAGTTAGTGTCCAAAATACTGCTGATATTCCTCCCAGAACTTCATCGGCATTGATGGTGTGAGTTCCTAAAATAGCTTTCATTACGTATAGTGGAGAAGTACCAATATCACCGTATATAATTCCTAATGTAATTAATAAGCCTCCTAGCGTTAATTTGCTGTGTAAAGTTCTGTGTGCGCTCATGAATAATTTGGTAAAGGCATCAAATTTACTCATTTTTAAGTAAATCAAAACTTATTTATTTTAAAAAACAAAAAAACACGACCAATTGATCGTGTTTTAATAATAGCAGTTTATTTTGTTAGATTCTTCGGTTGTTATTTCTGGAAGAATTGTTGTTTTCCTGATTAGAACCTCTGCTTCTGCCAGATTCAGCTCTTTGTGGGGCAGCAGCCGGAGTGCTTGGTCTTGAATATGTCTCTCTGCTTTGACTGTTATCTCTTGTACTTTGTGCTGCTCTTTGTGAGCTGCTTTCTTGTCTGGGAGCATAAGATCTTGTTGACGGATTTTGCTGTGATGATGCGTTTTGTCTTGAATTTTCTGAGTTGTTTTGATTGTATGTTTTGCCAGATCCGCCTTGAGCTGAGTTTCCTCTAGAATAATTGTTATTACTATTGTTATTGTATGTTTTATTCGATTCTGTTTGTACTTTATTTCCTCTCGAATAATTACTATTACTATTGTATGTTCTATTAGGTTCAGTTTGCACTTTATTCTCTCTCGAATAATTGCTATTATTATTACTATTGTAATTTCTAGAGTTGTTGTTTTGTCTGGAAGCGGCTAATCGGTTATCATTATAGTCTCTTGTTGTGTTTTGTCTGGCTGTACTGCTGTTAGTTCTGTTTTGAGTATAATCTCTTGGTGTTTCTCTTCTTTGCGGAGCATTGTATTGTCTTCCGGTTGAATTCCTGCTATTTGAATAGTTGTTACTATATCTGGAACCTCTTCTTTGATCTAATTCGTAACGATTAGTATAATTGCTGTATCTTCTTGAAAAAGCATAGTTTGGATAACGTCTTTCATAAGCATAGGAACGTCTGGTGTTGTAAAGAGAAATGGCAATATTACTTCTTCTATAGCTTACATAATTGTAATAGTTGTTAAAATTTACACATAAATTAATATTGTTTCTGTATCTATATATAGGATAGGGTCTCCAGGCATAGTAGTATGACGGATAGTAATTCCAATACCAGTTAGATACATAAGGACGATAATTACTAGCCCAGAAAGAAGCATAAATTAATGGTGTAGTATAATAAACGGGTTCGTAAATGTAATTAGGTCCATACATATATTCGTTACCAATAAATTGTACTTGTACACTATTGTTGTTTCTTTCAATATCGATTGTTGCTACGTCCTGATAAACATCGCGATCTAAAACCGATTGAATAATTACTACGTGGGTATTGTATTCTACTGATTCTATTACACGCAAGTAATCGACTTCATTATCATTATTTAAGTCTAAATTAGAAATTTGTAGTTCAGGGTCGTTTAAACGTCTTTCAAAATCTTCTAGATTTCTGGAGTCTCCAAAAATAGATGCAACCGCTCTTAAATCGAGGTTGTCGCTAATTTCGTTACTCATTGCGTTTACTGAGCTTCTTTGAGCTTCTGTTTGTATGCTAAAAAAAGAAGCTATAAGGCTTAAGAATATTATTTTATTTTTCATGGCGACTGTATTTTTACATTTGATAATTTGCAATATCCAATTACTGTGCCAATTAATTTGAAGTGCTTTTGTATTTGAAAGATGCGCTATAATAACGCATAAATTAAGCTTATAGTATCAATGAAAAAGCCGTCTCGTTTTTTTTTAACAAGACGGCTTTTGCTGTATTTTTTAATGTTTTATCTTCTTTTTGATCTGTCTCCGTATTGTTGGAGTAATTTTCGATTAAAATCGTCTTCGGCTTTTTTTAATTTAATGATTTTTGTTGCCGGTAAAATAGCTCTTAGACTCTTGCTGAATTTTTTTCGCAATGAAAATAATTCCTCGTCGGTGGCTTCCATTTGCGAAAGCAGTAAAGCAGCATCTTTTTCACTCATTTTGCTGAGTGCATCATCACTGAATTTATGCTTATAGGTTTTCATTTTTTGATGTCTTATTTCAAATTGTTTGTTATCATAAGCATTGTAAAGAGGCCAGAATTTTTCTGACTCCTGAGAACTCAGATTGAGTTCAGTAGTTAAAAAAGCAACTTTTAAGGATTTAATTTGTTCCTTTTTATCGTTGAAATTTTCCTGAGCATAGAAGCTTAAAGAAAATAATAATAGTAGTGGTAAAATTTTTTTGAAATTCATCTTCTGCATTTTTATAATATTATTCAATAATATAATGTTCTAAATTGTTGTTGTTTATTAAGATTTCCTCAATAGTATTGTCTTCTAAAACAATATTTGTAGTGGTGTTAATGTTGTCAATATCTTCTTCGTCCAGTTCGTTAATTAAATCATATTGATTTACATTAGACTGATAACTTAAGTAATTTTCTAAAGTTACCGTATCAATTTCATTGGAACGGCTCGCATTATTTATAAGTGTTGGTATTGCTAAAGCTAAAACAAAAACAGCGGCAACCATCATAATAATTGTTTTTTTTCTTTGAAACAGCGAGATGGTTTTGGGTTCGTTTTTAGGCAATTGTTCGAGTAGATTTGCCGAGAAATTTTCGAAAAAATCATCCGGTGCTTTGAATCCTGACTCGATTTTAGGGTTGGTATTTAATTTGAATTCTTTCATGATAGCTATTTGACTAAATTAAATTGAAAAGGTTTAATTTGTGGTTAAAAGTGCTTCGATTTTTTTTACTGCATGATGGTAAGAGGCTTTTAGCGCACCCGCTGATGTGCCCAGAATTTCTGAGATTTCTTCGTATTTTAATTCTTCAAAATATTTCATTTTAAATACTAATTGTTGTTTTTCAGGAAGTGTTGCAATGGCTTTGTGCAACGCAATCTGAATGTCGTTTCCATCAAAATAAACATCGGCTTTAAGGTTGTCTATTGCTTTGTTTTGTAATGTTTCGGACGAAATTCCGCTTTTTTTAGCTTTTTGATTTAAAAAAGTCAAAGCTTCATTAGTAGCAATGCGGTACATCCAGGAAAATAATTTGCTTTCGCCTTTAAAGTTTTTAAGATTTTGAAAAACTTTAATAAAGGTATTTTGTAAAACGTCGGCGGCATCATCATGATCTAAAACGATGTTCCGAATATGATTGTACAACGGTTTTTGATAGGTATGCAACAATTTTTGAAAAGCATCGTTTTGCGTTTTCGGGTTTAACAATTGTTGTATGAATTCCTTTTCGTCCAGCAAGTTTTTTTATTAGGTTAGATACAATAAGTTACCCTAAGGTTTAATTGGTAAAAAAAGATTTTTTAAAATTCAGATTCTTCTTCCGGTTTTGGGTGAGATTCTACTGGAGGAATTTCGTTCGTTTCAGCTGGCTTATAAGTTTGCACCGGAGGAATTACTTTTGGTACAATAGGGATATAAACTTCAGTAAGCCATTTGGATGGGTTTTTGATTTCGTTTTTCCCCGAAGCATAAATTTCTAAATGTGAAAAAACAGGATTTGGAGTTAATTTATTCTGATTCAGATAATTTTCTGTTTTAGCATAAGCTGTTTTTAAGTGCGAATAGTCTCCTGTTAAACTGGTTTTTGCAGCTTCAAATGCATCCAGTTTTCCGGCTACAATATCACTTCCTGCACTTAAAAATATAGCGTCTTTAATACTTATACCAATTGTGATTTTAGCAAGCCCTTTTGCTGTATCATAAGTGTGGTAAAGGATAAAAGGTTTTCCGTTGATAACAATATTATTTTTTTCGCAAAAAGTAGTCAGCTTAGGAATTACAATTTTGAAGTTTTTGTTTATTTTGACTAGTTCACTGGTAAAAGTTTGTCCAATATAGTTCATAATTGGTTTTTTAACCACACCGTTGTTAACAGTCGAAAAAGTATTGATTTCGTAATCAAGTGCTTTGTCAAGATTCGCCAAACTTTTTTCGTAAATAGTCCCGATAATTTTATCTGCACCACCATTTAAAGCTGAATAAATTTTAAAGAAAAAGCTCATTTTTCCTTTGGTTTTCCAGGTTACTTTTGTACCACCAATAGTATCTTTAAAATTCCAGTAAACAGTCGAATGAGTCCCTTCAAATTTCATGCTTTGTACGATGCTGTCATTTTCTAGTACTCTGATAGTACGCATTTCTCCAACACCGTCTTTTCCTTCCCAGTTAAAAGAAGCTCCCTTGCCAATAGTATTTTGTGGGTAGTTTATTTTTATTTCCGGATCTTCGGATGTCCATGAACCAAAATCACTCCAGTTTCTATAATCATTAACATAATTATAAACGGATGTTTTAGGAGAATTAATAATCTTACTTCTTTCTACAAGGAAATCCCCTTTTTGTGTAGCAACGAATATAGATGATGCGACTAAGCTAAGTAAAAACAGAAGAAAGATATATTTTAAAATTCTCATAATAAATTGATTATTTTCTGTTGTAAAGTTAGAAATTTTATCAATATCCGAAGCTATGAGCGTAAAAATTATAAAAAAAGGTCTTTAGCTGCTAAAAATGAAAAGAATTGTTGAATTTTTCCTAATTGAACTTTAAGCTTGAATAAGAAAAAATACAGCCGAGAAGTGTAGTTTTTTGAATAACTTGTTGTTTTTGTGTATGTTGTGTTTTTTGTTGTTCTTAGTGAAGTTTAAGATTCCTTATGTGAAATGATTCGATTAATGTTTGAAGAATATTTTTATCAGAAATAAAATTCCAATGAAAATAAAGAAACCAATTAAGATTTTATAATTTCCCTTGTAAAATACTTTGTGTGTTTTGATGTCTTTTCGATAAGAAAAAATCATAACAATAATAAAAGCTATTAAAAAACAGACCGCAAATACTAATTGACCTTGGCTAAACATAATTTAAAAAATTTATTGCAAAAATAGTCAAATGTTTAGGATTAGTTACTAATTTGCGTTTCATTTAATCAATAATAATTATGCAAAAGCAAATCGATTCGGTAAAAGAATTTCATACAGCATTTGGAATAGGACACAGTGAAAATCCTATTGCCGATTTAGGGGAAACAAAAAAAACGCTTCGTTACCATTTGATGAAAGAAGAAAACGAAGAATATCTGGAAGCGGTTAAAAACAATGATTTGGTTGAAATTGCAGATGCTTTGGGAGACATGATGTATATTTTGTGCGGAACAATTATTGAACATGGACTTCAGGACAAAATAGAAGCTGTTTTTGATGAAATTCAAAGAAGTAATATGAGTAAGCTGGGAGAGGATGGAAAACCTATTTATCGTGAAGACGGAAAAGTAATGAAAGGTCCTAATTATTTTAAACCCGATTTCTCTAAAATATTGAGTGATTTTTAAGTGGATTTTTCACCCTTTGAGGACGTGGAAAAGGAAAATTTAGGTTTAAAATTAATATAAACAGTATATAATAAAAAAGGCTATTTTCGAATTTGAAAATCGCCTTTTTCTATATTCAAAATGTATGAAATTATATTTTTACAGTCCAGCCAAAAGTATCTTCAGCTAATTTGTGTTGGATGTTTGTTAATTTCTCTTTTAATTGCAATGCGATAGAATTTTCTATTTTAGGTAATTCAAAATATTCGTCTTTGTATGCAAATCCTTTTATAGGGCTTACTACAGCAGCTGTTCCTGCACCGAAAATTTCTTTTAAGCTACCATTTTTTACTCCTTCAATTAATTCGTCAACAAGAATTGAACGAACTTCAATGTTGATTCCTTCTCTTTTTGCCATGTCAATAAGGCTTTTTCTGGTAACTCCGTCTAAGATTCTTTCGCTTGTAGGAGCAGTAATCAAAGTATCGTTGATTCTAAAAAACACATTCATTGTTCCGGCTTCTTCCAGTTTGGTATGCGTTGCGTCATCAGTCCAGATAACTTGTTGGTAACCTTCCTGATTGGCTAAAGTAGTAGGATAGAATTGTCCTGCGTAGTTACCACCGGTTTTTGCAGCACCAATACCACCATTAGCTGCTCTACTGTAGTGCTCAGCAATAAGTACCTTAACTTCTCCTGAATAATAAGCTTTTGCAGGAGATAAGATAATCATGAATTTATATTCGTCAGAAGGATTAGCAACAACACCAAAACCAGTCGCAATCATAAAAGGACGGATGTAAAGCGTGTTTCCTAAACCTTTTTTAATCCAGGCTTCATCTAATTTCAATAATTGGTTAAGACCTTCCATGAATAATTGTTCAGGAACTTCAGGCATTGCCATTCTAACGGCTGAACTGTTAAAACGTTTTATGTTTTCATCAGGTCTAAAAAGCCAAATAGCATCATTATCATCTTTGTAGGCTTTCATTCCTTCAAAAATAGTTTGTCCGTAATGAAAAACTCTCGATGAAGGATCCATCAGGAATGGAGCATAAGGTTTAATAGTTGGGTTTTGCCATTCTCCATTTTTATAATCACATTCAAATAAATGATCAGTGAATACAGAACCAAAGGTTAAGTTGTCAAAATCTACTTCGTTAATTTTTGTATTAGGTGCTTTTATAATTTCAATTTTGTTGGCTTGAGTTGTACTCATAATAATATGTTTTTTTATTTTTTTGAATGTATAAATGAAGCTTAAGTATAAAATTTCACTTTATGATGAACTAAACTTTGATTCCTGCAAAATTAAATAAAAAAGGACAAAATACTTGTCAAAATTTTAATAATTGTTACTATTGAATAGGATTTTCGTATATTCAAAAAAAAACTAAAAAAAAGACAATCATTTCTATCAAATATGCAATAAATCAAAGGAATTTGGACTTGAGTATGGCACTTTTTGAGTAAATTTGGTTGCTGTTTAAAGCAGATTAAAAAATTAGTTAAGAAAATTGAAAAGAGAAATTATACAAACTCAAGATGGTTCGACAACGATTCATTTAGAGGAATGGAATGAAAGTTATCATTCCAAACACGGTGCCATTCAGGAAGCCAAACATGTTTTTATTAAAAACGGACTTTCGTTATTTAAAAATAAAAAGCTATCTATTTTAGAAATAGGTTTTGGTACCGGATTAAATGCGTTTATTAGTTTCTTAGAAGCTCAAAAAATGAATCAAATTATTGATTATCTCGGAGTAGAAGCTTATCCTGTTGCTGCTGAGGAAATTTTAGCAATGAATTATGTTGATGAATTAGATGCCGGAGAGCAATTAGCGGTATTTGAGAAAATGCACCAATCGGCTTGGAATGAAAAAATAGTTTTGGATAATCATTTTTCATTAACTAAAAGGCAACAATTTTTTCAGGATATTGATGATGTGGCACAGTTTGATTTGATTTATTTTGATGCTTTTGGGTATCGGGTGCAACCCGAATTGTGGAGTACAGCTATTTTTCAAAAAATGTATGATGCCCTTAAAGAAAATGGTGTTTTAGTGACTTATGCGGCCAGAGGAGTAGTCAAGCGAAGTATGATAGAAGTAGGTTTCAGAGTAGAAAAGTTAGAAGGACCTCCGGGGAAAAGAGAGATGTTTAGAGCTTTTAAATAAAGTTTGAATAAAAAACAGCTTTTTGAAATTTAACATAATAATTTTTTAAAAATACCGTTAAATAGATGTAAAGTATATTTTTAATTCTTAATTTTACAAAGCCTTGAATTAATGTTTAATCATTAAAGTTAATCTATTATGACCAAAATAATGTTTGATTATACAAAATCGATATTAGAAAGAGTTAGTTTTGATCCGGTACTCTTTTGTAAAGAACTGGAAAAAGCGGTAAAAACACTTCTACCTTATGAGTTGGAACAGTTAAAAGAGTGGCTGATGTCTTTCATAATAGAGAAACCAGAGTTAAAACCATCTTTAGTGATAGTAAATATTTGAATAAAAAAGGAATCTGAAATGATTCCTTTTTTTATGAAATAAACTTTGTTTTTCTAAAATTATGAGACTTACTAAAGTAGTTTTGTTTTTGTAAGTTAAAAATTTCTAAATTTTTAAGAAAATGTAATTCATCGTTTTTTATGTGTTTTTTAACTGTTTTGGATTTGTGAGTTAAAGCCCGTTTTTTGTAAATTACAATACTTTAATTTAGATAACTTTTAAAACTTTTAGATATGCCAAGAATGATATATGATTATACGAAATCGATACTGGAAAGAGTTAGTTTTGCACCTGATTTGTTTGTGAAAGAACTGAAAAAGGCAGTTCGAAATTTATTGCCACATGAGATTGAACATCTCCAAAAATGGCTTTTATATTACACAAAAGAAAAACCCGAATTGCAAAAGTGTCTTTTTGTAGTAGAGAGAAACTAAAATCATCAAATAGAGTCAGGATACCTGACTCTATTTTTTTTGAAGTGGACTTATAATTTGTACATTTTGGAAAACGATAGCTCCTTTTACAACTCCCGCTATAGTGCTTCTTAATGCTTCAATAATTTGGATTTTTAATTCACTCTTTGGATAAATAAGGCTGACTTCTCTGGCGGGTTTAGGTTCTGTAAAATGACGCAGTTTTACTTTGTCGGATTCTTTTAAGTCTAAAGTGTGTAAATAAGGTAAAAGTGTGGTTCCTAACCCTTCATCGGCAAGTTTTATTAAGGTTTCAAAACTTCCGCTTTCTATTTGAAAATGATTTCCTTCGCTTCTTGTGTTGTTTTTGCAAAGATTTAAAATACCGTCTCTAAAACAATGTCCATCCTGTAATAAAAGAATTTCATCAAGATTTAAGTCTTCGACTTCAATTTCCTTTTTTTGAAAATTATGATGATTTTCAGGAATATAAGCTACAAATGGTTCAAAGTATAGTACAATTTCTTTGATTTTTTCTTCCATCAACGGTGTAGCGGCAATGGCTGCGTCTAAATGACCATTATTTAATTTGGTAATAATTTCTTCGGTATTTAACTCCTCAATAATGAGTTTTACTTTTGGATGTTTTTTGATAAAATTATTTAAAAACATAGGTAATAAAGTGGGCATAATAGTAGGGATGATGCCCAGTCTGAATTCGCCACCTATGAAGCCTTTTTGTTGTTCAACAATATCCTGAATTCTATCAGCTTCGTTAACAATATTTTTTGCCTGATTTACTATTTTTTGACCAATATCCGTTAGTTGGATGGGTTTTTTAGTTCGGTCGAAAATTTGAATATTTAATTCTTCTTCAATTTTTTGAATTTGCATACTCAGGGTAGGTTGAGTTACAAAACATTTTTCGGCAGCCAGTGTGAAGTTTTTGTGTTCGGCTACAGCCAAAACATATTTAAGTTGGGTAATAGTCATGGATAGAATTTTTTGATGCAAATATAAAAACAATCAATTTGTTTGATAGTAAAAAAATCTTTTTTATCAGTTTTTTTTAAGTGCAGAACAGTATGAATTGCGTCTTTTGTTTGTTTAATTTTCTGAAAGTAAGATTGTTATATTGGTTTTGTTGGTTTTTTGTTTGTTGCTGTTAATTTTTTTTAAAAAAACATTGGTTTTTTTAAAATTTATATTTTTTTAGGTTTATTTTTGTTTATATGAAATCAATAGCACTTTTATTTTTATTTGTATTCATAGCTTTTCTATCAACTCCTACCGTTGTGAAGTTGATAGAAAAGTCAACTGATGTTGCTGTTTTTTATAGTTTGTCTGACGAAGAACACGTAAAAAAAGAGACAAAACATTTAGTGTATATTGTAACTTCTAATCTAACTTTTAAGGTAAAAAAAACAGGACTTAGAAGTTTAATACTTTTTGAGAATTTGTCTAAACATGACAATGTTTTACGCTCTGTAGTTACGCCTCCACCCGATAGGATATAATACTTTTATAAAAAAATTAGGATTGTACATACAGTTTGTTGTGGTACAATTTAGTATAATTTATTCATTAGTATTATGACAAAAAAAACCAATCTTTTTGCCAACCTTAAATCTGATTTTGCATCTGGTTTAGTGGTTTTCTTGGTAGCCTTACCATTGTGTTTAGGTATTGCAATGGCTTCGGGGGCACCATTATTTTCGGGTATTATTGCTGGCGTTATAGGAGGAATCGTGGTTGGCTATTTAAGTCAATCTCATATTAGTGTTACCGGGCCGGCGGCTGGATTAACAGCAATTGTATTAACGGCAATAACTAATTTGGGAGCTTTTGATATTTTCTTGACAGCTGTTTTTATTGCCGGTTTTATTCAATTAGCGTTAGGTTTTCTTAAAGCAGGGAGTATATCTAATTATTTTCCAACTAATGTAATTGAAGGAATGCTTGCGGGTATTGGAATTATTATTATTCTAAAACAGCTTCCACATGCTTTTGGCTATGATGCCGATTTTGAAGGAGATCAATCCTTTGCTCAAGTTGATGGAAATAATACGCTGTCTTCATTATTTCAGATTTTCGATCATTTTCATTTAGGAGCAATAATTGTAAGTTTGTTTTCATTGGCAATACTTATTTCCTGGGACAAAGTGGCTTTTTTAAAGAAATTCAAACTAGTTCCCGGAGCATTAATAGCTGTAATTTTTGGTATTGCTTTGAACCAGATTTTTATCAATTCAGGGAGTTCATTAGCTATTACTAAAGAGCATTTAGTGTCTTTGCCTATACCGGAATCATTAGAGGATTTTAAGGCAATTATTGTAGTTCCTAATTTTTCGCAAATTATCAATCCTGATGTTTGGACTGTAGCTGTAACAATTGCTATTGTGGCATCAGTCGAGACTTTATTGTGTATTGAGGCTTCCGACAGATTGGATCAGCAAAAACGATATACTAATACCAATGTCGAGTTAAAAGCCCAAGGAATAGGAAATATAGTAAGTTCTCTTTTGGGAGGATTACCCATGACATCGGTAGTGGTTCGTTCTTCGGCAAATAGTAATGCAGGAGCCAAATCAAAAATGTCAACCATAATCCATGGGGTATTTTTATTATTGAGCGTTTTAATTATTCCCGCAATTTTAAATAAAATTCCATTGGCTACATTAGCTACAATTTTAATCTTAGTCGGCTACCGATTAGCCAAACCGGCTACAATTAAACATTTCTGGGAAAAAGGAAAATATCAATTTGTTCCTTTTATAGCGACGATGGTTGCTGTTGTAGTGACTGATTTGTTAAAAGGAGTAATGCTGGGAATTATTATTAGTGTGATTTTTGTTTTAAAAGGAAATCTAAAAAAAGCATACAGTTTCAAAAAAGAAGAATACGAAGACGGAGATATTATTCATATCGACTTAGCACAGGAAGTTTCTTTTTTAAATAAGGCCGCCATTAAGCAAACACTAAATGATATTCCTGAAAATTCAAGAGTTGTTATTAACGCTCATGATACAGAGTATATTGCTCATGATGTTTTGGATTTAATTCGTGAGTTTAAAGAAATACGAGCTCATGATCAAAATATCAAAGTAAAATTGAAAGGTTTTAAAAAGGCCTATCAGTTAGAGAATACGGATGAAGTTTCAAATCATGTAACAATTGAGCATTATTATGATGTAGCAAAACGAATGATGGTTAAAAGAGAAGTTTTTTAAAACAATAAAGAATAAACCTGAGTATTACTGAAACAAAGTTAAATAGAGTAAATTAAAAATAGTATGGTTGATTTTTATAAAAAAATATTAGATAATAATAAAGAATGGGTCGTAAAATCATTAGAGAAAGATCCTAACTATTTTGCAGATTTAGCCAAAGGACAAACACCACCATTGTTGTGGATAGGATGTTCTGACAGTCGTGTGCCGGCAAATGAGATTATTGGAGCTAAGCCGGGAGAGGTTTTTGTACACCGAAATATTGCTAATATGGTTGTACATACCGATATGAATATGCTAAGTGTTTTGGATTATGCTGTGAATGTTTTAAAAGTAAAACACGTAATTGTTTGTGGACATTATGGTTGTGGAGGTATAAAAGCAGCTATGGGAAATCAGTCTATCGGGATTATTGATAATTGGATTCGACATATTAAAGATGTGTATCGTATGCACAATGTTTATTTAGATTCTATTCAAGATGAAACGGAGCGTTTTAACACCTTTGTAGAAATAAATGCTAAAGAGCAGGTTTTTGATTTAGCCAAAACATCGATTGTACAAAATGCCTGGAAAAACGGTCAGGATTTAACTCTGCACGGTTGGGTTTATGGTTTGAATTCCGGTTTTGTTACCGATTTAGAAGTGAATATTAGTTCAAATAAAGAACTGGATGAAGTCTATCAATTGAATTTATAAGTAAAAAATCGCCTCAAATGGCGATTTTTTTATTCATTATCTAAATTTTCATTAAAAGCAGAGGGGAGTAATTTTGGGATAAATTTTATCAGGATTGGAAGCAGTAAACTTCCACCGGGAAGTAAAAAAATAGTTAGCGAGGGTATCGTTTTACAAATATCCAATAGCTGTTTTTTTACTTTCTTTTTTTCTTTTTCGTCTAAATCTCTTCTTGTAGAATAAGCTAATAAAATCATTAATTCTTTACTTTGAATAATTTCTTTGAGTAGCCTGTTTTTATTACGACTAATTAATGTGATTACACTTTGTGTGGTTTGATCGTAAAAATGTTTTACCGGATTTGAATAATTAAAATAAGGAATTTCTTTTTTGTATTTAGTTATAAAAAGATCCGTATTTTGGATACTTTCAGATACGAAATCAGCTTGTATTTTGATGTTTTCGGCTAATTTATGTAAAAAATAAATCTCTTCATTTTCAATCTCGCCATCACTCCATAATGCCATTCCTGCCATATCAAGGAGATAATATTTTTCTAAATCAGAATTGAAGTAGTCCAAATTTAACTCGTCAATATTTTGGGTATTAATTTTAGAAAATTTGCTGTAACGTACTGAAGCTTCAAAGAGTTTGATTAATAAATCGTCATAATTTGATTTATTAGTCTTAATTTTTAGTGCCAATGTAACCACACTAATTACTGCTTCTTCAATTTTTTTTAGGTATTTCTCCGGGATTTTTCCATTAATCAAATATTGTCTAAAAGCTAAAATATCGATAAAAAGCAGTGCATTAGTTACAATATGAGAGAAGTTTTTATTTATAATGTCCACATTGGTTTGAACTCGGGTATCAATGATTCTCTCCAAGTTTAAAGAAGGAGCACCGTTAGGCAAAACTTTTTTGAACAAATTAAATCCCTGCGGATGCAAATCATCATAGAAATCCAGACATTTTTTGATAAAAGTATTCGAATCTACTTCCTTAGTGGTTAATCCGTAAATATGATACAGGGTATTTAATAAGGCAACTTTAGGGATTTCATTTTGAACCCAGCCTTTGGTGTCAACAAATACAGGTGTTTCAAACGAAATAATATGACCGTATATAAAACCGGTAGCTCTGGTTTTTTTATAAAATAAATCAGTATCCATGAAAACATGCTGTTTCGTGAATTCCTGCTTGATAAAAAATTTATCAATCCAGCCAGGTGCCGAAGGATTTATCATATTCTTATTTTGATGCTACAAAGCTATGTTTTTTTCTAGTTTTGATGTTATTTAAAAATGAAAAAACCATCTTAATTTTGTTAAATTAAGATGGTTTTAATCGGTGTTGAAAGACTATTCTTTATTTTATAATCCCCGAACAAGCTACCCTAGCTCCGGCATTTCCTGCTGGTTGAGAAGTAAAATCATCCGTTCCATCATGAACAATTAAACCTTTTCCTAATATGTCTTTAGTTTGATCGTCACAACCAATACACCATTCGTCGGTAGTCAAAGTGATTTTTCCGTTTCCTTTTTCATCAGCAGTGAAATTTCCAATATCTCCTTTGTGATATTCGCCAACTCCCCATTTACCGTGTTTTTTAAAGGTTGGATTCCAATGCCCTCCCGCCGAACTTCCATCAGCTGCCGAACAATCTGATTTTTCATGGATGTGAATAGCGTGAATTCCGGGTTTTAATCCTGATATTTTAGCTTCGAAAGTTACTTTGCCGTTTTTTTCAACAAAAGTAGCTGTTCCTGCAACACTGCTGTTGCTTTTAGCTTCGAATGCAATATTTAATTTTTTAGTATCAGCCGATTTATTTTGGGGTTTACACCCAACAAAAGCTGCACTAATAGCTAGTGTAAAAAGAATGAATTTTTTCATGATTTTGTAGAATAGGATTTAAACTATAAAAATACTATAAAAAGCATCGAAAATCAAAGTTAAATAACATTCTATTTTGATTTTTCCCCAACAAAATGGTTGGTTGGCGATTTAAATAAAATATTGAAGGACGTTAAACTACCGTAGATTCTGGTGATGTATTGTTGCAGTTCTATTTTTTCTATTTCTTCCAGATTACTCGAATTTACTTTTTGTTCCATTACACGTAAACGGTCTCTAACCATTACTATTTTATGGAAAAAAGTGTCAATCGGAATTTCCTTTGATGCTAAACCTGCCTGACCGGGTTCTAAAATTAGTTTCCCGCCTTTCCATTTGTCGCCTATGGGAACAATTTCGGAAACATCAGACCATTTTTTCAGAAGATTCCGTAAAGTGGTTTCTACTTCAGAGAAACTTATAGTATCAACTTCGTTTTCGGCGGCTTCAATAATTTCAAAAGTATCATTTAATGCTATTGTTTCTAATCCGTTTTCTATAAATGTAACCCAATAAGCGG
This sequence comes from Flavobacterium commune, assembly GCF_001857965.1. Taxonomy (NCBI): domain Bacteria; kingdom Pseudomonadati; phylum Bacteroidota; class Flavobacteriia; order Flavobacteriales; family Flavobacteriaceae; genus Flavobacterium; species Flavobacterium commune. The sequence goes on along the minus strand of NZ_CP017774.1, from coordinate 352,691 downwards.
TTGATGAAACATTGGTAATTACTCCTTTTCCGTATTGAGGATGTGCAATTCGGGATCCTATTCCTAATATTTTCATATGTCTTTGTTTTTATCTAAAATAGGAACAATTTTTGTGATTTCAAATAATCATTTATATTGATTGAAGTATTTTATTTAATCCATTTGTATTATTTTTATTTTAGTTTAAGTTGTTGTTTATCAAGGGTTCATTTGTTTTAATTTAAAAAATAAAATTATGAAAACACATAAAATAGCTGTTTTGATCTTGCTTTGTTTTAATATTTTGATTGGATTTTCTCAGGAAAAAACGAGAAGACAATTAAGAAGCGAAAAGAATTTAGAAAAGCAAACAGCAATAGAAAAGCTGATTGAAGCTAAAGAATTTCAATTTGTAGCCCGAAATTCGAATTCACAAACTTTTAGAATGATTGATTTGAGTATTATTCCCAATTTTGTCAAATTCAACCCCGATTTTATTAAAAGTGAAATGCCTTTTTTTGGAAGAGGATTTAGTGGCTTAGGTTATGGAGGTAGTGATACAGGGCTTAAATTTGAAGGAAAACCGGAAAGATTTTTAATCAGTAAAGTAAAGAAAGGTTATCAAATAGATGTGACTGTAAAAGGACAGCAAGATTTGTTTAATATGACATTATTTGTTTCTTTTCAGGGAAGTAGCACACTAACGATTATTAGTAATAATAGAGAATCTATTTCTTATTTTGGAGAAATTTCAGCTATTGAGAAAGAGAATAAGTAGGGTTTGTCAAACAAAAAAACCGTCCGTTTTTTGAAAACGAGACAGTTTTTTTATGCTTGATTTAGCTGGTTTATCTAAAAACAATATTTGTTTTCGGCAATAATTTTAGCACTAATAGTTCTTCTAATTTCGACAATGTTTGGCATATTGGTGTATTTGGTATAACGTCTCAATCCCATTAACATCATGCGTTGTTCATCGCCTTCGGCAAAAGAAATAATGCTTTCTTTTCCTTTTTGTGTGACAATATCTACGGCTTTATATAAATACAATTTTGCCATCGCAATTTGTTCTTTGATATTGGCCTCACCCTCTTTTTTTGCCAATTTTTCGGTTCTCAGAATACAAGATTCAGCCATGTAAATTTCGATTAAAATATCAGCAGAAGCAATCAATAATTGTTGGTGTTCGTCTAAATCAGGGCCGTATTTTTGAACTGCGCCACCGGCAACCATCAAGAAGGCTTTTTTCAATTTGCTGATCATTTCTTTTTCTTCAGAAAATAATTCGGAATAATCAGGAGTTTCAAATGACGGAATGCCCATTAAGTCTTCCTGCACTTTTGAAGCCGGACCTAATAAATCAACATGCCCTTTCATGGCTTTTTTAATCAGCATTCCTACTGAAAGCATTCGGTTGATTTCGTTTGTTCCCTCGTAAATTCGGGTAATTCTCGCATCACGCCAGGCACTTTCCATTGGTGTGTCTTCTGAGAATCCCATTCCACCAAAAATTTGAATTCCTTCGTCAGAACAATTTTGAATATCTTCAGAAACGGCTACTTTTAAAATGGCACATTCAATGGCAAATTCTTCCACGCCTTTTAATTCGGCTTCCTGATGTGGAGCACCTTCGCTTTCGCGAATAGCAATTCGCTCTTCGATACTTTTGGCGGCTCTGTAAACCGCACTTTCTCCAGCATAACAACTAGTAGCCATTTCGGCTAATTTGTATCGAATGGCACCAAATTTAGAAATAGGAACATTAAATTGGATTCTTTCATTCGAATATTTAGCAGATCCAGTAATGATTCTTCGTTGTGAATCTAAACAGGCTGCCGCCAATTTAATACGTCCAACATTCAGCGCGTTCATAGCGATTTTGAAACCATTTCCTCTTTCAGAAAGCATATTTTCTACAGGAACTTTGGTTTCGTTAAAGAATACCTGTCTTGTTGATGAAGCACGAATTCCTAATTTATGCTCTTCTTCATTGGTGGAAATTCCGTTTTCAGGATTGTTTTCGACAATGAAACCGGTAATGTTTTTATCATCTTCAATTCGGGCAAAAACAATAAAAAGCGAACAAAATCCGGCATTGGTAATCCACATTTTTTGCCCTGTAATTTTATAATGCGTTCCGTCTTCAGACAAAACAGCCTTTGTTTTTCCTGAATTAGCATCACTTCCAGCTCCGGGTTCGGTAAGGCAATAAGCGCCAAACCATTCGCCGGAAGCTAGTTTTGGAACATATTTTTGTTTTTGTTCTTCTGTTCCGTATAAGGTGATTGGCAATGTTCCAATTCCGGTATGCGCACCAAAAGCACTTGAAAAGGATCCTGTTGCCCCTGAAATGTAATCACAAACTAAAACCGTATCGACAAATCCCATTCCCATTCCGCCATAGGCTTCCGGAACAGAAATACTTAAAAGTCCCAATTCAGCGGCTTTGTGCATACATTCAACAGTAAATGCAAAGTCTCTTTTTTCAAAGCGGTCTTTGTTAGGCCAAAGTTCTTTGTCAACAAATTCTTTGACCATATCACGCATCATTCTTTGTTCTTCAGAGAAATCTTCCGGAATAAAAATGTCTTCGCATTTTGTTTCTTTAACTAAAAACTGACCACCACGAGTCACATTTTTTTCGATTGTATCTGCCATAGTCTATATTTTTTGTATGTTTTTAATTTATTGATTATTCTAAATCTTGTTATTTGGATGAAAGAAAGAATACTTTTGTCTATAATATTTCGTAAATCCCCGCAGCTCCTTGTCCAGTTCCAACACACATGGTCACCATACCGTATTTGTTGCCGCGGCGTTTCATTTCGTCAAATAACTGAACGGATAATTTAGCCCCTGTACACCCCAGAGGATGACCTAAGGCAATGGCACCTCCGTTTACGTTTACAATATCTGGATTCAAGTCTAATTCTCTAATTACGGCTAAGGATTGTGAAGCAAAGGCTTCGTTTAACTCAATCAAGTCGATATCTTTTAATTGTAATCCTGCTTGTTTTAATGCTTTTGGAATGGCTTTTACAGGGCCAATTCCCATAATTCTTGGTTCTACACCTGCAGAAGCATAATTTACTAATCGGGCTATGGGTGTTAAGTTTAATTCCTTTACCAATTCTTCGCTCATGATCAACACAAAGGCAGCACCGTCACTCATTTGAGATGAAGTTCCTGCTGTTACACTTCCGTCAGCAGCAAAAACCGGTCTTAATTTAGCTAATGCTTCTAGCGAAGTATCGGCTCTTGGTCCTTCATCTTTATTGACGGTATAAGATTTCGTTTCTTTTTTACCATTTGCATTAACAAAAGTTTGTTCTATAGTAATAGGAACAATTTGGTTGTCAAATTTGCCTTCAGCCTGAGCTTTCAATGCTTTTTGATGCGAATGATAAGCAAATAAATCCTGATCTTCTCTGGAGATATTGAATTGTTTGGCAACGGCTTCGGCTGTTAGTCCCATTCCCCAATAATAATCTTCGTGACCTGCTTTGGCAACGGCATAATCTGGAGTAGGTCGATAGCCGCCCATTGGGATAAAACTCATGCTTTCGGCACCACCGGCAATAATACAATCGGCCATTCCCGACTGGATTCGGGCAGTTGCCATTCCTATGGTTTCTATTCCTGAGGCACAATATCGGTTTACGGTGACTCCAGGAACATCGTTAATTTCTAATCCCATTAATGAAATGAGGCGTCCAAAATTCAATCCTTGTTCCGCTTCCGGCATGGCATTTCCTACCATGACATCATCAATGCGTTTTTTGTCGAAATCAGGCAATTCATTCATCATGTGTTGAATGGTTTCTGCTGCCAATTCATCAGGACGTTTGAAACGGAATACACCTTTTGGGGCTTTTCCCACGGCAGTTCGGTATGCTTTTACTATATAGGCTGTTTTCATATTTTTTTTATTTTTAAGAGTAGAGAATATAGAGTATAGAAAATAGACTTTATGCGTTTTCTGAAATCTATGTTCTATTCTCTTTGCTCTATTTTCTAATTTCGAAGTGGTTTCCCCGCTTTTAACATATACTGAATACGTTCTAGAGTTTTACGTTCAGTACAAAGAGATAAGAAAGCTTCTCTTTCTAAATCTAATAGATACTGTTCGGATACCAATGTCGGTTCGGATAAATCGCCACCAGCCATAACATAAGCCAGTTTGTTTGCAATTTTTTTATCGTGTTCTGAGATATATTTTCCAGCAACCATTTGGTCGGTTCCAACTAGAAACATACCCAATGCTTGTTTTCCTAATACTTTAATGTCGTTTCTACGAATCGGTTGGGTATAGCCAGCTTCAGCCATTAATAAGGCATGTTTTTTGGCTTCGGCAATTTGGCGGTCTTTATTTACTACAATAATATCCTTGCCGTGCTGTAAAAGTCCAGTATCAAATGCTTCATAAGCAGAAGTTGATACTTTTGCCATGGCAATGGTTAAGAAATATTCCTGTAATGTGTTGAGTTCAACATCATTTTTACGGAACAAATCAGATGCACGTAAAGTCAATTCTTTCGAACCACCGCCACCCGGTATCACACCAACACCAAATTCCACTAATCCCATATAGGTCTCTGCTGCAGCAACCACTTTATCGGCATGAAGACTCATTTCGCAGCCACCACCAAAAGTCATTCCGTGTGGTGCAACAACTACCGGAATAGAAGAGTAGCGAACACGCATCATGGTGTCTTGAAACAATTTGATAGCCATATTCAATTCGTCATATTCCTGTTCCACAGCCATCATAAATATCATTCCGATATTGGCACCAACCGAAAAATTAGCAGCTTGATTTCCAATAACTAATCCTGAATATTCTTTTTCGGCTAAATCAATTCCTTTGTTTATGGCTTGCAATACATCACCACCAATGGTATTCATTTTTGATTTGAATTCGATATTCAAAATTCCGTCGCCCAAATCTTCAATGATAGCGCCACTGTTGCTCCAGACTTTTTTGCTTTCGCGAATGTTGTTCAGGATAATAAAAGCATCTTGTCCAGGGACTTTAGTTTGTGATTTTCTTGCAATATCATAAAAATAAGTAGCACCTTCTTTCACAGAATAAAAACTGCTGCTTCCCGAAGCCAACATCTCATTTATCCAGGCAGCAGGAGTGTGTCCTTCAGCTTTTATCATTTCGATTCCTTTTTCAACTCCGATAGCATCCCAAATTTCGAATGGACCATTTTCCCAGCCAAAACCGGCTTTCATGGCATCGTCAATTTTGTATAATTCGTCTGAGATTTCAGGAACTCTATTGGAAACATAAGCAAATAAGGCAGAGAAGCTTTTTCTGTAAAATTCACCTGCTTTGTCTTGTCCTTTTATTAAAATTTTAAAACGATCAATAGGTTTATCAATGGTTTTTGTGAGTTCTAAAGTGGCGAACGATGCTTTTTTAGCTGCGCGATATTCCAAGGTATTCAAATCTAATGAAAGAATATCTTTGTCTACTTTTTTGTAAAAACCTTGTGCTGTTTTGCTTCCAAACCATTTGTTCTCGACCATTTTGGTGATGAATTCCGGAAGTTTAAATAACTCATGGGCTTCGTCCTCAGGACAGTTTTCATAAATTCCATTGGCAACATGAACCAAAGTATCTAAACCAACCACATCAACCGTTCTAAAAGTGGCCGATTTTGGTCGTCCAATTACAGGACCTGTTAATTTATCAACTTCTTCAATAGTCAGATTCATTTCTTTTACCAAATGAAACAAACTTTGGATTCCGAAAACTCCAATACGATTTCCAATGAATGCAGGAGTATCTTTGGCAATAACTGAAGTTTTTCCCAGAAATTTTTCTCCATAATTATTCAGGAAATCTAATACTTCGGCCGAAGTTTCTGGCCCCGGAATAATTTCGAATAATTTTAAGTAACGCGCAGGATTAAAAAAGTGTGTTCCGCAGAAGTGTTTTTGGAAATCTTCGCTTCTTCCTTCGCTCATAAAATGAATAGGAATTCCAGAAGTGTTTGAGGTAACCAATGTTCCTTTAGTTCGGTATTGATCAATTTGTTCGAAAACTAATTTTTTGATATCCAAACGTTCTACCACCACTTCTATAATCCAGTCTACATTAGCAATTTTTGCCATATCATCCGTGGTGTTTCCAGTGGTGATTCTGCTGGCAAATTTTGCGCTGTAAATAGGGGAAGGTTTTGATTTTAGGGAATTAGCCAAATGCTCATTGACAATTCGGTTTCTAACTATTTTACTTTCCAGAGTGAGTCCTTTTTTGCTTTCGGCTTCGGTGAGTTCTTTTGGAGCAATATCCAAAAGCAATACTTCGACGCCAATGTTTGCAAAATGAGAAGCAATTCCTGAACCCATGATTCCTGAACCAATTACGGCAACTTTTTTAATTGTGCGTTTCATAAGTTGTTACTATTTATTTTTATCTGAATATTATTTTAGCCATTTTACTTTATTTTTTGTCTTTTGTAATCCTGGCAATTTCATTTTCTTTGTTTTCAGATTGGTTAAATATTTCTTTATCCTGTATTAATTTGTTGATGGTTTCGGCTACTTCTATGAAGTTATCCCATTTTTCATCAGAGATGTGTTTTTTGATACTATCGTTAAACTGAATCACAGTGCTTTTTGATAGTGCTCTTTTCTCTTTGCCATAATCAGTAAGGTAAATTAATACCCCGCGGCCATCATTTGGATTTTTCTTTTTAATGATTAATCCTTTTTCTTCCATCGATTTCAAAGTGCGCGTCAGGCTGGTGGCTTCCATTCCCATTTTTGGTCCTAAGGCTGTTGATGGAGTTCCTTTTTCTTTGTCGATACTTAATAATGCAAATCCAGTTGCCATTGTGGCACCATATTTAGCAGCTTCTTCATTGTACATTCTGGAAACGGTCTGCCAAGTTGCTCTTAAGATGTAATCTATTGTTTTGTTTTTCATGTGGCAAGCTTATTAAGTTTCTCTTAAAAAGGAAATCTATTTTTTACCATAATCGTTTTATTTTAAAATAAAAATTATGATATTAACAGAGCTGTTGTTTCAAATGTAATAAAAAATAGTATGCGTGCATAATAAAAAACAGTTGTTTTTTTGTTAAAAAAATAATTGAAGTTAAAAAAAGAGCTTGTTTCGAATTTATGAAACAAGCTCTTATTATGTATTGCAGAAATGAATAGGATTTTTTAAAAACTATATATCTTTTGGTATAAATCCTGATATTTTTCCAGTATGTTTTTGCGTTTTAATTTGAGTGTTGGAGTCAATTCACCGCCATCAATAGACCAAACATCAGGAGTGAGTTCAAAACGTTTGATTTGTTCCCAGTGACCAAATTTAGTGTTGATGGTATCTACTTCCTGTTGGATGCGGGCAATAACTTTTTCGTTAGAAACAATTGCCTGATTTGTTTTTTCAAGATCAATTTTGTTTTTCACTGCCCAGTCGTATACAAAGTCAAAATTAGGCTGGATAAAAGCCCCTGGCATTTTTTGGCCTTCGCCAATAACCATAATTTGTTCTATAAAACGGGATTGCTTCATAGTATTTTCAATGAGCTGAGGTGCAATGTATTTTCCACCCGAAGTTTTGAACATTTCTTTTTTACGGTCGGTGATTTTTAAGAAACCATCCTGATCCATATTTCCAATGTCTCCCGTATGGAAATAACCATCTGTGATAACTTCGTTAGTTAGCGTTTCGTTTTTGTAGTAGCCCATCATTACATTAGGACCTTTGCAAAGAATTTCTCCGTCTTCGGCAATTTTTACTTCTACATTATCGATTACTTTTCCAACAGTTCCAATTCGGAAACCAAAATTTCTCATATCGTTTACGGCAATTACTGGAGAAGTTTCGGTTAGTCCATAGCCTTCCATAACAGGAATTCCTGCCGCTGCAAAAATTCGTGATAATCGGGTTTGTAAAGCGGCACTACCTGAAACCATTACTTCAAGCCTGCCACCAAGGCCTTCCTGCCATTTGCTGAAAATGAGTTTTCGGGCAATTTTAAGTTGGAATTCGTACCAAAATCCATTCGCTCCATAAGGTTCGTATCGCAATCCTAAATCGATAGCCCAGAAGAATAATTTTCTTTTAATTCCGCTTAGTTCGGCTCCTTTAGCATAAATTTTATCATATACTTTTTCGATTAATCTAGGAACAGCAGTAATTACGTTAGGTTGTACTTCTTTAATGTTTTCGCCAATTTTTTCTATGGATTCTCCAAAATAGATCGATACGCCATAATATTGGTATAAATACAAAACCATTCTTTCGAAAATATGGCAAATAGGTAAAAAGCTCAATGCACGACTCGCTCCTGCTTTGAAAGGAATTCTGGGAGCACTGCCTAAAACATTCGATACAATATTTTGGTGCGAAAGCATCACTCCTTTAGGATTTCCGGTTGTACCCGAAGTATAAATAATAGTTGCTAAATCTTCGGTTTTGATACTGTTTTTTCGAGCTTCTACTTCCTCTTGATTGCTTTCGTCTTCGCCAAGTACTGTTAATTCATTCCAATTTTTGCAATTGACAATAGTATTAAAACTGTAAATTTCCTTAAGATGGGGTAATTTGTTTTTAACAGAGTTTATTTTTTTGAATAGTTCTTCGTCAGAAACAAAGCAATAACTAGCCTCGCTATGATTCAGGATATATTGGTAATCCTGTTCAGAAATAGTAGGATAGATAGGGACTGTTTGTGCACCGGTTTGCAAAACACCAATATCAACAATATGCCATTCGGGCCTGTTATTAGAAGAAATGATGGCAATTTTATCGTCTTTTTTTATCCCCATTCGCAATAGTGCTCTGGAAATACTATTGGCTTTGGTAATATATTCTTGTGTCGAAATCTTTTCCCACACACCGTTTTGCTTTGAAGCTAAAGCGTCAGGAATTGAAGTAAACTCATCTTGTTGATGGTACGGAAAATCAAAAATTCGGGTGATTGAGGTCATGGTTATCGTTTTGGAATCCTAATGCAAAATATAAAAAAATAATCGAAGTTTTGTTGTTTAAAGTCTAAAATAAATGTGTTAAGTTTAATTTAATATGCTGAAAATAACAGTTTCTTTAATTGACTAATTTTTAGTTGATGAGTTTATTTATGTGTTTTTAACTATTTGATATTGAGGAGTTCATTTTTGTGTATTATTTTTTACTAATTTAAGGGTTCTTTTTTAGAGATGGTTATTGGGTATTTGTGTATAGTTTTTATCTATCGAAAAACATATTTCAATAAATTAATCATCGCTAAATTAGCATTGCAACTTTTAAAAAATAAAAAAATAAATAATTATGGAAAACACAAACAATTCAAACGGTGCGAGTAAATGTCCATTTTCAGGAAGTGCTCCAAAGCAAAGTGCAGGTAAGGGAACACAAAACCATAATTGGTGGCCTAATCAGTTAAAAGTTGATATTTTGCGTCAGCATTCATCAAAATCTAATCCAATGGATGAAGAATTTGATTATGTAGCAGCATTCAATTCATTGGATTTAGAAGCTGTGAAAAAAGATCTTCATGCTTTAATGACTGATTCTCAGGATTGGTGGCCAGCAGATTTTGGACATTATGGGCCATTTTTTATTCGTATGGCATGGCATAGTGCCGGTACCTATCGTGTACAGGACGGGCGTGGTGGTGCGGGTTCAGGACAGCAGCGTTTTGCTCCATTAAATTCATGGCCGGATAATGTATCTTTAGATAAGGCACGTCGTTTGATTTGGCCAATAAAACAAAAATATGGTAATAAGATTTCCTGGGCTGATTTAATGATCCTTACCGGAAATGTTGCTTTAGAATCTATGGGATTCAAAACATTGGGTTTTGCTGGTGGACGTGCTGATGTTTGGGAACCGGATATGGATGTATATTGGGGGTCTGAAAAAGTCTGGTTAGGTGGAGATATCCGCTATGCACATGGTTCTCATGGAGTAGATGGAGATGGGGTTGTTGCTTCGGATGATGATGCAGATGGAAAAGTTCATTCTCGTAGTTTAGAAAATCCTTTGGCTGCTGTTCAAATGGGATTAATTTATGTAAATCCAGAAGGACCAGACGGAAATCCGGATCCGGTTTTAGCAGCTCATGATATTAGAGATACTTTTGCCCGTATGGCAATGAATGATGAGGAAACGGTGGCATTAATTGCCGGTGGGCATACCTTTGGTAAAGCTCACGGAGCAGCTTCTACAGAACATGTGGGTAAAGAACCTGAAGCTTCGGGAATTGAAGAGCAGGGTTTTGGGTGGAATAATAGTTATGGATCAGGGAAAGGTGGGGATACCATCAGTTCAGGTCTCGAAGTTACCTGGACCAGTAAACCAACAGAATGGACCAACTTATATTTCGAATACTTATTAGATTTCGATTGGGAATTAACAAAAAGTCCTGCTGGTGCCCATCAATGGGTGGCAACAAATGTTGGTGCGATTACTCCAGATGCACACGATCCAAACAAAATGCATCAACCAACGATGCTGACAACCGATTTATCTTTACGGTTTGATCCTGAATACGCAAAAATATCAAAAAGATTTCGCGAAAATCCAGATCAATTTGCGGATGCTTTCGCAAAAGCCTGGTTCAAATTAACACACCGTGATATGGGGCCTCTTTCGCGATATTTAGGCCCAGATGTTCCTCAAGAAGTGTTTACATGGCAAGATCCTGTTCCAGCAGTAGATCATGAATTAATAAATGCTAATGATATAGAGATTTTAAAATCCCAAATTTCCGGATTAGGATTTTCAGTTTCAGAATTAGTGACTACAGCCTGGGCTTCGGCATCTACTTTTAGAGGTTCTGATAAACGTGGTGGTGCAAACGGTGCTCGCATTCGATTAGAACCACAAAAAAATTGGACAGTAAATAATCCGGTTCAACTAAATAAAGTTTTAACGGCTTTAGAAAATATTCAAAGTAAATTTAATACTGCAAATGTATCTAAGAAAGTATCTATTGCGGATTTAATTGTATTAGCGGGTAATGTGGCTGTAGAAAAAGCTGCTGCTGCTGCAGGAACAAATGTAACGGTACCATTTACAGCTGGTCGTACAGATGCTACTCAAGAACAAACAGATGTTGAATCGGTAGGGTATTTAGAACCTGTTGCTGATGGATTTAGAAATTACAGAAAAAACAAAAGTGCAGTTTCGACAGAAGAATTATTAATTGATAAAGCACAATTGTTAACCTTAACAGCTCCTGAACTCACTGTTTTAATTGGTGGATTGAGAGTTTTAGATACCAATTTTGATGGTTCTAAAAATGGTGTGCTAACAAATCGTCCAGGATATTTAACAACAGATTTCTTTGTTAATTTATTAGATATGGGAACAGCCTGGAAAGCAATGGATGAAAGTAAAGAAATTTATATTGGAACAGACCGTAAAACGGGTCAGCCAAAATGGACTGGAACTCGTGTGGATTTAGTATTTGGTTCTAACTCTGAGTTGAGAGCTATTGCTGAAGTATATGCAAGTGCTGATGCTCATAATAAATTTGTGAAAGATTTTGTGGCTGCCTGGAACAAAGTCATGAATTTAGACCGTTTTGATTTACTTTAGTTATTAATTTTTGTAAAAGACAAAATCCCGTATCGCTATTTTGAAACGATGCGGGATTTTTGATTTCTAATAATGTGTTTGTGCTTAAGCTATTTTGTAAATTTTAGTAATATCTTTCAAAATTTCGTCAAAATTAATTTCTAAGTCGATTAATTTTCCGGAATGAATGTCAAAAATCCAACCATACACTTTTAGGTTTCTTTCGCTATTTGCTTTTTGAACTTCGGCTGTTTTAATCACATTAATACATTGCTCCTGTACATTTAATTCAACTAATCTTTTGTATTTCTCGGATTCGTTAGTAATAGCGTCTAATTCTTGTTGGTGGATACGATACACGTCTCTAATATTTCTCAACCAGGGATTTAGAATTCCTAAATCAGATTGTTGCATTGCTGCCAATACACCACCACAACCATAATGGCCACAAATTACAATATGATTTACTTTTAAATGGCTTACCGCATAATTGATAACCGACATTGAGTTCAAGTCGGTATTAGGAACCATATTAGCAATGTTTCGGTGAACAAAAACCTCACCCGGTTGTAAACCCATTACTTCTTCGGCGGTTACACGACTATCTGAACAACCAATGTAAAGAATTTCAGGAGCTTGTCCGGCACCTAATTTGTCAAAATAAGTTTCATCTGCTTGCAGTTGTTTCGCGATCCACTTCTTGTTGTTTTCAAAAATTTGTTTGATGTCCATGTTTTGTATTTTTTTTCAAATATAAGGTGTAATTGTAATGTAAAAAAAGAAGACTCTTGTAATCTCACAAAAAAGTCCCATCTTTTTATATTGCTGTATGACAAGCTGGGTCTTTAGTAGGTAGGTAGCAACAATTATAATTGAATTAAAATATATTCAATATAAATTAGCTTTTTGTATTCTAAAAACAGGATTATAGTTTGAGCTTTCAGGATATATTTTGCAATCTTTGAACTCAAAAAAAAAGCTATATGAGTAAGACAAAATTAATAATCAATAATAATGGTTCAATAAAAATTGAAGGTGATTTCGAAATTATGGACTGTGATGGAAATGTTTACGGATTAGAAGGAAGAACAGCTTTAGGACTATGCCGTTGTGGATTATCTTCTAACAAACCTTTTTGTGATGGTTCGCACCGTAATAATTTTGCACATGAACCTAAGGCATTTGATTTGCCTCCAATGAAAAAATAGAATTTCACATTAACAAAAAGCTGCATTATGAAATGCAGCTTTTTTGTTTCTCTTTTAATTTAGATAATAATATAATGTTAGAAAAATATGAGGATGAAAGTAATAATTGATTTTTATAAGCCTTTATTAGTATCGAATGTTTTTTTTAATTGTATAGTTCTAGTTTCATATTTTGGACAATATAAAATGAATTTAGTGTTAGGAGCAATGATAGCTGCTATATGGAATATTATTCTCTTTTCGTCTGATGGATTTGATTCATGTGATTCTAAATTATTTTTAAATTCATCAAAAGTCATTTCGAATTTTTTTAAAAATAGATCATAAAAATAGTTAGGTAGTCCGCTAGTTTTGTGGTTGTTAAAGTTTATTTTGTTTTTAAGAGAAGGATTTTCTTTTTGCATTATATAAAAATCCGAAGCTGAATAGGATTTAATGACTTTGTTGTCAATTGAAAAATTAATTAATTTTAGATTTTCTTTTTCGTCAGAAAATTTTTGAATAATTAATTTGTTGAAACGATAATCTAGTAACTTATATTTTGATCCTCCAAGTTGAATTGTGTCGCCAATATTTGTAAGGTTTAAAGTTATTATGTCGTAGCCAGTCAGGAATGAAAGTTTGTAAGTGGTTTCGCCTTGAAATTTATCGAAAAGTTTTTCTGAAATGGTATCATTTACTAATCTTGAACGATGATTTATTTTTTTTGGTGTGAAAGTTGTAAAATCATTAGGAGATTTAATTTTTATTGAATCATTATTGTTGTCAAATAGTTTATAATCAGTTAATTCTATTTTGATGTTTTCAAATCCTACGTCTTTGAAATTATCCGATAATATTGCTGTTATATTTAATGCGTTCTTATCAAAGGTTTTAAAAATTTCTAATTTGGCAGATTTTTCAAATTCTTTAATGAAATTATCTATTTCTTGTTTGTTGAATTTTTTTTTAAAATAATCTTTTTCGTTGAATGTTTCTTTTTTAAATAAAAATTCATATTTTTTAACAAAGTCTTGATAATAATAGGTGTATATGGATTTAATTTCTTTTTCATTCAATTTTTTTTGAGAATAAGAAGATGTTATGAATAGTAGTAATAATAGTATTAGAGAATTTTTCATTTATGAAAGATTTTAATGTATGTTTTTTTGCTAACTTACAATTTTCTTACAAAATAAAAACACCCACAACAAAATAAGTTTTGTTGTGGGTATTTCTGTATTAAAAAAAATAATTAACGGTCTTAATTGAATACTGATTATCCTTCAATTTTAGCAGAAAGCTCAAACCATCGTTCTTCTTTGGTTTCTATCTTATTGATGATGTTTTCCAGTTCTTTTGCTTTTTTTTCGATGTCTGCGTCAGCTATTTTTCCTTCTGAAAATAATTGCTCGATTTTAGTTTTTTCAATTTCTAAATCTTTAATCTCTTTCTCGATTTTTTGATATTCTTTTTGCTCGTTGAAAGTTAGATTTCCAGTTGGATTTTTTTGTTTCCAATCTTTCTTTTCGGCTTTGTTTTCTTCTTTTTGCGCTACATCGGCACTGTCTTCATAGGCTCTGAAATCAGAATAGTTTCCAGGGAAATTTTCGACAACACCCTGACCTCTAAAGATAAATAAGTGGTCTACAATTTTATCCATAAAATAACGGTCGTGCGAAACTACCAATAAACAGCCAGGATAATCCAAAAGGAAACTTTCTAATACATTCAAAGTCACGATATCCAAATCGTTTGTAGGTTCATCCAGAATCAAAAAGTTAGGATTCTGAATCAAAACAGTACATAAATACAAACGTTTCAATTCGCCACCACTTAATTTGTCTACAAAATCATATTGTTTTTTAGCATCAAAAAGAAAACGTTCTAACAATTGGGAAGCCGAAATGATTCGTCCTTTTGCCAACGGAATAAATTCTCCGTATTCTTTGATAATGTCAATAACACGTTGACCCGCTTTTGGGTTGATACCACTTTGCGTATAATAGCCTATTTTTATGGTATCGCCTTTAACCACTCTTCCTGAATCTAAAGGTAAAGTTCCGGTTAATAAATTTAGGAAAGTCGATTTTCCGGTTCCGTTTTTACCAATAATTCCAATGCGCTCGCCACGTTGAAAATCGAAACTGAAGTTGTCTAAAATAACACGGTCTTTGAATTTCTTCGAAATTTTGTGAAGCTCGATAATCTTACTTCCCATGCGTTCCATGTTGATTTCAAGTTCTACTTTGTTTTCCTTACGGCGACTTTGCGCTTTTTCTTTGATGATGTAAAAATCATCCTGACGCGATTTAGACTTGGTAGTTCTTGCCTTTGGCTGACGGCGCATCCATTCTAATTCTTTTACAAATAAGTTTTGGGCTTTGTCCACACTGGCGTTTTCAGAAGCAATCCGTTCTTCTTTTTTCTCTAAATAATAAGAGTAATTTCCTTTGTATTGGTATAATTTACCGTTGTCTAATTCTAAAATTTCATTACAAACACGTTCTAAGAAAAAACGGTCGTGCGTAACCATAAACAAAGTGATATTTTCTTTGGCAAAATAAGATTCCAGCCATTCAATCATCTCCAAATCCAAGTGATTGGTAGGTTCGTCAAGAATCAATAAATCAGGGCGATTAATCAAAATGATGGCTAGGGAAAGACGCTTTTTTTGTCCTCCGGAAAGATTTTTTACCCTAAGTTTAAAATCTTCCAGTTTTAATTTAAACAAAATTTGTTTGTATTGGGTTTCAAAATCCCAGGCATTGTGCTGGTCCATAGCGTCAAAAGCTTTTTGATACGCTTCTTCGTCTTCCGGATTTTCCAATGCTTTTTCGTATTGTTCAATTACTTTTAAGGTTTCATTGTCCGAAGCAAAAATGCTTTCTTCAATAGTTAACTCGTCTTGTAAATTATTATCCTGCGATAGAAATGCCATTCTGATTCCTTTTCTTAAAACCACTTGTCCCGTATCAGGTTCGTCTAAACCATTGATAATGCTCATGATTGTGGTTTTTCCAGAGCCGTTTTTGGCTATAAAGGCAATTTTTTGGTCTTTGTTTATTCCAAAAGAAATGTTTTCAAAAAGAGTTCTTTCTCCAAAAGATTTGGATATATTTTCGACAGATAAATAATTCACAGTTGTAATTTTTTTGGCAAAAGTAAACTATTTGATTGATTTGCTACTAGTTTATTGTTTTAGGCAGTGGCTTTTGATTTTGAAGAAATGAATTCAAAAATGGACTTAAATTGATTTCATGCAGTTTTTGAGGAACGTTTAGGATTGGTTTTAGCTGTAAATGCTCGTTAGTCAGATAATAATGAATACCATCAAATGTAGCGATGCCTTCTATTTGATGAAAGGGGATTTTTAAATGTATTTTTCGTTTGTTTCCGGATAAAAAATCCGAATCCTTAAAATCATATAAAAGATACAAAAAGGTTTTTCCTGTTTTAGAATAGCCACACAGTACTATTAATTTTTTTTCTTCTAAATAGGTAGCACCAGTAATTAAGCCTTTGGTATTGAGTGTTTGTTTGTACTGTGCAATATGTTTTCCTGGTTGTTTAGGAAGTGTGTAAATACTGGTTTTCTTTTGATTCCATTGCTTATTGAATAAATAAATACTGTCTTTGGAAACAATAAAAGCTTCGCAGTCAAAATTGGTACTGTTTGTTTTTTGAATTGTAAAATCCTTTTGATCTGAATAATAAAATGAAATTGTATCAATTATGGGAGCATTCAGTAAGAAAGATTTTTTCTCAATTCTTAAAATATGTAAATCAGTTCGATTGCCTTGATAATTGTTGCCAAAATCACCCGCATAAATATAACTGCTGTCCTGTGAAATCTCCTCCCAATCGGTATTGGTTACTTTTTCGAGTTTGATTTTCTTTTGAATTTTCCCGTTGGTGTCTATTCCGTAAATGTCGGTGTCAGTATCATCATTCTGTGTCCATAATAAATTGTCGAAAGTAATCAAGCCAGAGGTTTCTATTAAAGTATCACTTAATTTCAGAGTGAATTCAGGTTTGATTTTGGTTTTTGGATACAGGCAACTTCCGTTATTAATGGTGGCCAGCGGGTTGTAGTTTTTAGAAAGAGGATCGGTACAACCTGAAATTTGTGATTGAATTTGGTTGATTGAAAACAGAAATAGTAATAAGAATACTTTTTTCAATGTGATGCAATAATTTAGGGAATTGGTTCTTTATAATACTTCAAAAGTAAGCGATTTTTGTGGATTGACTATTTAATCATCTCAATTGAGGCTTTCATGTTTTTAAAAAATGACTGTTTTTAGAAGTGAAAAAATTGAAAATAACACTTTTGCGAAGGCGGTTATCTTAAGTAAAGTTAATTTATTGTAAAAAACACTCTGTTAGAGAACTTGTTTTTTTGTCGAATTGGTAAAAAACGATGTGTTTAGGATTTGATTTTTATTAATAAGTAGATTATTATTTTGAAAATGAGTTGCTTGTTATAATTAATATAGGAAAGCTACATTTAATATAATTTATGTTTTAAGAATTTAGTAATTTCGCAAGCAGAAATTAAAAAACTACCTTTTAGGTTAACAATATGGCAAGATTCGAATTAAAGCTTCCGAGAATGGGAGAAAGTGTCGCAGAAGCAACCATTACAAACTGGTTGAAACAAGTAGGCGATAAAATTGAAGCCGATGAGGCAGTGCTGGAAGTTGCTACCGACAAAGTGGATAGTGAAGTACCTAGTGAGGTTTCCGGTGTTTTGATAGAGCAATTGTTTTCAAAAGATGATTTGGTTGAGGTAGGACAAACTATTGCGATCATTGAGACAGAAGGAGAAGAAGCGGTAGTGGAAGTTGAAATTGAAGAAACAATAGCTCCGGAAATAATTGAAGAAGTAACAAAAACGATAGAAATAGCAAAAGAAACAGTTGCTACTCCTGTAACAATAACTAATTCCGGTTCTGAGAAATTCTTTTCTCCGTTAGTAAAAAATATTGCTGCTGCCGAAGGTATTGGAATGGAAGAATTAGAAAAAATTCCGGGAACAGGAAGTGAAGGCAGAGTGACTAAGAATGATATTTTAGAATATCTGAAAAACAGAACGAATGCGCCTCAGGTTGAAGCTGCAAAAGAAGTTGTTGAGGTTGTTGAGGCAGTTTCTTCAAAATCAGTTGCACCGGTTTCTGTGAGCGGTGGAGACGAAATTATCGAAATGGACAGAATGCGAAAGTTGATTGCGGGTTATATGATTTCTTCCCAACAAACATCTGCTCATGTTTATTCTTTTATAGAAGTGGATATGACCAATATTGTAAAATGGCGTGAAAAGCATAAAAATGAATTTGAGAAAAGAGAAGGTGAAAAGCTGACTTTTACTCCAATTTTTATGGAAGCTGTTGCTAAGGCATTGAAAGATTATCCAGGAATGAATATTTCAGTTGATGGTGATTATATTATTAAAAAGAAAAATATCAATCTGGGTATGGCAGCTGCTTTGCCAAACGGTAATTTGATTGTTCCTGTAATTAAAAATGCAGATCAACTGAATTTGGTAGGTATGGCAAAAGCTGTAAACGATTTAGGAAATCGAGCAAAATTAGGAAAACTAAAACCGGACGAGACTAAAGGAGGGACTTATACCGTAACCAATGTTGGTTCTTTTGGAAGTATTTTTGGAACGCCAATTCTCAATCAGCCGGAAGTGGGGATTTTAGCTTTGGGTGCTATTCGAAAAGTACCGGCGGTAATTGAAACTCCGGAAGGTGATTTTATTGGAATTCGTCAGAAAATGTTTTTAACTCATGGTTATGATCATCGTATTATTGATGGCGCTTTAGGTGGAATGTTTGTGAAACGAGTTGCCGAATATTTAGAGAATTTTGATATTACAAGAACTATTTAGTTTTGAAATTTATATCAGCAAACCCGTCTCGTTTTAAAAACAAGACGGGTTTTCTTTTTTGAACTCTTGTTTAAATCAAACTCAAAACTTTATATTTGTAGCTATATATTATAAAAATGGAATTAAAACTCAATAGACCTATCTGCTTTTTTGATCTTGAAACTACAGGAATTGATATTGGAAAAGACAGAATTGTGGAAATCTCAATATTTAAAGTTTTTCCAAACGGAAATAAAGAAAGCAAAACCTGGCTGGTGAATCCTACGATTCCGATTCCACCGCAAACTACCGCTGTACATGGAATTACTGATGAAAAAGTAGCTAATGAACCTACATTTTCTGAACTGGCTTCTCAGGTTTATAATATGATTAAAGACAGTGATTTGGCTGGATTTAATTCCGATCGATTTGATATTCCGCTTTTGGCAGAAGAATTACTTCGTGCGGGAGTAGATTTTGATATGAAAAACAGAGTTTCTGTTGATGTTCAAACTATTTTTCATAAAATGGAAGAGCGTACTTTAAGTGCTGCTTTAAAGTTTTATTGTGGTAAAAGTTTAGAAAATGCCCATTCGGCAGAAGCGGATACAATAGCTACTTACGAAATATTGAAAGCACAGTTAGACCGTTATCCTGATTTGGAAAACGATATGAAATCCTTGTCTGAATTCACAACCAGAAAAAAAATAGCCGATTTTGCGGGGATGATTTCTTTTGATAAAGATGGAGATGAGATTTTTACTTTTGGGAAACATAAAGGAGTAAAAGTAGATGTTGTTTTAGAAAAAGAACCGGGCTATTTTAGTTGGGTTCAAAATGCTGATTTTCCTTTGTACACTAAAAAGGTATTGACCGCAATAAAATTAAGAAAGTTAAATACGAAATAAGTTTGTAGTTTGTGGTTTATAGTTTGTAGTTCTTTTTAGTAACTCAACAGGGAACCATAAACTAAAAACGATAAACTTGCAAGAATGAAGATAATTTGTATTGGTCGCAATTATGCCAGTCATATTGAAGAATTACAAAATGAGCGTCCAACTGAACCGGTGATTTTTATCAAGCCGGATTCGGCTATATTGTTAAAGCAACATCCTTTTGTGATTCCTGAATTTTCAGAAGATGTACAGCATGAAGTTGAGGTTATTGTAAAGATTAATAAGGTAGGGAAGTATATCGAACCTAAATTTGCTCATAAATATTATGATGAAATAAGTGTGGGGATTGATTTTACAGCCCGGGATTTGCAAAATGATTTAAAATCTAAAGGTTTGCCTTGGGAAAAAGCAAAAGCTTTTGATGGTTCGGCTGTGATTGGTGATTTTTTACCTAAAGAGCAATTTAGTTCGTTAGAAAATCTTACTTTTGAATTGAAAAATAATAATCAAACTGTTCAGGAAGGTAATGTTAATATGATGTTGTGGAAAATAGATGAGTTAATTGCTTATGTTTCACAATATTTTACATTAAAAATAGGAGATATTATTTTTACGGGAACGCCTAAAGGGGTTGCAAAGGTAGATCCCAACGACGTTTTGGAAGGATATTTAGAAGGACAAAAACTATTTAGAATACAAATAAAATAATGGCTTTAAACTACAACTTAGCAAAAGTATATGCAATCTCAGATAATGATCAAGAGTTTGTAAACGAAATTCTAACCTTGTTTGTAAATGATGTGCCGGAAGATTTGGCGCAAATTAAGGAAGGAATAAAAAAGAAAGATCACAAGCATGCCTATGCTTATGCACATAAAATCAAGCCAACATTAGATTTGTTGGGTATGACGGTAGCTTTTGAGGAAATTCTTCAAGTTGAAGCCTGGACTAAAGAAGAAGGGAAAAGAAAAGATATTGAGCATACTTTTGATAGCATAAAATCGCAGGTAAAAGAGGCAATTAAAGAAATTAAGAAAGACTTCGATTTGTAATTAAATCTTAATTTTTATTCAAAAAAAATACATAGGAATCAACACTCAATTTTTTGGGTGTTGATTTTATTTTATAAGGAACTCAAATTTTCAAAATGATATAATGAAAGCAACCATTGTTACTATAGGAGATGAAATTTTAATAGGTCAAATTATAGATACCAATTCGGGGTTTATTGCAAAATCCCTGGATAAAATAGGGGTAGAAATTCATGAGATGATTTCTATTAGTGATGATAAACAACATATTCTGGATACTTTTGAAAAATTGCAAAACAAAGTAGATTTGGTGATTATCACTGGTGGACTTGGCCCAACAAAAGATGATGTCACTAAAAAAACATTTTGCGATTATTTTGAAGATGAATTAATTGTGGATCAGGCGGTTTTAAAGCATGTGACACAATTAATTGAAGGTTTTTATAAACGAACCATTACACAAATCAATAAAGATCAGGCGTTAGTTCCATCCCGTTGCACAGTGCTTCATAATCAGGTGGGGACAGCTCCGGGAATGTGGATGAAAAAAGAAAATACGGTTTTTGTTTCGTTACCGGGAGTGCCATTCGAAATGAAATATCTGGTAGAAAATGAAATAATCCCCAAAGTGGTTAAAGAATACAATCGTCCTTATATTATTCATAAAACCATTCTTACGTATGGACAAGGCGAAAGTATGGTGGCGGAACGAATTGAAGATTGGGAAAACAGCTTGCCTGAATTTATCAAGTTGGCTTATTTGCCTGCTCCGGGAAGAGTGCGTTTGCGTCTTTCAGCCAGAGGAAAAGATAAAGAAGCATTGGAGAAAACAATTGATTCTTATGTGGAGTCTTTAGATGCGATTATCAATGATATTATTGTTGGTTTTGAAGAAGATGAAACTATTGAGGTTTTAGTGGGTAAAATGCTGAAAAAACAGCAAAAAACCATTGCAACAGCTGAGAGTTGTACGGGAGGTCAGATAGCGGCGAGTTTGTCATCGGTAGCGGGAGCTTCCAGTTATTTTAAAGGAAGTGTGGTTTCTTACGCAACTGAAACTAAGATAAATGTATTGGGGATTTCTGCTGATTTTATAGAAAAACACTCGGTTGTAAGTGCTGAGGTGGCTACGGCAATGGCTGTAAATGTTAAGAAGCTGATGAATACCGATTATGCACTTGCTACAACTGGAAATGCCGGACCGACAAAAGGAGATGAACAAGCCGAATTAGGAAGTGTTTTTATCGCTTTGGCTACTCCAAATGAGGTAATTGTGGAAGAGTTTAATTTTGGTCAACCACGTGAAAAAGTGATAGATAGAGCGTTGATTAAAAGCTTAGAAATACTAAAGAAAGAAATTTTTAAAAATGTCTTGTAATTTTTTTGTTGGAACCGTTTATTTTTCTTTTCTTTGCACCCTGATTTTGAATAACGAATATAAAATATAAGTATAATGTCAAGAGTTTGTGACCTTACAGGTAAAAGAGCGATGGTAGGAAATAACGTTTCTCACGCTATGAACAAAACTAAGAGAAAGTTTTCTGTGAACTTAGTTAAAAAGCGTTTTTATCTTCCAGAAGAAGATAGATGGATTACTCTTAGAGTAGCAGCATCTACGATAAAAACAATTAATAAAAATGGAATTTCTGCTGTTTTGAAAAAAGCACAGTCAGAAGGATTTATTAAATAATTCTTTTTTCCTAAATAAATATATAGCAAGATGGCAAAGAAAGGTAATAGAATCCAGGTAATTTTAGAATGTACTGAGCATAAAGCTTCAGGTGTTGCAGGTACTTCAAGATACATTACAACTAAGAACAAAAAGAATACTCCAGACAGATTGGAAATTAAAAAATTCAACCCTGTTTTGAAAAAAGTAACTGTTCACAAAGAAATTAAGTAATAATTAGAAATTTTGATAGAATCTCAATTGATTTCATAAGGGGTTTATTAAAATTAAAATAACATTTGAATCATGGCAAAGAAAACCGTAGCATCGTTACAAACTTCTTCAAAGAGATTATCAAAAGCCATTAAAATGGTTAAATCTCCAAAAACTGGCGCATATACTTTCGTAGAAACTATCGTTGCACCTGAATTAGTTGATGAATTCTTGAAAAAGAAATAATTCATAAAAGCATATATAGAAAAGCTACTTTCTTCAGGAAGTAGCTTTTTTATTTTCTATATTTACTCTTTGAAAGTGGTATTGGTATTTATTTGCTAATACTCTTGTTATTAATACTGTATATACGATGAGTTTTTTTAAAAGAATATTTTCTACAGAGAAAAAGGACCCGAGCATAAGCGAACAAGCGAAGCAAACCTTAGATAAAGGTTTGGAAAAAACAAAAACTACTTTCTTTTCTAAATTAAGTAAAGCAATAGTAGGGAAGTCTAAGGTTGATGATGATGTTTTGGATAACCTGGAAGAAATTCTGGTTTCTTCTGATGTAGGTGTTGATACTACTTTAAAAATAATAACCCGTATAGAAAAACGCGTTTCTGAAGACAAATATTTAGGTACTTCAGAACTGAATCAAATTCTACAAGAAGAAATTGCAGCTTTGCTATCAGAAACTAATACTGGTGAAGCAACTGAATTTGTGATTCCTGTTAATGTAAAACCATATGTTTTAATGGTTGTTGGTGTTAACGGAGTTGGAAAAACAACTACTATTGGAAAACTGGCTTACCAATTTAAAAAACAAGGTTACAAAGTAGTTCTTGGGGCAGCCGATACTTTTAGAGCTGCTGCTATTGACCAATTGCAAATTTGGGCTGATAGAGTTGATGTGCCAATAGTAAGACAGAATATGGGGTCTGACCCGGCTTCTGTGGCTTTTGATACGCTACAATCAGCTGTGGCACAAGATGCCGATATTGTAATTATTGACACTGCAGGACGTTTGCATAACAAAGTTAATTTGATGAATGAATTATCTAAAGTAAAACGCGTAATGCAAAAAGTAGTTGCCGATGCACCACATGATGTTTTATTGGTTCTTGATGGTTCAACTGGTCAAAATGCTTTTGAACAAGCCAAACAATTTACAGCAGCAACCGAAGTAACTTCATTAGCTGTGACTAAATTAGACGGTACTGCTAAAGGTGGTGTTGTTATTGGTATTTCGGATCAATTCCAAATTCCTGTAAAATACATTGGTGTTGGTGAAGGTATTGAAGATTTACAAGTCTTTAATAAATATGAATTTGTAGATTCTTTCTTTAAATAACAAAGATATGATTAAGAATATAGCTCCGATTTATCTGTATATGATAAGTGTGGTTTGTTTTGTGATAGCTAATATGGTTAGAGAACAATTATTAACGCTGTATTATATTCTATTGGTAATAGGCGTTGTATTATGTATTTTGGGTTTTAAAAATAGAATTCAAAATAAATCTTAATTCTTACTGATACAAGGCATTAATTTTTTGCCATAATTCATTGTCAAATCCAGATAAAGCAAATGAAGGATTGTCTGTGTTTGCTGCTTCTCCCATTCGTATAACTACCATTTTTTTACTTGGAATGACATAGATTTTCTGGTCATTTTTGCCCAATGCCATGAACATATCATTTGGTCCATTTGGAATGATACTTCCTGAAAATTGCAATTGAGTTTGTGGTAAATGGTAAGAACTTTTTCCGTTCAACCACCATAAATAACCGTATCCAAGATTAATATTTTGAGAAGTTGTGGTAGCTGCATTGAAAAAGGCTTCGTTTAAAATAGTGCTATATCCCCATTTACCTTTGTTTAACATCAGTAAACCAAAGCGAGCCATACTTCTAGTGGTGCTGAAATAAACAATATTGTTGTCTAGAGTTAACCAACTTCCATTCATTCCAATTTTATCTCTCAATTTAGTATTAAAATAATTCGCCCAGGTTTGTCCTGTAGCCTGAGCAATAACATCTTGCAATTTTACATATACATTATGATACGCCCAGCGTGTTCCTGCATCGGCTTTGTAGGTTAGGCTCGACGGAGAAACATCATCGCCATTGGCAATATCTTCAATTCCTGAAGTCATACTGAGTAAGTTTTTGCAAGTAATCAGGTTTTCTTTTGCTAAAGTTTCAGATGTCCATCCAGTGCCAATATAATCAGAAACTTTGTTGTTAATATTGATGAAACCCTCCTGTTCGGCAATACCTGTAACTGTTGAAGTCAGGGTTTTTCCGGCACTAGCCCAATACCAATTAGTGGTTGCTGAATGTCCATTGAAATAATTTTCCATGACAATGCGTCCGTTGACTAAGATCATAAAAGATTTAGAATGTTTAAGCTCTAAATAATCTAATAAGGGCTGGACTGCTTCCTGTTTCCATCCTAAATCAGCAATAGATTTGGTTTCCCAATTAGTTCCTGTCAGTGGAGGGAAGTAGAGGTTTTCTGTAGTATTTGAAGAAGAATTTTCAGGACTGCAATTTACAAGCAAGAAAAGACCTAGGATGCTAAGTATGATTTTAGACATGATTTTAGGGTATTGGTTCTAACTACTTTAAGACTAAAAATATAGAAAATAGTTTAAGTTGGTTTTGATTTTTTTATCAAAGTTAACTTTAATAAAGTTAACTTTGTTTTCGAAATAAAATCAGTTTTTATATTACTTTCGCTTCGTTTTGTAAAGGTTATAATTAAATAATTTAAGATGAAAAATGCTCTAAAAATTCTTTTTGTATGCTTGCTTTTTGTGTCATGCCAAAAAAAAATTACTCCTGAAGATATTGGTAAATTGAATGGATATTGGGAAATTGAGAAGGTGAGTTTTAAGGAAGGAGAGGATAAGGAATACAAGATGAATGAGAATTTTGATTTCTTTAAAATAGATGGAAATCAAGGGATTCGAAGAAAAGTAAGACCGCAATTTGACGGTACTTTTTTATTTAATGACGATTATGAAAAGGTGAAAGTACGATTTGTAGAAGATCATGTTTATTTAGATTATTCAACGGCTTATGCTAAATGGAGCGAAGAATTAGTGAGTATTTCAGATGATGAAATGACGATTAAGAATGATCAAAATAAAGAATATCAATATAAAAAAGCAGGACCAATAAATTTACTGGAAGATGGCGAAAAGACTAAATAACGAAAGTACGATAGGTGATGTTTTGAAGCAAATTATTCAGACCAATAAACTACAGTCAGGAATGGACGGAATTAACGTAAAAGAGGCCTGGCAAAATTTGATGGGAAATGGCGTAAACAGTTACACCCGTAATGTGGTTTTAAAAGGCAGTACTTTGTATGTGGAGTTAACATCATCAGTATTGCGGGAAGAATTAAGCCACGGAAAATCCAAAATTGTTGCGATGATTAATGAAGAATTGCGTCGCGATGTGGTGAAGGATGTGGTTCTTAGGTAGTGGTCAGTGTTCCGTTCCGATAATTATCGGGATTAGTAATCAGTTTTTATCAAATAGAAAATCCCGTCTTGTTCTAAAAAACGAGACGGGATTTCTTTTTTATCTGGGACTTTCAACTTCAACTGTGACTGAACACTAAAAGCTGAACACCGAATACTAAAATTGCTCTCTTCCTGAAAAGTGAAAAGCACTTTCGATAGCAGCATTTTCATCACTATCAGAACCGTGAACTGCATTTTCTCCCATTGAAGTAGCATATAATTTGCGGATAGTTCCTTCGGCTGCATCTGCCGGATTTGTAGCACCAATAAGTGTTCTGAAATCTAAAACGGCATTTTCTTTTTCTAATATAGCAGCAACAATTGGGCCGCAAGACATGAATTCTACCAGTTCTCCATAGAAAGGTCTTGCTGCGTGAACAGCATAAAAAGCTTGTGCATCAGTTACTGTAAGTTGGGTTAATTTTAGAGATACAATTCTAAATCCTGCATTTGTAATCATTGCAAGTATGTTTCCAATGTGTCCGTTAGCGACAGCATCGGGTTTAATCATGGTAAAGGTTCTGTTGGTTATCATTGTAAATTTCTTTTTTTATAAAAGTAGTTTTTTTAAAATGTAAAGCACTTTGATTTTGCAATAAATGCGTCATAAATACTGCTTTTTTTGTTAAATTTTAAAATACAATGATGTTAAAATGTTGTTCCAGAGGCTTAAGCTGTTCGAATAGTTTGCTAATCAAATGTTCGCCACTTTCTATATAGAATTCAGAAAAATTGGCTTGTCGTTCCTGTAAGCTTTGATTTGGAAATAATTCGTTTTGCAAATCGATGATGCGTGTCAAGGTATCTTTTAGCTTTATTTTTTCGGCTTTAAGCAAACGTTTTTCCAGTTTTTCAAGACCTTTCAGTTGTTTTACCTCCTGTGCTTTTACTGCTCCGGCAAAAGAAGGATCTGTTTTTGTTGTAATCTCGTTCAGGATATCGAATTGTGTTTTTAACTGTTCTTTTAGGTGTGACAAATCGATATCTATTTCTGATAATATCTGGGCTTTGTTGTTTACTAAATCAGCTTGTTTGGTGAATAAGTCGTTCCAACTAAGATTTAATTTATTTGCTTTTTTAATTTGTTTTTCACTGGCCAAAAGAACCGAATTACGAACTAAAAGTATTGGAAAGCTCACTTTTACCGCATCAAAAAAAGATTTTAATTCAAGCCAATAAGCGATTTCTCCGCCTCCGCCAATGTAGCAAAGATTAGGCAGGATTACTTCTTGATATAGCGGACGCACAATTACATTAGGGCTGAATTTTTCAGGATTGCTTTCCAAAAGTTTTAGAATTTCAATTTCAGAAAACTCAATTTTAGTATTGTTTACTTTGAAATTTCCATTTTCGAAAATAATTCGTTCTCGCAAATTATCTTCGATGTAGAACAAATTGATTTCTCTTGGATTTACCTGAACCGAATATTCCTTTAAATTTTCGATAGTTTCCAGTACTTTCTTGTGAGCGGTTTGATTCAATAATTCCTCTTTAATATAAGGTGCGAAATTCTTTTTCAAATCAGCATCATCGGCATCTATGATTACTAATCCATGTGTACCAAACAAAGCATTAGCTAAATAACGGGTTGCGTCAGCCAAATTAGAATGATTTAAATAAGCTCCTTCGAATATTTTTTTTAAGGTTTCGGCATTGGTGCTGTGTCCTAATTCCTGTTCGAAAATTTCGAAAAAATCATCTAAACCTTTGGTAGATAATCGTCCTACAGGTCCTGAACTAGCTGCGTTCCAACGAAATTTTCGTCCTTTAAAATTAAAGTAATTGATTTCTTCAAAATCGTGGTCTTCGGTTGCCATCCAATAAACGGGTACAAAATTATAAGCAGGGTATTTTACTTTTAATTCGGTGGTTAAATTGATTACAGAGATAATTTTGTATAGAAAATACAAAGGACCGGAAAACAAATTTAATTGATGTCCAGTAGTTACTGTAAAAGTGTTGTTGACTTTTAAAGATTCTATATTTTGCTGGGTTAGATGCGAAATTTCAATTCCGGCATATTGTTTTTGCAGAACAGAAACTAAGCTCGCTCTATGGCTATTATTAAAATTATTCTGTTTTTCGACTATTTGTGCTTCGAAGTTTTCAAATGTTGGAAACCGATTATATAAGGATTGTAACTTTGGATTTTGGTCTAAATAATCATTCATCAAAGGAGAGAAATATCCAGATTTTTGATAGCTGATACAGTCGTTGGGCATGTTTGAAATTGTTTTGAGTAAAATTACCAAAAAATATTGGAACTAAATATTTGTGGCATTCAAAAATAAGGAGGACTTTTGCAAGATTTTAAACCTAATTTCTTGATGATGAAAGAACAGTCAACTAAAATAAATTCTTTAAAACACGTACTTTTTGGTAGTTTGATTGGAACAACCATAGAGTTTTTTGACTTCTATATTTTTGCCAATGCAGCTGTTTTGGTTTTTCCGCAATTGTTTTTTCCGGGAACTGATAGTACCACTTCTACTTTAGAATCTTTGGCGACTTTTTCTATTGCTTTTTTATCCAGGCCTTTAGGTTCAGCAGTTTTTGGGCATTATGGAGATAAGGTAGGGCGAAAAGTTACTTTGGTTGTTGCTTTGTTAACCATGGGGATTTCGACAGTGAGTATTGGTTTTTTACCAAGTTATGCCAGTATTGGTATCTCTGCTCCTTTGTTGTTGATGCTTTGCCGATTTGGACAAGGTGTTGGATTAGGAGGCGAATGGGGAGGAGCGGTTTTATTGGCAATCGAAAATGCACCACCTAACAAACGTGCTTGGTACGGAATGTTTCCACAATTAGGAGCACCGATAGGTTTGCTACTTTCGGGAGGAACGTTTTTATTGCTAACCGATAACATGAGTAGTGCTGATTTTATGGATTATGGTTGGAGAATTCCATTTATTGCCAGTTCACTTTTAGTAATCGTAGGTTTTTATATTCGATTAAAAATTACCGAAACTCCGGCATTTGAGAATTCGAAAGAAGAACAAAAAGAGGTAAAAGTTCCTTTTTTAACTTTGATAAAATCGTATAAGAATCAGTTGATTTTTGGAACATTTGCTGCAATTACAACATTCTTAGTATTTTATTTAATGACCGTATTTACGTTGAGTTGGGCAACTTCCGATTTGGGATTTACTAAAAGAGATGCTTTGTTAATTCAGTTGTTTTCGGTGTTGTTTTTTGCTCTTTTTATTCCAATTTCTGCTTTGGTAGCAGATAAAATCGGAAGAAGGAAAATGTTGATTTACACCACAATTGCGATTGCTATTTTTGGATTTTTCTTCTCTTATTTTCTTAATTCAGGAAGTACGATTTTAGTGACTGCTTTTGTTTGTATGGGAATGTCTTTGATGGGATTCACTTATGGACCACTGGGAACTTTCTTGTCTGAATTGTTTCCTACAACCGTTCGTTATTCAGGAGCATCATTAACTTTTAATATGGCAGGAATCCTTGGAGCAGCTTTTGCCCCTATGGTCGCTATTTGGTTAGCATCTACTTATAGTTTGACTTATGTAGGTTTGTATCTCACTATTGCAGCTTGTATTTCATTGATTTCATTATTGGTGATTAGTAAAGAGGAACATAAGTTTTAAATTTTTTAACCACAAAGTTTATAAAGCTTTATACAAAGGGCGCAAATTTTTAAATTTTGCGCCCTTTGTATTTTATCGTTTGAGACTAAAATGCCCTTTAAATTCCTGACCATTTGCTCTGGTGACTGTGAACCAATAATCAGTAGCAGGAAGTTCCAGATTATTGAACAGGCCGTTCCAGGCGGCATCGGGTAATAGTACTTTTAATAGTTTTCCGTAACGGTCAAAGATTTGAATTCCGGTATTGGGTTTTAAATAAGCAAAATCAATTGTCCAGGTATCATTGTATCCATCATTATTGGGTGTAAAGAATTTTGGAAACGGAAGTTCATCAACATAATTAATGCATTCTGAAGTTGTAGCTCCGAGGATAGTAATTGTAACAGGAATTCTATCGCTTTCACAATTATTGATGTTTTCTGAAGCATAATAGGTAATTCCGTTTTCAAGCAAAGTGGATTCAGATAAATTTATCGAAGATGAAGCACTTTCAAACCAATTTATGTTTTGACCTGAAATGCTAATATCACTAATTTTTGCATTTTCCTGAACACAAAATGTTTGTGGGGAATTAGCAATTGGACGTTGAGTATCCTGAATTTTTACAGTAATAGCTACTCTTTCACTTTCGCAATTATTAAGTGTTTGTGTAGTATAATAGGTTTTGTTATTTTCTAATAAAGTGGTTTCTGCTAAAACAGTTCCATTGGTTGAATCTTCATACCATTTGATATTTGAGCCTGAAATGGAAAGATTGGCAATAGTCGCGTTTTCATCAATACAAAATAGTTGATTTTTATTTGCTGTTGGTAATGGAGTATTGTAAACTCTAATTAAAACTGGAGTTTTATCACTTTCACAACCTATAGTTTGTGAAGCGTAATAGATTTTGTTGTCTTCTAATAAAGTTGTATTTGGTAAACCGGCTGCGGCAAAATTGGTGTCATACCATTTTATATTTTGTCCTGTAATTTGGATATCGCTGAGTGCTGCATTTTCGCTTTTGCAAAAGGATTGATTTCCATTTGCTGTTGGAGCAGGAGGTGTATTAACAATTGAAACAGTAATTCCTATTCTTTCGCTTTCACAATTGTTTAGAGTTTGCGAAGCATAGTAGGTTTTGCCGTTTTGAAGATTGCTTGTAGTTGGCAGAAGATTTCCATTTGTAGAAGCGTCATACCATTTGATTTGGTTTCCTGTAATTTGAATGTTTGCAATTGTCGGATTTGAACCAGTACAAAACGACTGATTGATATTGGCTGTTGGAGCAGGGTTGTTTTGAATGTTTATTAAAACAGCTATTCTTTCACTTTCGCAACCGTTTATAGTTTGCGAAGCATAATAAGTAATGCCGTTTTGCAATAAAGTGGTATTAGGAATTAGATTTCCATTAGTTAAAGCATCATACCATTTTACGTTTTGTCCATTGATTACAATATTATTAATTGTCGCATTTTGTTGGATGCAGAAGGTTTGGGGAGAATTAATGATAGGTTTAGGGATTGAACTAAAAAAAGGAATTATAGTAGCTTTGTTTGCTTCAGAAATACATCCATTAGCATTTTTTATTTTAAGAAAATATTCTCCTGAATTTAAAAAAGTTGAAGTTGCTGAAGCATTCCATGAGCTACCATTGTCAAAACTATATTGATATGCGAACGCATTAATTGTGATTTTACCTTTGGAATTATTACAATCTGGTTGAGTAATACTATAGGTTGGAATGCTAGGATAATCTGTAGGTGGATTTATTTGAATTGTAATTGGTTCCGATTCACAGCCAACTGAGTTTTTAATCTTAATATTGTAGGGGCCAGATGGTAAGTTAGTTGCATCGGCACTCGTTGACCAACTTAATCCATTATTAAAACTATATGCGGCAGCAGCGGTTTGGATACTAATTGATCCAAAGGGATTTGTACAGCTTATTGGTTGAGTGACTGTGTAATTAGGTATTCCTATTGCATCAAGAGGAGGATTAATTGTTGCAGTAATTGTTTCAGAAGGGCAACCAACAGCACTATTTTTAATTTTTATAGAATAATCTCCCGGTGTTAAATCTGTAGCAGTAGAATTGGCAGACCAAGTAAGTCCATCATCAAAACTATATAGATTAGCATTAGTAGTTACAGTTATTTTTCCTTTGGAAGTTGTGCAGCTACTAGGTTGTTGGATTGAAATAGTTGGTTTTTGTGCTGGTAGATTTACATTGTAAAGAGTAACAGATTTATAATTCGATTCACATCCTAAATCATTTTTTATTTTTAAATAATAATTTCCGGGTACTAAGTTGGTAAAGCTTGCATTTGACGACCAAGAAGTACCATTGTCTATACTGTATTGAGAGGCAATTGTTGTAAAAGTTATGCTCCCTAATGATTCGCAATTTGGTTGTGTAATTGTATTTGTAGGTAAGTCGAGGTAAAATTTTGGAACATAAATATATTGATAATAGGATTTACAACCTAATTCATTTTTTATGTTTATTCCATAATATCCCTCATCTAAATTTGAAGCCGTTGGATTTGCGCTCCATGTTTGTCCATTATCAAAACTGTATAATGCTGCAGGCGTGGTAATTGTTATGCTTCCACCAACTCCACAACTAGGAGGAGTTGTACTATAACTAGGTCGGGGTAAATAAAAAGGGAAAAGTTGAACGAATGCAACTCCTGTTCCACAGCCTAAATTGTTTTTTGTAAGAACAGTATAATTTCCAGGAGATAAATTTGTGGCTGTATTGTACTGACTCCAGGTTCTGCCATCGTCAAAGCTATATTGGTCAGCAGGATTATTTATGATAATACTACCTTTGTTTTTGGATTCGCATGTAGGTTGAGTTATTTGTATATCTAATGGGGCATTGTCAAAAACATGAAAATTGATAGAATAACTAGATTCTGATATGCACCCTAATTCATTTTTTATTTTAGGATGGGGATAATAATGACCTGCAGGTAAATTTGAAACTGTTGGATTAGTTCCCCATGTTTCCCCACCATCAAAACTGTAAAATGGTGCCTGAGTAGTTACTGTAATACTACCACCTTTTCCACAAGATGGATAAATAACAGTATATTCTGCAGGTTTTAATTTGAGTGGGGTAAAATAAACCGGATAGCTTTGTGAGACACAGCCTTGTTTGTTTTTAATTTTTATTAAATATTTAAAACCTATGGGTAAATTTGATGCCGTTGGATTTGTAGTCCAGGTTGCTCCATCATTAAAACTGTAATAATCTGCAGGACTTGTTATTGTAATACTTCCTGTAGCATTTGCTTCACATGAAGTAGGTTGCGTAATAACATAATGAGGAGTGTCAAGATAGTACGAAAAGATATGTATGTTGAAAGGAAAGCTTTTACATCCTGTTTCATTTTTTATTACAATTTCATAATTACCTTCTTCCAGATTTGATTTTGTTGGATTTGTCCCCCATGTTTCCCCGCCATCAAAACTATAGAATGAAGCTGGAGTTGTAATTTTGATAGTTCCAGTTTTATTTTCACAACTGGGCTGTATAATTGTATAAGTAGGTATATTCAAATAGGATTCGTTTACATTGGAAGGTATGTATATCATCTTGTAATAGGATATACAGCCATAACTATCTTTGACTTTTAACGCATAAGAACTTCCACCAGGTAAATTTGTTGCGGTAGGGTTTGTCGTCCAATTTTTACCATCATCAAAACTATATTCAGCTGCAGCAGTAGTAATGGTAACACTAGCACCAGAATCACAAGTAGCCTCTTTAATAATTTTATATTCAGGGTAAAAGTCTAAATAAATATCTGGATAAACAGTTACATATTGCGGTATAGATGTACAACCCAATTCATCTTTGATCATTATTGGAAATGAAGAATATTCTGTTCCATTTTGAACTGTTATAGTTGGATTTTTTGTCCATGTTTCACCATTGTCAAAACTATATTCGAAAGCATTTGTAGTTATAGTTAAATTGCCATTTTTTTCGCAAGTTGGATTTGTTTTTGTGTAACTTGGAGTAGGTAAATGAAAAGGATAAATTGTAGCATAATTTCTTTCTGATTCACATCCAAGTTCATTTTTAGTTTTAATTATATAGCTACTGCCAACAGGTAAATTGCTTATTGTTTGATTATTTGTCCATGTTGCACCATCATCAAGGCTATATTGAACTGCAGTTTTTAAAAATGTTATACTGCCAGTTTTGTCACACTTATCAGGTTGCGTAATTTTAATCTCAGGATGTGGTATTGAAAATCGCTCAAAATATATTTGGTAAGTATTAGGTTTGGATTCACATCCAAATTCATTTTTAATTCTTATATTATAATACCCAGGAGCTAGGTTTGTCGCTGTTGGATTTGTTGTCCAGGTTTCTCCGTTATCAAAGCTATATTCTGAAGCAGGTGTAGTAATAGTAATACTTCCGCCTTCATTACATGTAGGTTGTGTTACAGTATAAGTTGGAGTATTAATATAATATTCGAAAAGAAAAACACTTTGTGCATAGGATTCACAATCTGAGTTGTTCTTTATTTTGATGAAATAATTACCGGGTGGTAAATTTGTTTTTGTGGCATTATTTCCCCAAGTCAATCCATCATCAAAACTATATTGGGATCCTGGAGTTGTTATAGTAATAGTTCCACCAGAACTACAAGTTGGTTGAATAATTGAAAATGTGGGTCTGTCTAGTAATGTTGGGATATCAATTGTTACAATTGTAGGTGTAGAGATACAACCGGAACTAGTTCTGGTTTGAATATAATATTTTCCATATTCCTTTGTGGTAAATTTGGCATCAGTTTGCCATACCAAGTCTTTAGAAGATAGGTAATAATCTTCTAAAGACAAGCCTTTTCTAAAACTATATTCCATTCCAGGGGCATTAACTTCAATATAACCGTTTGTGTCTTGACAAGAAGGTTGTACAACTGTTACAGAAGGATTAGGGATTGAATTATTAATGGTTAATTTTGAACTGATGAAACAATTATTTGTATCGGTAACTTTTACAGAATATTCCCCAAGATTAGATTTGTTGGAGGGGATTGAATAGGATTGATTAGTTGCCCCAACTATAGCGATGCCATTTTTATACCATTGAAATGTTGTTGATAAAGTCATGGCTTTATTAAGATTAGCTGTCAATACTAAATCGTTATTACAGAAAGTTCCAATCTGACTAATAGTAGCACCAAAACTTTCAGCAGTGTTTAATCTTAAATTATCATATAAAAAAGAAGGTTCATACGTTCCGCTAAATGTTGGTAAATAAATATAATCAAAAGAGGGGGGTAATACTTTTGATGGTCCAAGCATTATAGCATTAATGTCAATATTAGCGGTGAAATTGATCGTAATTTCACTCCAAACAGACTGGGGCTGGTATAAAATTTTTCCAATTTCAATCCAAGAAGGGTCAAAAGAATTAGGATCTGAATTTGTAGAAAGAGGAATGTTGTCTTTGTTTGAACATCCATAAAGTGTTACGTAAGTTGGTTCTAAAAAATTAGAATCCACGAATATATCTGTTGGTGATACATTCACTGTCATTAATGTTGCGATATTTAGAGTTAATTGGTATTCTATTCCTGATTGCAGTGGAGAGGCTAATTTGGTGGCTAAATATTCTTTATGATTATTTTTATAAACAGCTCGAACAATTCCTTTACCATCTGGGAGGTTTTGAAGATTTTTATTGTAAAGAGTGCTTTCTAAGGAATTACAATTTATGTAATCAGGAGAAGGAATTGTTCCTTTTGACCATGGACTTATAAAATTTAAATCATCAGAATTATCAGGGCAACCCGTTTTTTCTTCAAATGAATGATTCTGAAGTAGTGAAGTTGTTGCATTATTACAAATGCAATCAGTATCATTTAAATCAATTTTTTCATCACCATCATCATCGATTCCGTTGTCACAGATTTCTTGTGAAAAGCAAAAGCTAGTAAATAAAAATAATAATAAGAGTAGAGTTTTTTTCATAAATATTAATCTCTTAGAATAGTTTTCAAATGTAATCAAATACGCTCAAATGACAGTATTCTTTTTAATAGAAAATTAAGCTTTAAAAACTTTCAATCTCCATTAGAATAGAAACTAAAATTATCCCTTATTTTTGTAGCAAATACTATCATTTTGAAGCCAAAACTTTTCCTCATCACGCCGCCTTTTACCCAACTGAATACTCCTTATCCAGCAACTGCTTATATCAAAGGATTTTTGAATACCAAAGGAATAGAATCAGTTCAGGCAGATTTAGGGATTGAGGTGATTTTGAAATTGTTTTCGAAAGAAGGATTACAAGATTTATTTCAAACCAAAAGTCAACAACCTACAACGGATAATTGCAAGCGTATTTTTGCATTGCAGGATGAATATATTAAAACTATTGATTCGGTTATTGCTTTTTTGCAAGGAAAAAATCCAACCTTGGCTTTGCAGATATGTCAGGAAGATTATTTGCCTGAAGCTTCACGTTTTGCTCAGTTGGAAGAATTGGATTGGGCTTTTGGTACCATGGGAACTCAGGATAAGGCAAAGCATTTGGCAACTTTATATCTCGAAGACATCTCTGATTTTATTGTGGAATGTGTGGATGCTAATTTTGGTTTCAGCCGTTATGCTGAACGTTTGGGGCGCAGTGCCAATTCTTTTGACGAATTATATGACGCTTTACAACAAAAACCTACCTATATAGATAATATTCTTTTTTCGATTCTGAAAGAACGAATTGAAATCACTCAACCAACATTTTTTTTGATTTCTGTTCCATTTCCTGGGAATTTATATTCGGCTTTTCGATGTGCACAATGGGTGAAAC
The DNA here is from genome assembly GCF_001857965.1 of Flavobacterium commune. NCBI lineage: Bacteria > Pseudomonadati > Bacteroidota > Flavobacteriia > Flavobacteriales > Flavobacteriaceae > Flavobacterium > Flavobacterium commune. Next base: position 316,320 of record NZ_CP017774.1, on the reverse strand, counting down.
AACATTTTCCGAACATTAAAATTTCAATGGGTGGCGGTTTTCCAAATACCGAATTACGTTCGCTTTCGGATGCTAGAGTTTTTGAGTTTTTTGATTTTATTACTTTGGATGACGGCGAAGTTCCTATTGAAGAATTAATTTCGAGTATTGAAAATCCAGATTATAATTCGTTTAAAAGAACTTTTCTTTTAGAAAATGGAAAAGTAGTTTATAAAAATAATTCCGCTAAATCGGATTACAAACAATCCCAAGTGGGTACACCGGATTATTCTGATTTGTTATTGGATAAATACATTTCGGTTATCGAAATTGTCAATCCTATGCACCGTATGTGGAGCGATGGGCGCTGGAATAAACTTACCATGGCGCATGGATGTTATTGGGGGAAATGTACTTTTTGTGATATTTCGTTAGATTATATTAAGGTTTACGAACCCGTAGCTGCCAGTTTGCTTTGTGATAGAATGGAAGAGATGATTACTCAAACGGGTGAAAATGGATTTCATTTTGTAGATGAAGCGGCACCACCAGCTTTGATGCGTGTATTAGCTCTTGAAATTCTTCGAAGAAAATTGTCAGTCACTTGGTGGACGAACATTCGATTCGAAAAAAGTTTTACTCAGGATTTAGCCTTATTATTGAAGGCTTCGGGTTGTATTGCTGTTTCGGGCGGACTTGAAGTGGCCTCTGATCGTTTGTTAAAATTGATTGACAAAGGTGTAACGGTGGAACAGGTGGCACGTGTAACCCGTAATTTTACCGAAGCTGGAATTATGGTTCATGCTTATTTGATGTATGGTTATCCTACGCAAACCGTTCAGGAAACAGTAGATAGTCTCGAAATGGTGCGTCAATTATTTGAAGCGGGAATTTTGCAATCAGGATTTTGGCATCAATTTGCCATGACAGCGCATAGTCCGGTAGGTATGTATCCGGAGAAATTTGGCGTGGTAAAAGAAACCGAAGCTATTGGGACTTTTGCCAATAATGATATTAATTATAAGGATTTAACAGGGATTGACCATGATAAATTCAGTTTCGGTTTAAAGAAATCATTGTTTAATTATATGCACGGAATCTGTTTTGACTATGAATTGCAGGAATGGTTTGATTTTAAAATTCCGAAAACAAAAATTCATCCCGATTTTATTTTTAATGCTTTAGAGTCTGATGTTGATTTTAATATAAAACCAAATGCAAAAGTAGTTTGGATCGGGGGAAAACCATCAGTTGAACATTTTATGAAGACTAAGAAAGGGAATTCCTGGGAAATGATGAGTTTGACTTTTCATGATAAAAAAGAAAGTTTTACAATTCAAACCAATAGAGGGGAAGGGGAATGGTTAGTAACAATATTGGAAAAGATTACAGTTTTTAACACTAAAATATATTCCTTTCAAGAGTTAAAAGCCGATTTTGAGTTAAATTTAGAAGATTTTGAATTGTTTTGGTATTCTAAGCCTATAAATTCACTACGGGAATTTGGGCTTTTAATTTTATGATAGATGAGTTGCTAACATCTTTTTATAATGAAAAACCTCCTTTTGGGAGGTTTTGTTGTTTTTTAATGTTTTTGTTGCGGAATTATCAAGCAGCATTTTTATGTTTGTATTGATTAACCCCTGTTTTTTTAGGGGGTAGTTTTGTTTTTAATTGGTTTTATATTGAGTTTTTGATGTTTTTTTAGCTTGTTTTTGTTTTTTAGTCTGTTTTTTAAGGGTGTTTGTGTTTTTTATCATGAGAATAATCATTTTTTTGCTATCGAAAAATAAGGAAAATGTATTTTTTTTTAATTGAATCCCGATTTTTGATAATTCGACGCTAAAAACGGCAAAAAGTTATATTATTTTATTTTTGTAAAAATAAAAGTTGATAAATTTGCTTCAACAAAAAGGAATAAAACTTGTTAAATATTGAGGATAATATGTTAATATTTCTTTTTGAGTAAAAATAATTTAAATAACCAAAACAAATTAAAACATGAAAAAAGTAATTTTTATTTTAGCTTTAGCGCTGACAGGAAGCATGACATTTGCACAAGACACCCCATTAGAAATTTCAGGTTCTGCTGATGTTTACTACAAATACGATTTTGCAAAAGCATCAAACATCGGGACAAGTTTTGCATCAGATCAGAATTCAGTGTCTTTGGGGATGATTGACATTGCTTTGAAAAAAACAACGGGTAAAACTTCTTTCGTGGGTGAAGTTTCTTTTGGACCAAGAGGACAATATCAATCGATTCTTAATGGAGATGGAACTCTATCAAATGAATCTAATTCATTCCACATTCAAAATTTGTATGTTACTTATGCTGCTACAGATAAATTAAGTTTTACAGCAGGTTACATGGGAACTTTTATTGGATATGAGGTGATTTCACCAGTAGCAAACTTCCATTATTCAACTTCTTATTTGTTTACTAATGGGCCATTCCAAAATGCGGGAATTAAAGCAAATTATGCAATCTCAGATAAAGTTGGCTTAATGGTAGGAGGTTTTAATAGTACTTGGAATTTTTATTCAGCTGACCCAATGAAAGGATTAAACGCAATTGGAGCTCAATTGTCTTTAACTCCAACAGAAGGTGTAAGTGCTTACCTGAACTTTATGGATGGTTCTGAAAGTGGTACTATTGTGGACTTAACAGCTACTTTCCAATTGTCTGAAAAATTCAAATTAGGTTTAAATGCAGCTGATTGGTCAGCACCTGGGGATAGTGACTTTGGTTATACAGGTGTAGCTTTATATCCATCAGTAGCGGTAACTGAAAACTTTGGTTTAGGATTACGTGCTGAGTATTTCAAAGCTAAAGAAAATAGTGCTATGTTTGGTTTGTCTGCTGATAATTCTGTAACAGCTTTCACTTTATCAGCTAACTTAAAAGCAGGAGGATTAACAGTTATCCCTGAATTCAGATTGGATTCTGCTAAAGATGATAATTTCTTTGAGTCAGATATGACTACTCCAACAAAATCTGCGGCTCAGGCTTCTATCGCTTTAGTTTATGGCTTCTAAGAATTGTCAAAATTCGAAATACAATAAATGATAATTTTTTTTTTTGCTGCCAAGGTTCATTTAATGAATCTTGGCAGTTTTTTATTGTCGATTTATTGTGTAGCTAAAAGTTGTTTGGTTTTGCTGTGCTAATCTGCCAAAGGAAAGATTAGTTTAATTAAGGGCAAAAAATAAAACGCATACATTTGCTCTGGGACAAGAAAAGAGGTATTCTAAAGCTTCATAATACCAATTTATAATTACCAAATAGTCAGATTTTTTTGGCATAATGCTAATATAATATGAATATAGTCCAATTTTTATTGGACTATATTGAATACATAATCGTTATAATTGATTTGGTGCGATTTAGGAATAAAAAAAGTTCTTTGAGGATTTCTCAAAGAACTTTTTTTGGCTTCAACTAAGATTTGTTTATTGTTTTAAATAAATAGAATAAATGGTGTTGATAGTGTTTTGATCTAAAACAGCATTGGCTTCTTCTGGTATATAGTGTAGTTTGAACGCTGTGATTGCTGCACTTAAGTTTTTTGTGTTGTAGCCAATAATTTGCAGTGCCAATTCGGCATTAAAATCAAAAGGGGCTAAGGGAAGTTCGTCGTCTTTCCATACTCCGAATCCGTTTTCGGCCAAAGTTTTCCATGGAAATAAGCCGCTTGGGTCTTTTTTTCGACTGGGAGCAATATCAGAATGACCAATTATGTTTTGAGCAGGAATATTGTAGTCTTTCTTCAATTTGCTCAAAAGAGCCATCAAGCTGGTAATTTGAGCTTCAGAAAAAGGTTCGCTACCATTGTTGTCTAATTCAATTCCTATGGAAGAAGAATTAATATCAGTGTTTTTTCCCCACGAACTTACTCCGGCATGCCAGGCGCGTAAATAATCGTTTAGCATGTGAACTACATGTCCGTCATCGGCAATTACATAATGTGCACTTACCTGGGTGCTGGTTTTAGTAAAGGTTTTAATTGTTTGCTGAAGTGAGTCCTGTGCAGTGTGGTGGATAATAATAAAATTAGGTTTTCTAAGATTGAAATTGACGGTACTTATCCATTCTGTGTATATGTTATTACTTAATTGTGTTGAGCCCACTTTGAAGATACTATCTTTAAAAGTATATAATTGTTTGCTGTAAACGCTATCGATACTTATAATTGTTTTGTTAACTACAGGTAAAGGTTCGGGGTCTTTAGCTGAAATTTGATCTTTGAAAGATTTTAGTTTTGTATCGTATTCTTTCTCGCTTTTTTTATAAGGATTAGTCGAGCATGATGCAATGATTAATGCAAAAATTAAATAGCTAAGATGTTTGTTCATTTTGAATCTATTTTTATTTAAAAAAAGGAAAACTATTCGTCTTCCTTTTTTGATTTTTTCTTTTTCTCTTTCTCTTTTTTGTTATTTCCGCCTTCTTCTTTTAGAGCTTTGTATTTTTGTCTTTGCTCTTCGTTTAAGTATTCGTTTACTTTTCTTTCGTTTATTTCAAAAAGAGCTTTTATTTCGTTAGACTTTTCTTGTTGACTCAATTTTTCGTCTTTCATTATTGCTGTTTGCGACTTTATAATGTCAGTATAAACATTTCCAATAGCAATAGTTTGCAATTCGTCAAGGTTTAATTGAGGTTTTAGTTTTTCCATTATCTTAGCAACCGTTACTTCAACCGGAATTTCTTTTGGTTTCATATCGGCTTGATTCATTTGGCTCATGCTATTTCTACCCATTCCATAACCACCATATCCGTTACCGTATCCGTTTCCGTAACCATATTGTGCAAAAGCTGTATTAAAGGATATAGTTATAAACGCTAATACAAAGAAAAATTGTGTCTTGTTCATAATTGTTTTTTTAGATAACTAAAATTATTTTTTATGCGGGTTCTCCATAAAGGTCAAATTCTGTTGCATCTATAATTTTAATCATAGCAAAATCGCCTGTTTTTAAATAATATTTTGAAGCGTCAATTAGTACTTCATTGTCAACATCCGGGCTGTCAAATTCGGTGCGACCAACAAAGTGTCCGCCTTCTTTTCTGTCAATGATACATTTGAATGTTTGTCCAATTTTTTCCTGATTCAAATCCCATGAAATCTGCGATTGTAATTCCATGATTTCATTGGCACGATCTTGTTTGATATCATCCGGAACATCATCTTCTAATAAATAAGCATGTGTGTTTTCTTCGTGAGAATAGGCAAAACATCCCATGCGGTCAAATTTCATTTCCTGAACAAAATCTTTCAAAATTTCGAAATCTTCCTGAGTTTCTCCCGGATAACCAACTATTAATGTTGTTCTGATGGCCATTCCCGGAACTGCTGCTCTAAAGTCTTTTAATAATTGAGTTGTTTTAGCCTGTGTGGTTCCACGACGCATCGATTTCAAAATAGAATCAGAAATATGTTGTAGCGGAATGTCAATATAATTGCAAATTTTAGGTTCGCGTTTCATTAAGTCCAATACATCCATTGGGAAACCGGTAGGGAAGGCATAATGCAAACGAATCCATTCGATTCCTTCTACTTTTGCCAATGCCTCTAATAATTCGGCAAGGTTGCGTTTTTTATAAATATCAAGACCATAGTAAGTTAAGTCCTGAGCAATCAAAATCAATTCTTTTACCCCATCTCGGGCTAAACCTTCGGCTTCTTTTACTAATTTTTCAATAGGTTGCGAAACGTGTGCACCACGCATAATTGGAATAGCGCAAAAACTACAAGGTCTGTCACAACCTTCGGCAATTTTTAAATAAGCATAATTTTTAGGGGTTGTTGTTAAACGCTCACCTAATAATTCATGTTTGTAATCTGCTCCCAAAGCTTTTAATAATTGGGGCAATTCGGTAGTTCCAAAAAACTGATCCACATTTGGGATTTCTTTTTCTAAATCAGGTCGGTATCGCTCTGACAAACATCCGGTTACAAAAACTTTGTCAACCAGGCCTTTTTCTTTCTTGTCGGCATATTCTAAAATCATATTTACCGATTCTGCTTTTGCATTATCAATAAATCCGCAAGTATTGATTACGATAATATTTCCTTCCTGATCAACTGGTGCTTCGTGTTCTACTTCTTTTCCGTTGGCGCGAAGTTGTCCCATTAATACCTCACTATCGTATATGTTTTTTGAACACCCTAAGGTAATTACGTTTATTTTGTTCTTTTTTAAAGACTTGGTTCTCATATTATTGTGTCCCGATTGTTCGGGAGGAGTGCAAAATTACGTTTTTTTATTCAAATTGTCCCGATAGCTATCGGGATTGTTTCGATTTAGCTGTTTTTTTGTAGTTGCATTAAAATTTGGAATTGTAATTTTTTAAAAGAAATTGTTTTTTACAGCTAAAAAAATAACCGTCTTGTTTGTGAAAGGTCAAGACGGTTATTTTTAGATTGTTTTTTTTAGAAATTATAATTCGAATAATAAACTAAAGGTAACAGTGTTGTTGATGGAGTTGATTTTAGCGCCATCAGTAAAACCTTGGCTAAAGAAAGCTTGTTGAGAATTTCTTTTTGTGTAAGCATAAGAAATATCAGCTCTTGTTCCTCCAAAATTATACCCCAGACCGGTTGAATAGCTGTTTAAATTGCCAACAGTTCTCTTGTCTTTGTATGGGCTTCCTTCAAAATGGTATCCAGCTCTAAGGCTTAATCTTTCAATTTTATATTCGCCACCTACTCTTACTTCTGAAACACCTTTTAAAGCATCTGAAATATCAGAGTTGATTAATCTGTTTCTGCTGTCCTCTTCTATCGAATATTTGATGTTACCATAATCTTTGTAACCGTAATCAAAGCTGATTAATCCTTTTTTGTTAAACACATAAGCAAAACTTCCTGTGATTTTTCCCGGAGTTCTTAGTCTATAGGTTCTGTAAATTACAGTGTTGTTTGAGTCGATATTGGTAAAAGTTATAGGAGGATTGTCGTTGTCTGTGTAGTCCTGGATGCTTGAAACTAAATTTTGTCTTAATTCATCATTTAGTTTGTTCCAAGTAGGAGATTGGTATGAAAGTCCCAAACGTACCTGGTCGTTCAATTTTCCAATAAGTCCTAATTGAAATGAAAATCCGGAGCCATAGGTGTAGATGTCGTTTTCAAATGAAGTATCCAGTAAGTCAACGATATTGTTGTTTAGATTGTCGTTTACTTCATAGAAATAAGTGTTTTGTCTAAAATCAGTAAAATGAGAGTTAAGTGTTGCTCCTATATAAAGTTGATCTTTATATGAAGTTGCAGCGTTAAAAGATAGTTTACCATTGTTTCCTTGAGATGTAATGGTGTTTTCGTGGTAGTAATTTCCGCCGGCAGGGACGTTAGAATTGTATTTAGTGTTGTCGTCGTTATATTCATCAGGATTGATTATGTAGCCTTCGTAACCTAAAAAAGCTTGCTGATCAGCGTAGTCTAATTGAAAGTAGTTAAAATCTGTAATGGTACTCAATGGGATACCTGCTTGATCTCTCTTTAAATTTTCATTTGCATAACTTAAAAAATATTCTGAAATATTGTTTGTAGGGTTGACTCCTTGTGAATATACAGAGTTGTTGAGGTTGTTAGTTTTTTCGTAATTTATTGCTAAAGCAATTTTAGTCCAATTGTTATTTGGGCTATGATTGTTAAAAACAAATACAGCACCAGCCTGGTTTAAATCGAATGAGTTGTCTTTTTCGGAAGTACGCTCCTCAAAATAATTAGATTTATTATTGATGTCAAAATTACTAAGGGAAAATGTTAGCTGGTTGTTAATAAAAACGGCACTACCGGCAGGGTTTGCGTTTAAAGAAGATAAATCGCCTCCTAAAGCTCCAAAAGCACCTCCCATAGCTCTATAGCGTGCGGTACCTGTGGTGTTGTCCTGTGCAAATCGCAAACCGCTTGTGATTTCCTGAGATTGTGCAGAGTTAAAAGCCAGCCCGGATAGTATTAAAAATAGATATTTTTTCATTTGAATGGTTTTTAGTTAAAAAGCTTGTTTGGGGTTATCTTCTACTTCCACCTGATGATCTTGAGCTTCCTCCGCTGCTGCTTCCACCACCGCCATAAGAAGATCTTCCACCACTGTCTCCACCATAAGAAGGGCTGCTGTAGGATCTTGAAGGTGTGTAGCTTTCGCTTCTGGAATATGTTCTACTTTGTTGGGTGTTGCTATTGTTGTTTTGGTATTGCGTAGCACCCCTTCTGTTAGTAGTTGTTTGAGGTGTGTTATTGTTGTTGTATGTTCTGGAATTTGTAAATGTAGAATTTCTGGTAGTCCCAATTCTGCTCGTAGAGTAGTTTCTGTTTGTGCTGTAGGTTCTTCTGTCTGTGGTGTAGTTTCTTGAGGAGTAAGATGAATTAATGGCTGGTGTGCCTCTTCTGCTTTGAGTGTTTGAATAGTATCTGGTGTTGTTAGGGCGGTTGTAATAATAGTAGTTGTCCCAGCCCCAATTGTTCCATCCGTAACCATAGTTCATTCCCCAGTTGTTCCACCCGAATCCGTAATTCCAGCCCCAATTATTCCAACCCCAGTTGTTCCAGCCGAATCCATAATTCATTCCCCAGTTGTTCCAGCCCCAATTATTCCAACCCCAGTTATTCCAGCCAAAACCATAATTCATTCCCCAATAGTCAGGGTAAACATTAATTATAGTTCCGGTTTGGTTGTTGCCCCAACCTGCATAACTTGAAGGTAAATTATTGTCAGCTGAATCGAAATCACTGTATTTGTCAATATCGGTAAAAACTTCAGGAGTTTCACTTTCTGTTTGTAGTGAGTTGAAATAATCTTTATAATAATTGCCTGAGGCAGTGTTTGTTTCTGTATTTCTGTTGTTTGAAGCGCCGTATATACCATCAGTTTCGTAATAGGAACTATTTTGATAAGAACCACAAGAAACCATAAAAAGGCTTAGTAATCCAATGTAGAGATAATTTTGCACTTCTTTGGATGAAAAAATATTAGTTTTCATATCTGTTAGGTTTTTTATTGTTGCACATTACAAAAATAGTTAGTTTTGCCAAACTATTTAGTTAAATAAAACAAAACAAAATTTGTGCCAAACTATTCAATATGAGTAAGAACCTTACTACACGATCAGAAGATTATTCAAAATGGTATAATGAGCTGGTTGTAAAGGCTGATTTAGCCGAAAATTCAGGAGTTAGAGGCTGTATGGTTATTAAACCTTATGGTTATGCGATTTGGGAAAAAATGCAAGCCGAGTTAGATAGAATGTTTAAGGAAACAGGACATCAAAATGCTTATTTTCCTCTGTTTGTTCCTAAAAGCATGTTTGAAGCCGAGGAGAAAAATGCCGAAGGTTTTGCTAAAGAATGTGCCGTGGTTACACATTATAGATTGAAAAATGATCCTGACAGACCAGGAAAATTAATGGTTGACCCAAATGCTAAGCTGGAAGAGGAACTTATTGTTCGTCCTACAAGTGAGGCAATTATTTGGTCAACTTATAAAGGGTGGGTGCAATCCTATAGAGATTTACCTTTGTTGATTAATCAATGGGCTAATGTGGTTCGATGGGAAATGCGTACTCGTTTGTTTTTAAGGACAGCCGAATTTTTATGGCAGGAAGGGCATACGGCTCATGCAACAAGAAAGGAAGCGATTGAGGAATCAGAGAAGATGATGAATGTTTATGCTGATTTTGTTCAAAATTTCATGGCGATTCCGGTTGTTAAAGGATTGAAAACCGAAACAGAGCGTTTTGCCGGTGCTGAAGAAACTTATTGTATTGAGGCTTTGATGCAGGATGGAAAAGCTCTTCAGGCAGGAACTTCGCACTTTTTGGGGCAAAATTTTGCTGAAGCATTTGATGTGAAGTTTGCTAATGCCGAAGGAAAACAGGAATATGTATGGGGAACTTCCTGGGGAGTTTCTACCCGATTGATGGGGGCTTTGGTGATGACGCATTCTGATGATCAGGGATTGGTATTGCCTCCTAATTTAGCGCCAATACAAGTAGTTATTGTTCCTATATATAAGACAGATGAGCAATTAGCTCAAATTACAGAGGAAGTAGAGAAATTGATGGCAGATTTGCGAAAACTTCGTATTTCGGTTAAGTTTGATGATAGGACTACGCAAAAGCCAGGTTTTAAATTTGCAGAATGGGAATTAAAAGGAGTTCCAGTGCGAATTGCTGTTGGTCCAAAAGATCTTGAAAACGGAACTTATGAAGTGGCAAGAAGAGATACTTTGACAAAAGAAGTGAAGTCTAAAGAAGGAATTGCGACTTTTATAAGTGATTTATTGGATCAAATCCAGGCAGATTTATTTAACAAGGCATTTAATTACAGAGAAACTCATATTACCGAAGTAAATAGTTTTGAAGAGTTTAAAGATGTTTTGGAGAATAAAGGAGGTTTTGTATCAGCACATTGGGATGGAACTGCGGCTACAGAAGAGAAGATTAAAGAGTTGACTAAGGCAACGATAAGATGTATTCCTTTGGATGGAGTTGAGGAGTCGGGAAGCTGTGTGTTTACTGGGAATCCTTCCGGAAGAAGAGTGTTTTTTGCAAAGGCATATTAAAAAAATATATTTTTTTTGAGTTAGCTATTGTGCAATTAAAAAACAGTTGTATCTTTGCAACCGCAATACAGAAATGCACAGCATAATGTAGCGCAATGGTCCGTTCGTCTATCGGTTAGGACGCCAGGTTTTCATCCTGGTAAGGGGGGTTCGATTCCCCCACGGACTACAAATGAAATATTGAAAATATCTTTCCTGAACTTTTTTAAAAGGAAAAATGGTCCGTTCGTCTATCGGTTAGGACGCCAGGTTTTCATCCTGGTAAGGGGGGTTCGATTCCCCCACGGACTACAAGTTTCTAGAAGGTAGAAAACTTAACTAACTTAGAGGAATAATTGGTCCGTTCGTCTAGGGGTTAGGACGCCAGGTTTTCATCCTGGTAACAGGGGTTCGATTCCCCTACGGACTACAGAATTAGTTGTGAAATAGTTTTATGAAATAAATAGCAAGTGTCTCTGGTGTTTATTTTATTAGTTAAAACCAAAGTGATTTCATTATGTTTAATGTAATTGTGGGAGGTTTTTCTTTTTTAGCTAATAGTTAAAATAATTATTACAATTAAAAAAAAAGTCAAAATGGCAAATCATAAGTCAGCTTTAAAAAGAATTAGAAGCAACGAGAAAAAAAGAGTATTAAACAGATACCAACACAAAACTACACGTAACGCCATTAAAGCTTTGCGTTTAGCTACTGATAAAGCGGATGCTACTGCTAAATTATCAAGTGTAATTTCAATGATTGATAAGTTAGCTAAAAAGAATGTTATTCATGATAATAAAGCTTCTAACTTAAAATCAAAATTAACTAAATTTGTTGCTAAATTGTAATTTTACAATTTTAAGATATAAAAAAACCTCGAAGAAATTCGAGGTTTTTTTATGGGCTAATTTTTTTTTTTATTCTGCTGCTCAGAGTTGTATTTTAGATTCTAAATACGTTAACATATTTGTGGTTATTGGTTTTGAAAGGAAATCAATAACCATTGGGTATTTTTTAGACTTTTCGTGGTCTTCAGGGTCTATTGTAGAAGATAAAACCACGATCTTGGTTGAGTTTACTTCTGCGTATTTATCGGTGCTGAAATTGTCCAGAAATTCCCAGCCATCCATAATAGGCATGTTTAGGTCTAGAAATATTAATTGAGGTAATTCTTTTGTTGCTTCTTTATTTATAATTGAGTTGAAGTATTCCAGTGCTTCTTCGCCGTTTTTAGCAGTAATAATAGTATTCGAAAAAGAGGCTTTGCTGATTACTTTTTTACATAACATAAGTGTTATTGGGTCGTCATCGACACATAGAATTAAATCTAACATGTTTTATTTGCTTTTAAATGTTAATGTAAATGTGGTTCCTTTGTTTACCTGGCTTTCGATATTGATGGTTCCTTTCATGGCTTCAACTTGCGATTTTACTAAGTAGAGTCCTAGTCCTTTGCTGTCAGGGTAATCGTGGAATCTCTGGTATAAGCCAAAAATTTTGTCTTTGTTTCTATTTAAATCAATACCTATTCCGTTATCTTTGAAAATGAGTTCTACGGTATTTCCGCTTTGTTGTGCTATTATGGTGATTTTTAAAGTTCTGTCGGTGGCTCTGTATTTTAGAGAGTTTGTGAGTAAGTTTAGCAAAATGCTTTCCATGTATGCTTTGTTGCTGTTAAGAACACTTACGTTTTCAATGTCTAATTTTAAGTATGGCTTAATTATTTCAATTTGATTGGATAATTGGCTGAAAACATTTTCGAAAACCTCTTTGAGTGAAATGTTTTCTTTTTCAATAGAGGTGTTGTCTTTAATTATCATGACTTTTGTTAAGTCTTCGATAGTTTCGTTTAATAAATGGGTTGATTTGCTAAAACCGTTGACAATCTCATTTAGTTCAGGGTCTTCAATTTCAATGTCTTCAATTAGATTTAGTAATCCGGTTAAGTTAGACATTGGTGCTCTCAGATTGTGAGAGGTGATATAAGAGAATTGTTTTAGGTCCTTATTGTTTTGTGTAAGTTCTTTAATGAGTTGTTCTTTTTCTTTTTCCTGATTTTTTTCTTCGGTTACATCTCTTTGAATGGATACCCAGTGAGATAATTCGTTTTCAGAATTGTAAATAGGAATCATTGTAAAACGCAACCAGAATTCGGTTTTGTTTTTTTTATAGCATCTTATTTCAAGTAAACCTTCTTCCTTGTTTTGAATTATTTGTATTATTTTCTTAATAACACTCAATTCGGTGTTGGGGCCTTTAAGGATATCAAGAGAATTGTTGATGATTTCTTCTGGTTGATATCCTGTCATTTGGGTAAATGCAGGGTTGGTGTAGATTATTTTTGGTAGTAATTTTTCGTTAAAAGTAGCTTCGGTAATTACTATGGATTCTTTGGTTTGTAAAATTACGGTTTCCAGTAATTTTAGTCTGAGTTCTTCTTCTTTTTGTTTGGTAACATCTTGGAGTGCTCCTATCATTCTGACGGCTTTTCCATTTTCATCTTTTAAAAGGAAACCTCGGTCTAATACGTATTTATAGGTGTTGTCTGCGCATTTAAACCGGTATTCATCTTGCCATTTTTCGGTTTTTTGTTCTATAAACGAATAGAGTCTTATTGACATTTTTATACTGTCTTCCGGATGGATGTTTCCAAACCACCAACTCGAACTGTCTCCAACCTGATCTTCTTCGTATCCAAAAATAGCTTTTATTCCTTTGCTCCAAATCATTTTGTCTTCCTGAATTTTCCAGTCCCAAATGGTATCACTTGTAGCTTTGGCAACAATGTCATACTTCTCATTTGATTCTTTTATTTCATTGTTGGTGTTTTCTAATTGTTCAAAAATTGTTTTGTTTTTGCTTTCGTTTTTAGATAATACATATTTAAAAGCAAATCCGGTTAAGAGGATCAAAAAGAAATCTTTGAAAAGGTTGAAAATGAGGTAATCTTCCTGGTTGAGGTATAAAGAGGTAATTTTATAAAGAAAAACCGCCAAAATTGAGGCAATAAGGATATATATTGTTGTTATTTGGGTGGTTTTATTTTTCATTAATCAAATATAATTAATAATTGTTAATAGCAAAATATCTATGAAAACTTATTTTTATTCGAAAATGATCCAGTCATGCTGTTAAATGTAAGTAAATTGTAAAGTGTTTGAGAAATATTTTTTATATCAAAATAAAGTGTACCTTTGCAGCCATTAAAAATCACAGATGGAAGCTATTAGAAACATTGCAATTATTGCCCACGTCGATCACGGTAAAACCACTTTGGTTGATAAAATTATGTATCATTGTCAGTTATTTCGTGACAACGAAAATACTGGAGATTTGATCCTTGATAACAACGACTTAGAGCGAGAAAGAGGTATTACCATTACTTCTAAAAACGTATCGGTTTCTTATAAAGGAACAAAAATTAATATTATTGATACTCCTGGTCACGCCGATTTTGGTGGAGAGGTAGAGCGTGTTTTGAACATGGCTGACGGAGTGTGTCTTTTGGTTGATGCCTTTGAAGGACCAATGCCACAAACGCGTTTTGTATTACAAAAAGCGATTGATTTAGGATTAAAACCTTGTGTTGTTATCAATAAAGTAGATAAAGAAAACTGTACTCCGGAAGAAGTACACGAAAAAGTTTTCGACTTAATGTTTGAATTAGGTGCTACTGAAGAACAATTAGATTTCCCTGCTGTTTACGGTTCTGCTAAAAACAACTGGATGTCTGATGATTGGAGAAATCAAACAGAAAACATTGAGCCATTATTGGACATGGTAATTGCTAATGTACCTGCTCCTAAGGTTTCTGAAGGAACGCCACAAATGTTAATTACTTCTTTAGACTTTTCTTCTTTTACGGGTCGTATCGCTATCGGTCGTTTGGAAAGAGGTGTTTTAAAAGAAGGTATGCCAATTTCTTTGGTAAAAAGAGATGGAAAAATCATCAAATCAAGAATTAAAGAATTACATACTTTTGAAGGTCTTGGACGTAAAAAAGTAGAAGAAGTTATAGCTGGTGATATTTGTGCGGTTGTAGGTGTTGAAGGTTTTGAAATTGGTGATACTATTGCTGATTTTGAAAATCCGGAAGCTTTACAAACTATCGCTATTGATGAGCCTACAATGAGCATGTTGTTTACTATTAACGATTCACCTTTCTTTGGTAAAGAAGGTAAATTTGTTACTTCCAGACATATTCGTGAGCGTTTGACAAAAGAATTAGAGAAAAACTTAGCGATGAGAGTTGCTGAGACTGATTCTGCTGATAAATTCATGGTTTTTGGTCGTGGTGTATTGCACTTGTCTGTTCTTATTGAAACAATGAGAAGAGAAGGGTATGAATTACAAATTGGTCAGCCACAAGTTATTATCAAAGAAGTTGATGGTGTAAAATGTGAGCCAATAGAGGAATTAACTATCGATTTACCGGAAAATCTTTCAGGTAGAGCTGTAGAATTTGTTTCTATCCGTAAAGGAGAAATGCTTTCTATGGAAGGTAAAGGAGAGCGTATGATTGTTAAATTCAACATTCCATCTCGTGGAATTATTGGATTGAGAAACCAATTGCTTACTGCTACTGCCGGTGAAGCTATTATGGCACACCGTTTCATTGGATACGAACCATACAAAGGAGAAATTCCTGGACGTAACAATGGTTCATTAATCTCTATGGAAAATGGAAAAGCAATTCCTTACTCTATCGATAAATTACAAGATCGTGGTAAATTCTTTGTTGATCCTAACGAAGATATTTACGAAGGACAAGTAATTGGTGAAAACACTCGTAGTGATGATATGACTGTTAACGTTACTAAAACGAAAAAACTGTCTAACGTTCGTTCTTCAGGAGCTGATGATAAAGCAAGAATTATTCCTGCTATCAAATTCTCTTTAGAAGAAGCTTTAGAATATATTCAAAAAGATGAGTATGTTGAAGTTACTCCAAAATCACTTCGTTTAAGAAAGATTTACTTATCTGAAACTGATAGAAAAAGATTTAAAATCTAATTTTTTAAATTCCAATATAAAAATCCCAAATTCAAAAGAGTTTGGGATTTTTTTTTATGATTGTTTTGCTTTGGAATTTGTTTTTTGTGTTTTGGAATTTCGTTATAATTATCTTTTCAAACTAAAATGTCCTTTAATTTCTTTACCATTTTCGAGTTTAGCGGTGTACCAATAATCATCTGCAGGTAGAGGAAGACTGTTAAAAGTGCCATCCCAGCCCTGACTTTGTGGATTAATGTCTTTTATTAATTTTCCAAAGCGATCAAAAATATGAATCACTGTTTTTGAATTGAATTCAGAATTGATTCCTTTGATATTCCAGTGATCGTTAAAACCATCATTGTTAGGTGTGAAAAATCTTGGAATACCTAAAATGGCAATAGTTTCATTGGTAATACCACAGCCATTTTTGTCTCTAATGTAAACTTCATGAATTCCGGCGGCTACATATTCGAAAAGGTTAGCATCCTGATAAAAATGGTTGCTGTCATCCAGACTGTATTCGTAATTTCCGGCTCCATTCACTAAAACTAAAACGGAGTTGTTATCGCTCAATTCGCTAATTTCGATATTGCTGATATGGGCAACATCTGAAGAAGTTACTGTAATTATTCTTGTCCGGCTACAACCCGATTGTGAAGTAACAGTAACACTGTATAAACCAGCGGTATTAACGTCTAAGGTGGGGTTTGTTTTGCCGATTAATATTTGATTGTCTTTTGTCCAAATGTAGCTATAGTTAGTTGTTGGACTGCCGTCGATTATTCCGGCAGTAAGTGTTACAAAGAAATTAGGCAGATTTTGACAAACGTAAACATCTGATAGGCGGCTGGTGTTGATGTCAATATCAGGTTTTGGATTTACTTTAAGAGTAATATGAGGTCCTATGCCGTAACAACTGTTGTCTAAATTACTGTCAACTCTAACCCATATTTTTTGTTCTTTAGGAGAAAGAATGTTTCGATAAGTTGTAGTGTTTGTTATTTCGTTTATTTCTGCTAAAGCATCTGTTTCGGTTTCGTAATATTTGATTATATAATTGTTTTTTGGATCTGGGAGTAAAGCCAGAATTGCCGTTTTGGCACTACTAAAATCGAACGCTGAAATTCCATCATAATCATCATGGGCAGCATCAATATAATCATCGCAATTTTCGAATGGAACATTGAAATTTGCCGGAATTTGAGTTGCCGAAACGATTAAGTTAATTTGTGCTACCGAAAAACAGTTGTTTGCATTTTCGATTCTGGACCAAATGATCGTTCCGTTATTGGCAATATAAGTTAATGGATTTGCAATTTTTTTAGTTGAATCGTTAGTGTTAGCTCCTATTAAAGTGGTAAAATAATTAAAGATTTCGTTTTGATAATTGCTTGAAATCTCATTGTTTTTTACTGTTAGATTAAAAGCTGATTTAGCATCTAAATCATCGTCACATTGTATGATACTTATATTGTTAACTACAGGTAGGGCTAGAATAGTTAAGGTGGTTTCGTTAGAAATCAATCCACAAGAATTCCCTGTTTTGTTTAGTATAACGCGGTATTTGTAGCCATTCATTGTTTGACTTACCGTATTAATGTTCAGCTTATTCGATGTTACACCAGAGAAGCTACCATTGTTTGTCAAGTTATTCCAGACAGTACCATTTGTAGATATTTGCCATTGATAACTATTGCCGCCGTTGTCGCTAATTGCAATTGAAGTGTTTTGATTTAAACAAGTTGGAGGTACAATAGGCTGGTTTGTAATAATTATTGGAGCTGCAATATTATAATTGGAATTTGGAGTAGTATAACCATTTGTAAGGCTTGTAACAACCCCGCTGGTATTTACAGTTGGAGGGAATACATTTCCTAATGTATTATTGTTAGTACTTGTAAAACCTGCTTCGATAACATCATTACACAAGTCGTTATCGCTATCAAGGTCTCTGTAATTTTTTATTCCGTCATTATCGGTATCAATGTTGGAGTTGCCTGTTTCTACGCTGTCATAAATTCCGTCATTATCGCTGTCTAAATCCAGATAATCAGAAACGCCATCATTGTCAGTATCTATAATTGATTTCGATTCGAAAATGTCAAACAGACCATTTCTATTTAAATCGGTAGTATTTAATGCAAAGTCGTTGCTTTGGCTTTCAGTTAGGTCAGGAATTTCGTCATTGTCACTATCAGTATCTAATTGGTCAGGAATTCCATCGCCATCGGTGTCTTTTGGTACGCAAACAGCAAAAAACTTTAATGTGCTCTTGTTTGCATCAGTATCGGAGAGATTTTTATGGGTAAAACTAATCGAATTAACCAAATGAGCTAAAAATTTAAAAGAGCCCGTTCCGGCTGCTAATGAAACAATTCCGTTTAATTGAAAGCGAATTTCAAATGAGGAATATTCGGTAACACCACTTTCATATATGCCATCGTAGTTAGTATCAATCAATAATTGATTATTTGGGTTGAGAACCGTAATGGTTTTGTTAACGTCGGTAGCAATAATATATTCTGCATTTGCATTTAATAAATCGGTTGGATTTGCAGCTGATACATATTCTATTCCAGTGCTTATTGGTTTAGAGAATGTTAATGTATATTTGGTAAAATTTCCTTTTCCAGCGGGGATTTCGGATATAAAACTGCCATCTGTATTTCCGGAAAATGGAATTCCATTGGCAATCGAAGATGTGTTTAGAGTTCCTGTATATGTATTCGAATAATTGCCAATTGTGATATTTCCCAAACTTAAATTAGAGATATTGATATTTTGGTTTCCGTAAGATTCGGTACAATTTGGAATTCCGTCATTGTCGTTATCAAGGTCTATGTTGTCGTTTACGGTATCATTGTCAATATCGGTAGGACAATTGCTTACCGGAATAATGTCAGAAAATATCGAAGTGTCACAATTAGAAATACTTCCTTTTACCTGATAAAATCCGGGTTGGGTAGGAGTATAGGTGTTGGAATTTGAATTGCTAATTAGCGTATTGTTAAAGTACCATTCGAAAGTATCGTAATTTAAAATACTATTTACAGTTAGGTTAAGATTAGGGATGCAGGAAGAATTTCCAGTAATAATGGCATCCGAAGTAATTTCAGGTTTAGTGTCAAAACCGGAATAGTAACCACCGTAAGTGGCAGCTCCATTGGTTCCAAAATAGGATACATAAACCTGTTTGTTAGATTTTATGCTAACATTACCATCAAGGTCTTTGATTGTGTAGCGAACATAATTTGAATTTCCTGTAATGCTAATAGGAGGGGTGCCTATAGGATTATTATTTATTAAAACATTGGCTCCGGTTTCGGTGATAATATTGATTCCGCCACTAAATGAAATATTACCTATCGATTCGATAAAAGGAATGTTGTCCACAATATTAGGAGTTGAGCAATTCAACGGAGGAACAAAAAACATATTTTGATTAGCCGAAGGTAAGTTGATTTGTTCATTAGTTTTAGGATCAAAAGCAGGAGCTAATCCGCCAATACTTTGATAAGCAAATGTTTTTTCGGAAGTGCTGACATATAAATTATTATTGATAAACTGGCTTCCGTCAATAGTTATATAGTCACCTGCATTGATAATTGTTGTGTATGGAGTTAAACTGCCGTTAAGATAGACAATCGTATTAGGATTATGAGCAATCAATAAAACACGTTCCAGTTCATTTGTTCCAATTCCCTTTACAAAAATATATTCTTTGCCAGTTTTTTCGAAAGAAACAATTTGGTCAAACCCAAGATCTCTTCCGTTTTCGGTACTATTACTTCCGCAAAAAGACCCTGAATTGATAACAATCGCTTTGTCTGACTGAACTAATGCGCCAATCATTTTAGCACTATTTGAAACAGTGTCTTCAGAGTTTTCTATGGCAAAAATATAACTTTCGTTTTTATTTAGATTGATGGTTACGGGGCCATTTACAGTTCTTCCATCAGCTAGAATTGTCCCGTTTGCTATGTTGGATATTGTAATTGTTGTATTGTTTTCGGTTGCAAGCAGGGAAGCAAAATTGAGTAGTGTTTTGTCACTATTTGAAGGGTTGAGCATAGCGCCTAGTCTAAATGTAGTTCCCAGAGCGCTGTTTCCTTTAGATACTAAACCGCCTGCATGATTGAACCTTTGATTATCGGGGTTGTAACCTGAATTAATTCTTACACTACAGTATATTAAATCATCGGCTTCAATAATGAATCCTTTGTTTATTGTTTTTCCAATAGCTGCTTTTGGTACCATTAGTTGTGTGTTGTTGCCGGATCCAATTGCATAGATGTATGGATTGCTGTTGTTGACCACAGCATTCGTAATTTGCCCGCCGATACTGATTATTCTCAGCGTAACATTTTTTGAGCTTGGAGTAGATATATATAAATAATGGTCTCCTGTTATTGTTTGTGAGTCTTGGCTGCTTAATGGCGGGATATAATGTGTTTTGCTAAATTGCGCAAAGCCATTTGTAGCTATTATCGTTAATAATATTGCGATTATTTTTCTCATTTGATAAAAATATTAAATAATTTTTATCTTTTTAATGAAAAATGACCTTTTATGTTTTTGCCGTCTTCAAAAATAAGATGGAACCAATAATCATCAGCAGGAAGCGCATAATTGTTAAAAGTGCCATTCCAACTCAAATTTGAAGAGTTAAATTCTTTTAATAATTTTCCGTAACGGTTAAAAATGGATATTGTAGCATGAGGAAGTTGTGATAAGTTTTTAATTGTCCAAAAATCATTGAAACCATCTCCGTTTGGTGTAAAATAATGGGGATAATCTAAAACATAAAAGCGGAAAGGAGCAGAAACACCGCATCCGTTTTTATCACGGGCATAGGCAAAATAGCTTCCTGCGGCAATGTTTAAAAATTCAGGACTGTCTTGGTAATAATTTCCGTCAATTGAAAATTCATAATTTCCGAAACCGGTATAATTAATAGTGGCAGTATTTTTATTTCCTGAAAAATTGGTTGTTTCTACCATTGTTATTGCAGCAATTTCAGATTTTACAACATGGAATTTTTTAGTCGCTTCGCAGTTGTAGGCATTGGTTACTGTTACAAAATAATCGCCAGGAGTAGTTATGGTAATACTATTGGTAGTTGCTCCCGTATTCCATAAATAGCTGGAAAAACCGGTGTTGACAGCTAGATCCATACTGGTACTACTGCATAAAGCTATATTCTCCTCTTGAAAGTTAGCCGGAGCAAAGGTTTTGACCTCAAGTATGACAGGGGTTATACCGTAACAGTCGGTTCCATTGATAATGCGGGCATAAATGGTTTGCTGATTCGGAATGTTGTTTGTAAATAGATTCGGAAGGGGATTGCTTTGTGTGTCGGCTGTCGCCATACTTGGATAGTAAACAACATTCAATCCATTGGGTAAACCATTTACTATTTGAGGAGAAACTTCATTATTTAAGTTAAATTCGCGAAATCCATCCTGAATGGCATTGTCATCACAAGTAATTATAGGAGATTGATTAGGTATTATAGCATTAGATAATTGCAATGTCAATTCGGCATAATTAGAGCAATTAAAGTTGTTGGAAACTTTGGCAATTAGCACCTGATTAGCCGATTTGTTGGTGTAATTTGTGGTGTTAAGAATGGCGTTAGTACCTGCTTTAGCATCTGTTAGATTTTCAAAATAACTTACAGCACTTAAGTTGGAATTGTTGTTTTTAATTTGGTTATCGGTTTTTGTTAAGTCAAAAACGGCTTTACTATCTCCATTAGTATCACATTGTATCAGAGTAGTGTTGTTTAAAACAATTTCAGGTGTGTACTCAACTTTAATTTGGTTTGAAACAGTACAACCGGATGGATTCAGAGTAACTTCAAGCTTGTAAGTTCCGGTGGTTTTTACAGTATAAGCCGGACTGGTTTCGGTGGGTAAAAGGACATTGTCTTTGTACCATTTGTAAGTGTAATTAGCTGGTAATTTAGTGTCAATAATATAATCCTCACCAAAACAAATAGCATTATTTGTGGCTAATAATTTGTCGGTTCCCAGGTTGATGATGGAATTAAAACTTGCTGATTCAATAAAAATAGCCGAATCAAAATAATTCACAGCATCATCACCAATGACTAATTTTATATGATAGGTGTTTCCAGCTATTACATTAGTACTTGCGTTAAAAACCTTGGTTTGTCCGGCATAATTAATAGGACTGTTATTTGTAGGGCTGGTATTAAATTGTCCAAAGTAGGATTCGTTGCTTGCCGGACATGATTTTTGTATTCCATTTAAATCCACAAAAGTAATAGCCGGATGAATATTGGTGGATGAAATGGGTATTGTAGTATTCGGAATTACGGCTAAGTTCTGATAAGCGGCCGTACTTCCTTTTTCTTTTATTAAAAAAGCAAAACCATCCGAATACCTACAAGGGAAATCTTCCTGATATTCATTTGAAGCAAATAAATAATTAAAACTAATGCTATTGGTTAACGGAATAAAATCAAATTCCAGATAAGTAGCATTGATAGATTTAATGTTTAAAGCCTGATCTAAATCGGGGTCGCCTAACCAGGAATTACTGCCTCCACCAAGATTTTTAACAAATGGACCTACCGATTCAGTACTACTCCAGGTACTTAAAACAATTCCGGATTGAAAAGGAAAATTAGCAGAATTATTTGTAAAAACTCCGTAGCTGTTTTTCCCGGGAACAAATGCGTCGCCTTGCACTTTTGGGTTTGTTATTTGCAAACAGGAACTGTTATTAGTCAATAGATTTACCAGTTCTAAAGCATTTTTAGTATCGTCAACAGCAATGGCTTGTGCCTGCAATTTTATGCCGGAGCAGTAGAGTGATAAACTGAGTAAAATGGTTTGCAGGACTTTCATAGTCTTACAAAGTTACTACAATTCTCTGTTTTTTAGTTACGGGGTTTTTGGATTAGCATTTTGTTTTAATCAAGCTCATTTTCAATTAGTAATGTAGCCTGTTTTAGTTTTTCGGAACTCAGTGGTTTTATAATGTAATCTTTTATTATCGGGTAGTTTTTGGTCATTTCTAAATCAGAAGGATCGATAGAAGAGGACACAATAAAAACAATTATTTTTTTTGCAAAAGTAATTCGTTCAAACTCGTCTAAAAATTGCCAGCCATCCAGTACAGGCATATTCAAATCCAATAAAATCACATCAGGAAGTTGAGCTGGATTGTTACTATTGTTTTTAAGTTCGTTTAACGCTGTTTGCGGATTGTAAAATGAGATGATTTCTTCGCAAAAATTATTTTTGGAGATAAGCATACTCATTAGTTTTATGGATAATTTGTCATCATCAATAAGGTAAGTTGTTTTATTTTTCATTAAAATACAATTTAAAATTGCTGCCTAATCCTGCTGTACTTTCTACTTCAATTTTACCTTTCATGGCTTCCATTTGGTTTTTTACGATGAATAATCCAAAACCTTTGGCATCTTCATTTTCATGAAAAGTTTTGTACATGCCAAATATTTTATGCTTGTATTTTTGAAGATTGATTCCTAATCCGTTGTCTTTGAAAGAAACAATATGGAATCCGTCCTCTGTTTTGCAACTGATATCTAACAAAGGAAGTCTCTCAGGAGATTGGTATTTTACAGCGTTGGTTAATAAATTATAGACAATGTTTTCCAGATAATCAGGGATAACATTGATGTTTAAATTAGCAGGAATATGGTGTGTAATACTAATTTTATCTTTGAAAGAATGGGTAATTTTCTCTATTTCTGATTTTAAATTGACTATTGTTTTCTTGGTTTTGCTATTTTTTTGAATAGTAATTACTTCGTTTAAATTTTCAATGGTCTTGGATAGTTTTTCGGTACCTTCTTTGAACATTTCGATAAAACTTAGTTTTTCATCGATTGTGTCGGTTTCATCAATAACGTTTAAAACCATTTGTAAATTACAGGTATGCGATCGGATGTTATGCGAAACAATATGTGCAAAATTTAAAAGTTTATTGTTTTGCTGATTGCTCACCTCTAATATGTTTTTGAGCTCAATTTCTTTTTCTTTTGTAGCGGTAATATCCCTTCCAATACCAATGAATTTGGTACAATTACCTTTAGAATCAAATATTGGAGTAATGTTTAATTCGAGCCAGTATTTCTTTTTATACTTGTTATAATTTTGAAAAACTACCTTGGTTTCTTGCTTCTTTTCCAGTGCCTGTTGGATTTTTTTTATCTTTTCAAAATTAGTTTCTATTCCAATAGAAATATAATTAGGTTTTTTCCCAATAATTTGTTCTAATGTTAAATCGGTTAAATTCATGTAGGCCTGATTCGCCCAGATGGCTTTTCCTTCAGCATTTGTAATAATGATACTGTCAGTAGTTTCAGAAGCAACAAGCGATAACAGACTCAAATTTTCAATGACATCATTAGCATTAGAAAATACAGAAGAGAATTTTTTGATAGCTAATTCTATTGCAATTGTCCGTTCTTGTTCTGTAGTAATATCTTTAAAAGTGCCGTGAATACGATGGAGTTGATTAGCCATAAATTCAACCTGACAGATACATTCTAAGTGTTTGATTGTTTTTTGAGCTGTAATTATTTGGAATTTTCCGCAAACAGGAATTTGATTCTCAATCGCTTTTTGTAGTAAAGATTTGAACTGGATTAGATTTTTTCGATTAAAAAAAACTAAAGTATTTTTAAAGTCAGGCATAAAATCCTCCGAAACTTCAAAGAAAGATTTTGTATTTGCATCAAAAAAAATACGATTGTTTTTTAGGTTAATATCCCAAATTCCAATTTCAAAAGTATCAATTGTTTGATTGTAAATTTCCTGTTTATCCATTATAAATGTTGTAATAAAGCCAAAAAAAATGATTTTAGGTTAGGGGGAAAATTCCAAATCAGTAAATTTAAAAAGCTTGTTTAAAATGTTTTAATGATGAGAAAATCATTATAAGAAAATAAAAATACCGAACAAACCCGCAGCACACAAATAAAATCGATGAACAGCATTCTTTTTTTCATTGGATTTTTATGTGTATTAAAATCATTTATTTCTAGCGGCTGGTAATCAGTAATTAAGTGATTTTTTAGGATTTAAAGGATTTTTTTGCTTTTCGTTCGTTTTGTAAAGTCTTTTCAAAATTTGCTTTGAAATAATTAATGTAAATTTGTATAAATAAACAGTTGCATGAGCGATATTTCCCCTTTGTTTAAAAAACCAACCTATCCTGTAAATCATTCTCTTTTGGATTATTTAGAACGCTTTGACAGGGTTTCTAAAGTGGCGATTTCTTATGAAGATTTGCTGCGTTTTTCAGGTTCAATTAATGTGTATGATAAATTTGATCAGGATACCTTATGGGTTAGGGTTTTTTACAGCGAATATGAAAGAAGTGAAATTGATTTGAATTTAAAGAAAATCTACTCTTTGCTGCATTCCGATGGAAATTCAGATATTATTAAGTTCCTAAATGTAGATGCAATTGACTACTGTACTTTTGGAAATTCAAAACCTTTCAGAATAAAAGTGCGTAATGTGTTGAACGATAACTACGTTCATTTTTACATTAAGAAAGCCGATGCTTCCCGTATTTACGGATTAGAATTAGAACATATTCTGTCTCCCGATAAAATCAATTTTCTGGTTTATCAGGATACATTAATTGAAGAACATATTATAGGTATTCCCGGCGATGTTTTTATGGAAACTTTACTCGAAAGTTGCTCAGAAACCGAAAAATCCCAAATAGCCAAAGAGTTTGTTAAATTCAACGAGCGCTGTATGATTAGGCTTTTAGGTGATATGCGTGCTTATAATTATGTGATTGTTCCTATTCACGATTTTGATCAGGTGGTTTATAAAATCAGGGCTATCGATTTTGATCAGCAATGTTACGAAGGGAATTTTAAAATTTACCGTCCACAATTTTTCAAAGAAAATTTTCCGATGATACAACTAATCAAGGAAAAATTGCAGGACAGTTCGATTGAACAATATAAACATGAAGAACGAGCGGCTTTAGCCAAGAGAATTCTTTCGGCCGAAACCCGAATCCAAAAAATATTGCGAATCATGTCTAATGATACCATAGCTCCCGAGGAGCATATTAAACAATTAAAGCTGGAGTTGTATCGTTATACAAACGATATGAACTTTAAAAACGCTACTTCTATGGGCTATGTTCTCAGTGCAGCTTTTAAGTTTGTCACCCGAAATTTCAAACATCCTGATATCTTTAAACCTGGTTTTTAAAACTATTATTGTAATGAAAAATATTTTTCCTATCGTTTTGTTATCTTCTTTATTTAGCTT
Source organism: Flavobacterium commune (assembly GCF_001857965.1). Taxonomy (NCBI): domain Bacteria; kingdom Pseudomonadati; phylum Bacteroidota; class Flavobacteriia; order Flavobacteriales; family Flavobacteriaceae; genus Flavobacterium; species Flavobacterium commune. The sequence continues at coordinate 290,503 of NZ_CP017774.1, read as the reverse complement.
TTGCCAAAGAGAATCTTCTGTTATTTCAGAGCTTTACACTTTACCCAAACAATTAAAAGAAGTTTCGGGAATTGTTTTTACCGAAAGTTCTAAGTTATTATGGACTCTGGAAGACAGCGGAAATGCAAATGAAATTTATGCAGTTGATAATCAGGGTAAATTAAAAAAAAGTATTAGCATTGCTCAAACCGAAAATATCGATTGGGAAGATATTACTAAAGACGGCCAGGGAAATTTGTATATAGGCGATTTTGGTAATAATGAAAATACAAGAAAAGATTTGGCGATTTATAAAATTGCCAAAGATTCTTTGCAAAACGAAAGTGTAATCCCTTCATATAAAATTAGTTTTGTTTACCCGGAACAAACGGAATTTCCTCCTAAAAAAACAAAACTTTTTTATGATGTTGAAGCTTTTGTCGAATATAAAAACAACTTTTATTTGTTTACCAAAAATAGGAGTAAAGGTTTTGACGGAACTACATTGTTATATAAAGTACCCAACAAAGCCGGATTTCATCAGGCTGAATTATTAGGAGAATTTAAAGCCGAAGGCGATTACCAAAATGCGGCTATAACCAGCGCAACCATTAGTCCCGATGGCAAAAAAGTAGTTTTGTTGAGTCATAGCAAAATATGGATTTTTCAAAATTTCACCTCCGATAATTTTTTCTCTGCTTCAGTAAACAAAGTCGATTTACAGCATTTTTCTCAAAAAGAAGCCATTTGTTTTAAAGACAATACAACGCTTTTAATAGCCGACGAAAAGACTAAAAAAATAGGTGGATTAGTCTATCAATTGGACTTAAGTGCTTTAAATTAAGATGATTGTCCGCTAGCGGACATGACCCACAGAGTAACGCGGACTAAATTGATAAACACGGATTTTTAAAAATACAATCTGTGATAATCTGCTAAAATCAGCTTAATCTGCGTGCCATTTTAAGAAAATAGTGATATAATATTAGAAACCAAATCCAATACCAAAACTAATTCGGGCTTCTTCATCAGCGCTTTTAAAATAGCTTAAACGCGCCGTTACGGTATTGATTCCGTTAAGCCATAAACCACCGCCCACAGATTGATGCCATTTGTTAGAGGCTTCTCCATCAAGCCAGACTCTTCCATAATCGTATCCTCCAAAAAAGCCATAAGACATTGGAATAAGACTGTTTTTTATTTTTCCAATAGAAAAACGAAGATCACTGCTTTGGAAAAAAGACTGATTGCCTATAAAACGTTGGTTTCTAAAACCTCTTAAATCATAGTCGCCGCCTAAAGCAGCTGCCTGATAAAATTCAAAATTATTGTTCAAAATCATTTTTCCTTTTAATAAAGTAGCAAATACAATTTTCCCCTGATGATCTATTTTGTGATTAAAATTGATTTTAGATTCTAATGTTGGGAAATTTTGCTTGTTGTTTTCCAGATTCATTTTCCAATTGGCAGCAATTAAAAATCCCATTCCCATTGTCGGCAGCGAAGGACTGTCGTAGTTTTCATAGCCATATTCAACAGTGGCTCCCGCAAATTGCTGATGATTGAAAATTTCAGGATTTACAATATTTGGAATCGAAATAAATCGACCGGCTGTATTTTCTACATCAAAATTCTCATAAGCAAGCTGGAAACTAATACGGCTTCCTAATCGTCCTATTTTTTCAATTTTAGGAGCAAATTTCAACATTCTGATATGTACTCTGTTGTAATCCATGCCGTTTATTTCGTCCACATTGGCAGTGTTATTTCCATAACCAAAATAATTTATGGCAAAGTTCGGGCTGGTAAATTGTGAGTCAAACCCAAAATTCCATTTCCCTATAAGTTTAGGAACATCTAAATGATAACCTAATTCAAAACCATCGGTCGCAAAATAGTAATTGGCTTTAAGAGTATGCTTTAAAGTATAAGGGTTTTGTTTGAAATGATTGATGGTATAATTAGCTATGATTCCTAATTTCACCCCATCATCGGGATTAAAACCTATAGTAGGCAAGCCAGAAAACGCATTGTATTTAGGTTTTTGATAGTTGTACAAGTTGGTTTCATAATCATCGGTTAAGATGGTTTTTGTTCTGGAATCAATGTCAAAATTGTTCTTTTTTGATTTGAAGTCAAGGATTGTAATGTTTTTTCCATTCGTAATAACATAGCTGTCATTATTTTGACCTCCAATTAATTTTATTTTTATCGCTGATTTTTGAGTGCCCTGAAAATCAAAAACATCCTCGTCGTCCAGTCCGTAAATCCAAATGTTTTTTGTCGAATGCGAATCGAATGTTTTACTGTAAAGCAGTTCTTTTCCCTCTTTTTTGATTCGCGATACAGTGATTTCGACTTTGTTTTTAGAAACAGGTTTGATGCTGAATTGGTCTTTTTTATTGGTACCAACAACAATTACCGTTTTTTGTAAAACCTTGTTGTATTGACTCGCATAGTCGGTTAATTCGGCTTTTCTAAGTTTTAATTTTTGTTTGATTGAAGCTATCGTTTCATCTTGGACTTCTGAAGGTAAATTGTCAAATGCACTATCAATAGTTACATCACTTAGATTTTCCTGAATAAATTTAGCCTGATTAATCCAGTCTTTTTCGGTTGCATTTTTTAGAAAAGCAACGTCTAACGGATAAGCTTCTCGATTAAACCATTTTACATTATCAATGTTATTTTTAAAGCTTTGCATGTGGCGAAGTGCGGGAATGTTCATCAAAAGTGATAACAAAGTACCATCGTATTTCGAAAAAGCCTGATCACGGTCGCGGGGAATGGGTTTGTAAATGATTTTATTTCCTATTTTGTATTCAGCCCAACGCCACTGGTCATAATGCCTGTCCCAGTCGCCAATGAGCATGTCAAACAAACGCGCTTTGATGTATTCGTTTTCGTCAACAGCGTATTTTTCGTCCTTTTGTAAGTTTTCGAGTAGTTCATCAGTTCCAATAATGGCTTCTGATTTTCCAAAATTAAGAAGTTCTTTTTGGCTATCCGTGGGTCTTTCTTCAACCAGGTATAATTCATTTCCAAAATCGGTATTGAATTCGCCCAATGCTTTTTGCTTTGGGATATAATAAAGGGCTGGATTGCTATGAAAAACGCCAATTTTGTCTGCCATGTTTCCTACTGCCAATGGTGTGTAAGGATGGGAAGTAGTGTAAAAATCATATAGAAAATTCTCAGCATAGGTGTTTTCAAATTCATTTTCTACATATTGGTCTTTGAAAGCGACACTTTGTAAAAATCGACTAGGACTTTTCTTTAGGGCACGCATAACATATTCTTTTCCTTCAGTATTTATAAGACGTAACGACTTAGATTGGTGACCGCCACCTGCTCTTGAAGGAGTTACACCATTAAAAAGGGTATTTAATGAAGCAGTTGGAACTTCGATTAATTGGCTGTAATATTCCCGATAATGTTTGCCTAAAAGGAAATTATGAAAAATGCTTTTGGAAGTCATTTCAGGACTATAAATGCTCGCTTTTGTAGTTGCTGCAAAAGAATTAGGATAATTGCTTATGGTTTCTTTTTTAGGTTCAAAGATTGTTTTTTCAAAGAGAACTTTGGTTTTGTTGTTTTCAATGCCAAAGTATTTAACGGTAGTTTTTCCGTTAGTATAGCTTGTTAAAGTTGCAAATCCGTTTTTACCATAAGAGAAATCATTAGGATTTATTGCTCTGGCAGCTTCTGATTTTGAGCCAGCACCACTAATAATTTGTTTGATGTTTTCATTTTCTATGTACTGCAAATTATGGTCGTGTCCCGAAACCAGAACTACATTGTCCTGGTTTTGTAAAAGTGTTTTCAGGCGTTTTACCAAGATTTGGTATTGCTTGTTTTGAATGTCCTGCGGACTAATTCCGGATGTTTTTCTAAAGAAATTGACAAATGAACCAATAATAGGTAAAGGAATTTTTTGTTCTAATGGAAATAGTTGTTTTTCCAGTGAAAATTGTCCACCATGTGTTCCGTTGCTCATCAAAGGATGATGAATTGCTACAACTACGGTTTTATCTTTGTTTTTGTTTAAAATACTTTCAAATTCTTCAAAAAAGTCTTCACGCGTTTTTATACTGCAATCGTCATTAATATTGGGGATTTTGTCCCAATCTTCCAGAAACCATTGGCTATCAATGGTAACTAAACAAAGTTGGTCATTTATTTTTTTATCATCAATAGGGCAGCTATTTGCAGGAAGAAATGCTTTTTTATCCCCCAGATAATTGTTTATTATTATTTCCTGACGTTTTAATCCGTTAATACCTGAATACCAATCGTGATTACCGGGAATAAAAATGGTTTTCCCTTTAAAATATTTAGAAAGAGCTAATTGAGTAGTTATTTTTTCTAATGCAATATCGTAAGCTGCTTTATCTTTTTCATCAGGCATTCCTTTTGGATAGATATTATCACCTAAAAACAATAGAGTAGCATTTTTATCGGATTGTTGAAGTTGTTCCTGTAAAGAGTGAAGCAATTTTTTAGCGTTATCTTCATCGGCATTTCCCGCATCACCAATTAAAAAAAAGCGATGTGCAATTTTTGTTGAATCCTTTTCGTTAATAAGCGTATTTCTTTTCGAATTGCTTCCCCATTGAGCATAATGGGTTGCACAGGAAGTGACTATTAATAAGGCGAAAAGTGAGAGAAAAAATATTTTAATTTTGTTGAATCGCATATCCGAAAACAATTTCATAATTTAGTAGTATAAAAATTTACCTATGAATCTTATAGAGCAAGCACAAGATTTTGTTTATAAATTACTCAAAGATAAACTTTCTGATTCATTTATTTATCACAATTTCAACCATACTTCTGATGTGGTTGAGGCTGTAAAAATACTTGCGTCACAAGAGAATTTAACTGAAGAAGAACTTGAAATGCTTGTGGTTGCGGCCTGGTTTCATGATACGGGTTATATTGATGGAGTTGAAAATCATGAAGAAAACAGTGTGAAAATTGCTGCGCAGTTTTTGGCAGATAAAGGAAAAACATCCACTTATATTGAACAGCTAAGTGCTTTAATCAGGGCAACTTTGTACTCTTATGAACCCCAAACTATTCTTGAAAAAATAATCAAAGATGCCGATTTTTATCATTTTACAAAGGAAAATTACTGCGATCGATGTGAATGTTTAAGAGCCGAATGGAAAATTGTCAAGCAAAAAGAAACTTCCGATTTAGAATGGGCTCGGGAAAATTTGAAAATGCTAACCGAATGCCATGAGTATTACACCAATTATGCAATTGCAAACTGGAAGGTTTTAAAGGATAAAAATGTAAGTTTGATTCAGCAGAAAATTAAAAAAATGGAAGAAGAGCAAGAAGAAAAAAAAGAGAAAAAAGAGAAAAAAGATAAATCCAAAAAAGAACCTAAAACCGCTAAACCCGATCGCGGAATTGATACGATGTTTAGGGTTACTTTGAACAATCATACCCGTTTGAGCGGAATAGCCGATAGCAAAGCCAATATTTTATTATCGGTAAATGCTATTATTATTTCTATTGCGTTATCTACCATTGTTCCTAAACTTGATAGTCCCAGCAATGCGCATTTGGTGGTTCCAACTTTTATTTTGCTTACATTTAGTGTTGTTTCTATTGTTTTTGCTATTCTTTCTACCCGACCTAAGGTTACTACCGGAACTTTTACAAGACAAGATATTGAAGAACAAAAAGTGAATTTGTTGTTCTTTGGTAATTTTTACAAAATGCCTTTGGAAGAATACGAATGGGCGGTTAACGAAATGATGAAAGACAACAGCTATTTATACAATTCGATGATTAAGGATTTGTATTTTTTAGGTATTGTTTTAGAACGAAAATACAAGCTGTTACGCATAACCTACAATATTTTTATGATTGGGATTATCGTTTCATTTCTGGCTTTTCTCCTTGCATTCAATGGTATTAGAGCCTAATGCAAGGTGTCTAGTAATTCTTTGTAAGTATATTGAGAGTCTATATTATCGTCCGAATTCATTACCTTAATTCGAATGGCTTTTAATCCATAAACTCCTTGTAAATCTTCCACTTCAAATTGTTCTATTTGGGGCTCAAGGACTTTTTTGAATTGTAAAAACTTGATGTATTTCAGGTATTCGGTTTCCTCAAATGAATGCGAATACACAATGGTAATTTTCTCTTTTTGAGTAATTCTTTCTTTCGTGTTTTTTATGTGCGCTTTGTCAATGCGTTTTTTTACCACTTCATAACGGGCATTGTAGGTACCGTCCACATCAAAACGTTTTTCGTCCATTCGGAATCGAATGGATATTGGAGAACTAAAAACTAAAATTAACGAACTCACCTCTAACTGACCGTAAGGTAGTACTTTTTTCAATCGATGGTGTGCTAATTCCATCTTGCATAAGGTTTGTAATTGCCACAATCTGAGATTGTTTAAATACATCAAATCAAAAGTTTGCGATGGTGTTATCGAAGCACCAATGTATAAATTGTGTTCTACACCATCGGTTTTAAAACGTTCAAAATAATGCGGGAAAATAGCCTGAGCTTCAGTTTGTTCATTATCTAAAACTGCTGCCATTTCTTTGTTGATGATAGACATGGCATCATCAAAACTTTTTCGGGCATCATAGAAAAGGTTTGTTTTAGGATCTAAGTTTTCGAAATAAGAATTGAGCAGTAGTTTGTCATCAGTATCAATAATGGCATTAGTCAAAAAAGGATGGATTTCTTTTTCGATATAATTTTGAATTTGCTGCTCGGTATCTGCTTTTAATTCTTTTCCTAGGTCTTCTTGATACGACTGTAATTCAAATTTGAGTTGCTCTGATAAAGGCAGTTTTTGTATGGATTTCGAATTTTCGAAAATAGAGATTAAATGATTCAATTGATTTTTTAAATCTTCTTTTACCGTATTATTTCTATGTTCTGATGAACTATTGATATCTATTTGACCATAAAGCGGATAGACTTCTTTAAAAACAATCTCTTTAAAAGTATGTTCTTTTTTTGAGTTATTAGTTTGTAAATATTTTTGTGCTTCAGCTTTAAATTTCCAATATACACTTGAGTGAATGGCAGTATATTCACGTTGGATTACAGCTTCAATCTGGTTTTTTAGATCGCTGTCATGACGTTCCAGAGTATCAACAATATTAGGAATAATCAGTTGAAGATTGTTAGCGTTAATACTGTTTAAACTCCTTGGTGTTGCCGAAACCAGTTCGATAATCCCTAATAATTTATTGTCTTTTACAACAGGAGTAAAAATGCAACTTTTGATGTTTTGATCCAGTAATATTTGAGCAAATCGTTCATTTCCGGGAATGCCGGCAAAAGCCTCGACATTGGAAATAGAAATTGTTTCTTTAGCTTCTAAGAGGGTATTTAGAGAACAACCTAAAAAAGCATTGCAGCATTCTATTTCGTCTTTATTTTGAAGAATGAAACTTTCTATGCTGTTTTTGTCTAAAGGTAATTTGGTGAACTTTTTTTCATCATCATTATAGAGACTGATTCCGATTCGTAAATCGGGAATTTTAAAAATGGATCTAAAAATGCTTTCTGAATTTTTGTTTTTTTCACTGCCTTCTTTGTCTCTTTTTAAAAGGTTACTTTTTAGATTGGAAATAGCACTTTCCTTGGTTGCATCAAATAAACTAACGATTCCAAATCCTTTTAAAACCCAACTTTCTAATGGGAATTTTTCCTTCCATAAGGCTATGTTGTCAAAGTTGTCCATTAATTCGTCGATTTCTTCCTGACTTAGACTTTTGGCATTTTCCGAAGGATAAATTTCGATAAAATCGGCATTGTAAAGAATGCGATAATGATGTAAAACACCATCAGTATCCGGAATATCATAGAAAAGGGGTTTGCTGTAATCAAAATTTTGATTGTAGTAAGCGTTTAAAATTAAAATGCAGCTGAGTACATAAAACTGATCGTCGCTAAAATCGCGGATGTTTAGGTCAAAATCCCCGGCGTTTTTTACTATTTTTTTAAATCGTTTGCTGTAATTGAAAGTGATATTCTGAAACGGAATTGTAACAGCTTTAATTTCATTATGAGTCAGAGCGGTAGGAAATAAATCGGCTAATAAGTTTTTAATGAGTTTTTTGTTATCAGTAATAATCGAAAAATCTTCTATTCCGGTTCTGAATTCTGGAATATGTTCAATTTCTTTTAGTAGTGACTTAGCATAATTAGAGCGATAATCAACATCTGATAGTGCAATTTCTTCCAGTGACTCAATGAGTTTATGAAAAGAAATTAAGGTTTTAAAAGGACTCTCTTTAAATAAATGACGATTCATTTCTACTTTTGTTAACTATACAAAAATAGTGAATTATGCCTTTTGATTGCTGTTGCAAATGCTAATTTGTTTTGGCTGCTAATGTTGTTTAGCAATTAGTTTTTTTTGATAAAAATTGACCAGAGCTTCGTTGACTTCTTTTAGTTCAGGTGTCAGAAAAGTGAGATTGCCTTCTTCGGTATTAGTTAATTCCATTTTGCAAACGGTGCATTTGTATTCCTTTAAATGGTTGGTAATATTTCTTGAAGTAATTATTTTGTGCCCAAATAGAGCGCATATTATTTTCTTGCTAACAATAAGCTTTTTCATTTCAAATAATTCCATAATAAAAGCAGGTTAATTTAGTTTGGGAGATATAAAAGTAGAAGATTATAGATAAAAATGCGTATAAAATCGATTAAAAGCACTTTTTGTTTAATTTATTTAAGTTTTAACTTATTTTTTTTGATTTGTTTAAAAAAAAATCTCCAACTGCCTGAGAAATTGGAGATAGAATGAATTGTAAAATCAAATTCTGAAATGAATTAAGATTTTTGTTCTTTATTAAAATAAACTAAGTAGTAATACATTTGTTTTTCTTCGTCCCATCCTTTTTCCACAAATTTCTCTGCACTTTCAGGATTAATGAAATCCATTTTTATCTGAATGTTTGTATCCAGATTAATAACGTTTTTGATTGATTTTCGGGCATCACTTACAGCTGCATTTGCAATTGGGAATGAGGTTACATCTTCGATGCTGTATTTTTCGCCTTTATCAACTTTGTAGTTTTTAAACTCAGGGATCAAATCAGGATTGTCTAAAACTTCGTTTAAGAAATTTTGTTCTTCAAACTGATCGTTTTTGGCAAAATAATTTACCGAACGGTTCATGAACATTACTTCTTCTTTTTTGTCTTCGGCTGGAAAAACGACATCTTTGGCAAAGTTTTGACAAAATTTCAAATATTTCTTAGTGATGAAATTTTCGTCTTCAAAAGCATCAACCGAAAGGAAATGTTCTAACCAATAACGTGCATCATAGCGGTTGCTGTCAACTGTTAAGATTTTAAAACCTTCTTCTTTTTTATGATTAAAGATCAAACAACCTTTGTCCAGCTTATTTAAATTGATTCCTTGTTGTAGAATCATTTCTAAATTAGATTCTTTTTCTTCAAATTGTAAAAAGTCGCTTTGTAACTCACTTTTGAAAATTCCGATAGCGTCAACCACATTGTTATCGATGTTGATGTTTGTTAGGTAAGTAACATAAACTTCTCCGTTTTTAATGTGTGGATGATTGGATTGTTCAAATAAGTGCTGCGTGATTTTTTTAGAAGTCTCATGCAAAGTACTTGGGTTGTCAAAAATTTCACAGGCATATTTGTACATGTCATTGTAATCCAAATCGACTTCATGGGCAAATTGGTAATAGTTTTCTTCTTTTTCTCTAAAAGGTTTAAAAAAGAATTCTTTTATAAGAGGCACAATTTCATCTTGTAGGTTGAAAGGTTGCTCCGATAAAAAGATAGCCTCATTTCGGCTTTTATTTCCTACTCTGTGAATAGAAAGCGTTTCGATGTGTGTGTTGAATAGGTTGATCATGTAGTTGTTTTGTTTTTAGATGCAAGAGCCAAGAAAAAAGACAGTTTTTTTGAGGTCTTTCATCTTGGCTCTTGATTTATGCTATTGGTTATATTTTAGTTCCAATTTTCTTCAAAGCCGTAATCTTCGTAACTGTCATCTCCTTCAAACATATCCATGTCGTCGTCGTCAAGGCCGTCTTCAAATTCGTCATAAAAATCATCAGCATTATCTGCTTCAAAGTTTTTTTCTAAAGCTTCATCAGGCATTTCGCCATGAGAAAACAAGGTTTCTGGATAGATTGCTCCCGCAGTTTGTTCTTCAATTGCGGCCAATTCTACTAAGAAAGTCCACATATTGATAAAATCATAAACATAAATAATTTTAGTATTTTCCTCGTCCAGAATGTCTGAAAGTTTATAATCACTCATGATACGTTGTTCGCCGGGAACATCACCGGTGTCAAAAAGTGAAATTTCATCTTCCTGATTCCAGGTTTCATCGCAAGTGTAAAAAGAAGCGACTTCCATACCATCAAATCCAAAAGAGTTGAAGATAGCGTTGTGTAAATCTTCTAAAGTATCATCATCAAGTATCGCGATATCTCTAAAAATATCTTCTTCTGCGTCTAAGATTACTCTAAATTTATAAACCATAATCGTTGTTTTTTATAAAAAGCCAAAGGTACATTTAATCCTTTTTAATCCCAATGCGATTCGTTAATTTTTATTAAAAAAACAATGAAGTATTTGATATATAATTAGTTGTTGCGTCTAAGGCGTTTGATGATTTTATGGTAACGTTTGTGATAAGTGCTGTGTGTAGGGTACTTACGGCTTGGTGTCATATTGTTGAAAATTAAAGCCGTAAAAAATAGAATTAGTACCCCGGTTAATACAGGAGAAAGTACATACCAATAACCTAAATCTTTGATTTTTTGTGTACCAATAATAGCAATCAGAGCTGTTGCTCCTCCGGGTGGATGTAGGGTTTTAGTTATTTGCATTAAAACAATCGATAAGGAAACAGCTAAAGGTGCGGCTATGTAAACGGTTTCAGGGAATAAATAATGAACAGTGACACCAATAAAGGCAGAAATTAAATGTCCGCCAATAAGATTGCGAGGCTGAGAAAAGGGACTTTCGATAATTCCATAAACCAGTACACTTGAAGCTCCGAAAGAACCAATAAGATACACCACATCCTGATGTGAAAATTGTTGACTTTGCGAATATGCAATAAGACCTATTCCGATAAATGATCCTATGAATGACCAAAAATGTTCTTTGTAATCAATTAATGTTTCCTTGTAAAGGATGTAACGGGTTTTGCGATAACCGCGTTTAATTTTAGAAGTTGGCATGATTTTTAAAATTTAAATACTGGGAACAAAGGTGTAAACCGTGTTAGGGTAAATCATTTTTGCGGTATATTTAGAAATTAAGCAAGCAGCTAATATTGGAAAAAATAAGGTGTAATTATTTGTTAGTCCACATACAAGGAAGATGGCGGTAAAAGGAGCGTGAATACTCGCACTCAATACAGCCGCCATACCAATTACCATAAAGTTTACAGGGATGATTTGTGTATCGAAAAAAGTATTAAGTACCGAAGCAACTAATATTCCCAGAAATGCTCCAATAAAAAGGCTGGGAGCAAAAACACCTCCATCGCCACCGGAAGCCAGTGTGATTGAAGTGACAATAGGTTTTAGAAGTAAAACGCCTATAAAAGTTAAAGCCAAAGTAAATGTTAAGGGAATTTCGTTATTGGCAGTAGTAATAGTTTTGATGGCATGATAACCTTCGCCATACAATTGAGGAAATATAAAAAGCGAAACGCTTAAAATTACCGATCCAATGATGATTTTGTAATAATGCGTTTCGATTTTTGCAAATTGCGATTTGAAAAACAATACGCATTTGGTAAGATAAACCGAATTGATTCCAGCCAAAATTCCCAATAAAATAAAGTAGGGAATTGCTCTTAAATGCCAGGTGTTTATTGATACAGTAAATAAAGGTTCTTCTTTTAAAAGTGTTAGCAGTCCAAAGGCTATAGATACAGCAATTAGATTTGAGATTACAAAAGCACGGGTTACTTTTCGCGAAATTACTTCCAGAGCAAATAAGATTCCGGCGATAGGGCTGCTGAATAAAGCAGTAATTCCGGCTGCAACTCCGGCGCAAATAAGTTCGGTTTTGTATTGGCGAAAAACATTTTCTTTTTGTTGTGCTACCGATCCTATGGTTGCAGTTGCCACAACGGTAGAAACTTCGATTCCGGTTGAACCACCAAAAATAACGGTTAATAATCCGTTTATGGTATGTGATGGAATTTTATAAGAAGGTAGGTTTTTGGTTTTTGAATTTGTGCTTTCAAAAACTTCTTTAATGCCTTTGTTTTCCTTTTTCTTGAACATATAAAGTCTCAGAAAATAAATAACTGATAAGCCAAAAACCGGAAATAAAATATAGAAAAAAGGGTTGGTGCTGGCTTGATGAAAAAATATCTCTTCGTAGTATTCGGTTATTTTTTTTAAACTAATCCCTAAAAAAGCTGAAAGAAAACCAATTAGGATAGAAACGATTATTAATTTTCGAAGTTTAATGAATTGATGATTTTTTTTGATTTGCGCCGTTTTATTCATCAGAAATTAAATTTGTATAACATATTGTTAAAAAGGACTGCAAATTTAGGTAAAAACAAATGAAATTTAAAAAACAAGCCGTGTTTTGTTATAATAAAATTTAGTTAAAAAAATTAAACTTCATAGAATTCAATTGGTAAGCGGTCAGGATCGGCTATGAAGGTAAATCGCTTTTGAGTGAATTCATCTATGCGAATGGGTTCTACATAAATGTTTTCGGATTCTAGGAAAGCGACTGTTTGATCCAAGTTTTCAACAGCAAAGGCTAAATGGCGTAATCCCTGAGCTTCTGGAGTTGAAGGTCTCGCAGGAGGATTTGGAAAAGAGAATAATTCAATGCAATAATTACCATTCAGTGCTAAATCGAGTTTGTATGATTTTCGTTCTTCACGATATACTTCACGAACAATTTGTAATCCCAGAATTTCAGTGTAAAACTGTTTTGATTTTTCGTAATCAGAACAAATAATGGCGATATGATGAATGTGTTTTAGGAGAATCATTTTTTGGAATGGCTAGATTATTCTTGATTTAGTTTTCGAATTACTTTGGCGGGATTACCAACAGCAAGTGAGTTGTCGGGAATATTTTTTGTAACAACCGAACCGGCTCCAATTACGCATCCTTTGCCAATAGTTATTCCCGGACAGATTACTGAATTACCACCTATCCAACAATCATCACCAATAGTTATCGGCAAGGCATTTTCAAGTGTTTTTCTGAGTTCGGCATCGAGTGGGTGAGTGGCGGTATAAAGTTGTACGCCGGGAGCAAAAAACACATTGGAGCCAATGGTAACTTTTGCGCAATCTAAAACAACACAATTGACGTTGAAATAGACGTTTTCTCCACAAGAAATATTGTAACCGTAATCACAATGAAAAGGAGGTTCGATGTATAAATTAGGACCTGCATTCGGAATTAATTCTTTTAAAATCTCTTTTGCTTTTTTGGTCAATCGGTATTCGGTTACGTTTAGGCGATGCAATAAATTTTTAGCTTTTCTTCGGTCTTTTATCAGAGTGGAATCTCCTGCTAAATAGTACTCGCCATCGATCATTTTTTCTTTTTCGGTTTTCATTTTTTCGAGTGTTTTATTGGGGTGTTTTTTGTTGTCTTTTTTAATGGTTTTTTGAGGCTGTTTTTTGTGTGAAAAACAGCTTGTTTTTTTGAGTTTTTTTATAGTCAAAACCGAGCTAAAAAATAGCTCTCTTTTTATTGTTTTTTTATTGGCTAATTCAAGGAAAACTGATTCGGATTTTTTGGGTTTTGATTTGTGTAAATATAATTTAAAAATGTAAAGCTTGTTGGTTTTTCGATAGAACTATTTTGGATTGAAATAGAATCAGCTGAGTTTGAAGAGGTGTTTTGTTGTGTTGTTTTTGATGGTTTATTTTGTTGAAATCGGGAAGGGGTACAGGTGTTTAATCCTTGTTTTTTTGAAGAAATAATGTTGGTTTTCAGAAGATTTTTTATTTAAAGTTATACTTTATGTAAATGTATTTAATTTTATTTTTATTTCTATTTTTTTTTATAAATTCAAATTTAAATGTTGCTGGATTAGAGTTTAATCCTTGAAAATCGAATACTTAATCTAATAGTTTATGTAATATATTTTAAAACACTGGAATTTAATTTTTTAATTATTTGTTATAGATTATTTCTATGGTTGGTTTTTGACTGTTTTTTTGAGGATTTACAGTTTTTTGTGAGAGTGTTTTGAATAAAAATATTCTTTTTTAGAAAAGGATTTCTAATTCTTGTTTTTTGAATTAACTTTTGTAAAAGTAATTTTAATTTTTGATTTATGCGTGTTTTTAAAAGGCTTTTTTGTATCTGATTTTTGAACTTTTATCTGGACTTTTTATCTGGTGTAAGGAGTGTTTTTTGAATACGATTTTTAGATGGTAAAATGTTTTGGTTTTGATTTAGTTTTTCGAAAAGCAAATTGTCCTGTTGTTTTTGGATTCATCTTTTTAATGGTTATTTTGAAATTTGATTATTTAGTATTGAGGTTTTGTTGAGAAAAAAGAAAGCAATTTATGTTGTGTGAAAGAGTGTTTTTTTATGCTCTTTTTTGATTGTTTTTTAGAGCTGTTTTTGGATGGTTTTTTAAGCGAATTTGTTATCGTTTTTTGTATGAAAGTGACTGAGATATTTGAGGGTTTTTTGAAGAAAAAAAGAGTGCTTTTTAGACTGAAAAAGAGTTGCTTTTTTTAGGTGATTTTTGAATTTTTTAATGTATTGTTTAGGTGATTTTTGGAGTGTTTTTTGGAGTAGTTTTTGATATAATGACTGTAATAATTTTTTGTTAATGCAGTGTAGAAAACAACTTAAAGATTGTAAATTCGTCTGATTGAAAAAAAATAAAAAACACATATGAAATATTTTGCGTTGTTCGCTTTTACAGTTCTTTTCTCTTTACAAATTCAGGCTCAAAAAGTAGTGGTTTACGATAATTATACTGCTTTAGAAAAAGCAGTTTTGAGTGATGTTAATACCACTTATGTAGTGAATTTTTGGGCTACCTGGTGCGCTCCTTGTGTGAAAGAATTACCTCATTTTGAACAGCTAAATTCCGAAAATAAAAAGGTTAAAGTAGTCCTTGTAAGTTTGGATTTTCAGAATCAATACGAAGCTAAATTGCTGCCTTTTTTGAAAAAGAAGGACATAAAATCAGAAGTAGTTTTGCTAACAGATAAGGATTATAACACCTGGCTTCCTGCTGTAGATAAAGATTGGTCAGGCTCAATTCCGGCAACTTTAATAATAAAAAATGGTAAAAAAGTATTTGTAGAAAAGATGTTTGCCAGCTACGATGAATTAAATCAGTATGTAAATTCAACTATCAATTAACAAATTTAACTATGAAAAAAATAGCAGCTCTCTTATTGTTTACCGCTGTCATTATTACGACTGCCTTTACTTCTATTGTACCAATACCTTACAAAATAGGTGATACGGCTACTGATTTTAAATTAAAATCGGTTGACGGCAAAATGTATGCTATGTCCGATTACAAGAGTGCAAAGGGCTTTATAGTAGTTTTTACTTGTAATCATTGCCCTTTTGCTGTAAAGTATGAAGATAGAATCAATGATTTGGCTAAAAAATACAAATCTAAAGGTTATATTTTATTAGCAATAAATCCAAATGATCCTGAAGTACAGCCTGAAGATAGCTATGAATTGATGAAAGTAAGAGCGAAAGAAAAAGGATTTGCTTTTCCTTATTTGCTTGATGAAGGACAAAAGATTTATCCGCAATATGGAGCTACTAAGACACCACATGTGTTTTTGTTAGATAAAAACCGTGTGGTAAAATACATTGGTGCAATAGATGATAATGTGGATAGTGCAAAAGATGTAAAAGAAAAATACCTTGAAAATGCTATTGCAGCTTTAGAAAGTGGAAAAACACCTTCGCCGGAAACAACAAAAGCAATTGGCTGTTCTATTAAGGCAAAAAAATAATTAGTATATATCTATCTTGTTTTAAAAGAGTAAAGGCCATCAGGTTTTTACTCTTTTTCTTTTATATATGTTTTTCTAATTACAATCAAAACAGGGATTAATAAGGAATAAATAATAAAAAACGGAATGATGAATTCAATCCAGTTCAGGGCGAGCATAACGGCGATTAGGAGTAATTGAAATCCTAATCCATAGAGTGAAACCAGGCTCATAAACCAGTTAGGAAAGCTTTTTAATTTAGAAGCACCATGATCCAGTTTGTAGATTATTTTGTCAAAACCACCGTAGGCAACAATGTAAATTTGGAATAAAAAACTAACCCATTTTTGACTTTCTCCCTTGAATGCTTTAGGGGTTTTGTTTTCGAAAATTTTACTGGTTTTGTCTCCGCCAACGGATTTATTTCTTAAAATCACATAATAGTAATTGTATAAAGTGCCTTGTAACTGGATGCAAAAAAAAGCAATTAAAGTGGTTTGAAAAGAACTGTCGGAAACATTGCAAATTGCTGCCAGAAATAAAAAGTTAAGCACAATGTCAAACAAGCTGTCCAAGTATCTTCCGGTATAGGAAGGTGTTTTTTTTATTCTGGCCAATTCTCCGTCAGCAGCATCGATTACCGATTTTAGGATAATAAAAAAGCAAGCCAAATAATAATGATCTTTCAAGATACAGTATATGGCTATAATCCCTGATACTCCAAAAAGCAGTGTAACATGAATAGGTGTAAATGAGGTGTTTTTTAGCGTATTGGCAATCCATTTCCCTGCCGATCTTCCATAATCAGAAAAATCAAGAAATTGGTTTTGTACAGCAAGTTTAGACATTTATAGAAATGAATAAGGAAATGCGACAATATAGTCTATAGTAAATATAGCTAAAAAATACTACTTAGACAATCGATGTAAGCTGAAAGTCATTGCTGTAAGTAAAAAGAAAGCTGTGATTTGATGTGCTAATCCTAACCATAAAGGCACGCTGAACAGTAAAGTGAAAACACCTAAACCAAATTGTATGAATACAATAATTACTAAGCTGTTGATTCCTTTTTGCTGAATTGCCGAAAGACTGTATTTTTTGCTTTTAAAATACAAAGCCAGAATAAGCCCCACCACTACATAAGCCATGGTTCGGTGTACAAACTGAACACCGCTTTTTCCTTCAACAAGATTGAGAAAAACTGTTTCCTGTTCGATAAAAACACTATCATGAATCAATTGTCCGTCACTCATTAAAGGCCAGTGATTGTGAATCAAACCAGCATTTAAACCAGCAACAAAGCCACCGTAGATGATTTGTATCAATAAAAAAACAAGTGTAATACGTGCCAGTTTTCTAAGTGGAATTATAACTTCTGTCTTGCTTGGATATAATAAATCCAAAGCAACCCAAAGTGTGTATGCAAAGGTAATGAAGGCAAAAGTTAAGTGAAGTGAAAGTCTAAAATGACTTACATCCGGATTGTCAATTAATCCGCTTCGAACCATAAACCAACCTAAAAAACCCTGAAAACCTCCCATGGCTAAAAGGATAATACATTTTTTGATGGTTTCGCCTGAAAGTCTTTTTTTGATTAGGAAATATACAAATGGAATAATAAAAACCATTCCGATGATTCGTCCAATAAAACGATGGAACCACTCCCAAAAATAGATAAACTTATAATCATCCAGTTGAAAATCATTATGAATGTTGATTTTTTTGTATTCGGGGAATTTCTTGTATTCTTCAAAAGCCGTATTCCATTTTGCTTCGGTCAATGGCGGAAAGGTGTCTGTTATTAAATGCCAATCGGTCATGGATAAACCGGAATTGGTTAATCTTGTGATTCCGCCCACGGTAACCATTAAAAATAAAAGGAAACATCCTGATAGTAACCAAATGATGACTGATTTGTCTTCTTTTTTCATTTTTAGTGTATTGTTAATCTGTTATTTCGTCACTTTTTTTAATCCTAATTTTTCGGCGCGTTTTAGAACAAATTGATATGCTGCCTCGTATTCGTTCGGAATTTCACCCTCTAAAATAGCTTCTTTTACCGCTTCTTTGAGAACGCCAATTTCTCTGGAAGGTTTTAAATCAAAAATTGCCATAATTTCTTCACCTGAAATAGGCGGTTGAAAATTACGAATGGAGTCTTTTTCTTCGACTTCTACAATTTTTTTACGAACTATTTCAAAATTTTTATGGTATTTTTTGAACTTAGCCGGGTTTTTGGTCGTGATGTCGGCTTCGCAAAGGGTCATTAAATCTTCAACATCTTCACCAGCATCAAAAACCAAACGACGTACAGCTGAATCGGTTACAATGTCCTGTGAAAGTACAATTGGTCGCGAACTCATAATTACCATTTTTTGAACAAATTTCATTTTTTGGTTCAATGGCATGTGCAGGCGTTCAAATAGTTTTTTAACCATTTTGCCACCCAAAAATTCGTGTCCGTGGAAAGTCCAGCCTTGTTTTTTATTAAATTTCTTAGTTGGTGCTTTACCAATGTCGTGCAATAAAGCGGCCCAGCGCAACCAAACGTCATCTGTGTTTGGGCAAATATTATCGACTACTTCAAGGGTGTGATAAAAGTTGTTTTTATGGGTTTGTCCTTCAATTTCTTCTACCTGATTTAAAGCGGTTAATTCGGGTAATAAAATATCTAAAAGTCCTGTTTTGTATAATAAAAGAAATCCAACAGATGGTTTTGGTGTCGAAAGAATCTTATTCAATTCATCAACAATTCGTTCTCCCGAAATGATTTTAATTCGTTCAGCATTGTTAGAGATGGATTGTAGTGAGTTTTCTTCAATTTCAAAGTTCAGTTGTGTAGCAAATCGGATGGCGCGCATCATTCGCAATGGATCATCTGAATAGGTGATGTCGGGATCTAATGGCGTTTTTAGAATTTTATTTTCCATGTCAATCAGACCTCCAAAAGGATCTAGCAAATCACCAAAATTATTTTCGTTTAATGATAATGCCAAGGCATTGATGGTGAAATCACGACGGTTTTGATCATCTTCTAATGTGCCGTTTTCGACAATAGGATTGCGACTGTCGTGGGTATATGATTCTTTTCTGGCTCCCACAAATTCGATTTCGGTATCTTCAAAACGCAGCATAGCTGTGCCATAAGTTTTAAAAACCTGGACTTTTGGTTTCTTTGGCAGTAATTCAGATACTTTTAAGGCTAATTCGATTCCGCTGCCTACGGCAACAATGTCGATGTCTTTTTTAAAATCACGTCCTAAGATTAAATCTCTGACAAAACCTCCAATGACATAGCTGTCAACCTGAAGTTCTTGAGAGGCTTGAGAGATAATTTTAAAAATAGGATTATGTAAGGAGTCTTTGTAGTTCATAATGATTTACCGCAGATTCGCAGATTTTTTTATTTTTTTGTGCGAACAATTCGTTTGTATTCTAAAGAAACAGAATTAAAATTTACTAATAATGCTAGTTCATTATCAGATACTTTTAAATAATTTAAGCATTGATTGTAATGACTATTGTTGAAACAATCTACAGTTTTAATTTCTAAAATAATTGAATTATAAAGTACAAAATCGGCATAAAACTTATGTTTTAAAATTGTGTTTTTGTAGTTAACTGAATATTCTTTTTCTCTTTCGTATGGAATGCTATTTTCATTGAATTCAAATTCCAAAGCATCTTTATATACAATTTCAGAGAAACCTTTTCCTAGATTTTTATGTACTTCAAATAAAATTCCAATGATTTTATAGGTTTCATCTGCGGATAAGTATTCTTCCATATTTTAAAAATTAAAATCTGCGAATCTGCGGTAAATACACTATTTACGTATCACTTTCACCTGACAATCATTCGTTAATTTGATGATTGTAGATGGTTTTCCGGCAATTTTATCGCGGTGCAAATTTACAACATAGTCCACACCTTTTATAATTTCCGGGCTAATATCTTTGAAGGCAATAGGAGTGGGCTGGCCTGAGATATTTGCCGAAGTAGATACCAATGGTTTTTTCATTCGCTCTAATAATTTGTAACAAAAAGGCTCTTTTACTAATCGAACTGCCAAAGTATTATCAGCGGCAATTACATTTTTAGCTACATTTCGGGGTTGGTCCAGGATTAGAGTTGTTGGTTTTTCAGATAAATCAATGATTTGCCAGGCAACTTCAGGAATTTCCTTGAAAACATTGTACAGCATTTTTTCGCCATTC
The DNA here is from genome assembly GCF_001857965.1 of Flavobacterium commune. Classification (NCBI taxonomy): domain Bacteria; kingdom Pseudomonadati; phylum Bacteroidota; class Flavobacteriia; order Flavobacteriales; family Flavobacteriaceae; genus Flavobacterium; species Flavobacterium commune. The sequence continues at coordinate 270,341 of NZ_CP017774.1, read as the reverse complement.
ATCAAAACAATCATGCTTTTTGTTTCCTCGCGCTGTTTTAATGCGTATATTTTGGCTACAGCTTCAGGATTGGTAGCATCACAACCAATTCCCCAAACCGTATCGGTAGGATAGAGGATGATACCGCCTTCTTTAATTATTTCGTAGGCTTTGTGGACTTCGGTATTGATATCTTGCATAAGAATTTTAAATAAAAGCAAAGGTATTCAATACAAGTTGTTTTAAGAAATATGTTTTCTGTTTTCGTAGAAAATAAAATTTGTATTTTTGAGCAAAATTTTACCCATGCAATTCCTTGTTTATTTACTAAGCTATCCCTTACTGATATTAATTTCGTTTTTACCGTTTAGATTGCTCTATGTTTTATCAGACATTGTTTTTGTATTTGTATATTATGTTTTTGGATACCGCAAGAAAGTAGTTCAGGCTAACTTATTATTGGCATTTCCTGATTATACTGATCATAGGCGTAAAGAAATTGAGATTAAATTCTACAAACACATGTGCGATATGTTTTTGGAGATGATGAAAACCATGTCGATTTCGCAGCAGGAAATGGAAGAACGTTTTGTTTTTAAAAACTTAGATGTTTATTTAGATTTAGAAAAAAAAGGAAAAAGTATCGCTATGATGATGGCTCATTATGCCAGCTATGAATGGGCGATATTGATGAATACTAAAATTAGTTTTGGAGCATTTGCTATTTATAAGCGATTGAGTAATCCTTATTTTGATAAATTAATACGTAAAATTCGCTCTAATTTTAAAACAAGACTTATTCATACAAGGGAAAGTGTTGGCGTTATTGAGCGAAATGAAATTCAAAAAAATAAAGGACTTTATGGATTTATAAGCGATCAGTCGCCAAGATCCAGAGGTAAGAGGCACTTAGGGCTTTTTATGGGAATTGAAGTACCTGTTTTTACAGGTGCCGAAATGCTTGCCAAAAGATTTGATATGAATGTAATTTATCTTAAAGTGACAAAAGTAAAAAGAGGTTTTTATGAAGCCGAAATTGAGATTCTTGCCGAAGATGTAAAAAACGTTCCCGATTATCAAATTACCGACCTGTTTTTAAAAAAGGTAGAAAATCAAATAATTGAAGCTCCGGAATATTATTTGTGGACTCATAAAAGATGGAAGCATCAATAAGAACATATTTAGGAGTTATTGTGTTTTTGAAAAGGACGTTTTATTAGTTGATTTTCGATTTTATTTCCAATAAATATATTTTAAAATATCCTTTCATCCTGTTCAAAACAGGAATTCTAAAGCCAAGTTCTTTTTTTATTACACCTATACAAGGTACACATTTACCACAAGGTTTATTTTTTTTAGGTTTATGACAAAACCAGCTTAGATCCATGATATCTTCCCAATAGTTTTTCTTGATAATAGTGAGCATTTCTTTTTTTGAATAAGTTATTACTGGAAAAGAAAAATATTTAAAAAGAGTGTCAATATTATTGTAAGTTCTTTTGTTTTTGGAGTTTTTATAGTCAGTTTGAAGATAGTTATCGGTTAAAAAATAAATGAAAGATTTGGGATCAGGGTTTTTATCTAAGCTTATTTCAATGTTGCTCAAATTGTATTTGATACAAAATTGTGCTAACCAGATATATTGACTTCCCATTCGTACCAGGGAATTGATGTATTGTGCACTTTGGGTTATCTCTTTGTTTATAATTATTTCTTTTTTTTCAATAAACCAAGTAGGTAAGATTAGTGAGTAAGCCTCAGGGTATTCTTTCTGGATTTTTATTTTAATTCTCTCAATAGCTTCGAGTTCATTATTTAAAGATTTTCGGTCTTTATCAATAATGTATATGGGTTGAACTGATTTTTTTTCGATTAGAATTATTTGTAAAAGTCTAAAAGTAGAATCCCATCCGCTGGTCCAAAGTAAATTATGAGTAGGCATTTTGTTTGTTTATGAAAACACTATAAAATGTTTCTGTATTTGATTTCACAAAAGTAGCTTATAATTATATAAAAAAGTAAGTTTTGTAGGGTGTTTTTTTTGTTAAAACGGATGCGTTTTGATTTTGTTATTTTCAACTGGAAAGACAATTGTAATTCTTTTTTTATAGAATAAAAAAACTTACTTTTGCGCATTTAGTAATTATCAAATAAAAGTTTCTTACTTTCAAACTAATATTTTATTTTTTCTAAAAAAAATGTCAAAAGATGGGTGGTGAAGTAGTTATTTTTTAACAAAATCTTGCCTCATAAGTAAAATAAAAAATAAATGAAAATACTTGTAACAGGAGCGGCTGGTTTTATAGCTTCACATTTGTGTGAAAGATTAATTGATTTAGGACACGAGGTTTTTGGGATTGATAACTTTAATAATTATTATAATCCGGAACTAAAAGAATTAAACGCAAATAAATTAAGTCTTAAAGGAGTTAAGATTTTTAGAAAAGATTTGAATGATGATCTCGCAGATGTTTTTAAAACACCATACGATTACATTTATCATTTGGCGGCACAACCTGGTATTTCAGCAACTACTCCTATAGAAGATTATATTACCAATAATATCAATGCTACACAAAGATTATTGGAAGCTACTCTAAAATACAATTCCGGTTTAAAATCTTTTATAAATATTGGTACTTCTTCAGTTTATGGTATAGTAGCTACTGTTGATGAAACAGTTTCTCCGGCACCAGTTTCTTATTATGGTGTGACTAAATTAGCTGCTGAGCAATTAGTATTAGGATTACAGCGTTTAGGAAAATTAAATGCTTGTTCTATGCGATTGTATTCAGTTTATGGTCCCAGAGAGCGTCCAGAAAAGCTGTACACTAAATTAATAGATAATTTATGTAATAATAAAGCTTTTCCTCTATTTGAAGGAAGTGAATTTCATGAGAGAAGTTTTACCTATGTAGGAGATATTGTTACAGGTTTAGTGGCAATTATAGGAAGAGAAAATGTTATTGATGGAGAGATCATTAATTTAGGTACTGATGAAGTCAATACAACTCAAGACGGTATTAAAGCTGTCGAAAAAATAATGAATAAAACACTAGTTATTGATAGACAGCCAGCAAGATGTGGCGACCAGCAACGTACTGCGGCTATAATAACAAAAGCCAGAGAAATTTTAGGATACACACCCAAGGTGTCTCTTTTTGAAGGATTAGAAGAACAAGTTAAATGGTATCAGGAAAATTTTGTTGAATACTAATTAAGTTATAAATTGATATTATACTTTAAAAGTTGTTTTTAACGAGTATAAATTAGGCTAGTCACTTAAGTTGATTAGCTGTAAAAAAGAAGTAAATGAATCTAATTATTCATTCTCAATATCAAAAATTCAAAGAAAACTTAGAGGTTTTTATTAAGGATTTTAATTCTAAAGGAATTCTTTTTGGTGATGGTAAAAGAAATAAAATAAAACTTTTTGAATTAGGTGAGAAAACAGTAAATATTAAATCGTTTAAGATTCCTAATTTGATTAATAAAATAGTTTATGCCTATTTTAGAAAATCAAAAGCGAGACGTTCTTATGATTTTGCTAATTTGTTGATAGAAAAAGGAATTGGGACTCCAGCTCCCATTGCTTATTTTGAAAATTCAAATTGGTTAGGATTAAAAGATAGTTATTATTTAAGCGAACATTTAGTAACAGAGCTTACTTATAGGGAATTAATTAAAAATTCGAATTATCCTGACTACGATACTATTCTTAGACAATTTACAAAGTTTACTTTTGATTTACATCAAAAAGGTATAGAGTTTTTAGATCATTCTCCAGGGAACACTTTGATTAAAAAAGTAGGAGATGATAAATATGACTTTTTTTTGGTTGACTTAAACAGAATGAATTTTCATCATCAAATGACCTTTGAACAGCGCATAAATAATTTTAGCCGTTTGACTCCTCAGGAAAAGATGGTTAGAATTATGAGTAATGAGTATTCAAAATTCTACACTGAACAATCAGAAGCTGAAATATTTAAAAAAATGTGGATGGCTACGAGTCAATTTCAAGAAAAATTTGCTCGAAAAAAAAGATTGAAAAAGAAATTAAAATTTTGGTAATCAATACTGATTTACCAAAATTTATAATAATTCAATAATTTTCTAACTTTATATTTTCTGATTAAATTCCAAGGTTTTGATTTTAAGTGAGATTTGTTTTTGTTGAGAAAAGCAATTGAGGCATCAATTATACGTGCGCTAGATTTTCCATCAAAATAAGGATGCGTGTATTCTATATAATCTCGAATGGCTTTCATTACATAATCAGGTTTTGTTAGTGCCAGATTTATTGCTTTTTCAATTTCATTAACCTCTGTGACATCAATTAGGTGTTCGAATGGTTTTTTAGTCCTAAAGGTGACAACAGGTTTTTCTTGTAATAAAAATTCAACAATAGCAGATGTTGTGTCAGAAAACATTATATCAGCTTTTATAAACAGAGGTGTCAAATCAGTAGTATCAAAATAATTGAAATTTTCATTTTCTAATTTTTTGAATTTTGATTTTACGTCCTCTTCTAGTTTAGGATGTAAAACACATAAAAATTGATATTTTCCGGTATTAGATAATCTTTTTATTTCTTCATAGACTAATTCATTTTTGGCTAGGCTCAATCTTGTTGTGAAAGTAGAAGAAATTAAAATTACAGGTTTTGGAGTTATTGTTTTTTGAACAATTGGGAACAGTGGGTCAACTTTTGACCATCCTGTTTCAATTATTTCAAAATAACCGTGTTTTTTTGCAAGTTGTTGGAAAATTTCAGTTGTAGAAGGACCTTGGGTAGTATATAAATCAAAAAAACCTCGAATTTTGAAATGAGCATTCATTTCCTGACGTTTATTTGATAAAAAGCCATGAAAAATTTGAACCTTAATTCCTGGGAAAAAATACGCCACATTGTCTGTAGCGGTTAAAACTATATCAGGATTGTATTCCATAACCTCTTTTACGGTATGGAGAATTTTTTCATTTTCAGAAAAATATTGTTTTGTATTCTCCAGATCAGAAAACCAATATATATTATAACCACGTCGTTCAATTTCTTCTTGTAGTGGTTTACCAATCGGAATACTGTAAGGATAGGAAATGTAGATAAGAAATTTATACATGGTTTTTTTTATGTGTGAATTTAGAAAATAGTTAGTTTTTATAGAGATAGTCGGTAATTTTACAGCTATATTATTTTGTTCGATTTTCTAACCAAGAAAGTAAATAGTTTAATACTGGTTCTGGGCAAATATCTAAACTTTGTAAGCCTAAAAAAAGTTTTTCTTTGGATTGAATGTTTAATTTGAATTTGTACCAAAATAAAGGTTTTTTAAAAGATCTAAAATACATTAATTGTAAGTCTTCTTTCAAAACGCAAGTTTTGTTTTTAATTTCAATATGATTAGCTAAGCCTTGTGGTGTAAATTGATTATTATTTCTGAATTTATGTCTTATGTTTTCTAAAAAAACAGCTTGGTTGTTATTGAAATAATGCTCAAAAGTTGATTTTCTCAGCGGATGAGGTGTATGCTTAAAGTTATAGTAGTTTTTAAAACCAATGAGTTGTGCTGCTTTTTGTTGTGCATTTTTATGCCCTATTCGCTCTTTTTTAAATTTTTTATAAAATAAATCAGAATCAAATTTTAGCCATTTTCCACGTAAAACAGGAAATCCATCTTTAAAAAAATCTTCAGGATTTGTTTGATTTATTAAAAAGAAGTCGTCATTAAAATAAATAAAATGTTCCGCTAAATCGGGTATTCTAAAAATACAGCTTTCAATAGGTCTGCAATTAAAAACAGGTAAATGTTCTTCGTAACCGGCAAAAATCACACTATGATCAATGATTTTTACTTTAGAGTAAGTGTCGTTTTTGTTTTTTAAAAAGTCTGGTGTTTGTTCGTCAGTAATGATGTAGATATGTCGAATATAAGATGCAAATTTTAATATCGAATCAATGGTAAATTGAATTTCATTTACTTGGTCAAAACGAGTCCTGAATTTTTTGTTCTTTATTTCTTTCTTATCGGTTAAATAAGGTAGTATTTTTTCTTTATGCCTTTCATCTCCACCATCAACCCATAAAATTACGGCGTCTATTGGTTGTTGGTCTTTGCTATTGTTGTTTTTCATATGTTTTTTGAGTCAAAAGGTATTTTTGTTACAGCTAAAGTTGTTAATTGAAATCGGTGATGTTTTTTTCTCCTTTTTTGAGTTTTGGAAGCTTAAAATAATCACCTATTATTTTATTGTATTGGTCGGGATAAAAATCTTTTCTTCCGTCTGCAGGATAAAACGTCATTTCGCCAAAAATAGTTTTTCCTTCAATAGAGTAGAAGTCCACACGGACAAATGGAATTTTATCAGCCAAGATTTCGGCAAGTTTTACCATTTCGTTAAAATTCTCCGGCATTTCAACTTCAGGAGCAGCACTCTTATCAGAGGATATTCGTTGGAAAGGCAAAGCTTTTAAATTCAAATCATAGAAGCCTTTTTGGTGATTTTCTGCACGATCAAGATGTATGTTGACAAATTTAGCAACGCCATCAAAGCAATAAAATTTATAATCGGTTAATGATATTTTTTTATCTTCTTTTAAAAATTTTTCGATTATTAATCGGGGTTTTACATCTTTATACGCCCATTCCTGACCAATGCGGTAATACTGATTTTTTCCTAGCCATTTTTTAAATAATTTATTGGCTTTAGAGAAGTCTAATTCTTCTTTGTTGAGGACAATTAAATTGTGACTGCTTGTGTGTGTGGCTTTCACAACAAATTGTTGTGGTAAATTAGCATAGGGAATGTCATTTGGGGTATTAAAAACACCATAAATTTCATTAAGATACTTTTTGCCTATTTTGTTTTCGACATACTCTCTTACTTCGTATTTATCTACCAGTTGATTTAATATTTTTGGATGATAATATACTTTATACCATTGGATTTTTTCATTAAATTCAAGTGGTTTTTCTAAATTTAGTTTCTTTCTAGTGTGGTATTCATAGTATATTTTAGCATAAAATTTAGGTGGTAAAAAACGCATTTTCCGCAAAAATTTTAGTCCTATCCTGTGTATGTTTTGTATCATTTTAAAGTATATAAGTTTATTTAGATATTACATTTTAATTACAGTTGTAGTGTTTTTTATTACAATATTTTGCTACACCAGATTAAATCTTTTTTTGTAATATACATGATGGTTTTGTTAATACAGTTTTTTATTTAACCAATTGATAATATATGTTTGCGTTTTGGTATTAGCCATCTCTAAACTTTGAAAAGTCATAAAAGCTTTTACTTTATTGATATCAAAAAGATATAATTTCAGTTTAACTAAATAGTAGTTTTTATAAGATCTGAAATAGGTTAATTTGGTTTGTTTTTGATAGACATAGCTATTATTTTTTATTTCTAAGTGATTAGCAAGTGTCTCAGTAATAAATTGATTATTGTTGTCTCTAAACTTATATGAAATATTGTGTTTTAGTATTTCATTTTTATCTTCAAAAAAATTAATTAAGATAGATTTTCGCATAGGAACAGGGGTGTGAAATCTTTTTAGAAACTTCTTTTTTCCATCGTTAGCCAGTTTAGCTCCTAACTGCATAGATTTTCTAAGGGTTCCTTTTTCCCACCTTTCTTTGTCTTTTTTAGAACTAAAGTATCTGTAATATAAGGCCTTTAATTTAGAGTTTTCGTAATAAGTTTCCCATCTACCTCTCAGGACAGGAAGTCCATTTATGAAGAAATCTTCAGGGTAGACTTTTCTCATTATGAAAAAATCATCATTAAAGAGTACATAATGTTCAGAAAGATTGGGTATTCTATGTATAAGACTTATGATAGAAGTAGAGTTGAAACTTGGTAGAAATTCTTCATAGTCTTTAAATAGTATTTTGTGGTCAACTATTTCTATGTTAATACCAGATGATTTACCTAATGCTTTTAAGGATTCAAAAGCATTAGGTACTTGTTCATCTGTAACTAGGTATATGTTTTTAAAAAAAGGAGCGTATTTAATAATAGATTTAATAGAAAAATTTATTTCGCCTATAGAATTAAACCGCGTCATTTCTTTTTTGTTGTCGAAATGAATTTTAACAGCTGCGTATTGATTTATTTTATTTTGCCAATTTGTATCATTACCATTAACCCAAGGAATTACTGCGTCAATATTAATATTTGATATACTTTCTTCCATATTTTATCAAAGACATTCTTTGTTTTAGTTGTTGGATGATTACTAAAAAGCAAAAAAAAGAATTATACCGCTACATCATATTCTCTTAACGCATTGTTTAGAGATGTTTTTAAATCAGTAGATGGTTTACGAGTACCAATGATTAAAGCACATGGAACTTGGTATTCCCCGGCAGCGAATTTTTTAGTATAACTTCCAGGAATTACAACTGAACGGGCAGGAACAAAACCTTTCATTTCAACTGGCTCATCCCCTGTGATATCGATAATTTTTGTTGAAGCAGTCAAACATACGTTAGCACCAAGAACGGCTTCTTTACCTACGTGAACTCCTTCTACAACAATACAACGAGAACCAATAAAAGCACCGTCTTCAATAATTACCGGAGCAGCTTGTAATGGTTCTAAAACACCACCAATACCAACACCACCACTCAAGTGAACGTCTTTACCAATTTGAGCGCAACTACCCACAGTTGCCCAAGTATCCACCATAGTTCCGGCATCAACATAAGCACCAATATTTACATAACTAGGCATCATGATTACTCCACTTGAAATAAATGAACCATAACGTGCAGAAGCACCTGGAACTACACGAACTCCTTTTTCGGCATAGTCTTTTTTCAATTCCATTTTGTCATGGTATTCGAAAATTCCGGCTTCCCAGGTTTCCATTTTTTGAATAGGGAAGTACATTACTACGGCTTTCTTAACCCATTCGTTTACTTGCCATCCATCACCTTTTGGTTCAGCAACACGCAATTTTCCTGAATCTAGTAATTCGATTACTTCTCTAATTGCATTAGTTGTAGTTTCTTCTTGCAATAAAGCTCTGTTTTCCCAAGCTTGTTCTATAATTGTTTGTAGATTGCTCATTGTATTAATATTGATTTTAATTTTATTTTTTTAAAGGATTACCGTAAGTTTTTAAATAGCTTTCGCCCAGTAATTGAGCACCACTTGTATTGAGATGGTCGGAATTTCTATAGACGATTGTATTGTTTAATTTGATTTTACATTTTCCATCTTTACACATTACTTTGTTCAAATCAATTATAACTATTGAAGGGAATTGTTGTTTTATTTTATCAATAATATAATGCTTTGGTCTTTTATATGCTGTTATGGAAAAATCTTTTTCGGCAAAATAAACGCTTCTTTTTGCTTTTACTAACTTAGCTCGGTGCAAATTTAAGTCAGTCATTTTTCTTAACGGGTCAAAAATAAATATTTTTTTTCCACTTTTTACTAATTCTCCTAAAGTCTTTAATGTGGCAAGATAGGTTTTTATGTTTTTAGGATGAGAAATTCCTTCCCAGTTAGCAGCAATAAAGATGTTTTTGAATTTTTTAGCATAATTCAAACGTTCAATAGCATATTTTTTAGGATAGGATTTTAAGCCGCCATTATTGTCAATATTATTCATAAGCGGATAGCCGCCGGCAGCACTGTCGTGGATGTATAAACCGGCGTCTTTGGCTAACACATCCAGAAAAGCTGCGGTGTGGTTAGCAAAAGAATCCCCAATGAGCATTCCGTCTAAAGTGTCTTTTTTAACACCAATAAAGCAATCTTCACAATTTCCTACTTTAAATTTATCAAAACACTGACCTCTTAATTTATTGGGATAGTTTTTTTTAGGGACAAATTCGGCTAATTCAGGTTCTCTTTCCGGAAAACCATCTTTAGCATCTAAAATCCCATAAATTAAAGCAACAACAACTAATGAAGGAACAAAAATAACTAATACCGTTTTTTTGAAATCAAATTTTAGAGTGGTTCTAAATGGTTGTTCAATAAATTTCCATGTAAGATATGAAAGAAGGAAAGTGACGATTAAAGCAGTAATTCTAATAGTTCCCTGAAGCTGGATTCCGGAGTATTTTATTAATACAAAAATGGGCCAATGCCATAAATACAATGAATAAGAAATTAAACCGATTCCAATCATTATTTTGTTTTCAATCAGTTTGTTTACAATTCCTTTGTTTGAGTTTGTTTTGCCTGTAAATAAAAGAAATGCTGTTCCTAGACAAGGCCAAAAAGCATTTAATCCGGGGAATAAACTACTGTTCGTTAATACAAATGCAGGTATAAGTATTAATAAAAGTCCAATAACGGAAAGGATATTGTTTTTAAGCTGACTTAAGTTAGGCAGTTTTTCCCAATACAGAGCAAGACAAGATCCTATAAGGAGTTCGAATAATCTGGCAGGCAATAGAAAATAAGCCATTCTTGGATTGCTGTAGCTTTGGTATATCGAGAATATAAGTCCAACTATGCAAAGTATAAAAATGATAAAAAAACGTTTTTGAGCATTTATTCTTTTGTGGAAAAAAAGTAATAAAGGAGGGAGTAGAAAATAAAATTGTTCCTCGACTGAAAGCGACCAAGTGTGTAAAAAAGGAATCAAGTCAGAACTTTCGGCAAAATAATCACCGGAATTAAAATACAGATGAAAGTTGTTAGAGCAAAGAAAAGTGTATAATAGGGTTCTGGAATAGGCTTCTAAATTGTTAGAAAACAAAATGAAATAAGCCGGAATAGTAATTATCAGCATGATAAAAACTAAAACAGGAATTATTCGTCTGATGCGACGCAAATAGAAATTTTTAAATGAAAAAGTGTTTTTTTGTATCTCTTTCTCAATTATTGAAGTAATTAAAAAGCCCGAAATAACAAAGAAAACATCAACACCAATAAAGCCTCCCGGGAATAGAGAAAATCCTGCATGGAAAATAATTACGAGTAATATAGCAATAGCTCTTAGACCATCAATATCGGGTCTGTAAGTGTTTTTTAGACTCATTAAAGTTAGTTTAAGGTTTTAATAGTTAAGTTTTTTTAATTAAGAAATTTCGGCAAATATATGTTTTTAAAATAGATGTTAATAGTGAAACTTTTCTTGTGCTTCTTTTTTAGACTTAATTAATTTGGTAATTTTATTCCATACCTTTGTTGAAAAAATAAAATGCCCAGAATTCTCGCCATAGACTACGGTCAAAAACGTACCGGAATTGCTGTTACCGATGAGATGCAAATTATAGCTTCGGGATTAACCACAATTCCCTCTTCCACAGCAATCGCTTTTTTGAAAGACTATTTTGCTAAAGAAAAAGTAGAATTGGTATTGATTGGCGAACCCAAACAAATGAATGGACAACCTTCGGAGAGTGCTTCTATTATAAAAGGATTTGTGACGCATTTTACCAATCATTTCCCGGATATGAAAATGCTGAGGGTTGACGAGCGATTTACTTCAAAAATGGCTTTTCAAACCATGATTGATAGTGGTTTGAAGAAAAAACAACGTCAGAATAAAGCCTTGATCGATGAGATTTCGGCAACAATTATGCTGCAAGACTACCTTTCGCGCAAAATGTTTTGATAATTCTTTGTTAAAGCGATTAAACTTAGTGATAAATGTAACTATTTACACTTTAAATAGTGTTTTTATTGTGATAATAATAAAGTAACTTTGCGCTTTCTAAAAAAATAGTTATGTCTGATACAACCATACGTTCAAATTCTGATGTAGTCCTTATTGGTGCTGGGATTATGAGTGCTACTTTAGGAGTAATTTTAAAAGAATTACAGCCTGATATTACAATTCAAATTTTTGAAAGATTAGATAATGCAGCGGCAGAGAGTTCTGATGCTTGGAATAATGCAGGTACAGGACATTCGGCTTTTTGTGAATTGAATTATACACCACAAAAAGAAGATGGGAGTATTGATCCTAAAAAAGCCATTAGTATTGCGGAATCTTTTGAGGTTTCACGTCAGTTTTGGGCTTATTTAGTAGAACAAAACAAAGTTGCATCGCCAGAGCAATTTATCAAAAGTATTCCACACATGAGTTTTGTTTGGGGGGATAAAAATGTAGATTTCTTAAAAAAGAGATTCGAAGTTTTACAAGCAAATCCTTTGTTTCAGGAAATGGCTTTCAGTACTGATTACAATCAGATAAAAGACTGGATGCCTTTGGTAATGGAAGACAGAAAAGTGGATGACAAAATTGCAGCAACTACTATGGAAATAGGAACTGATGTTAATTTTGGTGAATTGACCCGAAATATGTTTGCTTATTTGTCAGGATTAGAAGGGGTTAGCATTCATTTTGGACATGAAGTTAGAAAAATCAAAAAAAGAGAGAGTGGTAAGTGGCGTTTGAAAATAACTGATTTGGCAACCGGTGAGCGCAAAAGAGTATATACTAATTTTGTTTTTATTGGAGCAGGAGGAGGTTCGCTTCCGTTGTTGAATAAAGCAAATGTTCCCGAAGGCGATGGTTATGGCGGTTTTCCGGTAAGCGGACAATGGTTAAAATGTACCAATCCTGAGGTAATTGCAAAACATGAGGCTAAAGTATATGGTAAAGCCAGTGTAGGTGCACCACCTATGTCGGTACCACATATTGATTCCCGAATGATTAATGGTAAAAAAGAACTTCTTTTTGGACCTTTTGCCGGTTTTTCTACACGTTTCCTAAAAAATGGTAAATATTCTGATTTGCCTTTGTCTTTAAAACCAAGCAATGTAATGCCAATGCTTATTGCAGGTTATAAAAATATTCCGTTAACAAAATATCTTATTGAGCAGGTGCGTCAATCCCCACAGGACAGAATTAAAGCTTTACGTGAATATGTGCCAAGTGCCAGAAGTAAAGACTGGAAATTAGAACGTGCCGGACAAAGAGTACAGGTGATTAAGAAACACGAAAAAGAAGGTGGAGTACTTGAATTTGGTACCGAAATGATTACTACTGCCGATGGATCTTTATCTGTTTTACTGGGGGCTTCTCCCGGAGCTTCCACTGCTGTTTCAATTATGGTTGAATTAGTAGCAAAATGTTTTAAAGATAAAATTGATACTCCTGAATGGCAGGAAAAATTAAAACTGATGATTCCTTCTTACGGACAAAAATTAAATGAAAATCCGGAATTATTAAAAGAAGTGAGATCAAATACTGCTAAGGTTTTAAAAATAAAATAGCACTGTATTTATTTTAATTTATAAACAAGAAACCCAACTTATTGTTGGGTTTCTTGTTTTGTAGCCATTAACAACTGAGTTGTTTTTACAATGTTTTCAGACAAACTGGTCATCCATATTAATTGTTCAATGACCAATTGTGCTTCCTGCATTTTAATTTGATAAGCTTCTTCGTCAATCAGTTTGATTTGTTTTAATTCTTTGGCCCGAATGTTTTTCAATTCGGTTAATCTTTGATTAAAATCTTCATTTGAAGCAGCAGCAATTGCATCATAATTTGATTTACTTAGTAAGTTGATAGAATACTCCAGATTTTCAATTACTTTATCCACTACAACATTAAATGCTTTAGAGGCTTCGGTGGTTTTGTGCGACTGAATATAAGTTCCCAACGAAGCAATAGATGACAATAAGGAATGGTTTAGTACGGTGAGTTTGTATACCTGAGGCAATTTACTTTGTTTGGATTTTGGTTCTTGCAACATTCGCTGGAAAGAAGCCATTAAATTTCCAATTTCTATAAAAGCCTGTTTTCTGGCTAATCGGTATTCGGTAGGAACTTCTCCTTTTTCATTGTACAAAATAGAAATTTGTTTCAAATAATTTCGGTTGGCTTCTATAGCATCCTGAATGTAAACAGGAAGGCTTAAAAATTCCCAGGAAGGCCATAGAAAATAATTGGCAAGGAGGCATAAAGCAGCACCAACAATGGTATCCAGAATACGGTATTCGATAACATTGCCATTGTCAGGAGATAAAACACCATAAATCAGAACAACATAAATGGTAATAAAAGTTGCGCCAATTTTGTAATTACTGGGATTGAATGAAAAACCTAAGAGCATCGCAATAATAGCAATTGTACTGATAATATAAGAATCGTGAATGATGTATAAAATTCCAAAAGCGATAAAGCCGCCTGCTACAGTTCCGAAAATGCGGTGATAAGTACGTTCGTTTGTGAGTCCAAACCCCTGTTTCATAATAACTACTATGGTTAGGATAATCCAATAGACATTTTCTAAAGGAAGTACTTTACCAATCATGTAGCCTAATAGAATAGTAATGGTTATTCTGAGCGAATGTCTGAAAACGGTTGAGGAAAAGCTGAAATTTTCTACAAAAGTACTCAGCGGATAATACTGTGGCTTAATGAATTTTTCAATGTCCTTGTCCCTTCCTTTTAAATCTTTGGCGTTTATATTAGCGGTAAAAGCTCGTTCTAAAGTGATGATTTTTTCCACTTGTTTTTCGGCATAATGCAGCATAGTAATCAGCATTAAAACCTCTTCTGATGAAGAATCGGTTTTTAAATCTTTTTTGTAATCGCTAATGGTGTCTTCAAATAAATGTAAGTCTTCCATGAGATTATGTTCCGATTCGTAAGCTTTACTCTCCTGAATACTTTTAGATAGCAGTTTTAGGCTTTTACCTAAATTATAAGCAAGGTTTTGATAGGTTTCCAGAGCTCTTGGATAACCATCAAATTTTTGATGCAGTTTGTTGTGGTCAAATGAAGTGGAAATGGCAAGTTCGAGTATTTCAACTAAAGAGATAAAACTCAACAGTAATTTTCGGTTTTGACCTGAAGAACCTGATTTGGTTCGGCTGCTAATTAAAACTTCCCGGATATTTTCGTGTAAAACATTCAGTTCTACCTGTAAATGCAATTGTTTCTTGGTGATGGCTTTTCTATTCGAATTTAATTCCCAAAGATCGCCGCGCAATTTCAGGTATTTTGCCGTAAGTCGGATGCATTCTGCCATTTGTAATTCGACATAGCGATTGGGTTTTATATGAAAAAAAATAACAGAAATAAGGGTGTAAAATAAACCTCCGGCAAATAAAAGTCCTGAATAGTGGAGGATTTCCCAACCCGTATTCAAATGTGCAAAAGCCAGTGACAGGGATAATAAAGCCGAGAAAGATACCATCGTGGCACGTTGTCCGTACACTAAAATCATTGAAACATTAAAAATCAATAAAATTAGAACAGGGTAAAAAAGCCAGGGATAAGGATAGCAAAGATTGATAATCAAATTAACTCCGGCAATGATAAGCGAAGTAACCAGTAATCCGTTGATTTTATGTTTTAAATTACTGGGAATATCACTGGGAAAAGTAAAGAATGCTCCCAAAGCAATCGTGAAACCAATATGGAAATAACCTAAATATGAAAAAAATAGAACAGGCGAAACGGCGGCGATGGTTATTTTTAAAGCATTACTGAAATCAGTACCGGAAATAAACTTCTGAATTTTAGAAATCATAAATTAGGGATTATTTACAAAGGTATGAATTGTGCGATTTATCAATAGAATAAATGAAATTGTTTTTTAGGATAAATTTAAAACTACTATTTATCGGTATCTCTACTTAGCTTTGTCTAAAATTTTATTATTTTTGGCAATCCTAATTCAGGATAAAGAACCTTTTTGAGGTGAATAATATTTAATACAACAACAATGATTTTACCAATTGTAGGATATGGTGATCCGGTTTTGAGAAAAGTGTGTGAAGAAATTACACCTGAGTATCCAGATTTGAAAGAAACAATTGCCAATATGTATGAAACAATGTATAACGCATCGGGAGTAGGACTGGCAGCACCACAAGTAGGATTAGCAATTCGTTTATTTTTAGTAGATGCAACTCCTTTTAGTGATGACGAAGATTTAGCAGCCGATCAGCAAAAACAGTTAAAAGGTTTTAAACGTACTTTTATTAATGCAAAAATCATTAAGGAAGAAGGAAATGACTGGGCTTTTAACGAAGGTTGTTTGAGTATTCCTGATGTTCGAGAAGATGTGTATCGCAAAGAAAAAATTACGGTTGAATACTGCGAAGAAGATTTTGTAATGAAAACTGAAGTTTTTGACGGATTGATTGCCAGAGTTATTCAGCACGAATACGATCATATTGAGGGAATTTTATTTACCGATAAAATTTCGTCTTTGAAAAAGCGATTAATTAAAGGAAAGCTGAAAAATATCATGGAAGGAAAAACTTTCCAGGAGTACAGAATGCGTTTCTTTGGTAAAAAAGGAAGATAAAACTTTTGAAAATCCTGTTTTTGGTATTGTTTTTGACCAATAACAGCAGTAAAAAAATAAAAATGAATTCTTAATAATAATTTTAAAAGCATGAATTTAGAAAAAATATTAGCGATTTCCGGCAAGCCTGGTTTATATGTTTTAAAAGTACAAACACGTACAGGTTTTGTGGCAGAATCATTAACAGATGGAAAAAAAATCACAGTAAACTTAAAAAGTAATGTGAGTTTATTATCTGAAATTTCAGTTTACACTTATGAAGGTGAGAAACCATTGAAAGAAGTAATGGATGCTATTGCTGCTAAAGAAAATAATGGAGCTGCTATCTCACACAAAGAAGATAATGCTACTCTTGCGGCTTATTTCAAAGAAATTTTACCTACTTATGATGAAGAAAGAGTATATGCTTCTGATATTAAGAAAATTTTAAACTGGTACAATACTTTGCAGGCTAAAGGTTTAGTTGTTGAAGAAACTCCGGTTGAAGAGGTGGTTGAGGCTGCTGTTGTTGAAGAAGCTGCTGCTGAAAAACCAAAAAAAGCTAAAAAAGTAACAGAATAAATACTTTCTGAATTTTTATAATAATCCTGTGTTTTACTTAGTTTGAAACACAGGATTTCTTATTTTTACTCAAAACCAAATGCAATGAATACAAGACAAATCCAATTACAGGCTTTTGAACGATTGTTAGATATTATGGACGATTTACGTGAAAAATGCCCTTGGGATAAAAAGCAAACCATACAAACCCTCAGACATCTTACCATCGAGGAGACCTATGAATTAGGCGATGCTATTTTGGATAATGATTTGAATGAAGTCAAAAAAGAATTGGGCGATTTGTTACTGCATATTGTTTTTTATGCCAAAATAGGAAGCGAAACCAATAATTTTGACATAGCTGATGTTTGCAACGAAATTTGCGAAAAACTCATTCATCGTCACCCTCATATTTATGGTGATGTTGAGGTGAAAGACGAAGAGGAAGTCAAGCAAAATTGGGAAAAATTAAAACTCAAAGAAGGGAAAAAATCAGTTTTAGAAGGTGTTCCAAGGAGTTTGCCGGCATTGGTAAAAGCCAGCCGAATTCAGGATAAGGTAAAAGGTGTGGGCTTTGATTGGGAAGAATCGCATCAGGTTTGGGATAAGGTTCAGGAAGAATTACAGGAATTGCAAGATGAGGTACAAGCAGGCAATCAGGATGCCATTGAAGCTGAATTTGGCGATGTTTTGTTTTCGATGATTAATTATGCCCGTTTTCTGAATGTTAATCCCGAAGATGCCTTAGAACGAACTAATAAAAAATTTATTAAACGTTTTCAGTATTTAGAAAGCAAAGCCAATGATTTAGGAAAATCCCTAATGGATATGTCTTTGGCTGAAATGGATGTTTTTTGGGAAGAAGCGAAAAGAAGTTAGAAGTTAGAAGTTAGAAGTGGGGAGAAAGCAGTATTCAGAAGTCATAGGCAATGTTAGGAGTTAGAAGTTACTCACAAACTTGTCTTTTCAACGAAGGACAAATCTCATCAATTAGCTCGATAAAGTGCATACTATTTTGTAGAGATTTGATTATTTTGTTTGTGTGGTGTCAGGAGAGTGCTGAACGTTCTGGCCCTACAGCGGGTTTGGGGTTAAATACGCGAGGTTTTTCGGTTAAACACAAATTTTCCAAGTACAAAACCATCTTTAAATTCAACCTAATGCCCAAATCTCGTGTAACGGCTGTTGGCAGATCGTAACTTTTTTTAACTACCTAATTTTCCGTATCTCACATACTCCGAAAAATATAAAACAATTGTTTTTTTACCTTTTTTGTATGGATAAAATAATTCATATTCGCCATCGTGATTGCTATATCTTAATTCTTCACTTTTTCCGCTAAATACTTTGTCTAAATATTCTCTTTCTTCTTGAGTTGTTTTGTATAGATATTCTTTTTTATTTGCTTCAATTGTGTCGTTTAACTTTTCAAAATTACTTTGGTTAAATCCTAAATAAACAGGTGAACCATTTATACTATCCTTAACTAATAAATTTACACTTGGGAAATTTTTATCCGTTTCTGAATAGATTTCTAAAATATTACTTGTTTCATTTATATATTTTTCTGAAAATTCATAGTTAACTAATTTTGAACTATTCTTTTCGTTTTTCTCTAAAATTGATTTTGCAGATTTTATCAGCATTTTTTCTTTTTTGCTGGATGTTAAATAATCGCCACCAAATAATATTATTCCAATTATTGGAAAAATTATAAAAAGAATTAAATATGTTTTTTTATTCGATTTTGCATTATTTTCATCGTTATTTTTGGTTTCTGCAATTCTTGTCAGATTAAACATTACGTTTATAATTAATGAGCCAACCATTAAAGCAAGAATTCCCAAAACGCTCAAATAAAACGTTTCTGTCATATTTTCTCTAAAAACTTTTAATCCGAAAACTTGAATTATAATAAATGTAAAAACCCAATAAACTAATAGAACTATCGCTGTTATTCCAATTGCGTTACTCAGTTTTACAAGTTGTTTCGGTGTCATAATTTTATTTTTTGATTAATTTTATTTTTCGTTTTTTCGAGTGATATGTCTGCCAACGGTTTGCAGCTATCCGAAGGGCGGGACTTATACCACAAAACTTAATTTGAAAAACTAATGTTTGATTAACCAACGAACTGTCTTTGGAAAACGAAACCCCGCCTTTTGGGTAGTTGCTGTTATGTGTAGGCTTATTTATCGTCTTTCTTTTTCATCCCTTGTCCATATGCATAATCAAAACCAAATATTTTATTTTGACTTCTCAATTCATTTAATGTCCCTTCATTTTTGTCCGGTTTAGCTGTAAATTGTATGTCTGTTGTCGAACCACTAGCTGCAATTTTTAATAATTGTGAATTATCTAATGTTTCTGTCCGTCCACTAAAGTCTGCATGGTGTAAAATACCATAAATGCTAGATTGAGTTAAACCACTTTCGTATAGTTCGATGTATGGTTCTTGGTCAATTTCAGTTTTGTCAATTCGAAAATAATTTGCAAAATACATTATGGTATCCGCTGTACTTCCAGAAGCACCAATAGCAACAGAATTAACGCCAGTCATTCCTGCAGGAACAATCCCTAATTCATACGCTTTCTCTCCTGTAATAACTCGGTATTCCATTGGAGGACATATAGTAGCCCACATGTCTTTGTCAGGCTTTGCTTTAAAGTTTCTACTCAATTTATTTTTTGCCATAAATATTTTCTTAATTTATTTTTTCATTCCTCTGAGAAGATAAGGCGTTATGTTTTTCATAATTTCATTCACTGTCTCGTTAATCATTTCCTCCGTAATAATTGTTCCTTCAGGATATTTTCCTAATGAATTTTGAATTGCCCTCTCAAGTAATTCTCCTCTTTGGTGGTCGTCTTGTCGTTTTAAGCCAAGTGCTATGGAATGGTCAAATGATTTTTTAACTTTCTCAAATGGTTTTGCGTCTTTGTTCGTAAAAAACTCAAGTAAAGTCTTTTTATCGTAGTCAATTGTTACTTCCCGTTGAATGGGAACAACATTGACCAAGTCGAAGAAATATGTTTGTTTAATGTCTTGACCTTGATAGTTGTCATTGAGTAACACTAAATATTTATGTGTATTAAAATAGTCAACGTAACAATATAAAATACCTCCTTGTTTGTTTCCGACTAAATGAATAACGTGGGAACTTTCATCTGGTCTTAATTCATATAAATTGTCTTGGTAATGCATCCAAACAATTTCTTTTTGTTCTTCGCCTTTTATGTAAGGGATAAGATGTTTGATTTGTGCAGGGTCACCTTTGCAGTAAATAAAATAATTCGTTGCGCATTTGCAGATTGCCCTAAATACTTCATTGCCTCCAATTGTATTTTGAAAATGTAAAGCTTCGTCAAAGTGCTCTTCTCGCCATTGTGCGGACTTCATCGCTTCTTCAACGTCAAAGTGCGGATGTTTTTTTGCAATGCCAGTCAGTATTTCTCTTAATTCCTTTTCGCTCCTTGCTGTAATTGAAATATTTGTTTTGTCCCCGTCAACGGTTTTGTCTATGGTTGGTTTGGTAAGCTTTGGTTTGCCTCCAACTTCAAGGAGGTATTTTTCACCTGTAGATTTCTTGTTGCCAATAATTGGCTGCGGTTCACCTCGGTGTCTTTTTACCATAAGCATATTTGCCAAATTATTAAGTTGTTTGGCTAAAATTCCGTCAATGCTTTCTCCGAAGTCAGAATTGCATTTACTGCAAATTAACTCTTTCGATTTAAGTCGTCCACCAGCTGCATTGATAAGGATATGTTCGTCCGTTTCATTGTCGGCTGTAATTTCTATGTCGCATACGTAACAATTCATTGGTCTGTCTTTTTAAGCTTACACATAACGTCCCGCTGCCTGTGGCTGTTGTGGAAGTTCGTAACCTGAGTAGTTTCTGCTTTGCAGAAATATGATTGCGAAACGGTAATTCCACTAAACTCCACAATAGCCACAGACAGCTGTTATGCCTTCGGTTTTTTATTTATTCCAATTTTCGGTCAAACTTCCGCACCGTTTAAGTCGGAAGTAGTTAATTATTTTTTATTATGTCTAAAATAAAAGCTTTTTTTAGTTCTGATACGTTTTATTTGATAGAATATATTTTAAGTAAAGTTGCTCAATTCCTAGTCTATTCCTTTTTGATAGTCGGAACATTAGCTTTGATAAAATACCTTGTTAGTTGTCAATAAAATATTTAGTTATGAATCCAATTAAAAATGTTATTATAGCAATTACCCATCTAAATCTAATATCCCAATTATTAAGCCTCAAATTATCCCTAGTTAGGTTTCGGATTTCAGCTTCTTTTTGGCGTAAAGTTTTAGTGTATTCAGAATTTTCTTTTTGTAGTTTTAGATTTTCGATTTCTAAAACATCTTTAAATTCTGCTTTTTCTGATTTCAGTTTTTCTAATTCTAAATGTTTTATCCAACCTCCGTTTAATATTATTTCTTCTGCAAGTCCAGTTAAAAATAAATCTTTATGTTCATTTTCAAACAAAAGATTCTTTTCTATTAATATTCTATGTAAAGAGATACAATCGTTTGTGGGCAACGTATTTCCTTCTAAATTTTTTAACTCAAGTCGTCTTATTCTAAAGTTAGTTTTGTTTTTTATAAATTTAAGATTGTACTCAATTAATTCGTGTATGTTTTCCATTTTCGGTTCTTTTAAACTGAGGCATAACGTTTTCGGGCTTTGCGTTCGGGCGGGTTTACGAAGCACAAAGTTTAAATTTATTACTAAAGTTCATTAAAAGCACAAAGCTTCAAGTTTGCACATCAGCCCGCCTGACGCAAAACCCGTGTTATAGGCTGTGGTTACTTTGTCGTTAGTATAAATTGTCTAATGCCTTGTAGCATTAATGACACTTCTTCTGTCTTATATTCATGATATTTTCCGTGAGCAGCTTTATTTCGTAGGTCTAGCCAAGCAACAATTTGTTTTTGGTAAGCAGACGAATAAATACCTGCTTTGGCTAAATCAGCATTCATTAGGTCAGCTTTTTTGGGGCTTTTATTTCCTTTATTATTTGTTACTTCAACGTCAATGTTGTTTGAAATACAAAGTTCCCTTAAATGAACTTCTAAAGTTGAACCAATTAAAACAGCTGCGGGGTCTTTATAACCCTCAGTTAATAAATGGTCTGCCATTTCTAAATAGTCGGAAAAGACCTCTGATTGAACAATATTACTGAAAGATTTGAGGTAGTCATTTTGTAGGTCACTTTTTAACGCAGTAACAGTTCCTGCAATGTGTCTCAATTTATTTCCTTCGTGAATATTTGTTCGTTTCAACGTTGCTTCTGTGTCTTTATAATATTCTGAGTTGTCACCTACAATACGAGCAATTGCAGCTTTGGCTTTTGTCAATACAGATGATATTTCCTCAATGGTCACATTTCCAGATAAGTCGTCATATTGAGCCTTTGATTTTATTTTATTAAAATCACTCAAAATGTCGTCAAGTTGTTTTATGAAAAAGTCTTTATTCATTGTTTGTTCTCAATTTTGTTGGGTCGTCCTACCATAGCCTATAACGTTCTGGCGCTTGGCGAGGTTGGGGAATAAAGATGCGAGATTTTTCGGTTAAACACAAATTTTCCAAATACAAAACTAACTTTCCATTTAGCCTAAAACCCCAATCTCGCCAAACGGCTGTTAGCAGTTGTTTTTATTTTTCAGTTCTGTTTTAAATTTTATTTTTAGTTACTTTTTTAGACTTTTCAAAGTAATAATTGGCCTAAATATTACTTTTTCACAAGCGTAACAATTTTCAATTCTGTATTGTTCAAACTCGCCAAACTTTGTTTTGTAAAATTCATATCCATTTTTCTCAATTTCAAATTCTGCATAACAATAGGCAATAGGCAAATCTAATGGAGTATGAAACCAATCGATTCTTGATTTTTCATAAAACTTAAAGTTTCCATTTTTGTCTGTTTCGACACTTTCAGTTCTTAAATCTCTTGATTCATTCGAGCCAATTTCCTCATTTATGTAATATTCTTTTTCAATTCTGTAAACTGTTGCATTGTTAACGGGCTTATTATTTTCGTCAACTATTTTTCCTTCAATATTTGCTTCATAAATTACTTTCTGTGGATGAATGAAAATTCCAATTATTAAAATTAGAAGTATTAAAAAGAAAATTTTGGTTGATTTTTTCATTTTTTGGTTGTCGTTCACGTAAAATAACTGCTAACTCATAAATATACGCAACTCTAAAGATTGTGATTGTATTTAAAAGTCTTATTGTTAGTGTTTTATGTTTTTAACAACACAAAAAAACGTATTGCGTTTTTTTGTGTTGTCGCTACTTGTTTTTTTAAAGCATTCCAAAAATAAGAAAAATAATATTACAAATTATCCAGTGGACTAATTATCTTGCGAATATTTTTGTCAGTTACTTCGGTGTAAATTAAAGTGGTTTTAATGTCGTTATGCCCCAGGAGTTCTTGTATGAAACGAATATCGGTTCCTTGTTCTAACAAATGGGTTGCAAAACTGTGTCGCAAACTATGAATGCTTACTGATTTATTGATTTTTGCTTTCAATAGGGCGTTTCTAAATACTTGTTGTGCACTTCGGCAACTGTACTGACCGCCATTTTGTCCTTCAAACAAATAGATTTTAGGTTTGTATTCAATAAAATAATTGCGAAGTTGTGGTAATATACTTTCCGGTAAATTAACATAGCGGTCTTTTTTACCCTTGGCACGTTCAATAAAAACTTGCATCGATTTACTGTCGATGTCCTTGATTTTAAGATTTACAATTTCAGAAACTCTCAATCCTAAACCATAACAAAGCTTCAGCATGGTGTTGTGTTTTAGATTTGGAGTGACTTGAAATATTTTTTTTATATCGGGAGGAGCAATAGCTTTGGGTAATTTTAATGGTTTTTTTGGTCGTGGAATTTCGAGTAAAAATCGTTCTCTTCTTAAAACCTGCTCATAGTAAAATTTGATGGCATTAATACGGCTGTGAATGGTGGCTTCGGATAGTTGTAGTTCATTGATGCAATACAAGATGTAGTTGCGAATATCTTCTACAGAAGAATTTTCGGCAGGAATTCCTTTTAGATAATTTAAATAAATACCAAATTCATTGCGATAGGTTTTTAGCGTTGAATGGCTGTAACCTTTTAATTGTATTTCTTCAATAAACCGTTTCAAAACCAATTGATTGTTCTCTTGGATTTGTGATAATGCCGATTTTCCTTCGGAAATAGGTATTTTAAATCGAATTCTGTTTTCTTCTGTATCCGGTAGATGCCAAACCCCCATGGTTTGACTCCAGCGAGAGCCTTCGACTAGTTTGATTCGAGCTATTAATTCGGTATTTTTTTCGAAATAAACAGCTATTCTTTTGATGCCTCGGTGCGTGATTATTTTGGCTTCCCATTTCATAACTACTGCTTTGATTGCAAGGCAAACGCATGAGTTTTATTTTTGCCACGAATTACACGAAATAACACCAATTTTAATAACTCAAAAAAAATTACACTAATTTATTTTATCCGCCTTTGCCAGATTCGTGTAATTAATGACATCTCAATTTGTGTTATTTCGTGTAATTCGTAGCTGATTTTTTTAACTCTGAAACTGATACGTTTGCCCTGGCTTTGATTATACTAAAGTAGCTAATTACTCCTAGTTGTTGTAGGTTTATCAATTTTTTCTGTTAGGAAATAAGTTAAATTGTTAGCAGTTACTCTAGCCCGGGTAGTAGCTTGTCTCGTTATTTAGTCCAGAATCCGCATTAGGATTTTTTTGTTTTTTGGTTCCGCAGATTATCACAGATTATCACAGATTATCACAGATTATCACAGATTTTATGCTTAAAAAATAATTAAAAAAATCCGTTTGAATCCGTTTAATCTCTTTAGGTTTAATTCCTCGAAGCTCTGCTTCGTTTTTTACCGCAGATTATAATATGAAAATCTGCGAATCTGCGGTTGTTTTTCTAATACCTCTTGGGCTCTGCCCCGAGGCAGTTTATTCTGTGTTCCAATGCGTAGTCCAGATTTAAACAAGACAAAGATAGTGCGGATGTGATAGGTTGCGATAGCTATTGGAATAGCTCCAAAAAGAAAAATCTCCCTTCCATTTGAAATCCAAACGAAAGGGAGGTTTTAAGTATTGAGTTGCTCAATTTAGTTTTTAGTATCTATTTCTTTAGCTAGTTCAGGTTGGTTTTTGTTCATCATATTGGTAATGGTGATGTGCATCCAAACCAAACAGATAATAGAGAAAATCAGGATAAATATCCATGAACTAGACCATAAACCGGTAGATGTAAGCAGGTAACTGAAGATAATAGGACCAAAGAATCCTCCTAAACCTCCCAGTAATCCTACCATCCCGCCTACAATACCTACTTCGTTAGGAAAATATTCAGGAATGTGTTTGTAAACGGCAGCTTTTCCAATTCCCCATGAAATTCCAATTAAGATTACTAAAACCAGATAAACCCACATATTGGCATCAAAATTAATTTTGGTAATCCCTTTAGCTAATAATTCTTTTTTTGCTACATCTTGGTTTTCGCTTACTATTACTTCTTGCCAGGATGTTTTGGTTGGGAAAATATTAGAACCATCGGTAGTGATTTCTTTTTTTGCAATTACAGGAATGTCGGTATCACCTATTTTGATGTTGGTTGCTGAAATTTCAGTAACAACTCCTGCTTTTTTTGCCATAATTCCGGATCCGGCTGTTGTAATTTCCATTTTTGGCACCATTAATAAGGCACTAAAAAATACTGAAGTTCCCAGTACCCAGTACATAACCAGTCTGGCACCATATTTATCAGATAAATAACCTCCAAAGGCACGTATCACTCCTGAAGGCAGGCTGAACATAGTGGCAAACATTCCGCCCATAACTAAGCTTGTTTGATATACATTCATAAAGTTAGGTAACAACCATTGGGAATATGCCACAAAACAACCAAATACTAAAAAATAATAAGTTCCAAAACGCCATACACGAACATTTTTTAGAGTAGAAAGCATTTGCGGAATTGTTTTGGTCGATTGTTCTAATTTTTTGTTTTCAGCAAATAATAAGAAGATAAGTCCAATGATTAATAACGCAATTCCGTAGATAACAGGTAATAATTTCCATCCGTTTTCAGGATCGTCAACAGAAAATTGATTCAATAGAGTAGGAGCAATAAAAGTGGTAACTGCGGCTCCGGCATTTCCCATACCAAAAATCCCCAAGGCTCTACCTTGCCATTCTTTAGGATAAAATATCGATGTGTATCCGATACCTACGGCAAAACCTGTTCCAATCATTCCAAATAGAAAGCTTAAGAAAGCAAACATTGCAAAACTATCAGCAAATGGAAGAAGAAATAAAGGGATTGAACATAGTAATAATAAAGAGGCAAATACGTATTTACCACCATATTTATCAGTTAATATTCCAATAGGTAAACGCATTACAGATCCGGTTAAAATAGGAATTCCTAATAACCATCCTACTTGTACCACGCTCCAGTTGTAGATTCCTTTATCCACTAAATAAGTAACTAATACACCATTCAATGTCCAGCAGGCAAAGCATACTGTAAAGGCTAATGTATTGAGAAATAACATTCGGTGCGATTTTGATAATGAGTTTGTGCTTTCCATAATACTTATATTTTTCAACAAATTTACGTGGTTAAATCGGTTTAAAAGTTGCGAAAACGCAGGTTTTTAAAAATAATTAAGTATTTGTACGTATTTTTTATAAGTATTTTGTTCTATTGGTATGCGGCTGAAGTATTAGAGATGAATTCTGCTTTCGACTTGGTATTTCTGTATAAAAAAATCCTATTTTACAGTAAGTACCATAAAATAGGATTTTGAATTTCTTTAGGTTTAATTCCTCGAAGTTCTGCTTCGTTTTTTACCGCAGATTCGCAGATTATAATATGAAAATCTGCGAATCTGCGGTTGTTTTTCTAATACCTCGTGGGCTCTGCCCCGATGCAGTTTATTAAAAGGATAAATACTTCTTTATAATAGATTGTCGTTATATTAACGAATATTCGGTAGCCTTGTTAGAAAGCTCCATAAGGTTTTTTACTTTTAGTTTCTTCATTAGATTAAAACGATGCACTTCGGCAGTACGTTTACTAATTTCAAGTGCTTCGGCAATTTCTTTATTTCCTTTTCCGGATAATAAAAGAGTAAGAATTTCTTTTTCTCTTTTGGTGATAGTTAAATCTTCGGTAAGAGCCGGTTTTGGTTCTAAGGTTGTAGTAGTGTTACTGGTTAATTGATTGATAAGTATTGATGAAATATCACCGGTGAAATATTTACCACCATTAGCTACAGAGTGTAATGCTTTTAAAAATTCTTCTTTGCTAGAACCTTTTAGTAAATAACCATCGGCACCGGCTTTGATTGATTTTAAAACATATTCTTCTGATTCGTGCATAGAAAGCACAATGATTTTTACCGGATTATTTTGATTACGCAGTTTTTCAACCACTTCAATACCGGTATGATGAGGCATTCTAATATCTACAATTAATAAGTCAGGGTTGGTTGTAGTTACAACTTCTAATGCTTCCAGACCGTCGGTTGCTTCTCCCACAACAACTATGTTTTTTTCACTTTCTAAAAGCGATTTGATACCATCTCTTACAAAAAAATGATCATCTGCTAAAACAACTCGAATTGTTTGGTTCATAACTTACTTATTTTTAGAGTCTAAAATTTACGTATTTAATCTAATTCTGCGCAATTTACGTATTTTTTACGTATTTTTTTTCAAAATTATATCGGAATATTAAAAGTAATTCGGGTTCCTTCTCCCGGAATCGAATTGATAAAAGCTCTTCCGTTAATATATCGGACTCTTTCTTTCATAAATAATAATCCCATTCCGGATTCGCTGTTTCTCTTTTTTTCCACAGACGATACATCAAAACCCTTACCGTTATCATCCACGGTAATACTTAGTATTTTATTACTGTGCGAAAGTTGGACAATAATATGCGAAGACTCAGCATATTTTATGGCATTGTTGATGGCTTCCTGAGTCAGTCGGTAAATATTGATTTCGATTAAGGAATCCAAACGTTGATCAAATTCGGTTTTGTTGTAAAACTGAATGTTTTTCCCGGTTAGTTTTGTGAGTTCCAGAGTCAGTTTGGCAATCGAAGAAACAATTCCATGATCGCTCAATTCCGGCGGCATCAGGTTAAAAGTTGCCGTGCGAACCCCTTTGATAATATCTAATGATAATTTTTTGAGGTATTCGATTTTTTGAGCCGATTTTTCTTTGTCTTCTAAATTGATACTTTCCAGACTAAATTTCAAACCGGTAAGCATTTGACCGATACCATCGTGGATCTCCCTGGCAATTCGGTTTTGTTCGTTTTCCTGATTTTCAACTATTCGACTCGAAATAATTTTATGCTGATTGATTTTTTCAAGCGTATTTTCCCGATTCAATCGTTCGATTTCGATTTCTGCTTTTTTTCGAATACTGATATTAAAACAAATGACAAGTAATTCTAATTCTTCTTTTTTAATTCGAACAGGAATCATGGACATATCCAGCCAAAGTGGTTCGCCGTTTCGATTCGTGGTTTTTAATTCTCCTTGCCAGCCGCTTCGTTGTTTGTCGGCAATAATCCGGTCGATGTCCAGTTGTTCTTTTTCTACTGCTGTTAAGGCTTTAGAGAAACTTTTATCGGCATCAAAAGAGGGATTGTATTGCAATAATTTAGCAAATTTATCTCCCATGTGGATAATTTTTCCATGAGGACTTATTCGGCAATACAACAAGGTGTTTTCCATGGCATAATTCAGTGATTTTAATTCTTTCACTGAATTTTCTTTGATAGCACTAATAATTTCGGTGTCACGTGCCAGTTTTATGGCTCTTTTCTCAGAAGTTAGGAGTTTAGAAATTAGAAGCTCGATTTTTTTATTAGTAGGTTTAAAAATAAAGAGAAATTCTAAAAATAAAACCAGTAGTGTAAAGCTTAAAATAAGGTATTCTATATTTTGTTGTCGGGTAACTTTTTCTAAGGCCTCGTGTTCGTATTGCTCTACAATGCGGTTCATCTTCGAAAGAAAGATAGCAATATTGTCAAGTATGGTTTGTACTTCTTGCTGATCCTTAGGAGATTTTAAAAGAATTTGACTGTTCTCAAGATATTTTTTAGTTGATTTAATTATGATTGCAACATTAGGCTGCATGTCTTTATACAGCGCAATCATTTCGGGACTTTTTTCTTTAGGGAATTTCAGGCTGTCATTTCCTTTTTCTAAAGCATGATGTGTGAATTTCCAAAGTGCTAATGTTTTTTTTACCGCAGCAATCTCCTGATTAAAATTTAATTTGTTCGAAGAAGAATTTAAAATCAATATTTCTTTGGCTAATTTTTGACTCAGCATTCGTTGTTTTCCGGAAATATTAATCAATCGCGAATCATTAAGCTGACTTTTGATGTTGTGCTGAATGAGTAGCTGGCTTAAAAGAACCGTAATAGCAATAGTAATTAAGGCGAAAATGTACAGTCGCTTTAATTTTTTGAAGTTGAGTTTTTCAGATAACGCCTTGGTTTCTCTTGCCATAGTAAGTTAAATTACAATCCGATAGCGTCTTTAATTAGTTGGAGATTAGCAGGGCTGTAATTGATTTTTAAAGCCGCCTGATGTCCTTTGTCAGACATTTTATTCCAAGTTTTCAGAATGATGTTTTTAAGTTTTTCGGTATCGTGTTTTTCGACGAAAGGTTCTAAATAATGTTCTAAAAATACCAAACAGATTACATCTTCCAGTAATTGGGTTTCCTGGTCTTTTTTAAGTAGTTTTTTTTCGATTAAAAAAGAAACTCTGGCAATAAATTCAGGGTTGTATCCTGCTTTTTCTAAGATTTCGGCAGTAAGTTTAGCGTGAAATTTTTTCAGGTCTTCTCGCCATTTTAAATACCCCACACGATCCATTGGGTAAGATTCACGGGCGATTTTCCAGCGACAGATATGCTGTGCTTTAGCAGCAATTTGTACTTCTTCAGAAGCACTAGGAAAAAAATCCATAAGTTTCTCATACATTCTATTAGAGTATAATAGTTCTTTAGGGAAACTTATGGATTCGTGTATTTCTATATTAGGATCTTGTGCATTTTCAGCATCAATCCATTGGCTTGCTTGTTGGAATGGAGTTGTAGTCATTTGGAGTATTTTTTAATACTTCAAAGATACATATTTAATCGATAAACCCAATCAATACTTCGCCTTCAACAATTTTTACCGGATAAGTTGCAATTTTTAAATCGTCACCGCTTAAGTTGCTTCCGTCTTTCAAAGAGAAGGTTTTTTTGTGGATAGGACAGGCAATTTTTGGAGTGTCTTCTACAGAACCGATCATACCTCTTGAAAGTACCATTTCCATTTTATGAGGACATACATTTTGACAGGCATACCATTCGTTTCTTCTTTCGAAATTGATTACTGCAATTTGTTTGCCTTTGTATTTTACGCATCCGCCACCATCAGCTGGGAAATCAGCAGTTTTTCCTGCATTGAACCATACTTTTACATCATTTAGGGCAACTGTTTCATATTGGTCTAGTACGTTTTCCATGTTTTTTTGTTTTTGGTTTTTTTATTTTCCTGACTTTCAATTGAGTCAGGAAAACAAAAAAAGATTCATAAATTTTAAACTACTTTATTGAAAAAATTACCAAGCTTTAGGCATTTTTTGATCTCTAAGCGGTATGTATTCTATGTTGTCATCACGATCATCAGAGTTGGTAAAATGTCTGAAACGTTTCATCATTTCAGGATCTTCGATAGCTTGTTTCCATTCGCATTCAAAAGTGTCTACTAAACCTTGCATTTCAGCTTCAAGAGTAGCGTTGATTCCTAAACTATCGTTGATTACTACATTTTTCAAATAATCGATTCCGCCTTCCAGTTTTTCTAACCAGGTTGAAGTTCGAACTAATGGTCCGGCAGTACGGATGTAGTACATTAAGAAACGATCCATGTATTTGAAAACAGTTTCTTTGTCAATTTGCTCTGCTAAAAGAACAGCATGTTTAGGATTAGCTCCACCATTTCCACAGATGTATAAGTTCCATCCGCCTTCAACAGCAATTACACCAAAATCTTTTCCTCTAGCTTCAGCACATTCTCTAATACAAGCTGAAACTCCTCCTTTTAATTTGTGCGGAGAACGGATTCCTCTGTAACGGTTTTCTAATTCGATTGCTAATGTGGTACTGTCGTCCATTCCGTAACGGCACCAAGCATTACCAACACAACTTTTTACTGCTCTTAATGATTTTCCATAAGCATGACCGCTTTCAAAACCACTGTCGATTAATTTTTTCCAAATTGCAGGTAAGTCGTTTAGTTCAGCACCAAATAAATCCACACGTTGTGCACCTGTAATTTTAGTGTATAAATTGTATTCTTTAGCAACTTCACCAATAGCGATTAATTTCTCGGCAGTAACTTCACCACCGGCCATTCTAGGAACTACTGAATAAGTTCCGTTACGTTGAATATTGGCTAAGAATCTATCGTTAGAATCCTGAGATGTTACGTGCTTATTAGCTGTGTCATTATAAATACTAGAGAAGATAGAAGATAAAACCGGGCGACAAACTTCGCAACCATCACCTTTACCTATTGTTCCTAATACTTCGTTATGGTTGGTGAATTTGTTGATTTTTACAATATCATATAATTCTTGGCGAGTGTAAGCAAAATGCTCACATACCACATCTTTAACTTCTTTTCCTAATGATTTTTGAGCTTCTTTTACCAGATCAACCACCATTGGTTTACAACCACCACAACCTGAAGTTGCTTTGGTAAGTTTTACAACATCGCCTAAGGTTTCAGCAGTACCGTCAGTAATTGAGCAGCAGATACTTCCTTTAGTTACGTTTTCGCAAGAACAGATTACAGCTGTATCAGGTAAATCCATTGCGCTTCCCATTGATGAAGATTCTCCGCCTCTGGCACCTAGAATTAAGTCTTCCGGGTTTTTAGGGATAGCCATTCCGTTGCTGTAAATTTGGAATAAAGTATTGTAATCGCTAGAATCACCTACTAGGATTCCTCCTAAAAGTTTTGTTCCGTCCTTAGAGATGTTAACTCTTTTGTAAATTCCGCTTAGTTTATTTTCGTAAACAATAGGAGTTCCTTCTTGGTGTTCGATGAAAGGGTCACCAAAACTAGCTACTTCAACACCAATCAGCTTTAATTGAGTTGACATATCGATGCTTTCTCTCATGGTTTTTTCACCTTGCATGATTTGCTCGGCAGCAACATCGGCCATTTCATAACCAGGAGCTACTAATCCGTAAATCATGTGGTTATATAAAGCAACTTCACCAATAGCAAAGATGTTTGGATCAGAAGTTTGCATTTTGTTGTTCACCACAACACCACCTCGAACACCAACTTCAAGACCTGCGCCTCTTCCCAGTTCGTCTCTAGGCTTGATACCTGCTGAGATTACCAGCATATCCACTTTTAAAAGTTCTTCCTCTTCAAACATCATTCCGGTGATAGCATTTTCACCATCAATGAATTGAGTAGATTTACTTAGGTGTATTTTGATGTTTAATTCTTCAATTTTTGAACGCAACATGTTGCTGGCTCCTTTGTCTAATTGTCTAGGCATTAAACGTGGGGCAAATTCAACTACATGAGGATTTAGACCTAAATCGCGAACTGCTTTTGCAGCTTCAAGTCCAAGTAATCCTCCACCTAGTACAGCAGCTTCAGTTGAACCGTTTTGTTTTATTTTTTTGGCGTAAGCCATAATTGCGTCAAGATCTTCGATGGTTCTGTAAACAAAAACTCCTTCTTTTTCAACTCCTTCAATTGGCGGAACAAAAGCAGCCGATCCAGTTGCTAAAACCAAATAATCATAAGAATGAGTTTTCTCTAAATGAGTTGTAATTGTTTTATTTTCTTTATGAATATCAGTAACTAATTCAGAAGTGTTTAATATGATATTATTCTCTTCGTACCAGGTTGCAGTTGACATTGATAAATCATCAGCTGTTTTACCTGCAAAGTATTCACTAAGGTGAACACGGTCATAAGCACGTCTCGGTTCTTCACCAAATACGGTAATTTGATATTTTTCTTGTCCAGATTTTGAAACGAATTTTTCGCAAAATTTGAAGCCCACCATGCCGTTTCCGACTACAATTATTTTAATCATAATATCATTATTAAGTATTACGAAGCAAATATACGTATTAATACTTAATTTAAATACTTAATTATCGTTTTTGGTTGTTAATTGAGATATTATGAATAGTGAAGGGCTAAAATTTTAAAAATGTAAAAAAAGAGGTTTGTTTTTTTTAATTCCGAATCAATTCTTTCTCGGTTTTTGTTTTTAGGGGTGTTTTTTTTAGGGGTATTGTATAAAAAAGTGTTATAGAAATGGATTTTTGTAACTAAAACAACAAACTAAGTATCAAAAAAACATGCGTTTTGATACTTATTTTGTTGTTTTTAGTATATGTGTGAAACTGTTTTTAAGTAGGATTACTTAAGTGATGTGAAATATTTCTTTTGGAACCAAAAAGCAACATTGACTAATGCTATTAAAGCGGGAACTTCTACCAATGGACCAATTACACCTGCAAAAGCCTGACCGCTGTTGATGCCAAAAACGCCAATAGCAACAGCAATGGCCAGTTCGAAGTTGTTTCCTGTAGCTGTAAAAGCAATTGCGGTACTTTTAGAATAGTCGGCGCCAAAATATTTCCCGGTAAAGAAACTCACTATGAACATTATTGTAAAATAGATGACCAAAGGAATTGCAATGCGTATCACGTCCATCGGGATTTGAACAATCATTTCTCCTTTTAAACTAAACATAAGTATGATAGTAAAAAGTAATGCAATTAGTGTAATTGGCGAAATAACAGGAATGTATTTGTTTTGAAACCATTCTTCTCCTTTTAGGTAAATTAAAGTATATCTGCTCATTATTCCCAGAGCAAAGGGAATTCCGAGATAAACACCTACACTTTCGGCTATTTGGCCGATGCTAATGTTTACTTCAAATCCGTTGTAACCAAAATAGGGAGGAAGTATGGTAATAAAAATATAGGCATACACACTATAAAGCAATACCTGAAAAATACTGTTTAAGGCAATAAGTCCGGCAGCATATTCTCTGTTTCCATTAGCAAGATCGTTCCAAACAACAACCATGGCGATACATCTTGCCAGACCGATTAAGATAACCCCAATCATGTATTCGGGATAGCCGTTTAGAAAAATAAGTGCCAGAAAAAACATTAAGATGGGACCAATGATCCAGTTTAAAATTAGTGAAGCACTTAAAACTTTGACGTTTTTGAATACTTCGCCCATTTGTTCATACTTTACTTTGGCTAATGGCGGATACATCATTAAAATTAATCCAATAGCTAGTGGAATATTGGTAGTTCCGCTTGAAAATGAATTAATAAAGTTCATGCTGGACGGGATGAAATTTCCAATAGCAACTCCTAAAGCCATTGCTAAGAATATCCAAAGTGTTAAATAACTGTCCAGAAAACTTAATTTTTTTCGGGCTACAGCCGGTGTGCAATTATTTGCTGACATAGTTATTTTTTTATTTGTGAAAAAACATAAAACATTTCGGCTCCAATTTGGTTACTTCTTTCTTCGTATTTTTCAGCTTGTTGTGGAGTGTTGTCAAAAGCTTTAGGGTCTTCAAAAGTAATTGGTATGCGTTTTTCGGCTCCTGGAATAAATGGGCAGCCTTGGTCGGCACTTGAGCAGGTTAATATGGCTGCAAATTCAGACTGAGGGTTGAATTCGTTATCAAAGGTTTTGGAGAATCCAATGATTGGATGTGCGTTTTCGTTATATTTTATGGCGTAAACAGGATTGTTGCCTTCGGCAATGGTTTTGATTTGAAATCCTTGTTTTGCTAATGTTTGAGCTGCTATTGGGAATAAGGCTGTTGCTTCTGTTCCTCCTGAATAGCAAAATACATTTTTGATGTCATAATATGCGGCTGCGGTTTGAGACCATACTTGTGATAAATGACTTCTTCGGGAATTATGGGTACAAATCAGATTGAGTCTTATTTCCTGTTGGTTGTTTACTTTGTTTTGAATAAAATCAATTAAGGGTTGTAGAGTGGTTTTGCGCTCTTCGGATATATTTTGTAAATTAAAATGGTTAATTGTTTTTTCGATTTCCGGAAATAAGTTAATTTGAATTGATGTCATTTTTTATATTTTTTTAATTTTTATGAGTATTTGGTAGAAGTGTAGCTTTTTTATAATAGATATAACGGATTTTATCAAATTTTGAAGAAATCCGTTATATCTAAGGTGATTTTTGTTGTTAACAACAGCTTCCTCTAGGAGTACAACAGCTTGATTCGGTATTGATTTGAGATAATTTTATTTTTTGTTTTTCAGGAGGTATTCCGCATTGATCTTGTGCCAGGCAAGCGGTTTGTTTATGCAAAAGCATAAAATCTTTTCCATTAAAACCTAAATCGTATTTACCGATGGTTTCTTCGGTTTGGTATTCTACTTCTATTTCGAAATCCCCAATGCCTAATACTTTTTCGGATAGCGTAATGATATCCAATAATTTTTTAGGTTTTAAGCGGTGTTCAAAATCGTTGGCGTTCCATAATTGAAAATTGATTACCGTTTCATTTCGCACAGTACCTCCGCAGTCAATAAAGTTTTTTGTGATAAGACCTACTTCAGTTACATGAAAATGTTCAGGAACATAAGTTCCGTTTGGTAGTATAAACGCAACGGTTTGTGCTGTGTTTAATTGATTTTTGATTTCTGATAGTTTCATGATTTTGTAATTTTAAAATTAGCAACATTGATTTTTTTTGTTTTCTAAATAGGTGTTGACATGATTAAAAAAGAGTTTTATTTTTTCGAATCCGTTTTCGTCAAGGCAATAGCAAATGGTGTTACCTTCAAAATTACCTTTTATGAGTCCGGCATTTTTAAGTTCCTTGAGGTGTTGCGAAATGGTAGGCTGTGAGAGTGGTAACTCATTTACAATATCGCCACAAATGCAGCTGTCAACTTTTATAAGATATTCTATAATAGCAATTCGTGCCGGATGACCGATGGCTTTTGCTAGCATTGCAAGTTCGTTTTGTTGAATGGTAAAATGTTCTGTTTTAGTTGCTCCCATTGTTATATATTTATATTGCAATATTACGATATTGTTTTTGTTTTTTGGATAAAATAACGTTAAAAAAAAACTCCTCTTAGAAATTAATTTCTAAGAGGAGTTTTTGTGAGGTTTTAAAGCCTAGATTAGTTCTTTTGGAATTGCGTGAAAGCCAATAGATTTTACCATTGTTTCAATATCTTCAACACGAATTACTTTGTTTGTAAATACGGTAAATTCTTTTGGGAAAATAGAGTTGTTGATACTGACTTTTGTAATGCCATCGACTTTTAAGAGACTATTTTTTATTTCAATAAGTTCAGTTTCGTCATTAGCATTTGTGCCAAAAACTTTACCGTGTTCTCCCGGGATAATATTGTCTGTCAATAGGCTCATGATAGATGTGTTTAAATGAATATTGCTGTTAGTGTTTAATAGTTTTGTACATTAAATTTAAGCATTTATCTCTACAATAGCAATACTAATAGCTGTAATTCAATCACAGTATCAAGACAATGGAAGATTTATTTATTACTGATGGTTAAGTTTAAGTATCAATAGTATGATTTCATTTGATTTGTTTTGAGAAGTATTTTATAAAAAAGTAAA
Source organism: Flavobacterium commune (assembly GCF_001857965.1). NCBI lineage: Bacteria > Pseudomonadati > Bacteroidota > Flavobacteriia > Flavobacteriales > Flavobacteriaceae > Flavobacterium > Flavobacterium commune. The sequence goes on along the minus strand of NZ_CP017774.1, from coordinate 233,793 downwards.
CCCTCTTAGTTTGAAAAACTAAAAGGGTTTAAGTATTTGTTTTAAAAAATGGTTTATAACTTTGGGATATTGTTGGCAAGGGTTTCTATAAATTTCCCAATTGGACCTTTTACCATCATTGCCATCATAGGATTAAAACTACCTTCAAAATCAAGTTTTACAGTGCTTGAAGTTGCTGAAACCGAATCAATATTGGTAATCAATGTAAAAGGAACTTTATCATTTGCTGCACCAAAAATAATTTTGTTTGGAGCTGTTTTTTTGGTTACTTTTAGCTGGATTTCAGGCATTCCTTTTAGACCAAAAAGAAAAGAATCACCTCCAATAACTTCAAACTTAGCAATGTTTTCAGGCATTAATTTTTCGAAATTTTTCATATCGGTCAGTAAACTAAATAATTCCTCTGCCGATTTTTCAACCTTAACTTTTGGACTTTCTAAGTTCATAATATTGCTTTTATTTGCTTTCTACTTGTCCCCAAGTTGAAGGAGTAACGCTCCATTCTCTTAAAGTACTTTCTTCTTTTTCAGTAATATATTTTTTGGCTACAGCTAAATTCAGTAGGTTTTGGTAATTACTTAAAGTATATAAATCCAGTTTTGCGTTTTTGAAATTTTCTTCGGCAACATCAAATCCATAAGTAAAAATAGCAGCCATTCCTTTAATGTTAGCACCAGCAGCACGCAAGGCTTCAACAGCTAGTAAACTACTGTTTCCTGTACTGATTAAATCTTCTACTACAACTACATTTTGTCCTTTTTGAAGGAAACCTTCCACTTGGTTTTGGCGACCGTGTTTTTTAGGTTCCGGACGTACATAAACAAAAGGTAGTCCCATGCTTTCGGCAACCAGCATACCGATTCCGATAGCTCCGGTAGCTACTCCGGCAATAACGTCTGGTTTTCCAAATTGTTTTTCAATGTGTTTTGCAAATTCATCTCTCACATAATTTCTTATGGCTGGAAATGAAAGTATTAGACGGTTATCACAATATATAGGTGATTTCCATCCTGAAGCCCATGTAAAAGAATTTTCAGGATTCAATTTAATTGCATTTATTTGTAAAAGCAATTCGGCTGTTTTTTCGGCTGTATCTTTATTAAAAATCATAGTACAAATGTATAAAGTTTTTGTGAACGACAAACCACTTTTTTTGACAAATAAAATCTCAAAAGAAACAGATTTTAAGCTTTTTTTGTTGGAAAGTATTGATATTGAGCAGATTATTATCAAAATTTTTCAAAATAAAATTCAAAAAGCGTATCTCTATCATCCCGATGAAAAGGAGATTATGAAAACTCTAAAAGCTAAAATTCCAGTAAATAAAGCAGGTGGTGGATTAGTTTATAATAAAAAAGGGGAGGTTTTATTTATTTTTAGAAATGGGAAGTGGGATTTGCCAAAAGGCGGTGTCGAAAAAAAAGAGGAAATCGAGCAAACTGCCATGCGTGAAGTAGAAGAGGAAACAGGTGTGGGGCAATTGAAAATCACCAATAAGTTGCAAAAAACCTACCATGTTTTTAAGCGTAATGGGGTTTATAAGTTGAAAATTACGCATTGGTTCGAAATGTATTCTGACTTTGAAGGAACGCCACAAGGACAATTGGAAGAAGGAATTGAAAAAGTAGCCTGGATTCATCCAAATGATATTCCGGAAGTACTAAAAAACTCCTACGAGAACATCAAATTATTATTTGAAGAAGAAAATATTATTCGAAGTTAGAAGTTAGAAGTAGGAAGTTAGAAGTAATGAGTTAGAAAAACAGATTTTAGATTAAGAACGTAAACTTCTAATCTAAAATCTGTTTTTTTTTGACACTATCCCAAAAAGTGTGTAAGTTGAAAAGTTAAGGCTTCGTTTTTATAATCGGAGCCTTTTTTCAAATATAAGGGTAAATTGGTTTAAAACAATTCCCCAATTTTGAATAGGCATTGACCATTTTTTGGTCGCTTCTCTTAAAGCCAAAAATACCGATTTTAATACAGCATCATCTGTTGGGAACGACATTTTATTTTTAGTGTATTTTCTAATTTTTCCGTTTAAGTTCTCGATTAAATTTGTTGTATAAATGATTTTTCTAATTTCAATTGGAAAATCAAAAAATACGGTCAATTCATCCCAGTTATCTCGCCAGGATTTAATTGCATAAGAATATTTGGATTCCCATTTGTCTGCAAAATCGTTTAAAGCCAACTCTGCTGCTTGTTTTGTTGGAGCGTTATAAATATGTTTCATATCGGCAGTAAATTGTTTTCGGTCCTTCCAAACGACATATTTACAAGCATTTCTAATTTGATGAACCACGCAGATTTGTGTTTGAGATTCAGGGAAAACACTTCGGATTGTTTGAGTAAATCCATTTAAATTATCGGTAGCTGTAATAAGTATATCTTCAACGCCACGGGCTTTTAAATCAGTCAAGACACTCATCCAAAAGCTACTGCTTTCATTCTTACCAAGCCACATTCCTAAAACATCTTTTTTACCATCTCTGTTAAGCCCTACAGCTAAATAAATAGTTTTATTGATAACTTTCGAACCTTCTCTAACCTTAAAAACAATACCATCCATCCAAACAATTAAATAAAGCTCTTCTAGTGGCCTGTTTTGCCAAGTAACTACTTCATTTGTAATTGTGTTGGTAATACGTGATATAGTCGAAGAAGACACTTCAAAATTATATACCTCCTTGATCTGTTCTTCAATATCACTAACACTCATGCCTTTAGCATAAAGTGAGATGATGACATTTTCAATACCTTGGGCTATATTTTCTCTTTTAGGAACAAGCAGGGGATTAAAGGAAGAATCTCTGTCACGAGGAACTTTGATTTCTTGTTGACCAAAAGAGGTCTTTATTTTTTTAGTTCCGTGTCCGTTGCGATAATTACCCTTAGTGGTTTTATCGTGTTTTTCATTGTCTAAATGAGCATCAAGTTCGGCTTCGAGCATATGTTCAACAGCTCGTTTGTGCATCGTTTGAAAGAATGAGGTTAAATCTTCTGCATTCTTGAAGGATTTATAGAAATCCTTGTTGTTTAATAAGTCGTCTTTGTCAATCATAATTATGTAAGGTTAAAAATAACAAAAAGTTATTTCCGAAAAATATTTTTGAGCTTTTTAAAGGAGCTCAAATATTTTTCAGAATAACTTTTCAACTTACACAGTTAGTGAGACACTACCTTTTTTTTGTAGTGTTTCACTTCCCACTTCTAACTTCTGACTTCCCACTTCTTTTTTTTAAGTACCTTTGCGGCATGAATAAGAAACACCATTCCAATAATATACTATTAAATTTAGGTATCGACAGCCTAAATGAAATGCAGGAAGCAGCTCAGGAAATCATCCTGAATGAAAACAATGTTTTGTTGCTTTCACCCACAGGTTCCGGAAAAACTCTGGCTTTTTTACTGCCAGTTTTAGAAATGTTGCAACCTGAAATCCTTTCGGTACAATGTTTAATTTTAGTTCCATCGCGCGAATTAGGTTTACAAATTGAGCAGGTTTGGAAAAAAATGGGTACGGCATATAAGGTAAATGTTTGCTATGGCGGACATTCAATCGATACTGAAATTAAAAATTTAAGCAATCCGCCAGCTGTTTTAATAGGAACACCGGGTAGAATTGCCGATCATATTGAGCGAGGAAGTTTTAGATTGGATAAAATCCAGACTTTAATTTTGGACGAATTTGATAAGTCTTTGCAATTGGGTTTCCATGAGCAAATGTCTTTTATCATTGGAAAATTGGCTAAAGTCAACAAACGCGTTTTGGTTTCGGCAACTTCTGATATTGAGATTCCAAAATTTACCAGAGTGGTAAATCCGGCGGTTTTAGATTTTATACCGGAAACTGAAGAAGAATCAAATCTTTCTACGAAATTGGTTATTTCTAAGGAAAAAGATAAGCTGAATTCCCTGTTCCAGTTGATTTGTTCATTAAAATCTGAATCGGCGATTATTTTTTGTAATCACCGTGATGCTGCTGAACGAATTAGTGATACTTTGAACGAAAAAGGAATTTATTCTACCTATTATCATGGAGGAATGGATCAGGAAGAACGTGAACGCGCTTTGATTCAGTTTAGAAATGGTAGTGTCAGTTATTTGGTTACTACTGATTTAGCTGCCCGCGGACTGGATATTCCCGAAATGAATCACGTAATTCATTATCATTTGCCATTAAAAGAAGATGAATTTACCCACAGAAACGGACGTACAGCGCGTATGACTGCTACTGGAACGGCTTATATTATTGCACATGAATCCGAGAAAAAAATGGATTATGTGGATTATGAAAATACCGAAGTTTTTTCGGTAGAAAACGGAAAATCTTTGCCTAAACCGCCACAATTTCAAACCATTTATATTAGTGGTGGGAAAAAAAATAAGCTGAATAAAATTGATATTGTAGGTTTCTTTTCCCAAAAAGGAAAACTGGAAAAAGGCGATTTAGGATTGATAGAAGTGAAGGATTTTATTTCGTTTGCAGCTGTAAAATACTCTAAAGTAAAAGATTTGCTTCATCATATTAAGGACGAAAAAATGAAAGGCAAGAAATATAAAATTCAGGTTGCCCGAAATGTAATTAAGAAAGTAGAAGAGTAGTTCTTAGTTAGCAGAAGGCAGATTTCAGAATGCAGTTGGCAGACCGCAAAACAAGAAAGCAGATTTCAAATTAGAATTTTAATATTCTTAATCTGAAATCTACTTTTTTTACAAATTGCGTTCTGTATTCTGCCGACTGCTTTCTAGATTTTCTTCACGTACTGAGTGATAATTACAATTTGTTGACCATCCACTTTTCCTTCAATGTATTCGGCATTTTCATGGTCTAAACGGATGTTTCTTACCGCAGTCCCTTGTTTGGCTACCATACTAGAACCTTTTACTTTTAAGTCTTTTATCAAAACTACTGAATCTCCGTGTTCTAAAATTACACCGTTACTGTCTCTGTGGATGATTTTATTTTCGTCGTCTTCTCCTTCTCCGGTTGCTTTTGCCCATTCTAAAACATCTTCGTCAAGATACATCATGTCCAGTAATTCCTGTGGCCAACCCGCAGCACGCAAACGACTCAACATTCTCCAGGCTACAACTTGTACAGGAGTGTGTTCACTCCACATACTGTCGTTTAAGCATCTCCAGTGGTTTAAATCTTCGTTACCAGGATTTTCAATTTGGTCAACACAAGTAGCGCATGCCTGGACGGCTTCGTCAATTCCGCCTTTTTTTGTAGGAAGTACTTCGTACACTTTTAGGTTTTCGGTAGCTCCGCAAAGTTCACATTTTCCTCCGCTGCGTTTATTTAATTCTCTATCTATGCTCATTGTTTATTTTTTTTGGCGAAAGTACACTTATTGAGTGCTTTCTGCAAGTTTTGTTTTCAGTAACGAGTCCTTAGTTCTTAGTAATTAGTCCCTAGTTCTTAGTTTCAACTTCGGACTTTTAACTTAGTTTGTAATTTCGTTAATTCTAAAACAACGTTCTTTGCCTAAATACAGTGGATTGCCATGTTTTTCAGACCAAAAGCCATCTAAGAGATCTTTGGATAAACAACGATAGACTGCAACACCTTTATAAATATTGAAATCCTCTCCTTCGTAATTGAAATTGATTACAAGAATATTATCTCTAAAAAAACCGGTTCCTGTTTGGAGTTGACTATTATTAATGAGCCATTTGGCTATGATTCTTTTGTTAATGTCTAAACTTAAAGAAAGTGTTCCTTTGTAATTGTTTTCTTCGGCATCCTGATTGCTTCCTATAATTTGAAAGTTACCTGCCAGATCTTCGATGTTCATTGTTGTTTTACTTTTTTGTAGAATTCCTGCAAGAATACTATTTTCTGAGTAAAGAGCATAAAAAAAATCGAAGTTTTCAGGCTTCGATTTTTGTTGTAATAATAATAGGATTATGATTATGGGGCTTCTTTTTATAGAAATTGTAATACTCTATTTTATTTGAAATTTTATAAAGCTAATTACTTTAATTATTTTTTGCTGGAGAATATTTGTGGGTTGATGTTCACCATTAAATAAGCCCAGTTGTTAGTGGTGTCGTTCAAGCCACCTTTTAAGGCTACCATAGAATCAGAACCAAACATTTGAGAATATCCTGCAATAAGTGTAATGTCTTTACTTGCTTTGTAAACTGCTGTTACATCAACCTCAGTTCCCAGGTATTTATCATCAGTTGCATTCAATTCATTTGCAGTATAAAATAAATGAGGAGCAACAGACAAGTTCACTTTTTTGATGGGGAAGTCTAATTTTAAAGTAAGATCTTGTAAACCTACTGAGTTAGCGTGGTTTCCTACGTAGAAATAATCCATAAAACCATTAAAAGCGTGGTTTGTACCAAAAACAGGATTGAATGATTTAACCATTGTAGGAGAGGTACCTAGGTCTTTTCCTGATAAGAACTCATATCCTAAAGTAGCTTTGAATTTAGGCGAAAAAGCATATCCTAAATTAGCTGCTGTTTGCCAAGCCGAAACTTTGTTTGTTTCAATTTTTCCGGTTTGTCCGTAGAAACTAAAGTCAAGACTTAATTTTTTACCAGCATAATTAGCATAAGTACCAAATGTTTGGTAGTAATTTGTTTCTGCTTCTGTTAGCGTTTTCATGTATTCTCTTCCTATATTCAAGGCTAAAAAGCTTACTCCTAATTTTTTGATAGAAGTGTGGTACCAGGCATATTGAAAATCTTTAAAATCTAAATCACTTCCAAATGAAACTGAAGTAGGGAAGCTTGGAGTCGTTTTAGTTTCGTCTTTTGCATTTAATGCAAATCCTAAATCCAATTGGCTTTTAGCTCCTTTATATTTGAATAAAGCTGCATCAAAGCTACGTCCCTGATTTGCCCAATCTAATCCTCCAAAGATTCTTTGGTTATCATAAGATATTACTTGACGACCTACTTTAGTACTCCATTTATCAGTAAAACTGTATTGTGCCCATCCTTCAAACAGCACAAAACTGTTCGTTGCATTTGAAACACCTCCTGTAAGATGGTTTACAGCACCCCAGGTACGTACATTTTGTAAAGCCAATTTTACAGCTAATTTTTCATCTTTGTAATTTAAGTTTAATCTTGCACGATTTCCAACAAATGAAGTATGTTCAGTAGTAGGGGTTAATAATGTTCCAAAACCGTTTGTGTATTCATATCGGGGTCTGATTTGAATATCAGAACTGAACTCCTGAGCCATTGCCCCGGTACCTACTAATCCAATTATTGATAAAGAAAGTGTTTTAAGTAATTTCATAATCGTTGATTTTAAAGTTTTATATTAAATTGTTTTACATTGCAAATATACTTACGTAATTCTACTTACGCTTAACGTCTTGCGCAGTAAAAACCAGCTTTTTAAACCGACTTTGTTTATGTTTTAAAACAATAAAAAACAGGTGTAAAAACATAAAATTGAATTAATGTATTGTTTTTTATGTTTTTAAAAACACGCATACGTACTAAGTAAAATTTTACATTGTTAAAAATGTTTAAATTATACGTAGAAAAGGGATGAATTAAGGTATATAAAAGTTATCATTAAAAACTGTTCTCGATAGCTGCCTGTGGCATCAGGTATTTTTTATTTCTTCCGAAGCTTCATGATTAAGCAAAAACATTCAAACTAACGTTTTTAATAATTTCACCCAACGGCTTATAGAACAACAAAAAAAAGCCCGATAAAATCGGGCTTTAAGTAGTATAAAGATTTGCTGTATTGTGCAAATCAGTTTTATAATTGAATTTTATTGATACATTTTAAAATAATAATCGGCTGAGTTTTTCCCGCTTCCATACACTAAGAAAAACAAACAAACCATCAAAGTACCTAAGGCAAGAAATAAACTCTCAGATTGCATTTGCCCCATAAAATTTACTAAAACAGCACCTATTAAAATAGGTAATTGTGCTATGATAGCCCAACGGGTCAGTAACCCAAAAGCAATCATTATTCCTCCAATCATGTGGGCAGGAGTAATGTAGTGAACCATAAACATTCCCCCTCCAATTTTGTCAATAGGAGAAATCAAATCGACTAAATATTGAATATTAGTGATAAAATGGACTCCTTTTACGAATAAAAACACTCCAAGTGCAATTCGTACTAAATCTAAGCTGAAATAAGTGTGCGCATTGGCCCATTTATTTAATTCTTTTACGTTGTTCATATTGCTGTATGTTTAAAATTGGTTCTACTAAGTTAATGATTTTTAAAGAAATAGCGATGTTTGCTTGCGTTAAAAATCAATTGCAATTACAAAAATAAGTAGTAATGATAATTTCAAAAATCAATTATACTAGTCTAAACTACAGACAATTCAAATTCCATTTTGGTTATTGAAAAAAAATTATTGTTGTTTTTGGTTTAAAATCCAGTTCAGTTCAGGATCTTTTCCCTGAATTTGGTCTTCTAATGAAGGAATTATAGGTACATCAGGGTAAATACCATGTCCAAAGATTTCAGTTTGATAATAGGGAGCTATGTTCATTATTCCAATTCTAACTTTTAGTTTTGAATGCGGTAATGTTACAATTGGCATAAATCCGGCTACTGTACCGTTATAATCGCCACCCGTTTCTTCACCTAGAAATGTGGCTCTTTCACTGCCTTTTAAATTGGAAGATAAAATACTTGAAGCCGAAAAACTAGCTCCGTTTATCAATACATAAATTTTTCCTTTAAAGGCTTTTTTATCGATTTTTTGAGGTTGGGTTTCGGAGGAAATATAATTCTTGCCGTCTTTGTCTTTATGAACAGAAAACAGCAAATAACCGTAAACAAATGGCGAGAAAATGGCTTTTACAGCTTTTACAGGAAAAGAACCTTTGTTGAAATAAGCACCTTCAAACATACTGGCTCTGGAAACGACTTCTGATTTTTTTAAGAATACAAAAGTAGAGTCTGAGAGGTAGCTATAAAGATTAATGATTTCGCTTAATCGACCGCCACCGTTGTTTCTTAAATCGATAACTAGGGTTTGCGTATTTTGTTTTTGTATTTCGCTAAAACTTTCTTTGTAAAATTTTCTGAAATTCCCTTTTTTGAAGCCTTTAATTTTTAGAATAGCTACGCTACTGTCTTTTTGAAAAAAATCAAGTGTTCTAATAAAAGTATTGCTTAGTTTATCGTATCCGTTAATTCGTTTTTTTCTTCTCAAAGCCTGTTTTTTCTCTCTGCTGATTGCAGGAGTTTTAACAGCAGTTTTTTGAGTTAGTTTTTGAACTTTTTTTTCAATACTATCGAGTTTAAATCTTTTAATGGTAAAGGATTGAATACTATCATTTAATTTAAAAACGTATTTCAGACTGTCTTTTATTCCGTATTCGGTGGTAAAAGCCGAAATAAATCGTTTGGCGGCAATTTGTTTTTTATAAGTTGTATTAAAACCATCCGAACTGTAAAACTGATTGTATTCCTCAATAAGTTCTTTTGGTTTTATGCCGTTGACCGAAAAGACTTCAGTTCCCGCTGTTATTGATTTGTTGTACGATTTGTTTTTGATAACATATAATTTATTATTGTAAAAAGAAAAATCAAATTGTGAAAAGGGACCAATTCCTTTTTTTTGAATTGCTTTGGTTTCTTTTTTCGAAAATGCTTTTTCGGGAGCTAATACATAACTATGACCTTGTTTTATGTAAGCAACTACAGGACTGATTTTTTTATAAAACTCAAGTGGAGTCATTGCTTTATCAATAGTAGATTTCAAACTGTCAAAATGATGATTCAAACGTTCTTTACTGATGTAATAATCCAGTTTAGGATGGAGTTTTTGAATTTTTTTTTGAGCAAAATCAACGTCTTTTTTAAGTTGGTTTACTCCGATTTGTTGTTGCAAATGAGTATTGTTCTTTTTTATGCTGCTGCATTGCACAAAGAAAAATATAATAAAAAGGAGTGCGAATATTTTCTTCATTGTTTAGAAAAATCAATAGTTGAAACAAAGAGAACTCAATTGATAATTGGTAATCAGCTACTTTGAATTAATATTAGAAAGTTTCAAAAGTAGGTTTTTTAGTTAATGAAAGAAAGTTAATTCTAAATTTTCAAGATTTAGGATTTGTTGTAATAAATGTTCCTTTTACTCTAAAGGCAAGAGAAATAAGTTGTTACATTATTTTTTATTGGATAGTGAAAAAATTAATAAAAAATTGGCATTTAAAGTAAAGATTAGGTTTTATTTTTAAGTAATGATTATTGTTGTAGCAAATAGTTTTAAAGCATTTTGTTTTACTCAATAATTAGGCTTAGTAATTAATTAAATTTTAAGATTATGACAGAAGAATTTGCAATCATTGAGAAAGAAGATATAGCTTCTCTTAAGTTTCCAACAACCGATGTTCTTGACGATGATAATGAAATAAAAACAAGAATAAGCGATATTAATCGGGCTTTGTCTCTGGGCAATTTAGAACATTCAAAAATTAAAATCTTTTTTGAGGACAACGAATCCAAAAAGATAGTAGATACTACTGTTTGGGCGGTTACGGACAAAAATGTTATTTTAAAACAAGGAGTAATGATTCCTATTCACAGGATATACAAGTTGTTTTAGTTGTTTAGAATTGATGATTCCTTTGGTATTTTGGGATAAAAAACGGCGCAGGTCTCTATAGAGTTTGCGCCGTTTTTTATGCTTGTTTGATTGGTTATTTTGTAATTCAATTTTTTTGTCTTGCAATCACCGTTTTTACATTACTCTTTCATAAAGTATTTTTTATAAGTAAAGTATCCTCCAAAACCTATCAATAACAACCACCAAATTTGAAACAGAAATACAATAATATCAAGCAAAACATTCCATCCCGTTTTTAGTGAATCGAGTAGGCGAATTCCAATATTAGGTTTGTAATAGTTGTAATCTTTGGTATTGGCAACCATTTCCTGTTTTACCGATTCGCGTTGGTATATTTGAATCGATAAGGTGCTGAAATTAATTTGATCCTGTATCGAAAGGTTTTCCAGTTTAGCAGCATCTTTTTGTTCTTTTTGGTTTGCCAAATTATTTTCGGCTTCCATAACATCATTGATTTTTTTGCCTTTGCTGTCAATGGCTTTTTCAACTCTTTTTTCTTTAGCAGTACTTCGCTGTTGAGCGAGTTGGTTTGAAAGCATTTTTAGAGAAACATCATCTGCTTTAATAATGCGATAATCCAGAAAATCAATTTGCTTAGCAATGCACTTGATTACTGTATCCAGACGTTTGTTAGGTACTCTGATAGTGATGTTGTTTTCCACATTATAGCGGGTGGTTTCAAGGGTACTGTCCTGGCTTATTTTAGTTTCAAATTCATCAATAATGTTACTTTGTAAGTTGGTATAGGTTACAAAGCCATCAAATTTATTGATAATGTTTTCAATTGCGTAAGTAGTTTGAGGAACATTTTTTACTCTGAATTTTAAGTCGGCAGTACGCACAAATTTTCGGGTACTGTCTTTTTTTTCTACTGCGGCAGAAGAAGAAATTGCTGCTTCTGGAGTAACATGGTTTGTTGAGAGTTCTTCTGGTGCTTCAGCTTTTTTGCAGCTAATCAATAATGTCGTAAAAGTGAATAATAGCAAGCTACTTTTTACAATTTGGTTCATAGATTTATACTTTTAAAGTGGATGTTTTTTTGATTGGTTTTTCTTGAAATTTTTGTACTGAATTTCATATCAAATATAAGGTTTTTGAGTAAGAAAAATCTTTTTTAATATTTGTTTAACTAAGCAAAAGTTTTGTGTAATTTCTTCCGGAGAAACTATTTTTTTTTATTGTAATTTTACTTTTTAAAATTTTGCTTTGAGAACATCCTTTTTACAAGACATAACGCATCTCGTCGATATAAAAAAACAGCTTTTATTGTGGTCACAACAGTTTAGGGAAGTGACTTTTATGGATAGCAACCAGTATCAGCAAGACTATTCCAGCTACGATTGGATTCTGGCTGTTGATGCTTTTACTTCGATCAAAACAGACTATTTTAATGCTTTTGAAGATTTAAAGCAGTACCAACAAACCAGCAAAGATTGGTTATTTGGTTATTTGTCTTATGATTTAAAAAATGATACAGAGAACTTAGTTTCGAAAAATTTTGATGGATTAGAATTTCCTGATTTGTTTTTCTTTCAGCCCCAAAAACTATTTTTAGCCAAAGGAAAACAACTTGAAATTCGTTATTTGCATTTTTGTGATGATGAATTTGAATCCGATTGGGAAGAAATTAGAGGTATTGCGGTTAATTTTGAGACTTTAGAAACCAATATCACAATTCAACAACGAATTTCCGCAGAGGCATATCGCGAAAAAGTGTCTAAAATGCTGGAACACATTCATCATGGCGATTTGTATGAAGCTAATTTTTGCATGGAGTTTTATGCCGAAAATGCCCGAATTGATCCTTTGGATACTTTTTTAAAGTTGAATGAAATTTCGAAACCGCCTTTTGCCGTATTTTTTAAAAATCACAAACAATTTTTGTTATCTGCTTCGCCGGAGCGTTATTTAAAAAAAGACGGGGATTTGTTGATTTCTCAGCCGATAAAAGGAACAGCCAAACGATTTTTAGACCCAATTAAAGACGAAGAATCTAAAAATAAATTAGCGGCTGATGCTAAAGAACGTGCCGAAAATATTATGATAACCGATTTGGTTCGAAATGATTTATCTCATACGGCACAAAAAGGTTCGGTGCAAGTAACTGAATTGTGTGGTATTTACTCTTTCTTGCAAGTGCACCAAATGATTTCTACCATTACTTCAAAATTAGATGCACAATACGCTGCTGTAGATGCTTTAAGACATACTTTTCCAATGGGTAGTATGACAGGAGCACCCAAGATTTCGGTGATGAAAATTATCGAAGAACTGGAAGAAACTAAAAGAGGTTTGTACAGTGGAGCAGTGGGTTATTTTACTCCCGAAGGCAATTTTGATTTTAATGTGGTTATTCGAAGTATTTTGTACAATCAGCACAATCAGTATTTGTCTTTTTCGGTAGGAAGTGCCATTACTTCGCTTTCTGTTCCTGAGAAAGAATATGAAGAATGTTTACTCAAAGCCAAGGCCATGTTTGAAGTCTTAAAATAAATACTATGCTCGACAAACTCAAAAAACATATCAGTCAAAATTTTCCTTTTTTAGAAAAGAGCAAACTACTTATGGCTACCAGCGGGGGAATTGACAGTATGGTTATGGTTCATTTGTTTAGAGAATTACACTATTCTATTGCTTTAGCACATTGTAATTTTCAGTTAAGAGGATTAGAGAGTTTTGGTGATCAGAATTTTATTCAGGAATATGCTAATGAAAATGAAATTCCGCTTTTTTTGACTCAGTTTGATACCGAAACTTTTGCTCAAGATTACAAACTTTCAACACAAATTGCAGCCCGGGAATTGCGTTACAATTGGTTTTACGAATTGTTAGAAACCGAAAATTACGATTACATTTTAACGGCACATCATGCCGATGATACTATAGAAACTTTTTTAATCAATTTGAGTCGCGGAACCGGATTAGAAGGTTTGCTTGGAATTCCGGCTCAAAACGATAAAATTGTACGTCCGATTTTGCCTTTTACAAGAGCAGAAATTTTGGTTTATGCCAAAGAAAATAACATTCAATGGCGAGAAGACAGCAGCAATGCTTCGGATAAATATTTACGAAATAAAATCAGACATCATTTAGTTCCCTTGTTGAAAGAATTGAATCCGCAGTTTATGGAATCTTTTCAAAAAACGCAATCGCATTTAAAAGAATCTCAGGAATTAGTTGAAGATGCTGCTATTATGGTGTACCAGCAAGTAGCAAGAGAAGAAGGTGAAACCATAGTTTTTGATTTGAATCAGTTGCTAAGATTACCCAATTATAGATCCTATTTGTACCAATGGTTGCATGAATTTGGCTTTACTGCTTGGGAAGATATTTATGCTTTGGTCGAAAGTCAATCCGGGAAGCAGGTTTATGCTCCAAATTATCGTTTGTTGAAAGATAGAGAAGTATTGATGTTGAGTCCGATTCTTCAGGAAAAGGAAGTTGAGGTGTATTTTATAGAAAAAAATGTTAGAGAAGTTAATTTTCCCTTAAATCTTACTTTTTCTAGAGCAGACGACATTTCAGGAGCTTCAAATTCAATTATATTTGTTGACCAGGATAAATTGGTTTATCCATTGATTTTGAAACGATGGGAAGAAGGGGATTCTTTTCAGCCTTTTGGAATGAATGGAAAGTCTAAAAAACTGAGCAAACTTTTTAAAGACGAAAAATTATCTTTATTAGAAAAAGAAAATTGTTGGGTTTTATGGTCGGCAGATCAAATTGTCTGGGTGCTTGGTATTCGACAAGATGAACGATTTAAAATTGATAATTCTACAAAAAATATATTAAAAATAGCATTGCAATAATGAAAAAACTATTATTTCTACTTATCGCTTTTTTGGTTTTTACCAATGTCAATTCACAAATTTTAGATCCTGTAAAGTGGACAACTAAAATAGAACAAAAATCAGAAGGTGTTTTTGTATTGACTTTTAATGCGGTAATTGAGAAAGAATGGCACATGTATTCGCAGTTTACTCCCGATGGAGGGCCGCTGGCTATGGAGGTTGTTTTTAAAAATCAATCGGGAAATTTTAGTTTAATTGGCAAAGCCAAAGAAAGTAAAACCCGAACGGCTTATAACGATGTTTTTGAAGTAAACGAAACTTTTTTTGAAGGAAAAGCCCAAATTCAACAAGAAATTAAACTAACCAATCCAAAATTAAACAAGATTGAAGCGGAATTGAATTATCAGGTATGTAAAGAAGTATGTATTAATCAATCTAAGAAATTTACTTTCCAAATTCCCGCTAATAATGCAATTGTTGCTGTAACTCCGGGACAAGAAGAGAAGGTTTTGGATAAAGTAGTTCTGAATAAAAAAGCAGTTGATACTATAAAAACAGACTCGATAACTCCTGGTCTCGGCGAGAGCAATATTATTGAAAAATCTGAAAAAGAAGTTGTAGCAACAGCTCCCGAAAATACTCCAAGAAGTATTTGGTCCATTTTTATCATTGCTTTTTTATCCGGATTTGCAGCTTTATTGACACCTTGTGTATTTCCGATGATTCCTATGACGGTTAGTTTTTTTACCAAACAAAGTAAAACACGAGCCAAAGGAATTCGAAATGCTATTATTTACGGAATTTCGATTATTGTAATTTATGTGTTATTAGGAATTTTAATCACATGGATTTTTGGTGCCGATGCCTTAAATGCTTTGTCAACTAATGTTTGGTTTAATCTGTTATTTTTTGTGTTATTAGTAGTTTTTGCGGTTTCATTTTTAGGAGCTTTCGAAATTATGTTACCTAATTCCTGGGCCAATAAAGTGGATAGTCAGGCTGATAAAGGAGGAGTTATTGGAATTGTATTTATGGCATTAGCCTTGGCGGTTGTTTCTTTTTCCTGTACAGGACCTATTGTAGGAACATTGTTGGTTGAAGCTGCTTCCAATGGAGGAATTGCACCTATAATAGGAATGCTTGGTTTTTCATTGGCTTTGGCCTTGCCATTTATGTTATTTGCTATGTTTCCGGGTTGGTTGAATTCGTTACCTAAATCGGGAGGCTGGTTGAATACGGTAAAAGTATTTTTAGGATTCTTAGAATTGGCTTTGGCTTTTAAATTTTTATCGAATGCCGATTTGGTTTTGCAATTGCATATATTGGAAAGAGAAGTATTTTTAGCTATTTGGATAGCTATTTTTGGAGCTTTAGCCTTGTATTTATTTGGAAAGATAAGTTTACCGCATGATAGCCCGATTACGCACATTTCGGTTGGACGATTAGGCATGGGATTGTTGGTGTTAACTTTTACTATTTATTTAATTCCGGGACTTTGGGGAGCACCTTTGAAAATAATCAGCGCATTTCCACCACCAATGCAATACAGCGAAAGTCCAATGGGATTAAGTGTTTCGGGTGGAAATTCGGCTAAAATTGATTTGCCTGAAGGTGGAAAAATAGGTCCTCATGGGTTGCTTGTTTTTGATAATTACCAATATGGATTGGCTTACGCCAAAAAAGTAAACAAACCAATTATGCTTGATTTTACAGGGTTTGCTTGTGTGAATTGTCGAAAAATGGAAAACAATGTTTGGTCAGATGCCAAAGTTTTACCAATTTTAAAAGATAAAATTGTTCTCATATCATTATATGTAGATGATAAAAGGGATTTACCTAAAGAGCAGCAGTTTATTTCGCCAAGTACTGGTGAAGAAATAAAAACAATAGGAGAGAAGTGGACTGATTTTATGATTTCTAAATACAAAACCAATACGCAGCCTTTGTATGTATTAACCGATTTAGAAGGTAATAGTTTAAATACTGAAAATCCAACGATTAGTTATGTTGGTGTCGAAGAATATTACAATTGGTTGAAAGCTGGAATAGCTAAGTTTAAATAAAATGATTGTAGATTTTTGATTAAACGATTCTTGATTTCAGATTTTTATAGTCATTGAAAACAAATTATTTTTATAACTAACACAGAATCTGAAATCAAGAATCGTTAATCCGCATTCAAAAATCTAATTACCCCAACCACCCATCTCTATCCAAACTTCGGTATTGAATGGCTTCGGCAATGTGATTAGAAATTACATCTTCAGAGGCTTCTAAGTCGGCGATGGTGCGTGCTACTTTTAAAATTCGATCGTAGGCCCGGGCCGAAAGATTCAATCGTTCCATAGCATTTTTCAATAATGATTTTGAATCTTCGTCCAGTACACAATATTCTCTGATGTGTTTGGTACTCATTTGTGCATTGTAATGGATATTGTCCATTGTTTCAAATCGGGTAGATTGAATTTCGCGCGCTGCTGTTACTCTTTTTCGAATACTCATGCTGTTTTCGGTTTTTTGATTATCCGATAATTTTTCGAAAGGAACCGGCGTTACTTCAATATGAATGTCAATTCGGTCTAATAATGGTCCGGAGATTTTACTTAAATAACGTTGCATTTCATAAGGAGAAGCGGTTTGAGCGGCGTTTGGATCATTGAAAAATCCACTAGGACTCGGATTCATGCTGGCTACTAACATAAATGAAGAAGGATAAGTTACTGTAAATTTGGCTCTCGAAATAGTTACTTCCCTGTCTTCTAGAGGTTGGCGCATAACTTCAAGAACATCGCGTTTGAATTCGGGTAATTCATCTAAAAATAAAACGCCGTTATGTGCCATCGATATTTCTCCCGGTTGCGGATAACTGCCTCCGCCAACTAGCGCTACGTTTGAAATCGTGTGGTGCGGGCTGCGGAAAGGTCTTTGATTCATTAATCCAACTTCTTTGAGTTTTCCGGCTACACTATGAATTTTAGTGGTTTCCAGTGCTTCGTGCAAAGTCATTGGTGGAAGAATACTTGGTAAACGCTTTGCGAGCATTGTTTTTCCTGCTCCCGGAGGGCCAATTAATATGATATTATGTCCGCCGGCAGCGGCAATTTCCATACATCTTTTAATGCTTTCTTGTCCTTTAACATCAGAAAAATCAAATTCCGGGAAATCTAAATCTTTATAGAATTCGGCTCTGGTATCGATTTTTGTGGGTTCCAAATTGCCTTTTCCTTCAAAGAAATCAATGATTTCCTGTACATTTTCAATACCATAAACATCTAGTCCTTTTACTATGGCGGCTTCTTTTACATTTTGTTTCGGGAGAAAGAAACCTTTAAAACCTTCTTCTTTTGCTTTAATAGCTATGGGTAAAGCTCCTTTTATGGGTTGTAAACTTCCATCAAGTGATAATTCGCCCATAATAATGTATTGGTCAATTTCTTCTCCTTTAATTTGTCCTGAAGCAACAAGAATACCCAGAGCAAGAGTAAGGTCGTAAGCTGAACCTTCTTTGCGTAAATCGGCTGGAGCCATATTAATGGTAATTTTTTTACCGGGTAGCATATAAGAATTGTTTTTTAATGCAGCGGCAATTCGGTAACTACTTTCTTTTATCGCATTGTCAGGTAAACCAACTAAATGGTAGCCCACTCCTTTATCTATATTTACTTCAACTGTTATAGTTGTGGCTTCTACACCAAAAACGGCACTTCCATAGACTTTTACTAGCATATAGGATATTTTTTATTAAAAATAATAAATTTTAAAATACAAGAATACTGTGGTCTTAGATTTTAATTAAAAAAAAATGTAAATGCTTATTAATGTGCTTTGTTGGTTTTATTTTGAGACTATAATTTAATTATTATTAAGAGGTTTAAATATTTGATGCAATTTGTTTCTGAAATTTCGATTTTGGCAATGTAATAATTGGTTAAACGGATTTTATTTTGCGAAAAATAAAAAACAATAAGAATTTACGCTAAAAAATATCGAGTAAAATTTAATTTTGCTGAGAAAATCTTAAAAAAGTAAGTGTCGGAATTTAACAAATCGTTATTTTTTGCATATTTTGGAGGTAGTACCCATAAAATTATGGGGTCTAAAATGAATTAATAATAAAAGTAAAAACATTTACTGTTGTTTTTTAGGGGGTATGTTAGTTGTTTTATATTTTTGGTAAAAATTTAAACCAAAACAATATGAGAAAAATTAGTTTAAGTGTGATAATGATTGCGTTATTAGTCGTTACACTATTTTCAAGTTCTATTTTAACTGGAGTTACAGTTCCTGCAGAGGCAGCAAAATTTGATACAGGAGATACAGCCTGGATGATTGTTGCAACAGCTTTAGTATTAATCATGACTCCTGGATTAGGATTTTTCTACGGAGGTATGGTAGGTAAAAAAAATGTAATCAGTACAATGCTACAAAGTTTTGTTGCTATGCTTATTGTAACAATTTTATGGGTTGTTATTGGATTCAGTTTATCTTTTGGAACTTCTATAGGAGGAGTTATTGGAGATCCATCAGAGTTTTTAATGTTTCAAAATGTAGGTGTTTCAACAGCCTGGGGAACAATTCCTTTTATGTTGTTTGCATTGTTTCAGGCTAAATTTGCTATTATTACGCCAGCTTTGATTACAGGAGCTTTTGCTGAAAGAGTTCGTTTTTGGGCGTATATGTTATTTATGGTTTTATTTGTTCTATTTATTTATACTCCATTATGTCACATGACTTGGCATTCTGATGGATATTTCTTTAAAATGGGAGTATTGGATTTTGCAGGTGGTACAGTAGTACATATGAGTGCAGGATGGGCTGCTCTTGCAGGTGCAATCTTTTTAGGAAAAAGAAAAGTACAAAAAGTGAATCCTGCTCGTATCACTTACGTATTATTAGGTACAGCTTTATTATGGTTTGGATGGTTTGGATTCAATGCAGGTTCAGCTTTAGGTTCTAATGGATTAGCAGTTCAGGCTTTAGGAACAACTACAGTTGCTGCTGCTGCTGCAGGTATGGCTTGGGTATTTTTGGATAAAATATTAGGTCATAAATTATCTGCTATGGGAGCTTGTATTGGATCTGTTGTAGGTTTAGTAGCGATAACTCCAGCGGCTGGTTTTGTTAGTATTCCTCATGCAATTTTCATTGGATTGTTTAGTAGTATTGTAAGTAATATTTTGGTGAGTAAATTCCCTAAAGGAAAAATTGATGATGCTTTAGACGTATTTGCTTGTCACGGTGTTGGAGGTATGGTAGGTATGTTGTTAACAGGAGTTTTTGCTTCTAAAGACGTTAACCCAGCTGTTGTTGACCAAGGTCTTATCTTTGGTGAATCAACATTATTCATCAACCAATTAACAGCGTTAGTAATTGTATCTGTTTTTGCATTCTGTGCTTCTTATGCTTTATTCTTTATTGTGAACAAAATTACTCCATTAAGAGTTAGTGAGGATAAAGAAGAGTTAGGATTAGACATCTCTCAACACGGAGAATTTTTGTAGTCAACTACATTGATAATTTATTGTATATAATAATAAATACAATAATATAAAATAGAAAAAGCTTAGTTAAACATATAGTTTGACTAAGCTTTTTTTTGTTTAGTGTGATTTTAGTGTGCTAATTGTAAGTGTTTTATAAGCTAAAAGAGACTTGTTTGGTTTTGGGCTGTTTCAGGACGGGACAACATTATATAAAAAAAAGCTAACTTAAATTTCTTAAGTTAGCTTTTTTCTATTGATGTTTTTTAGTCTTTTATCTCAAACTTGCTCCAAGTTCTGTTTCAAAATTCTTTTGCAATTTGCCCATGATTTTGTCAATTTGAGCATCGGTAAGTGTTTTTGAATCGTCTTGAAGAATGAAGCTTAAAGCGTAGGATTTTTTACCTTCAGGAAGGTTTTTACCTTCGTAAACATCAAAAAGGTTGATGTCTTTCAATAGGCTTTTCTCTGTTTGTCTGGCAATTGCGTAAATACTGTCGTAGTTTACATTTTCATCAATCAGTAAGGCTAAATCTCTTCTTACCTCAGGATATTTAGTGATTTCAGTATATTTAATTTTGTTAGGAATAGTTTTTAAAATAGCTTCCCAATTAAAATCAGCATAAAAAACCTCTTGTTTGATTCCGAAGTGTTTTAGGATTGATTTTTTTACTACACCAAATTCTACCAACGTATTTTGAGTTGTTCCAATGGCAATTCCTTCAGAGAAAACATCCGATTTTACAGGGCTGTTTTGTATTTTTTGAATTCCTAATCTCGAAAAAATTCCTTCTACATAACCTTTGAATAAAAAGAAATCAGAAGGTTTTTGTGGATTAGTCCAGTTTTCCTGGTTTCTGTTTCCGGTTAAAAACAAAGTAAGATGTTTGTGTTCTTCATAGCCGGAAAGGAATTTATGGTATGATTTTCCAAATTCAAACAATCTTAAATCGGCATTTTTACGGTTAATGTTGTAAGCAATAGCTTCTAATCCCGAGAATAATAAAGATTGACGCATAGTTGCCAAATCATTACTCAATGGATTTAACATCGTTACATTGTGTTCTTCTTTTAGCATTTCTGAAAGTTGAACATAAGCAGACGTAGTCAATGAATTAGCCATTATTTCGTGGAATCCTTGTGAATTCAATTGATTTCCAACGATATTTTGCAACTTATAATCTTCGTTCCTTGGCGCGTTAAAAACAGTAGCGTTTACTTTATTCGAAAAATCAATTTTATTGTAACCGTAAACTCTTAGGATTTCTTCAATAACATCAATTTCCCTTTGAACATCAACGCGGTAAGCAGGAATAGTCAAACCTAAACCGGCATCCGAAACACTATTTATTTTAATATCTAATGATGCTAATATTTTTTTGATAATGTCTTTTGGGATTTGTTGTCCAATAATTTTATTGACTTTATCAAAATTTACAAATACTGAGAAATCTTCCACTTTTTTAGTGTAGATATCGATAAGATCAGAAGTGATTTGACCTCCGGCAACTTCCTGGATTAACAAAGCCGCACGTTTTAAGGCATAAGCTGTAATACTAGGATCGATTCCTCTTTCAAATCTAAAAGAGGCATCGGTATTTAATTGATGTCTTTTGGCTGTTTTTCTAACGCTTACAGGATTAAAATAAGCACTTTCTAAGAAGATAGAAGTCGTATTATCAGTCACTCCCGATTTTTGACCACCAAAAACCCCTGCAATACACATTGGACCTTTTTCGTCACAAATCATCAAATCTTCTTCGTGTAAGGTTCTTTCAACATCGTCTAAAGTGGTGAATTTTGTTCCAGCTTCGACCGTTTTTACATGAATTTTTCCGTTGATTTTTGCTGCATCAAAAGCGTGTAAAGGTTGTCCTAAATCATGTAAAACATAATTGGTTACATCGACAATATTGTTTTTTGGATTGATCCCAATAGCTTTTAAACGATCTTGTAACCAGGCTGGTGAAGGTTTTACCGTAATACCCGAAATGGTAACTCCACAATAACGAGGTGCTAATGCAGGTGAATCAACCTTAACGTCAATCTTTAAAGTACGCATGTCTACTCTAAAATTACTTACAGATGGCGTAATTAATTCGACACTAACCCCGTTTTGTAATAATCCGGCTCTCAAATCTCTCGCTGTACCTAAATGACTCATGGCATCGGCGCGATTTGGCGTTAAGCCTATTTCGAAAACTTCGTCATTTTCTATTTTGAAAACTTTGGCTGCCGGAGTTCCAGGAACTAAGGCATCATCCAAAACCATAATTCCGTCATGACCAGTTCCAAGACCTAATTCGTCTTCGGCACAAATCATTCCGTGGCTTTCCTGTCCGCGGATTTTTCCTTTTTTTATGGTAAATGAACTTCCTTCTTTATCATATAATACAGTACCAATAGTGGCTACAGGTACTTTTTGTCCCGCTGCCACATTCGAAGCTCCACATACAACCTGTATTGGAGTACCATTTCCTATGTCAACAGTTGTAACTTTTAGTCTGTCGGCATCAGGATGTGGTACACAAGTAAGTACATGACCTACTACAATACCTTCTAATCCTCCTTTTACAGATTGATATTTTTCAACAACTTCTACCTCAAGACCTAAATCAGTCAGTAATGCTGCTGTTTGTTCTGAATTCCAATCGGTTTTAATGAATTGTTTTAACCAGTTGTATGATATTTTCATTTGTAAATTTTAATAAGGCTGCAAATATAAACATTGTCAACCGAGCTTCAAAGTTATTAAACCGAGTTTTTGTTATTTAAAATCAATGTATTTTCGAAATTTTAAAATTAATTTTCAGAAAATCTAAATGATTTCTTCTACATGTTTTTTAATGTTTTCTGCAATTTTTTTGGTAGGTAGATCATTAGCATCCGTTCCAAATGGATCTTCAATTTCTTCGGCAATTAATTCTAAACTTGCCAAGACATAAAATATAAAAACCACTACAGGAATAACATAATATCCCAAAATAAAAACATAAGCAAAAGGCAGGGTAAGTACATAAATAAAAATGAATTTTTTTATAAATGCACTGTAAGAGTAGGGAATGGGGGTGTTTTTAATTCGCTCACAAGCCCCACAGATATCGGTGAAAGATTGCAGTTCGTTATTGATAATGATTAACTGGTCGCCGGTAATTTTTTTGGTAACATATAAATCATTGACTTTTTGGAACAACATTTTAGCCAGTTGATTAGGTTTGTGTTTGTGATGGTCAATTTCTAAATCAACATCATCAAACAATTGTTTTGCGGTATCACTATCGTCTAAATGTTTCTGCAAAATAGAAGCATAGCCGGGAATTATTTTTCTAAAAAAACTACGGTCACTTTCGGTGGTTAAAATTGCCGATAGTTTTAAGGCTAAATTTCGACTACTATTTACCAGAGCCCCCCACATTTTTCGTCCTTCCCACCAGCGGTCATAAGCTGTATTGGTTCGATAAGCCAGCAATAATGAAATGACAAAACCTAGCATACTGTGCATCACAGAAATGTTTTTTACATAACTGTTTTCGGGTAAATGCCAATATACGAGTTCTAAATAGCCAATAATTCCAGAGTATATTCCGATAAGGATCATTATTGGGAATAATTTTCGAATGGTATCTGCCTTACTGATAAAAAAGATAAAACGAATCCAATCTTTTGGGTTGTATGAAGTCATTGATGTATTTTTTTTGACAAAAATAAATTAAAAACTCATATTTCCGGCTAATTCTTTTAGTGCAATTTCGGATAATTTGGCTTGAAATTGTGCATTAGTATAACGCACAGTAGCATTTACAAAATTTAATTGAGCGGTTCTGAATTCTAATGTGGTTATGGTGCCAATATGAAATTTATCCAGTGTAATTGCCAGATTTTGCTTGGCAATTGCTTGATTGGTTTCTTCTAATTTAATAAGTTCTAAATTGGTTAAATAGGTTTGGTAGGCAGTTGCTAATTGGGTTTCCAAATTTAGGTTTTGTTGTTCAATTTGTAATTTGGCATTTTCAATTGCCAGATTGGCTATTTTTTCATTACGATGTTGGGCAAAACCATCAAACAAATTTAAGGAAGCGCTTAACCCATAATTAAATCCTCTTGAAGAAGACTGAGTGACAAAACCTAAACTGGATTCGGTTTCACTAAAGTTGTAAGCTGTATTGACTCTTATTGTAGGATATCGGGTAGCTTTTACTTGCTTTAATTGTAATTCGGCTACTCTTTTGTTGATAATTTGTGCCTGCAATTGCGGATTTTGTTTTTGTGCCAAATTACTTAATTCATCCAGTTTTAAATGAGCATCCACATTAAAAATAGTGCTTACCTGAAAATCTATTTTAGTATCTCTGGCTAGTATTTGATTCAAAAGAATTTTAGTATTGGCAAATAATTCTTTTTGTTTTAACAGCGTTACTTTGTCGGTATTCAAATCAACCTGAGCGTTTAAGACCTCTAGTTTTGAAGCCTTACCTATGCTAAATCGGTTTTGTGCTAAAGTTAATCGTTGATTAGAAATAACCAGTGTTGAGTCTAATGCAGCTAATTGCTGTTGTTGTTGTACTAAATCAAAATAAGTGGCATAAACATCGGCAATTTTAGTTAAAATGCTTAGTTTTAATTGCGATTCTCCGAGTTTTTGAAGTTCCTGAAATTGCTCTCTTTTGGCAAACATACTCATACCGTCAAAAATAGTCCAGCCTAGACTTACACCATAATTCAGACTGTTATTTTTAGCATTGTTTAAACTATTTTCTGTTCCGTCAAGACGAATTTGGGACAGGTTTTGAATGTTGTTGTTGTCAACTACATTTGCGGTTAGAGTAGGAAGCATTCCTGCATTTCCAATAGTATTATTGGTTTGGTTTACTTTCAAATTGTTAGCCGCAATTTTAATGTCGTAATTGTTTTCTAATGCTGTTTTTAGAGCATCTTCAATAGTTAATACTCCCTGAGCATTTGTTTTTACAATGCAAATCAAGAATAAAATGAGACTACGGATTACTATTTTTGTATTCATATTATGTTTTCCTTTTGCCACAATTTCAGGATTTTGTGACCAATAAATTATTTACTAGCTTTTTCGTATTCGTCAATACGGTCAAATTCAGGATAATGTTTCTTAGCTCGGGACCACATATAATAAAGTGCCGGAATAATAAATAAGGTCAATATTAGTGAAAATATAGTTCCTCCTACAATAACTACTCCCATCCCAATTCTACTGGTAGAAGCTGCTCCAAGCGACATTGCGATAGGCAAAGCTCCCAGCGCAATGGCTAAACTCGTCATTAAAATAGGTCTTAAACGAGCTTCCGAAGCTTCCATAATGGCCTCGTATTTGGATTTTCCCTGTTCCCGCAATTGATTAGCAAATTCGACAATTAAAATTCCGTTTTTAGTTACTAAACCAATGAGCATTACTGTTCCAATTTGGCTAAAAATATTCCAGGTCTGGTCAAATAACCATAATGAAAATAAGGCTCCGGCTACCGCCATTGGTACAGTAAGAATAATAATTAACGGATCTACAAAACTCTCAAATTGAGCTGCTAAAATCAAGAAGATTAATAATAAAGCCAGTCCGAAAGCGAAAGATGTATTGGAACTACTTTCGACAAAATCTCTGGATTCTCCTCCTAAATCGGTGGTGAAACTATCATCAAGAACTTTTGCTTTTATTTCGTTCATAGCATCAATTCCGTCGCTGATGCTTTTGCCGGGAGCCAAACCGGCTGAAATTGTTGCCGACATATAGCGGTTATTGTGATACAATTGTGGAGGGTTACTTTGTTCTTCAACACTTACCACATTGTCCATCTGAATCAATTCGCCTTTGTTGTTTTTAACAAATATCGAAGTTAAATCAAGCGGTTTTGAGCGGTCTTTTTGGTCAAATTGACCAATAACCTGATATTGTTTGCCGTTTTTAATAAAATAACCAAAACGCTGTCCGCTTAAGGATAGTTGTAAGGTTTGGGCAATATCAAGTATCGAAATGCCTAAACTTTCGGCTTTGTCGCGGTCGATAGTTACATTGATTTCGGGTTTATTGAATTTTAAATTGACATCAGTAATCGAAAAAACATCACTTTTGCCCACTTCTTCCATGAAAACGGGAATTTTTTCACGCAATTTTTCAAATGTTGGAGCCTGAATAATATATTGAATTGGCAAACCACCACGTCGGTTTACGGCAATTGTAGGCTGTTGGATAACCGATGTTTTAGCGTTTGGATATTGTTTAGTCCATTTGGATAATTTATCGGCAATATCTTTTTGCGAAGCTTCTCTTTCGGTAACATCTTTCAAGGTGAGTCTGACAAAGCCACTATTAATAGAAGCCGAACTAAATCCGGGAGATGATATCACTAAGCTTACTTTTTTTTCAGGAATGGAATCATCTACTAATTTTGAAATTTCCTGCATAAAACGATCGGTATATTCGTATGTAGAACCTTCAGGTGTGGTCATACGCATGGTAATCGAACTTCGGTCGTCATAAGGCGCTGTTTCTTTAGGCAACAAAGTGTAGAATAAATAAATAATTCCAAAACAAGCAATCAAAATTGGAAAACTAATCCATTTTTTATCCATAAAGGCCTTTAACGAATTAGCATAACCGCTATTTAATTTTTCGAAAAAAGGTTCGGTTCTAACATAAAAATCGGATTTTTTCTGTTCGCCTCCTTTCATCAAATAAGCATTTAGCATAGGGGTTAAAGTCAAGGCTACAAATGCCGAAATGAGTACTGCTGCACCAATGACAACCCCAAATTCCCTGAACAGTCTCCCAACAAAACCTTCTAAGAAGATAACAGGTAAAAATACCGCTGCTAAAGTTACCGAAATCGAAATTACGGCATAGAAAATTTCGTTAGAACCTTTTATAGCTGCTTCAATCGGCGACATACCTTCTTCGACTTTCTTAAAGATATTTTCGGTAACTACAATTCCGTCGTCAACTACAAGTCCGGTTGCTAAAACAATTGCTAAAAGCGTTAGGACATTTATTGAAAAACCAAAAAGCCACATAATAAAAAAGGTAGCAATCAACGAAACTGGAATATCAATCAAAGGTCGGAAAGCAATGGCCCAATCTCTAAAAAACAAGTAGATAATAATGATTACCAGAATGATAGAAATTCCTAAAGTTTCGGCAACTTCCAGCACTGATTTTTTTACAAAAGCAGTGTTATCCAGTGCAATATTGAGTTTGATGTCTTCGGGTAAATCTTTTTTTAAGGCTTCATATTTTTTATAAAACTCTGTTGAAATATCTAAATAGTTGGCTCCCGGCATAGGCACAATAGCCATACCAATCATTGGAAGTCCTGATGATGTTAGTTGTGTTTCGATGTTTTCGGCTCCCAGACTGGCTGTTCCTATATCACTAAAACGAACAATTTTGTCTCCTTCGGTTTTAATAATGATGTTGTTGAATTCTTCGGCACTGGATAAGTTTCCAATGGTTTTTACGGCTAATTCGGTATTGCTTCCGGTTAGTTTTCCTGATGGTAATTCTACATTTTGTGCATTTAAGGCATCGCGAACTTCGGCAACAGTACAGCCATAAGCGGCTAATTTTACGGGATCAATCCACAAACGCATGGCATAGCGTTTTTGTCCCCAAATTTGAACGCCGCTAACTCCCGGGATGGTTTCTAATCGTTGCGAAATGACATTTTCGGCATAATCGCTCAATTCTAATGAGTTTCTGCGGTCACTTTGAAGGGTCATCGAAATAATGGACTCACTATCAGCATCTGCTTTAGAAACTACTGGTGGAGCATCAATGTCTTTGGGTAAATTTCGAACAGCCTGAGATACTTTGTCACGCACGTCATTGGCAGCACTTTCAAGGTCTTTGTCCAAATTAAATTCGATGGTAATAATACTGCTTCCCTGATTACTGGACGAAGTAATGTTTCGGATACCATCGATGGAATTGACCGCTTTTTCGAGTGGTTCGGTAATTTGGGATTCAATAATATCCGAATTGGCTCCTGTATAATTCGTGCGAATAGAAACCTGTGCAGGATCAATCGAAGGGAATTCGCGAACTCCCAAAAAACTGTATCCTATTAAACCAAATAATATGATTAAAAGGTTCAAAACTATTGTCAAAACAGGTCTTCTTATGCTTGTGGTGGATAAACTCATGTGAGATTGTAGATTTATGATTTTAGAATTATGATTTATGATTTTAGAGTTTAGATATATAAATCATAACCCCAACACATAAATGAAATTTCTATTTTCTTACTTTTACTTTTATTGGAGCCTCATCTTTTAATGACATTACACCGCTGGTTATTAAAGTATCTCCTGCATTTAATCCTGAAAGTATTAAAATTGAAGAATCGGTCCTGGTAGTAGCTTCAACCATGACTTCTTTGGCTTTGCCCATATTTGAAATAAAAACTTTTTTACCATTCTGTACCGGTACAATAGCTTCTGTTGGGATAACAATAGCATCCTTAATGGTGCTTAATGGTAAATTTACATCAGCAAAAGTTCCAGGGAATAGTTTCCCATCAGTATTATCAGCAATAGCACGAATTTTCAACGTTCGAGTTGTAATCTCTACTTCGGGTTCAATAGCGTATATTTTTGCGGTATATTTATTTGTAGAACCTGAAACATTAATATCGATTACAGCACCCATTTTTACTTGTGCCGCATATTTTTCAGGAATCGAAAAACTGATTTTTACTTTTTCGACATTGACTAATTTGGCAACTAAAACGGTAGGAGTGATGTAAGTTCCCGGTGAAATGGAACGCAATCCGATTTTTCCCGAAAATGGTGCTCTTACTGCAGTTTTAGCAATTTGAGCCTTGATTAATTGACTTTGTGCTTTAGCCGAAGCATATTCTGCTCGGGCAATATCGTATTCTTCCTGACTTATTGCTTCTTTTTGTAGCAAAAGCTTAGCTCTTCTTTCATTTTCGGCTGCCAGTTTTTCTTTAGTAGTTGTTTGACTTAATTGCGCTCTTAGTTCAGAATCATTAACTTTAAAAAGCAGTTGTCCTTTACTGATATTACTCCCTTCTTTGAAGTTAATACTTTCTACAATTCCTGAAACTTCTGAGCGAATTTCTACTTGTTCATTGGCTTCAATAGAACCTGATAACGAAAGATTGTTCTCAAAAGTTTGTGGTTTTACTACAATTCCATTTACTGCAATTGGACTTTTTTTATCTGATTTGTCTTTACCGTTTTCAGAGTCGCTTTTGTTTTCGATGACCCTATAAGTAATGAAGGAACCTAATCCGATGATTAATAAAGCGTAAACTATGTTTTTAATTTTCATAAAAGTAGATTTTGTGGTAAAAAAGACTTTCTTAATGGGAATCTTTAGACTTTGCAAGTTAAAAGTAAATTTGATATTTGTAGGTACAACAATTTTATTTTAAACAAAATTTAACAAGTAGAAAGTGTGTTTTTTAATTGTCGCATCTTAATATGACATTTGTTTTAAAGAAAGGTTTATTTCCTTTTTTTAAAATTACTAAAAAAAAGTGCTGTTGTTTTGTATTATTGCTGTTAAGTTGTATTCTATCAGTTTTTTAACTAATATAATTCCAGATATTTTTTTTCTTAGTCAATTCCATATAGACTGCTCTCAAAACAGCATGTTCCGGTTTTTGTAAAGGTGCGTCGTCTGATAGAATTTTTATAGCATGTGCTCTGGCGAGCGATAATATTTCTCTGTCTTTAACAATGTCGGCAATTTGAAGGTTGAGTACGCCACTTTGTTGGGTTCCCATAAGGTTTCCTGGCCCACGAAGTTTTAAATCGACTTCGGCAATTTCAAAACCATCATTAGTGCGAACCATAGTTTCCATTCGGGTTTTGCTGTCGGAACTCAGTTTATGATCTGTAATTAGGATGCAATAACTTTGTTCTGCACCACGTCCTACGCGACCCCGCAATTGGTGCAGTTGCGAAAGTCCAAAACGTTCGGCACTTTCAATAATCATAACCGAAGCATTAGGAACATTTACGCCCACTTCAATTACAGTTGTAGCCACCATAATATTGGTTTTTCCTTCGGCAAAGCGTTTCATTTCGGCATCTTTATCCGCTGGTTTCATTTTGCCATGAACAATAGAAATAGCATAAGTTGGTAGTGGAAAATCTCTGGAAATACTTTCGTAACCGTCCATTAAATCTTTGTAATCCATTTTTTCCGATTCCTGAATCAATGGATACACAATATAGATTTGGCGGCCTAAAGCAATTTCGTCTCTGATAAATTTCCAAATTTTCAAGCGGTTGCTGTCATAACGATGCACGGTTTGAATGGGTTTTCGACCCGGAGGCAATTCGTCAATAACCGAAATATCTAAATCGCCATACAAACTCATCGCTAAAGTTCGCGGAATAGGAGTGGCGGTCATTACCAAAATATGTGGCGGAATATCGTTTTTTTTCCACAATCGGGAACGTTGTTCTACTCCAAAACGGTGTTGTTCGTCAATAATGGCTAAGCCCAAACTATGGAATTTTACTTTGTCCTCCAGCAGAGCGTGTGTGCCAATAAGGATTTGTAAACTACCATTTTCCAGTTCTTCATGAATGATTTTTCTATCTGAAGTTTTAGTTGAACCAGTAAGTATTTTTATATTTAAATTTAGTTTTTTAGCTAACTCAGAAAGTCCGATAAAATGTTGATTGGCTAAGATTTCTGTTGGTGCCATTAGGCAAGCCTGAAAACCGTTATCCATCGCCAGCAACATACTCATAAAAGCCACAATGGTTTTTCCCGAACCTACATCACCTTGTAATAAACGATTCATCTGGGCATTGGTTCCCATATCGGTTCGGATTTCTTTAATCACTCTTTTTTGAGCGTTAGTCAGTTCAAAAGGCAGATGATTTTGGTAAAATTCGTTGAAAAATTCGCCTACTTTGGTAAATGAATGTCCTTTTATTTTGTGTTTTTGAATCAGGTTTTTCATAATCAGTTGGATTTGGATGAAAAACAATTCTTCAAATTTTAATCGAAATTGAGCTTTCGCCAAGGCATCGGCACTTTTAGGAAAATGGATATTAAATAAGGCGGCATTCTTCGGAATTAACTTCAACTCTTGCGTTAAGTAATCAGGCAGGGTTTCTGTAAACAAGGCTTGTGTTTCCAAAAACAATTGTTGCATCATTTTGTTGATTACCCGGTTTGAAATCCCCCGATTAGTCAGGGTTTCGGTCGAAGGATAAACGGGTTGCATCGCCGAACGCAAACTTTTTTCGTGTTCGCTCCACAATTCGATTTCGGGATGCGCCATGTTGTACATGCCGTTAAACGAAGTACATTTTCCAAAAATCACTATGATTTGATTTAATTTCAAGGATTCTCTAATCCATTTGTGCCCTTGAAACCATACTAATTCCATCTGACCGGTGTCATCGATAAAAGTCGCCACGAGACGTTTTCTGCCTTTGGCAAATTCTACGGTTTTTATATTGATAATCTTCCCGATGATTTGTACTTCGGCTACATTGTTTTGTAATTCGTTAATTTTGTAATAACGGGTTCGGTCGATGTAGCGGTTGGGGTAAAAATTGAGTAAATCTGCATATTTATGAATCCCCAATTCCTTTCGAAGCAATTCGCCCCGACTAGGACCAACGCCTTTTAAGTATTCGATAGGAGTGAGCAGGAGATTGTTAGAGGACATGAATTGATTTTAGATTTTAGATTGCTGATTTTAGATTTTAGATTTCTTAGAAATCTTCAATTCGTCAAAGTCGCATCTTTCAATTTTAAGACGAAGATAGTTTATAATTGGGAATTCTGAAAATGCAAATTTTGGTTTTATTATCGCTTTATTTGATGATAATTTTAATTATCGTGTTATTTGATGATAATTTAAAATATCGTTTTATTTGGCGATAATTTTGTATCTTGCATCAAATTTTAAAATATGAAAGCAGTAATTACAGGGGATATTATGCACTCCAGAAAAGTCCTTTCGTCAGTATGGCTGACCGATTTGAAGGCTGTTTTGAAGAATTATGGCAATGAACCTAAAGATTGGGAAATTTATCGAGGAGATAGTTTTCAGTTGCTTGTACCCGCCGAAGATGCCCTCGAAATAGCATTATTGATTAAAGCTACAATCAAACAACACAAAGAGCTTGATGTTCGAATGGCAATAGGTGTGGGTAATGTTGATTATAGTGCTGATAAGATAACCGAATCGAATGGTACTGCTTTTATCAATTCAGGGGAATGTTTTGAAGGTTTGAAAAAAGAAACATTAGGAATACAAACGCCTTGGATAGAATTTAATTCAATTTTTGAAGTTATTCTTTCTTTTATGCTGATGATTGTTGATAACTGGACAAGTACATCTGCGGAGGTTATTAAAAAAGCATTTGAAAATCCTGAAATAAATCAAAATCAATTGGCTACGGTGCTGAATAAAAAAAGCCAAAGTTCGATAAGTGCTTCGTTAAAAAGAGCAGCTCATGAAGAATTGAAAAATATGATTGCATTTTATAAACAAGAAATCAAAAAACAATGGTAGCATTATTTTTAAGTTTGCTTTTGGCTCATTTGTTAGGTGATTTTTTGTTGCAGCCAACTGTCTGGGTAAAAGACAAGAAGAAGAAAAAAATCAAATCGAAGTATTTGTATTTTCATGTAGGATTACATTTTATATTATTGTTGATTACAACTCAGTTTAACAGCAATTATTTATTAGGAGTTGCTTTTGTGACTTTGAGTCACCTTGGAATTGATTGTGCCAAATTGTATTTCGAAAAAAAGAAAACGGAAAAACTTTGGTTTTTTGTCGATCAGCTGTTGCATTTGGTGGTGATTGCAGTAGTAGTAGTTTATTATTTTCCAGTTGAAATTTCTATAACAAGTTTGTACTCACAGCAAAATTTAGCTTTGATTACGGCCTTAGTTTCGGTAACTTATGTGAGTGCGATTGTTTTAAAAGTACTGTTGTCTAAATGGAGTGACCAACTTATTAAAACCGATGATACCAATAATGCAGGGAAATACATTGGAATTCTGGAACGACTTTTTATTTTCTTTTTTGTGGTGATGAATTTTTGGGAAGGAATCGGTTTTTTATTGGCTGCGAAATCTATTTTCAGGTTTGGTGATTTAAAAGAATCCAAAGATGTTCGTTTGACCGAATATATTTTGATAGGAACTTTGTTGAGTTTTGGATTCGGAATTTTATTTGCGATGCTTTATAAGGGACTTTTACAGATATAGTAAATTTTACCGCAAAGTTACGCTAAGATTTATAGAAGTTTTGCAAAGTTTTTTTTGATCTGTGAAAATCTGCGTGCTTATGTATTTTCACGCAGATTTAGCAGATTCTGACAAATTGTAAATATTGATTAGATTAAAATTTGTGGGCTAAAATAAAATTATTCTGGAATTTGTTGACTTAGACAATGTAAGGTTCCGAATCCCCAAATTAAATCAATTGCGCTTATGCCTATGATTTCTCTGTCCGGGAAACATTCCGCCAGAATATTTAAAGCCTTTCTATCATTTGGGTCATTAAAAGTTGGTACTAAAACACAATTGTTTAAAATTAAGAAATTAGCATAACTAGCCGGTAATCTTAAGTCTTCGAAATCCAGGCGTTTTGGCATGGGTAGAGCTACAATAACAGGTGGTTTTCCGTTTTCCAACTTGGTATTTTGTAAACGCTTCAAATTGTCCTGTAAAGGTTTGTAGTTAGGATCATTAGGATCAGTTTCTACGATGGTTACAATGGTGTCTTCGTTTACAAATCGAGCTAAATCGTCAATATGTCCATGAGTGTCGTCTCCTGCAATTCCATCGCCTAACCAAATTACATTAGTGACACCCAAGTATTCTTTAAAAACAGCTTCGTAATCTTGTTTAGTAAAACCGGCGTTACGCACCTGGATACTCGGGTGCATCAGGCATTCTTCCGAAGTTAATAGCGTTCCACGACCGTTTACATCAATGGCACCACCTTCTACAATTACTGGTTTTCCTTTATAGGTTACTTGTGTTAATGGTATTTTTAAGAAATCTGAAACAGTAGCAGGAACATGCTTGTCCAGTTGGAAGTTTTTGTATTTTGCCCAGCCGTTGAAGTTAAAGTTTAATCCCTCTCTTTTTCCGTTATTATACACTATGATAGGACCTGAATCACGCATCCAGCTTCTATTTGTTTTTTGGATGATAAATGAAACTTGTTCCAGATTTACTCTTGCTCTATCGAGCATATCGGTTACTTTGGCTTTTAGTTTTTCATCAATAACAACCAAAAACACTTTTTCATAAGTAGCCACTTTTTTGATGAATTCTACAAATGCCCATTGGATAGCTTCGTATTTTCCAGGCCAATCATTTCCATTGTGCGGAAAACAAAGTAAAATTCCCTCTTGTTTTTCCCATTCGGCGGGAAATCTTCTGTTTGTAGTTGTCATAAAAAAGCTAAAATTTAATGACCGCAAATATAAACATTCAATGGGAATTTAAAATGATGAGGCTAATTTAGCTTACAAAATAAAAAAATAACATTATTTTAAGAAATTGTAAGCTTATGTTGTTTTGGGTTTTAACTTTTTGGTAGTCAGATTGGTGCTACTTTTTTATGTATCCAATTAGGTCAAGAGATGAAGAAGAATCCAGAAAATATTGGGATTATATAACTTTAAAATAACAACTATAAGAATAATATGATTTATATTTGTGCTAAATTTTAAAAACAGAATATAAATTAAATAATCATGAAAAAGAAAATTGCAACCTTATCCTTATTCGTACTTTCATTTGCTGCTAGTGCACAAAATATGGGAACAGCTTCTACTGAAAAAACTGTTGATGTAAGTGCCTATAACAAATGGTCTATCGAATTAAATGGTGGTATTAATAAAACAACTGGTGCAATGACAGCAGGTTTTTATACAGATACACCTAATTTATTTCATGCAGATTTAGGAGTAAGGTATATGTTTAACCCAAAATTTGGTTTGAAGTTAGATTTTGGATACGATAAATTAAAAGAAGGAAAAGAGTCTTTTGCTTTTGATTCTAATTATTTCAGAACTGATTTACAAGGGGTAATCAATTTAGGAAGAGTTTTGAATTTTGAAACATGGACTAATAGAATAGGATTATTAGGGCATGGAGGTTTTGGAGTTTCAATGCTTACATCAGATGGATTTAATGGTGAAGATTATATGGCAAATGGAATTGCGGGATTAACTACTCAAGTTCGTTTATCTAATTCAGTTGCTTTAACAGCAGATTTCACAGGAATTATCAATGGTAATCAAACGTATAATTTTGACGGGATGTCACAAACAACCGCAAAAGCATTTAACGGAAGTATTTTTAACGCATCGTTAGGTCTTACTTTTTACTTAGGTAAAAATAAAAGACATGCTGACTGGATTGGTGAAGCTGACAGATTTGATGCTTTAGAAAATAGAGTATCTTTAATCGAAACAGCTCTTATTGATTCTGATAAAGACGGTGTAGCTGATTTATATGATTTGGAACCAAATTCTATTGCAGGTGTAGCTGTTAATACAAAAGGACAATCTATTGATAATAATAAAAATGGAGTTCCGGATGAAATGGAAAGTTATTTAGATGGCAGATACGCACAAAAGAATAGTAATCTTACTAACAGTACTGTTGAAGAATTAATTAATGGAGGATACGTAAATGTATATTTTGATTTTAATTCAGCTAAACCAACAAACGCTTCATTATCAGGAGTTGACTTTTTAGTTAAATATTTGAAAAATAACCCATCTAAAAGAGCGGATATCATAGGATATGCAGATGAGGTAGGTAATACAAGTTATAACCAACAATTATCTCAAAAAAGAGCTGAAGCGGTTAAAAATATTGTAACTAATGCTGGAATTGACGCTTCAAGATTAACTGTGAAAGGGAATGGAGAAGATACATCAGTGAATAAAAATTCTGCTGAAGCACGTCAAATCGTAAGAAGAGTTACTTTTAAAGTGAATTAATTTTTACAACTAAATAATAAAAAGGCTGTTTTGACTGTAAAGTTGAAACAGCCTTTTTTTTGCACCTTATTTTTTCATTAGTTTCTGATATCTTAACATTAAAGCAGGTTTTAGCTGCTGTTTTTCCTGTTTAAATTAAAGATTTCATAATGATGGCTTAATTCAAAAGCTTTGTTCGAAATATATTTTTGCTCCAAACAAATAAATTATAAAACATGAAAAATTTTGGAATTTCATTATTGGCTACTCTTTTTATTTTCTGTAGTTGCGAAAATGATAAAGCTGACAACAACAAGGAAATTGAAGTTAACGAAGATGTGGCAAGTTTTAAAGAAGTAGGTTCATTAAAAATAGGTGGTGAAGCAGCGGCTGAAATTAGTGCTTATGACGAAACAACTAAAAGACTTTTTACAGTAAACAACAGCGCAACGAATCAAATTGACATTATAGATTTATCGGATGCTACGAGTCCTAAAAAAATTGCATCGATTTATTTGTCTGATTACAACGGAGCTTCTAATAGTGTGGCTGTTTACGGTGGTAAGCTGGCTGTAGCCTTAGAATCGACAACTAATAAGCAAGCAAATGGAAAAGTTCTGGTCTTTAATACTTCTGATTATACTTTAATTAAAGAAATTACTGTGGGAGCGTTGCCTGATATGGTTACTTTTTCGCCTGACGGGAAATATATTATGACTGCTAA
This sequence comes from Flavobacterium commune, assembly GCF_001857965.1. Lineage (NCBI taxonomy): Bacteria > Pseudomonadati > Bacteroidota > Flavobacteriia > Flavobacteriales > Flavobacteriaceae > Flavobacterium > Flavobacterium commune. Next base: position 197,228 of record NZ_CP017774.1, on the reverse strand, counting down.
CGAAGGTGAACCTAATGCTGATTATTCGGTAGATCCTGATGGGACAATTTCGATTATTGATGTTACTAATAATTATGCGGTAACAACTTTAAATTTTGCTGCTTTCGAAAGTCAGTTAGCTACTTTGAAAACCAAAGGATTTAGAGTTTCGAAAACAACTAAAAGTTTTGCTGCCGATATTGAGCCGGAATACATTACGATTTCAGATGATTCTAAAACGGCTTGGGTTACATTACAAGAAAATAACGGAGTGGCTAAAGTTGATTTGGCAAGCAAAACGATAAGTTCTGTTTTTGGATTAGGTTACAAAGATTTCAACACTGTCGAAAACGGAATTGATGTTAGTGATAAAGATTTAGCTGTTGCATTTACACCATGGAAACTAAAAGGATTGTTCATGCCTGATGCTGTTGCAAGTTACATAGTAAATGGAACGCCATATTTTATTACTGCCAACGAAGGTGATGCCAGAGAATATAATGGTTATTCGGATGTTGCCAGATTAAAATCATTGACTTTAGATCCAACTGTTTTTCCTGATGCAGCCACTTTGAAAACCGATGCTAAAATGGGACGTTTGAATTTAGTTTCCACAGAAGGTGATACAGATAATGATGGAGATTTAGACGAGTTAATTAGTTTTGGAGCACGTTCATTTACTATTTGGAACGGAAATTTCGGAAGTTTGGTTTTTGATAGTAAAAATGATTTGGATAAACGTTCAAATGATTTTGGTACTTATGATGACGCTCGTAGTGATGATAAAGGTTCAGAACCTGAAGCTGTGGTAGTAGCCAAAATGGGAAACAAAAATATTTTGTTTGTAGGTTTGGAAAGAACCGATACGGTAATGGTGTATGATATTACTAATCCATCGGCACCACAATATTTACAAAGTATAAAAACAGGTGATGCTCCAGAAGGTTTGCTGTTTATTCCTGCTTCTAAAAGTCCAAACAAAAGAAGTTTGTTAGTGGTAAGTAGTGAAGGTGATGGAGCAGTTAAGTTTTTTCAACCTGATTTGAATTAAAGAAAGTTGCTAAGAGTCTGAGATGCTAAGTTGCTAAGATTATATTTGGCTTTAGTTTAAACTTAGAGCCTTAGTATCTTAGCTTCGTAAAAAAAATCTACCAAAAGTAAGTAATTACAATTGGTAGATTTTTTTGTTTGTTATAAAAGAAATTAATCAATCGCTCTTTTAGTAATATCTCCAAAAGCATCAATTCTTCGGTCTCTAAAGAAAGGCCAGTTTTGACGCACATTTTCTTGTAAGTCTAAATCGACTTCGGCAATTAGAATTTCTTCTTTGTCGTGTGAGGCTTGTGCTAAAATTTCACCTTGTGGCCCAGCAATAAATGAAGCTCCCCAGAATTCAATTCCAGGAGTATCGGGTAAGTATTGTTCTAGACCAATTCGGTTAGCCGCAGCTACATAAACGCCATTGGCTACGGCATGTCCTTTCATAACGTTCATCCAGGCACCATATTGGTTTTCGCCATATTGTTCTTTTTCCTGTGGATGCCATCCAATTGCTGTTGGGTAAAACAATACTTCGGCACCTTTTAAGGCGGTAATTCGAGCTGCTTCCGGATACCATTGATCCCAACAGATTAATGTTCCAATATTTCCTTTTTGGGTTGGATTGTTTTTAAAACCTAAATCACCTGGAGTGAAATAGAATTTTTCGTAAAAAGCAGGATCGTCCGGAATGTGCATTTTGCGGTACAAACCAGCTTCTGTTCCATCGGTATCGATGATGTAGGCACTGTTGTGGTAAATTCCAGCCATTCTTTTTTCGAAGAAAGGAACAATAATTACCACTCCTAATTCTTTTGCTAATTCGCTAAAAGCAATGAAAGAAGTGCTGTACAATGGTTCTGCTAATGCAAAATTGTCAACATCCTCACTTTGACAGAAATAATGACTGCTATATAATTCAGGTAAAGAAATGACTTCGGCACCTTGTGCGGCTGCGTCTCTAACCCAGCTGATACATTTTTTTAGGTTATTTTCGGCAATATCATTCAAATTCAACTGAATAACGGCTATTTTGTATTTTTTATTTGGCATCGATAAAAATTTTAGACTGCAAAAGTAGGGATTTTTATGAAGAGTAGAAATGAAAATTTAGTTCCTATTGCTAAGGATTGCGAGATTTGAATTTCAATAAAAAGTGGATTTTACATTTATTTTTTAAAAATGTGTAGTTATTCAAAATTATATATAATTTTGTCAGAAAATTATAGATTTTGTTTTTTATGCTCAAAATATATCGAATTGCAGCTGTTTTAGTAGTGTTAATTACAATGCCGGGAGTTAATTCTTTAATGGCCAGTAATCTAAGTACTGTTGTGGAAACTACGGTTTTAGCACCTCCTACAGTCGATTTTAGTTTTACTAATAATAACAGCTGTTCAGATACGCCAATCACTTTTAATCCTATCGTAACTGGCGATGCGCCCTATACTTATTTATGGGATTTTGGAGATGGAACCACGTCTGTTGATAGTAATCCCACGCATAGTTTTACTGCTTTAGGTTGTGGAATTCAAAATTTTAGTGTCAAACTAACGGTTAGGGATAGAAACGGACTTGATAATTCAGTTACTAAATCTGTTTCAGTACAGCAAAAGCCCGATTTAAGGTTTGTTAACTTAAATTCGTCAAATTTTGAGCGATGTGGAGATAATAATTCGAATCCCAATTACACAATTGATGTAGATAACAGGTCAGCTTCCACGGCTTGTATTACTTCTTATAATATTGATTGGGGCGATGGAAGTACAGAAACTAATGTTGGTTTTCCTAAGCAACATACTTACACTAAATTAGGTTCATTTAATATGGTGATTACAGCTGTGGGAGCAAGCGGATGTAACAATCGAATTTCGTATATTGTAAAGAATTCCAATAATCCTGTGGGAGCTTTGATTTCTCCCGGAAATACAACCAATTTTTGTGTGCCTTTAGATGCTCCGATGGATTTTGCTATTGGATCCTGGGCATTGAATCCTTCCGACACAAGATATCAGATAAGTTATGGAGACGGAACAGCAAAGAACTTTACTCAATCGGATTTAGAAAGTTCAGTATATTATAATGCTGCAAATCCTACTGCTTCAAGAAATTTTCCCATTCCGCATACTTTTAGCCGTTTTAATTGTCCTGGCGGAAATACCGTTATTTTGACAATCTCTAATTCTTGTGGAAGCACTAATTTAACCGCAGGGCCTATTATTATTTTAGACAAACCTGTAGTAAGTTTTAGTACAACCAATATTGCCTGTGTTAATTCAGCTGTTTTTTTTAGTAATACTACCGTTGCAGGTTACACCAATGGTTGTAGTACTCAAAATGTTTACACCTGGAATTTTGGTGATGGAACAGCTGTTTCAAGAGAAGTTAGTCCTGCTCATGTTTACACTCGTCCCGGTACTTATACTGTGACTTTAGACGCCGTAACACCTTGTGGAGTAGGACAAAGATTTACTAGAACTGTTTGTGTAGAACCTGTTTTACAACCTAATTTTACCTTTGGGAGTGCCTGTGTTAATTCGAATACGCAAATAACCAATACTACTGATACAAGTCAGGCTTGTGGGCCTCAGAGTTATTATTGGGATATAATAAATTATTATGATCCTTATTGTAAAAATGAAAATCCGGGTTGGTATTTTACTGCAGGGACAGGTTCAAGGTCAAAAGATCCGGTAATTAATTTTACTGTTTCAGGAACTTACACCCTGCGATTAACAACGGTAAATTCATGTGGTATTGAAAGGGAAATGAGAAAAATCATTGAGGTCAAGAAACCACCAATCATTACTTTAGATCCTATTTCTGATTTTTGTAATTCGGCTACGATACGACCTGTGGCAAAAGTAGTTGAAAATTGTGCGCCAAGCTCAGAACTGACTTATTTATGGAGTTTTCAGGGAGGAACGCCATCGAGTTCTACTTCTTTAGATCCGGGACCAATTAATTATGCAAGCAGTGGAAATTATACCGCTACTTTAACAGTAAGCAATAGCTGTGGTTCAGATACAAAATCGAGGACTTTTTCTGTAAATACCGTTTTGTCGCCTATCATTGCTGCTAAATCAGATAAAATCTGTAGTGGTAGTTCTTTTACAATTACTCCAAGAAGCGGAGGAGGCGATAATGTACCCGCTGGAACAACTTATACTTGGTCAACACCTACAGTTTCACCTCTAGGTGCAATTAGTGGTGCATCGGCGCAGTCAAGTCCCAGAACCAATATAAGTCAGGCATTAACGAACAATACCAGTAATCGGGCTACTGTTACTTATACTGTTTCACCTACAGCAGGAAGTTGTCCAGGACCAAATTTTACAGTAACCATAATTGTAGATCCTTTGATTAATTCCAATCCTGTTATTAGAAATGCAACTTGTTTTGGTGCTACTGATGGTGCCATTAATTTAACAGTAAGAGGAGGAATTCCATTTACTACAGGAGATCCCTATCAGTTTTCTTGGACTGGTCCTAGTGGATTTAGAAGTACTGATGAGGATATTTCAAATTTAGTAGCCGGAACTTATAATTTGACTATTACTGATAATGGAAGTTGTCCGTTTTCAACAACTTATGTAGTCAATCAGCCAAACCAATTTGCTTTTACAGCTTCTAAAACAGATATTTCTTGTCATAATATGAATGACGGACAAATTAATTTGAATGTAAGCGGAGGCACAGCACCTTATACCTATGTCTGGACTAAAGACGGAAATCCATTTCCGGGAACAAACAATCTTAGAAATTTGGCAGAAGGTGTTTATCACGTAAAAATTACTGAGGTTCGAAATTGCAATGTTATTGAAGATACTTATACCATTGTTAATCCGCCTTTATTGGATGTTACTTTGGCCAGACAGCAGGATATTCTGTGTTATGGTTATGCTACAGGAGAAATTGATGTCAATGTAGCAGGAGGAAGAGCGGTAGAAACGAGTCCGGGAGTTTTTAATTATAGCTATTTCTGGACGGGACCTAACGGATTTACCAGTACGGCTAAGAATTTACGCAATGTACCCGCAGGAACTTATCGATTAAGAGTTACTGATAATTCGCGCTGTACTGATGATTTAGTGGTTGTTTTGACTCAAAATAGTGAAATAAAATTAACATATACTAAAACCGAAATCGCCTGTTATAATGATGCCAATGCATCTATCACCATTACTAATATCACAGGAGGTGTTCCGTTTACAACAGGGGAGCCTTATATTATTAAATGGAGTAATTTAGGGACAGGAAGAGTACAAAATAATTTATCGGCAGGAACTTATATTATTACTGTAGAAGATGCTTTAGGTTGTCCAAAAGTATTTCCCGTTATTATTGACAATGTTCCTGAATTTTCGATTACACCCGATGTGAAACAAATTAGCTGTTTTGGAGCTAAAGACGGTCACATCCGATTGAACTTAGTAGGAGGAGTGGCTCCTATAAAATTAGTTTGGAGTGATAATTCAACTGCCGGTGTAGAACGAAACAATCTACCTCCAGGAAGATATTCCGTAGTTATTACAGATAAAAAATTATGTAAGATTGAACAAAGCTTTATTATAAATGAACCTTTGCCTATTGAGTTAAGGGCTGATGTTTCCAATCCGTTGAGTTGTAATAATGCAAATACCGGAGCAATAAATTTAATTGTTACAGGAGGAACTCCACCATTTACTTATGCTTGGTCTAATGGAGCTACAACCAAAGATTTAATCAATTTGCCACCCGATAATTATATTGTTAATGTTACAGATGCCAATGGTTGTAAAGCTACCAATTCATGGAAAATCACCCGATTTGAACAATTAACACCTACCGTGGAAACGATAACCGATTATGATTGTGATACTAAATTTGTAAAGCAAACTTTTGTAGGTCGTGTAAAAGGAGGAATTCCGCCTTATACACTCAGTTGGTCTGACGGTGTGGTTAGCGGAAGCAATAACCAAATTATGAATACGAATAACAACGGATTGATTGTTTTTAGTGTTGAAGATAGTTTTGGCTGTAAAGAAGATTTCTCTTTTAGTGTTAATACACCTGTTTTAGGGAATCCTAATTTTTCTTTTGCTTCTTATGGACATGATGTTTACAACTTGTATTCTATTTTTGATGCTATTTTGTTTACCAATTTAGCAACAGGAGATTATACCAATATCTCTTGGGATTTTGGTGATGGTAATTTTTCTGACGAAGAAAATCCGTCCCATATTTATACCCGAGTAGGGACTTATACAGTCAAACAAATAGTGACTTATCCTTTTGGGTGCAAATATGAATATAATTCAACTATAAAGGTAGAAAAAGGCTATAGTGTCGAAATGCCAACAGCTTTTACTCCTAATAATGATGGAACTAATGATAGTTTTGCACCTGTATTCTTAGGTTTTGTTGAGGTGACTTTGCATATTTATGACACCTGGGGAAGTATGATTTACAGCGAAACAGGAGAAACCATCAAAGGATGGAATGGAAAAGTAAAAGATTTAGATGCCGAAAATGGGAATTATTATTTCAAAATGATGGGAAAAACATTCTACAATCATACCATTACTCAGGAAGGTACAGTTACATTAATCAAATAAAAGAGTACAATTACAAATGAAAATTAAATTAGTTATTATCTTGATTTCGTGTTTCTTTTATTCGAATGTTAAAGCACAGGATCCTGTTTTTACTCAATATTTTTTAGTTCCTGAAACCTTAAATCCGGCTTTTACCGGCTATATGGAAACTACTTACATGGGAATTATTCACAGAGAACAATGGCCTGATTTGAATTTAAAAATTGATACCGATTATGCGTTTATCAATACCTGGAGCGACGAAATGAACAGCGGACTGGGAGTTAGTTTTTTAAACCAAAGGGAGAGTGCTACCAATTATAATTTCTCGCAGTTGAATGCTAACTATGCTTACACAGTTCGAGTAAGTGACGAATGGGATTTTAGACCTGCAATCGAAGTAGGGTTTGGATCCAAATCTTTTGCTTTTCAGAATTTACTTTTAGAAGACCAAATTAATATTCGAACCGGGATTAACAATTCAACTTCAATAGATCCGGCATTAAGAAATGATAAGGTAGGTTTTTTTGATATTGGAGCAGCTATGGTTTTTAACACCGAAGATTTATGGATTGGTCTTTCTATGAAACACCTCAATAAACCCAACATTGCTTTTAATAAAGATGGAAACGTACCTTTGAATACCTTTTTCTCATTGAGTACAGGATACGAATTTCTTTTGGCAGATTATATCGACGTCCAATTTTTTCCTTATGCTACTAAGATGTTTGCAACGGCTAACTATATGCAGCAAGGTCGTTACAATCGTTTAGATATTGGTGCTTCCATACTATTCGAAAAGATGTTTTTTGGTGCTACTGCGGTTACTAATCCTGCTAAAAATGGTATAGACGGTCATTTGTTAACTTCCATGAATTTCTTTACAGGATTGCAGTACGATCACTTACGATTTGGACTTTCGTATGATATGAATACTACCAAAATAGGAAAAACAGGTGGTGTTTATGAATTGTCTTTGACTTATCAGTTTAATTTGGACAAAAAGTGTTTTGGTTGCCCTAATTATATTGGAAGATAATAAAGAAGTAAGTAATAAGAATAATTTATTGTCATAAAAATACTGCCATACCTTATATGGTCTTATTTGTTATTAAATGAGATACTAGAATAAAGTAAAAAACTTATATGACTTATGTGGTTTAAAAAAAACGACATTATTTCATTCCAGTTACTTATTGTTTTTTGCCAAAGATTTTTTTCAACAGATTTACAATTCCTAATACTACAAATCCAAAGACTAATCCAACAGTGAATTCTTTGATTATTGCTGGTAATTGTGGAGCAAAATGATGTAAAAAATCAATATTGTGTACAAAAATACCGCCAGCAACTAGAAGTAAAGCAATTGTCCCTATAACCGATAAACTTTTGATAACTTTTGGTAAAGCCTGTACCAGAACAGTACCTAAGGATTTTGTAAAACTTTGTTCTTTTGAACTCAGTTGAATTAGTTTTAAACCCGCTTCATCCATTCTGACAATTAACGCTACAATACCATAAACCCCAATGGTTGCAACTATTGCAATTATAGAAACCACAATTATTTGTTTGCTCAAAGGTTCTCCAATTACAGTACCTAGTGCAATGATGATAATTTCGACCGACAAAATAAAATCAGTTACAATAGCCGATTTTATTTTTCCTTTTTCAAGATTTAAAATTTCTTCTTCGCTCAGGGTTTCGTCCGTAATGGCCGCTGTGCTGTGGTGGCGATGAAATAGAAATTCATATATTTTTTCGGCACCTTCGTAAGCCAGATAAAGTCCTCCAATTACTAAAATGATAATGATAGCCATTGGTGAAAAAGCACTTAACAGAAAGGCTATGGGCAAAATAATTAATTTGTTGATAAAGGAACCTTTACCAATAGCCCATAAAACAGGAAGTTCTCTTGACGAAACAAATCCCGAAGCTTTTTCGGCATTTACTGCTAAATCATCGCCTAAAATACCGGCTGTTTTTTTAGCTGCCACCTTACTCATCACCGCAACATCATCCATAATTGCTGCGATATCATCTAATAGTGCGAAAAAACCTGATGCCATAAAATTTTTTTTGTTTATTTATTAGAGCGAAATTACTACTTTTTGATTGAATTTTAATGTAAAATTACTCTTCGTCATCAAAATTTAGAAAATCATCGGGATTAAAAGAAATGTCGTCATCCGGATCTTTGTCATGAGCACTTACTCCCGGCGGATTGAATAAACCCCAATCGTCTTTGATGTAATTCCAAACATCAAAACCGGCAACCCAGTCAATAAACAAGAGTCGGAATTCATCGATCTCATTTCTTAATAAATGAATGTAATCCTGGTCTGAAATAGCTTCTTCAAAGCGCAAACTTCCTGCCTGAACATAAAGTTCCCGTGCAGCTTTCCGAATGATAGTTGCGTTTTCCATTTTCAAATCATACAACTCCACTGCTTGAGCTCCAGCAATCTTAGCGGGGATTATCATGGCGTTTTCCATCATAAATCGAACCGTGGTTTCCTGAAGATATTCATTGTCAGCAGGAACAATTTCTATTAATCCTCGGGTAATTTTATAAATTTGCTCTGCTTTTTGATACAAAGGAAATTGTTCTAATTCATCTCGTTTCGACATTCGCTTTTTACTTTTTAGGATACGCAGGAAGAGGAACAAATTCGGTTTCGCCTTTTATTTTGTCAAATTTTTGTTCCGTCCAGTTTTGTTTGGCTTGCTCAATTAATGCTTTGTCTGTTGCAACAAAGTTCCAGTCGATAAATCGTTCTTCGGGATAGGCTTCACCACCAAAAATATAGATAGTCGAATTGGGTTTTATGGTAAATCCACAAAGGCTACTGTTTTTTGCCACTAATATTTGTTTAGGACCGTATTCGCTACCGTCGTTTTCAATTCCGCCTTCCAGAATATAAAGACCGGCTTCACCATACAGATGTTGCCCAATATTTAATTTTTTCTCTGTAACCGATTTTATCTCCAGCATGTACATCGGGCTATAGACCGGTACATTGGATTTTCTACCAAAAGCTTCTCCTGCAACCAATTTGAATTCGACATCATCTTCTTTCCACGAAGGAATTTCGCTGCTGTCAATATGAAAAAACTCTGGTTCCATTTGCTCCAAATGTTTGGGTAAGGCAACCCAAATTTGTAAGCCGTGCATGTTTTTTTCGGAATGGCGTAAATACTCAGGAGTGCGTTCGGAGTGTACAATGCCTTTTCCTGCGGTCATCCAGTTGACTTCGCCCGGTTTTATTTCGACTTCATTCCCCAGAGTGTCGCGGTGCATGATACTGCCTTCGAATAAAAAGGTAAGTGTAGAAAGACCAATATGCGGATGTGGCAAAACATCAAAATTCTGGCGTTCATTCATTTTTACAGGACCCATGTGATCGATATAAATAAAAGGCCCCACCATGCGTTTTTGGCGAAAAGGCAGCAATCGGCCTACCAGAAAGTTGCCTATATCGGCAGCACGTTCTTCGATAATGAGGTTGATATTAGACATGACATTTGGGTTTAAATCGTTTTTTATAATTTTTGTATTCTATTTTTTGTTACACTGAGCTTGTCGAAGTGCTTGTTTATTCACTAAGCGGAGTCCTCGACATTCCGAAAATTCGGCACATGCTGACAAAACTAAATTAAAAAGCTCTTAGTATTTTTGGTACAGATAACGGTTTAGATTGATTCAATTACACTTTCCAGCAATCTTCTCGATTTTGGTGTTGTTTCTAATCGGTTGAAATCCTCTTCAGCACCGTAACCTACGGCCATAGCAAAAAGAGGCTGGTGGCTGTTCATATTGAGAATGTCCTTATATTTATCTGCTTCAATACCTTCCATAGCAGTCGAATCCAGTCCTAATGCAGCACTGGCAGTTAAACCTACCCCCAGAGCAATATAGACTTGTTTGGCCAGCCAGGTTTTTAAATCGGCTTCCGGCATGCTTGCTTTCATTTGGTTGTACCAGTCTCTCCTAAATGCTGGCAATTCATTATCCACTACTTTTTGAAAAACGTCCAAATCATCTGCCACCGAAAAAACGACTAACAATTGCGCCTGGTTGATTTTCTCGGTATTGTGCATCGAAACAGCAGCTAATTTAGCTTTTATTTCGGTATTTTGTACAAAAGTAAATTTCCAGGGCTGGATGTTGATGGAAGAAGGGGTAAGGCGTAAAATTTCTTTTAAATCCTCGATTTTTTCCTGCGGAATGGATTTAGTAGCGTTGTATTGCTTGGCAGTATATCTTCGTTGAATTAAATCTAAAATATCCATGGTCTTTTTTACTAATTGAATAACTGCAAATTTAAGTTAATAATAGGTCTCTACAAATTGGATTAGGAAGATAACTAACGGAACTGATAGAAAAAATATAAGGTCTTGTATTAGGGGATAATGAAAGGGTGTGTTTTTCAAAACCATAATCTTTTTTGATGTTAATTTACCTTTAAGAGGTTTCTTGAGATGTTTAAGAATGTAGATGTAATTCTGTTATTTAGTACTTTTAAGAGGGATAATTATTAGTGGTTCAATTCCTGTCTTGTCACTTTGCAGGAATTATTGAACCGCGTGGTATTTGTAGGTAAATTATATTTTTTTTAATATAAAAAAAAGTGTTAAATCAATTGATTTAACACTTTTTTTGAAAGTGACCATGGAGGGATTTGAACCCTCACGCCCTTGCGAGCACCACCCCCTCAAGATGGCGAGTCTACCGTTTCTCCACATGGCCTAAAAGTAAAAAAGGTTAAGTAAATATTTACTTAACCTTTTGTGACCCGACTGGGGCTCGAACCCAGGACCCCATCATTAAAAGTGATGTGCTCTACCAACTGAGCTATCGAGTCAAATGCATCAGAAAACGTTTTTCAAGTGAATCACTTAATTTGTGACCCGACTGGGGCTCGAACCCAGGACCCCATCATTAAAAGTGATGTGCTCTACCAACTGAGCTATCGAGTCTTGCATCGTTCCCTGATTGCGGGTGCAAATATAAGACGTTTTTTTTATTATTTCCAAGCTATTTTATTATAAATTTGTCTTTTTTTAATAATAAATTTTAACACCTTAGTTTATAGGGTTTTATTCTATGAAGAAAATTATACTGTTGGGTTATATGGGTTGCGGAAAGTCAACTATCGCCAAAGAATTGTCTAAAAAACTGGAGATTCCTTTTATCGATTTGGATGAATTTATCGAAGAAAAGGTAAAAATGACCATCAAAACCATATTTGCCGAAAAGGGAGAAATCCATTTTAGGAGGTTAGAACATGAATGTTTTGTGGAATTACTGAATCTTCCCGAAGCAGTTATTATCGGATTAGGAGGGGGAACCCCTTGTTATGCCAATAATCATGAATTATTAAAAAGAGAAGATGTAGAGTCTATTTACCTAAAAGCCTCTATAGATACCCTGGTAGTTAGATTATCCTTAAATAAAAGCAATAGACCCCTTATCGCAAACAAAAACGATGTCGAGATGAAAGAGTTTATTGCTACTCATTTATTTGAAAGAAGTTATTATTACAATCAGGCGCAACATAGTGTTGTTGTAGATCAAAGAACTATTGCGCAGACAGTGGAGGATATTTTGGCAATTTTAGCTTAACCAGGCATAATTATCATTGTCCTGGTCAAATTCTACTCTAACGTGTTCTAATAAAGAAGTAGAAAGAGAAATCCCTTTAAAATCGGCTTTTACAGGATATTTTTTATGGTTTCGATCGACTAAGACCGCTGTTTTGAATTTTTTTAATGGCACATCCAAAAAGTGTTTTACTGCATAAATTAAGGTTGTGCCAGAATTCAACACATCATCAATAAGAATCAAACCTTTATTGGCATAGTTTTCGGCGGGAATGGAAGTTGTTATGGCTTGATTAGGATTTTGTTTATCAATGTGCACTTCACACAATAGGATTTTTAAGTCGGAAATAGTTTTTAATTCCTGAGCAATTTTTTCGGCAAATATATAGCCATTACTGGCAATTCCGGCAAGTACCACTTCTTCTTCGTCTATAAAGGTTTCATAGATTTGGTAAGCAATACGTTTTGTTTTGTGTTTAATTTCCAGGTTGGTTAGAATGATATTTTTGCTCATAAAATTATTTTTTTGCTAATATAGGTAAATTTAAATTCCAATTTTTAAATCCCAAATTCCCAAATTTCAGGATAAAAAAACAAAGTTGTACATACGTTTCTAAAAGTTTGAATTTGTAATTTTAATCTTCTTCGTCTTCATGATGAATTTCGTTTCCGTAGTCGTCAATATCCCTTCGGTCTTTTTTAGTTGGTCGTCCTGTTCCTGTTTTTCGATAATGTTCTTTGGATAATTTTAATAATTCCAAATGCTGATAGACTTCGGCAGGCGTATCGTTTCTTCGATAAATATCAACGAGTTTTGCACCCACACGATTTTCGGGAATGTCCAGAACTGTGATGATTTGTGTAATTTGGTCTTTTCTAAAAGTGATTTTATCGGTAGGAAAAACTTCTTTTGAGGGCTTTGCAACCACGCCATTTACAGTGATGTGATTTTTTTTACAGGCCTCCGTAACCATATTTCGGGTTTTGTAATATCGGACACACCATAAATATTTATCTATTCGCATAAAAATTGTAAAATCAGAGTTAAATAGTTTACAAAAATAAATCAATATTGTATCTTGCGCACTTAAAATTCAGCTATAATGAACAAATTTAAGTATTATTTTATTTTAATAATTACAAGCCTCTCTTTATTTTCATGTTCGAAAGACGATAATTCTTCTATTGAAGAAGTACCTCTTAGAGATTTTCAAGAACAGTTTACAATAGATAGTATTGCTATCAAAGAATACTTGGAGACTTATTATATAGATATTGCGGATCCTAATTTTGCTGATAATGATGTAATAATTAAAAAAATTACAAATTCTGGTACTCAACCATCCATAATGTCATATTTGAACAGCAGTACTTTTCCTAAATTATTGAAAAAAACTGTTGAATTACACGAAATAACATACGAAATCTATTATCTAGTTTTAAGAGAAGGAGTAGGAGAGAAACCAACTAATGTCGATGAGGTTTTGACATCCTACAGAGGAGATTATTTGTATCGTACAGTTGCTAAAGAAGCTGTGCCTGCTTCAGGTGATACTCCAGCACAACCAGCTGTGCCTTCTGAGCTTTTAGCAAGTCAATTTGAAGTACTAAGATACCCGCAATCTTTTTTTAATTTAACAGGTGTTATAACGGGTTGGAGCGAAGTTTTCCCTGAATTTAGAACAGGAGATACTCCTGTTTCAAATGGAGATGGAACAGTAACGCATACTAATTATGGGGCAGGAGTGATGTTTTTGCCTTCGGGATTAGCTTATTACAGTTCAGGGCAAGGGTCTATACCAAGTTATTCTCCATTGGTTTTTAGTTTTAAATTGTACGCAGTTAAAAGATCTGATTTAGATAATGACGGAATTCCTTCTTATCTAGAAGATATTGATGGTGATGGCTATTTAAGAGTTACTGAAACTGATGATTCTGATAAAGACGGCATTCCTGATTATTTGGATATTGATGATGATGGAGATAAATTTACTACCAGATCAGAAATAACAATAAATGGTGTTGTTACTCCTTTTGCATCAATTCCTGATTGTAGTGGGAATACAACTAATTCAAGCAGAAAGAAAAAGCATTTAGATTCAGCTTGTCACTAAATCTAGCTTTATCAAATAGAAAAAATCCCGTTTTGTACTGATGAACAAAACGGGATTTTTTTTTGCAATTGCTGCTTTATAGAATTACTCCTTTATCAACCAGTTTTTAAAGTCGTTAAATTCCTGAGGTGAAACTCCGTGACCAATTGGATATTCGTGATAAACAGATTTTACTGCTAAATTGTCTAAAAAAGCTTTGGTTTTTCGTGCCCATTCTATTGGAATTACCTGATCGACTGTTCCGTGGGCTGCGAATATTTTTAAATTAGAGAAATCATTGTTTTTATAATTTTCTTCAAATATGGGTTCGCTAATATAACCGCTCAAAGCAATTACTTTTTGAACTTTATCAGGGTGTGACAATGCTATAGCATTACTTAAAATAGCACCCTGGCTGAAGCCTAAAAGAGTGATGTTCTTTTCATCAATAGGATAATTAGCAACTAATTCTTCGATGAATTTTGCAATTAAATCACGAGATAATTTTGCTTGTTCGTGGTCAGAGAATTTGTTTTCATTGGCATCAAAATTAATAGCATACCAGGCATAACTTCCGTATTGCAAGTCATAAGGAGCACGAGCCGAAATAACATAATATTCTTCCGGTAATTCAGAGGCAAAGGAGAATAAGTCGGCTTCATTGCTTCCGTAACCGTGTAATAAAAGCAATAAAGGATTTTTTTCTGATTTTATTTTTGGTTCTCTGATGAGGTATTCTAGGGATAAATTCATTTTTTAAGCTAAACGTTTTTAAATATTTTTTGGAATTGTTCTCCTAAAATTGGAATTGGTTTCATTTGTCCTTGTAAAGCTCCCATAAATCCATAGATCCAAAGGATGAAATAAAACAAATAAAAAGCGGATGAAATCGTCCAACTATCAAAATATCCAATAAAATATCCAATTAAAAAAAAGGATAGAAAGATACCCAAGGCCTGACGGATATGGAAAGAAGCAAAAGGACTTTTTTTATCGGCGTTCATAAAAAGAGCAATGATTGCTCCAATAATAGTGAAATAGCTAATGATGGCTATGTTTTTACCTTCTTTATCTGGATTCATGATGTTTTATCTTAAAATTAATTGACCTTGATTTACAATTCCGTATGCTTTTCCTTTTGTTTGTATTCCTAAAAAGGCTGAGTTTTTAGATTTCGATAAAATAGCAGCTTTTGTAAAAGTACTTTCTCCTTCAGGATTGAACAGACTGATGTTGGCTGTAGCTCCTTCATTGATAGAAGCATTTTCAATTCCAAAAATCGTTTTCCCGCTAGTTAATTTTTCGATTACTTTTTCTAAAGGCAATACGTCCATTAAGGCTCCAAAAGCACTTTCTAGACCAATGGTTCCGTTTTTTGCCATATCAAATTCCATTTTCTTGTGTTCGATGTCAATAGGATTATGGTCAGTTGTAATCATGTCGATAGTATTGTCCAAGATCCCGTCTAGTAATGCCAGTCTGTCTTCTTCTGTTCTTAGAGGCGGAGTCACTTTATAGCGGGTATCAAAACTGTCTAATTTTTCATCGGTCATTGTTAGATGATGAACCGTTACACTACAGCTTACATTCAATCCTTTGGCTTTGGCCTCTTTGATTAATGCTACTGATTTTGCTGTAGAAATGGTTGGGATATGTAATTTTCCATCAGTATATTCGAGTAAGAATAAATTTCGGGCAACTTGTAATTCTTCTGCTAGATTAGGAATTCCTTTCAGTCCTAATCGGGTAGAAACTACTCCCTCGTTTACCACACCTTGTCCTTTTATATTAGAATCCTGAGAATAAGCAATCACTAATCCGTTGAAGTCCTGAGTGTATTGAAGAGCAATTTTTAACAAATTGGCATTTTCAAAACTTTTATTATAATCTCCAAAAGCAATCGCTCCGGCTTGTTTCATGTCAAACAATTCAGCCATGTCTTTTCCTTCGGCATTTTTAGTTAAGGCGCCAATAGGAAAAAGTGTTGTTGCGTGACCAATAGCTTTGGTTTTTACAAAATTAATTTGGGATTGATTGTCAATTACAGGGAAAGAATTGGGTTGTAAACCAATTCCGGTGAAACCGCTTTTTGCAGCAACCAACAATCCGTTAGCGATGGTTTCGCGATCTTCAAAACCAGGTTCGCCCAGAGAAACGCTGCTGTCAAACCAACCTTGAGATACATGAAGATTATCTAATTTTAGTTCTTCTGCCTGCTCTGGATTGGGTAAAGAAGCTCCGATTTTTTCAATTAATCCATCTACAATTAAAATATCTACCGTTTGATTGTGAAAAGAACTTTGAGGGTCGATAATTTTGGCGTTTCGGATAATTAGTTTCATATATAGAGAATATTTTATTTCAGGAATTTTATAATTGCCATTTCACATACCAGAAAGAGCAGTGCAAAGATAACAAACCATTTCCAAAGTTGATTATCCATTCGGTCGGTTTGTAGGGTATGAAAAACGCTTTCAATAGATTCGGCGGTGTTGTATTGTGATATGGAGTTGTTGTCCAAAGGGTTTAGATTACTTTCGCTTCTATTGTAATTAAAACTAATGTTTTCTACCCATTGTTTTTGATTGTAAATTTCAAAATTCCCTGCTTCCAAAGGCAAATCATTAAAAGTCATTTTGACTTTAGTATTCATGATTTGTTGAATAGGAATAAATTGTTCGTTCGAATTTTTAACTTCT
Source organism: Flavobacterium commune (assembly GCF_001857965.1). Lineage (NCBI taxonomy): Bacteria > Pseudomonadati > Bacteroidota > Flavobacteriia > Flavobacteriales > Flavobacteriaceae > Flavobacterium > Flavobacterium commune. Next base: position 180,242 of record NZ_CP017774.1, on the reverse strand, counting down.
AAAATAGCATCTTTTGATAATGTGGCATCAACAATAAAAGGAATTTGATTTCCAATAGTTAGTGCGTTTACACCATTGTTTTGGTTATATAATGCCATTTTGTAAAACGTAGGAACAATTAATGGCGATTGTTGAAAGTTGGAATTTTCGGTATTTATAGGTGCCGAAAAAACACAGACAGCCGATACGGGATTGAAGATTGCCGATAGAAAAGCACTTTGATCATCATAAAGCAAAGCCGCCGGACTGAAACTTGAAAAGGCAAACGAAGCCTTGGTAGAAGGATATTGGAAATTACTAATCTTATTTTCAAAAACATCTGAAAATAAAGGATGATTGAAGTTTATTTTACTAATTAGTTTTTCTGTATCCTGATAAGATTTGAATTGGATGTTTCCAAAATTCCCCAAAAAAGAATTTAGACTGCTAATCGAACTTTTTGCCGAAGGAATAACAATAAGATTACCGCCTTTTTGGACAAAAGCTTTTAAGGTAATTTGTAAAGCCTGTGGGATTTCGTCTAATTCATTTAAGATAATTCCGTCCTGTTTTTCAATGTTATTATAGTTTAACAGAGCCAATTCGGAATTGCTGTAATTGAATTCGTCATTGGTGTAAATGCGTTGTAAAAAGCTACTTTTTGAGGTTTCGCCAATGCTGATGATATTTGTTTTTTTGACTTTTGAAATACTGAAATAAAAGTTGTTATCATAAGCCAGACTATTATCAGAAATGGAAACATAACCTTGAAAAGCTTGCTTAGGGATGCTAAAATGCAATGATTTTTTCGGGCTTTCCAGATTAGAAACTGTTTTAGCAATCAGTTTATTTTGATTGTAAATTGCCACAGAAACCGGTTTTATCGCCTCGCCATAACTTGATAAAGCCACATTGATATCATAGAAATCAGCAGTCGTTTCATTGATAAAAACACTGTCAACAGCCACATTGTTTTTTTGTTCCGATTTTGGAATTATAAAATAACTGACATCATTTTTAGAAATACTTTTGAGTTGTTTTTGTTCAATTCCAATGGCATCTGTAATAATGATAATGTCCTTTTTTGCATTGGTAGGATGCGCATTTATTTTGGCTAACAAATGATCTAATTCAAATGGAATGGCACTGTATTTTAAATTTTGCAGCGTATTTCTAATCGATTTGATGTCGGTGTTCCAATAGCTTTCGGTATTGGTAAGCAATGAGAATTTAGTGTTTTCGGGAGTTTCTTCGAGTAATTCCTGTACGGCTCTTTTAAGTAATTCGCCTTTTTTTCCTTTGGCTTGCATACTGAAAGAATTGTCCAGAATAATATACATTTTATTCGAACGATTGCTGTGGTCTTTAGCATCAAAAAAAGGTTGGGCGAAAGCCAAAATAACAAAAGTAAGTAGCAATAAACGGCAGCAAAGCAGCAACCATTTTTTGAGTTGCGAGCTTTTTTGGGTTTGGATGGAAATCGATTTTAAGAACTGAACATTGGTAAAATATTCTTTTTTAAACCGACGAAATTGAAACAAATGAACCAAAACAGGTACAATCAATAAGAACAGAAAGTATAAAATTTCGGGATGTTTGAATTGCATTCTTGTTTTGGGTTTTATTTAATATCCAAAAATAGTTAAAACTATGCACTTTGCTTTTCGCTTCTGAGATTTTTTTAGTGACAGATTACACAGATTAATATGTATTTTAGCATTCACTAAAAATAAGAAAATGAAAAAAGACCTTCTAATTGTATTTATAGGATTGTTTTGTATTGGAGTTCAAGCTCAGGAAAACAAATTGAATTTACTCATAGGAACTTATACTAACAGCTGTGAAAGCAAAGGTATCTATGTTTATGATTTTGATACGAATACAGCTGAGTTTAGTTTTAAAAATGCCTCTTCAACGGTTGTTAGTCCTAGTTATTTGACTGTTTCTAAGGATAATCAATTTGTGTATGCTGTTAATGAGAATGGTGCTAATAGCGCAGTAAGTTCTTTTAAATTTGATGCAAAAAGTGGTGCAATAAACCTAATGAATCAGCAGGATTCTAAAGGTGCTGATCCTTGCTACATTATAAACGACGATAAAAATGTTATTGTTGCTAATTATTCCGGAGGAAATATTGCCGTTTTTGGAAAAAATGAAGATGGAAGTATTACTGCCGCTAAACAGCTAATTCAACATTTTGGTAAAGGAATAAATGTACAAAGACAAGAGAAACCTCATGTTCATATGGTGTATTTTTCACCCGATAAAAAGTTTGTTTTGGTAAATGATTTAGGAAATGACAAGGTGTATTCTTATGAGTACAATCCGAATTCAAATACTGAAGTTTTGAAAAATTTCGATAGCATTGCAGTGAAATCGGGTAGTGGACCCAGACATTTAACGTTTAGTAATGACGGAAAGCAGGTTTATTTATTGCAAGAATTAGACGGTAGCCTGACGACGTTTAATTATTTGAATGGAAAATTAAAAAAAATAGACGAAACCACTATTTTGGCAAAAGATTTCAAAGGAACTTTTAGTTCAGCCGATATTCATATTTCGCCTGACGGGAAATTTTTATATGCTTCCAACAGAGGAGAAGCCAATACGATTTCGATTTTTAAAGTTAAAAAGAATGGCAAGTTGGAATCATTGGGGCAAAACAGTACATTGGGAAAAGGACCGCGAAATTTTGCAATTGATCCTTCGGGGAATTTTCTTTTGGTTGCTCATCAATATTCGAATGATGTAGTAATTTTTAAAATTGATAAAACAACGGGAGCACTCGAAGACACAGGCAAAAGAATCTATTTGTGCGCTCCTGTTTGTCTGGTTTTTACTAAAATATAATTTTTGGATTGTATTATTATGAGTTTAGCATTGTCGCATTTTTTGTCTGAAAACAAAATTTTAGGAACTGAATCAAGGAAGACTTTACTAGGGTTTTGGAATAAAAATAAAATGCTTAAAACAAAAGAATTACTTTTAGGGTTTAAGCAAAAAGATTCCAATTTGTATTTTGTGAAAAAAGGATGTGTACGCCTGTTTGTGATAGATAAAAATGGAGAACAAATTAATATGGGTTTTGGTTATGAAAATTCATTGATTACTTGTTTTCAGACTTTTATTGAAGGAACGCCTTCGTTGATAAGCATAGAAGCTATTTTAGATACTGAATTAGTTGCTATTGCTAAATCGGATTTATTGCCGCTGATTCAAAGCAATTCTGAAATTGCGTTATGGTATCAATCTATGCTTGAGTCTACATTGACCGGGCATATTCAACGACAGGTGGAATTACTTACTTTAAAGCCTCAGGAACGTTATGCCGTTTTTATTAAAAGAAGTGGACATTTGATAAATAAAATTCCTTTAAAATATATTGCTTCTTATTTGATGATGAAACCGGAGACTTTAAGCAGAATTCGGGCTAAAATTTCTTGATTTGAATCAAGTAGGAATTCTTGTTTTAATTTCAAATTTGTGGATGTATAATATAAACAACATCGATTATGAAATTAGTTTCAGGGCAAAAAGCACCTTTATTTGTTACCAAAGATATTTTTGGAAACATCATAGATCTTAGTCAGATTGAGAATCAAAAAATTATTTTAAGTTTTTTTAGGTATGCCGAATGTCCAATGTGTAATGTTCAAATTGCCAAAATTATGCTGCAAAAAGAAAATTTTGCTAAACATAATTTGAAATTAATTACTGTTTTTGAATCTTCGGAAGAGAGTTTGAAAGCAAGTATTTATGACCGTCATTCTTTTGATTTTGTAATAATAGCCGATAGAAATAGGGAATTATATACCTTGTATGGAGTGCATCCTTCCTGGTTTAAAACAATACGTACTTTTTCGTTAAAAGCAATTCAAAATTTAAAGCTGGCTTTTAAAAATGAATTTAAAATTATGGGTAGAGTAGAAGGGACAATCAATCAAATCCCCGCTGATTTTTTAATTGGAAAAGATAAACAAATTGAAATAGCACATTATGGTAATAGTGTAATTGATCATTATCCTTTGGAGAAGTTGTTAAATTAGTTCAAAAAAATCCCTAACTTTCTTTGTCAGGGATTCTGTCTTTAAAACGATTTTTATGTTTTTATTTTAACCATTCATTTTAAACAATCCTTTATAGTTCTCCCAGTGCGAATAGATTAAGAAGATGTTGCCGAAAAGAATACCAATACCGATAGGCAGGTTGCTTGGAGTTAAAAAGTAATTAATGAGTACGATATTAATAATTACCGGGAAGATTACAATGTTAGCCAAGGTGGTGAATTTCCCTAACAGAAAAGAAAGTCCACATAAAAATTCAATTGATTTTGCTAATGGCATCAAGTAAGTTGATGCAATAAGACCAACTTGAAATGCTTTGAAATCACCTGTGGAAACAGGTTCAGGGCTTGGTAAAAAAAAGTAGCTGAGAGAAGTACAAAGGAATATAGCTCCCATTAATGTACGAATAATTAGGGTTGCAATTTTCATGATATATTGGTTTTATGGGTTAACAAATCATAAAATTCTGTTGCGGTTCAGCACTTTCATTGTTAGTTATAACTCATTCCTAAAAACCGTTTCAATCAGAAAAACCAGTATTTTAAAACTGTACAACGATGAGTATCGTGTTGTGTTTTTATATTGTATAGTAAATTTACAAAAAAATAAACTGATTTTTCTGATATTCGAAAATTATTATTTATAAAAATGTTAATTTAATATTCAATTGAGTGTTTCTTGTGAAAAAAGACGAGAATTAAGTTGGTTTTGGGAGACTTCCTCAATTTTGTCAATTCCGACGATAGAGGAATCTCATCACGTAACTCGACAAAGTTGCTCATCGTTGCGGGTATGGAAAGAATTTCCGCGCATTCGGGGATAAAGCTTTTATTTTGAAGCTAGGCAAGCAGGTGAATACTACATCATTGCTATAGAGGTTTATAAATTATGCTTATTAATAGCATAGAAAACAGATATATAATTGGAATTAAGCTAATAGTTGTCCAAACTATTTTAAATAATTTTGAAGTGTTTTTGTTGGATGAAATTTCTACAGAATTTATCAAGCCCCATATAAATGAAATTCCCTAAGAACAGTAAACAGTAATAATTCCAATTAGATAGATATATCTTAGATTTTCATTGTATTTGTAGTTTTGTGTTAAATGAGCTATGATGTTTGCAAAGATTGGTAATACACAAATAATCAGGGCAAATTTTTGATGTTTTTTTAGCATTTTAAACAAGTTTGGTTTTGTATAAATTAATTTGAGCATCTTGCATGTACTATTTTAAAAACTACAACTGCTATTATCGAGGATAAAAATGAAGACAAAAGAATTACGAAATCAAGTTTTGCATAATCTTTTCCCATTTCATCAAAAAATGGATTAAGTCCAAAATAAATGAGCGTGATAATATAAATTAAATTATTTGTTGCTATTGATAAATTTATTCCAATCGTTTTTTTTAGTCTTATTAGGTAGAGTATCAGTAAAGAAATAAGAGTGGCAATCATATTAGCTAGTAAAATTCCATAAGGTATCATTCCCACGTTTCCTCCAGGTAAACCAGAAATACTTAAATATAAAGATGTAAAAACCGGATTTATTATGCAATAAAAAATTAAGATTAGAATTATCTTGATGTAGTAATTCATTATGATTGTTATTTTTTAGGAATACAATTTTAGAAATAGAGTTTAATAACTCTCAAATATATTAAAATATTCCTACAAATAAAGATAAAAACTAACTTTAGAAAGCATTCTGATAAATAGCTATTTTTTTGTACTTTTGCAGCAAATTTTATAAAAAATATTCATGTTAACAGTAAATAATTTATCAGTTCAGTTTGGCAAGCGAATTTTATTCGACGAAGTAAATACCACTTTTACTCACGGTAACATCTATGGTGTCATTGGTGCTAACGGTGCTGGAAAATCTACCTTTCTTAAAATCATTTCGGGCGATATGGATCCTACTTCGGGTCATGTTCAGTTAGAGCCTGGAAAACGTATGTCGGTTTTAAACCAAAATCACAACATGTTTGATGAGCATACGGTTTTAGAAACCGTAATTATGGGAAATAAAGTCCTGTATGCTGTTAAGAAAGAAATGGACGAACTCTATTTAGATTATAACGATAAAAATGCCGACAGAATTGGAGAATTGCAAGTGCAATTTGAAGAGATGAACGGTTGGAATGCCGATTCGGATGCTGCTTCGATGTTGTCGAATTTAGGTATTGGCGAAGAACACCATTATACGTTGATGGCGGATATGGAAGGGAAAATGAAAGTTCGTGTGCTTTTGGCGCAGGCACTTTTTGGAAATCCTGATGTGTTGATTATGGATGAGCCTACTAACGACCTGGATTTTGAAACCATCGCATGGTTAGAAAATTTCCTTGCTAATTATGAAAATACAGTAATTGTGGTTTCTCACGACCGTCACTTCCTGGATGCTGTTTGTACGCATATTTCGGATATTGATTTTGGAAAAATCAACCATTATTCAGGAAACTATACGTTCTGGTACGAGTCTAGCCAGTTAGCGGCGAAACAAAGAGCGCAACAAAATAAAAAGGCAGAGGAGAAAAAAGCGGAATTGGAAGAGTTTATTCGTCGTTTTTCTGCGAATGTGGCGAAATCTAAACAAGCGACTTCCCGTAAAAAAATGATTTCGAAATTGAATATTTCTGAAATCAAGCCTTCAAGCCGTCGTTATCCTGCGATTATATTTGATCAGGAGCGTGAGGCAGGAGACCAGATTTTGAATGTTCAGAATTTAAGTGCTTCTATTGATGGAGAAATATTGTTCAAAGATGTGGATTTGAATATGGCAAAAGGAGACAAAATTGTTCTTTTCTCAAAAGATTCCCGTGCTACAACTGCTTTCTACGAAATTTTGAATGGAAATCAAAAACCGGATTCGGGAGAATTTGACTGGGGTGTAACTACAAATCAGGCTTATTTGCCGGTTGAAAATCATTCGTTTTTTGAGAATGATTTATCACTTGTAGACTGGTTGCGTCAATATGCAAAAACCGAAGAAGAGCGTGATGAGGTTTTTATTAGAGGATTTTTAGGGAAAATGATTTTCTCAGGAGAAGAAGCTTTAAAAACAAGTAATGTGTTGTCAGGAGGAGAAAAAGTGCGTTGTATGTTGTCCCGAATGATGATGGAACGTGCTAACATTTTGATGCTGGATGAACCTACAAACCACCTGGATTTGGAATCGATTACGGCTTTTAACAACTCATTGAAGAACTTCAAAGGTTCTGTAATTTTTACCACTCATGACCACGAGTTCGCACAAACTGTGGGTAACAGAGTAGTGGAGTTGACTCCTAATGGGGTAATTGACCGTTACATGACATTTGATGAGTATTTGGATGATGAAAAAATTCAGGAACAAAGAAAGAAAATGTACAATCTTTAATGGATTGGGAAAACAATAAGAAGATGCCGTCTCGATACTAATTTGAGACGGTTTTTTTTATGCTTTTTGAATAGAATTAAAAAAAGGGTTGAAAAAAAGTGCTATTTTTGCATGACCCAAGATAACACTTTACTATGACTCAAAAAGTTTTACTTAATTCCAAAGAAGTCAATATCATTCTTCATCGTTTGGCTTGTCAGCTAATTGAAAAACACCTTGATTTTAAAGATACTATTTTGATAGGTATTCAGCCCAGAGGAACTTTTTTAGCCAATCGTCTTAAGGAATTGTTGGAAAAAGAATATAATACTCCTGAAATACAATTAGGCTATTTGGATATTACTTTCTTTAGAGATGATTTTCGAAGAACCGAAAAACCATTGGAAGCCAATAAAACCAATATCAATTTTATCGTAGAAAATAAGAAAGTTATTTTCATTGATGATGTGTTGTACACCGGAAGAAGTATTAGAGCGGCTTTGACAGCTATTCAGTCTTTTGGAAGGCCTTCAGGAATTGAATTGTTAACATTGATTGATCGTCGTTTTAGTAGGGATTTACCAATTCAGCCTGACTATAGAGGAAGACAGGTGGATGCTATTAATGATGAGAAGGTAAAAGTGAGTTGGAAAGAAAATGATGGCGAAGACACCGTTTATCTGGTTACTAATTAAGTTAAAAAAGGAATCGTTTGTTGTTCATGGTTCATTGTTACTTTAAACTAAAAACCAAAAACAATAAACTACAAACAAATAAAAAACAATGAGCGAATTAAGCGTAAATCATTTATTAGGAATAAAATATATCAACAAAAATGATATTGACCTTATTTTTGAAACAGCCGATCATTTTAAAGAAGTCATTAATCGTCCTATAAAGAAAGTGCCTTCGTTACGAGATATTACCATTGCCAATATTTTTTTCGAAAATAGTACAAGAACCAAATTGTCATTTGAATTAGCCCAAAAACGATTATCAGCTGATGTGATTAGTTTTTCGGCAGCACAATCTTCGGTTAAAAAAGGAGAAACGCTTATTGATACCGTAAATAATATTCTTTCGATGAAAGTGGATATGGTGGTGATGCGTCACGCTAATCCCGGTGCTGCTTATTTTTTGTCTAAAAATGTAAAAGCCAGTATTGTAAATGCGGGTGACGGAGCTCACGAACATCCCACTCAGGCTTTGTTAGACAGTTATTCGATAAGAGAAAAATTAGGAGATGTAGCCGGAAAAAAAGTGGTGATTGTTGGGGATATTTTACATTCAAGAGTAGCCTTGTCTAATATTTATGCTTTGCAAATGCAAGGTGCCGAAGTAAAAGTTTGCGGTCCTAAAACATTGATTCCAAAATACATTGAATCTCTTGGCGTAAAAGTAGAACCTAATTTACGAAAAGCTTTAGAATGGTGCGATGTAGCCAATATGTTGCGCGTTCAAAACGAAAGAATGGACGTGAATTATTTTCCATCGACAAGAGAATATGCACAGCAATACGGGGTTGATAAAGCATTATTAGAGTCTTTGAACAAAGAAATTGTAATTATGCACCCGGGACCAATCAACAGAGGAGTGGAGATAACATCTGAGGTAGCCGATTCCGGACAATCGGTTATTTTGAACCAGGTAGAAAACGGAGTAGCTATTAGAATGGCGGTGATTTATCTTTTGGCATCAAAAATTCAGTAAGTAAAAAAAACTTAGTAACTTTAGATTTTTGTAATCTAACAATAAAATTTCAAAGCAATGAAAGTAGATCAAAAAGACCATACTATTACAATTAAGGATACTCAGGGTGATTTTACTTCTTTTTTGATGAAGGTTACACATCAGTATAAGAGTTATGAAAACCATAATATTATTATTGATCTTTTAGGTTATAAAGACGAAATACCGGTAAGCGAGTTGAAGTTGTTTTTGCCTCTGTCAAAAAAACATAAGAAGTCCAAAAAATCATTTGTTGTAGTGGTAGCCGATTTTGATTATAACGCATTACCTGAAAAATTTACTGTAGTTCCCTCTTTGTTAGAAGCTCATGATATTATTGAGATGGAAGAAATAGAGAGAGACTTAGGATTTTAGATTTTAAAGTTCAGATTTTAGGTTTTGAATGAATCTTAAATGTTACTTACTCAATCTAAAATTAATAATCTTAAATGAAATTAACTATTCTAGGCTGTTATGCAGCAACACCTCGCACAATTACCAATCCTACTGCTCAGATTTTAGAAATAAAAAACAGATTGTTTCTTATTGATTGTGGGGAGGGAACACAAGTCCAACTTCGGAAAAACAAAATCAAGTTTTCTAAGATTAACCAAATTTTCATTTCGCATTTGCATGGAGATCATTTTTATGGTTTAATCGGTTTAATTTCTACTTTTTCTTTACTAAATCGCAATAACGATTTACATATTTACGGTCCTAAAGGGATTAAGGAAATCATAATGTTGCAATTGCGATTATCCAATTCCTGGCCTAATTTTGGTCTGCATTTTCATGAATTAACATCAAAGGAAAGTGAAGTGATTTATGAGGATGAAAAAGTTTTGGTGAAAACCATACCATTAAAACATCGTATTTATACCAATGGATTTTTATTTCAGGAAAAAATAGATAAAAGAAAACTGAACATTGAAGCGGTCCAGAAGTACCAAATCGAGAAATGTTATTATCAGAATATAAAAAATGGTAAAGACATTCTTTTGGATAATGGAACTCTCATTCCTAATGTACAATTGACATTTGATCCTGAAATTCCCCGAAGTTATGCTTTTTGTTCAGATACAGCTTATAATGAAGCTATTTTGTTAATAATCGAAAAAGCCGACGTTTTGTACCACGAAGCTACTTTTTTGCAATCTGAGGAGAATTTAGCCGCTAAAACAATGCATTCAACAGCTATAGAAGCAGCTACTATTGCTAAAAAAGCTCAGGTAAAACAACTTATTTTAGGTCATTATTCTACCCGATATGACAATATCAATTTGTTTAAAGAAGAAGCTGAAACGGTTTTTCCTGCTATTTTATTGGCAGATGATGGCGTAAGCTTTGATTTATAGTTATAATACTAATTACAATATACAATGGAAGATTTAAGTAATTATAGAAGATCTTATGAAAAGAGTGAATTATTGGAATCTAATATTCCCGAAGATCCTATTAATCTTTTTCATCGTTGGTTTCACGAAGTGGAGGATTTTGGAGGAAATGAGGAAGTTAATGCCATGACTGTTTCTACTTTTGGTTTGGATGGTTTTCCAAAGGCAAGAGTTGTGTTATTGAAAAAATACAACGAAGAAGGATTTATTTTTTATACCAATTATAATTCAGAAAAAGGGAAAGCAATAGAGCAAAATTCTAATGTTTGTCTTTCTTTTTTTTGGCATTCGGCTGAACGTCAGGTTATCATCAAAGGAATTGCCGAAAAGACAACTGAAAATATATCTGATAATTATTTTGATTCCCGTCCAGAAGGGAGCAAGTTAGGAGCGGTTGTTTCAAATCAAAGCGAAGTTATTCCTTCCCGTGAATTTTTAGAAGATAATTTAAAAGAATTAGAAAAGACTTTTAGCAATAAATCTATCCCGAGACCGAAACATTGGGGAGGCTATCTTGTTCGTCCTGTGGAAGTTGAATTTTGGCAGGGAAGAGCCAATCGTTTGCATGACAGAATTCGTTATTCTCTTCAGGAGGATTACTCATGGAAAAAAGAACGATTATCGCCTTGATATGTAAGAAAAATTTCTTTTTTAGGTAAAAAAGATGTATTTCGTCGATTTTTTTTGTAGTTTACCGATAAAGTGTTGTATGTTTGAATAACAAATAAGAACACAAACTAACACATTTAAAGAGTTTGCCCCACAATCTACTTTAAACTTAAACTACTAGCTTATGAAAGTAAATTTACTCAAATTAATGTTGCTTTTAACAGTAATATTTACATTGGATTCTTGTTCATCTGATTCTTCAGAAGTAACTGCTGATTCAACTTCTGCGGTAATTGTAGAGAATTATACCTATAGTGCAACTGAGTTAGAAACTATGAAATTGATTAATGATTATAGAGTAAGTATAGGTTTGAATCCTTTAGAGATTATCAATCATATTTCATATAAATCTGAAGAGCATGATTATTATATGATTGATAATAATGTGGTAAGTCATGATGGTTTTGTAGATCGTTCTACAAATATTATGAAGTTATTAGGAGCTAAAACAGTAGGTGAGAATATTGCTTATAATTATAATAGTCCACAATCTGCTTTAAATGCTTGGTTGAATAGTCCTGCACACAAGAAAAATATTGAAGGGAATTATACTCATTTTGGAATTTCTATTCGATCTAATCAAACAACAGGAAAAAAATATTACACTAATATTTTTGCAAAAATTTAATTTTTTTGGTTTTTATTTAGTACCAAAGAGAATTTTTCCCCAAATCGATTCTCTTTTGGTATTAAAAAAAATAAAGAGGTTGTAAATCCCCAATTACAGCCTCTTTTTTTTTGCTTTTATTTTTTTGTAAGAAGTTGAAAAGTAGTTCTTTATTGCTTTTTTTATTCCGTAAGAAAAATTATTGGTAACATTTAATTAATGTTAAAATTACATTTGATTTTCTGTTTTTTTTTTGTGTAATCGATTAAACTTGTATGTTTGGCAGAACCAAAAAAAAATAAAACCAAAAAAAACCAACCAAAACTGTATGAAATTAAATTTATTGCCTAAAATAATGCTGTTATCGGCTTTATTTATGTTAAATTCCTGTGCATCTGATAATAAGGAGTCAGAGAACTTAAGTTCTAAAGTTAAACCAGAATTAGTTTTAAATTACACTTACAATGTTTCTGAATTAGAAACTATGGATTTAATTAATGATTATAGGGTCAGTATAGGCTTGAATCGTTTAGAAAAAATTAATCATATATCATTCAAATCAGAAGAGCATGATATTTATATGATTAATAATAAGGTTTTGAATCATTATGATTTTTATGCCCGTTCCGAAAATATAATGAAGGTTTTAGGAGCTAAGGCAGTTGCTGAGAATATTGCTTTTAATTACCATTCAGCAAAATCAGTTTTGAATGCCTGGTTAAACAGTCCTAAACACAGGGTGAATATTGTTGGTAATTTCACTCATTTTGGTTTAGCTATAAAAGAGGATTCTGCTACAGGTGAAAAATATTATACCAATATTTTTGCTAAATTATAATTGAGTTTGAGTTTGTGTTAAAGAGGCTGTTTTTGATTAAGCAGCCTCTTTTTTATTGTATGTGCTTAGAGTTGAAATTATTATTGACCAAAAGATATTTTTATGAATATGGCTGTCCGCAACTGGTATAAGAAACGAATAGTCATATTTATGAATATTGGTTTTGCAATAATCTTTATGATGCAAAAAAAACAGCTGCAAAATATTATAATTTGCAACTGTTTTAGTGTGGTTAGAATAAACGAATCTTCGTTATTTGTTTTTGATTGAATTAATTTTTTGTTTTAATTGCTCCATAATATAATTGGCTTTTTCATTTTCGCCAATAGCGTACAATGATTTTGCATATTGATCATAATATATTGCATCTAAATCCATTGTCATTGCAAATAATTCGCCATACCATTTAGCGGCTTTTCCCATGTTTAAATCAGTGTAGAAAGCATTACCTAATTTTTGAAACAAATCAATAGATTTGTATCCTTTCTCGGCGACTCTTTCGTAAGTTTTTGTAACATTTACATATGCGTAACTCTCGCCAACTCTTTCGGTGATAAAAACTTTTGGATTTTGAGAATATCCACTATAGGATAACAGACTTACTAAAATAAAAAAATAGATTTGGGGTATTTTCATATTCTAAATTTAAGTGTTTTTTTTGTCATAATACCGTTGTTTTTTTACATAAAAATTATTGTGTTGCTAATTTTTGTGTAATTAAGAGGATTTAAATTTAATAGAAATATCTATATATTTAATAAAAAGACTGTTTTTTTGAGCATTATTTTTAAAATTATTGGAATTTGTGTTTTTTTTAGTACAAGTATTTTAGAAATAATGCTCAAAAAAATGGATGTATTAGTTAAAGAGCAGTAATAATAAATTCGCTTCTTCGGTTCATTTGATGCTCTTCTTCTGTACATTTTACTCCGTCGGAACATTGGTTAACAAGTTGATTTTCACCATATCCTTTTCCAATTAATCGATTTGGATTTATTCCGTTTTTAATTAACCATGCAATAGTAGATTTGGCTCTTCTATCGGATAAAGATTCATTGTATTTAGAAGAACCACGACTATCAGTATGTGAGCGGATATCGAGTTTCATTTTTGGATATTCGTTCATAACATCTAATATTTTTTCGAGGTCTATAGCGGCTTCCACTCGAATATCGGATTTGTCAAAATCAAAATAAATCATTTTGATACCAAAACATTTACCTAAATCATCACCTACTGTTACTTTACATTTAGCTTTTTCCAATGCAAGCGGGAAATGTGTTTTTCCATTTTCTTTGGCAATAGTAACTTTTTCTTCAATGGTGGTATAATCTTCTTTTTCGGCTCTTACACTATATTTCTTTCCACATTCTACGGCAAAAGAATAGTTTCCTTTTTCATCAGAAGTTGTGGTGCTAACCAGATTATATTGACTGTCATACAAACTTAATTTGGTACCGGGTAATAGAATTTTAGATTCAATATCGGTTATTTCTCCATAAAGTAATTGTTCACAGATAAGTCTTTTGGTTTCTAAAAAATTATATATATCATCAAATCCCTGACCTCCGTCTCTGTTAGAACTTAGAAAACCTCTTCGGGATTTTGTATCGATTACATAAGCAAAGTCATCTTTTTGAGAATTTGCGTCGGCACCTATATTTTGAACTTCATTAAATGAACCGCTGGGATTGAGTTTTGAAACAAATATATCTAATCCTCCCAGACCGGGATGCCCATCTGAGGCAAAGTAGAGTTCGTTTTCATCGTTTATATGAGGGAAAGTTTCACGTCCGGATGTATTGATTGGATTACCTAAATTTTCGGGATTTCCAAAACTTCCGTCTTCGTTTATTTTAACTTTAAATATATCTGATTGTCCTAATGTTCCCGGCATATCCGAAGCAAAGTATAATGTTTTTTCGTCAGGACTTAATGAAGGATGGGCGGTGCTGTAATTATCACTATTAAAAGACAATTCGCTTGTATTAGTCCATTTTCCATCAACTAAAGTAGATTTGTATATTTTTACCAAATTGACGTTGTTTCCATCTCTTCCTTTTTTTCCTTCGAGATAGTTATTTCGTGTAAAATACATTGTATTTCCATCTTTTGTAAAAACGGGAGTGGCTTCGTGAAATTTAGTATTAATAGAGCGATTAAATTTCTTAGGATTTCCGGCAGTCATTTCGTCGCCTAAATCAGCGGTGTATATATTTGTAAAGAATTGATCAGTCCAGGAATGTTTTCTATGACCTAAACCTCCAGTATCTCTGGCGGTTGCAAAATAAATTTTGTTGTCATGGATTGTTGTTCCATAATCTGAATATTTAGAATTTATTCCGGCATTTTCAATTTTGTATCTTCCTGAGTTTTCTTTTATAGCATCAAGATAATTCTGGTTTTTTTTGAACAATTGTCCTCTATTATCATTGTTTGATAATTCTGTAAATTTATTCATTATCTCATTGGCTTTATTATTCTCACCAATTGAACGCAATGATTGGGCATAGCGGAAATAATATTCAGGTTCTAAGTCAGTGGTCATGGCAAATAATTCGCCATACCATTTAGCGGCTTTGTCTAATTCGGCATTGAAATAGTAAGCATTACCTAACTTTTGATACAGTATTGCCGATTTATATCCTTTTTCGACAACCCTTTCATAAGTTTTAATAGCATTAATATAGGCATAGCTGTCATATTTTTTGTCAGCTGAAGCCAAACTAGCTTTTTGTGAATAAATGTTGAATGAAAAAACACTTATTATAGCTACGCAAAGGAGTATATTTTTTTTCATAATATTTGTTTTTTATATGGATGGATCTAGGAGTTTTAATTTTTTTCGGTATTTGCCTCTATTTTTTGATTGAATATCTTCATCATTTCATTGGCTTCATCATTTTTATTAATAGATTTTAAAGAGCGGGCGTATCTAAAATAATATTCAGGTTCTAAATCAGTAATGGTATTCATTGAAAATAATTCCTGATACCATTTAGCCGCTTTGTCCAGTTCTTCATTAAAGTAATAGGCATTTCCTATTTTTTTTAACATATCGGCTGATTTGTATCCTTTTTCAATTACTCTCTCATAGGTTTTTAAAGGATCTATGTCTGAATAATTGGTTTTGTTTTTATTGGGTACAATTACTTTTTTTTCATTTTGCGAATAAATAGCACATGAAAAAATACTTATCATTATCATGTAAACAACTAAATAATTTTTCATAATAATAGGTTTTTAGTTCATGTTTTTAAGTCAATTAGTTATAAACCATTGTCTTTTTGATGGTATATTTTCATCATTTCATTAGCTTTATCTTTTTTATTGATAAATTTTAAAGATTGCGCATAACGGAAATAATATTCAGCTTCTAAATCAGAGGTCATATTGAATAATTCCTGATAGTATTTAGCGGCTTTGTCCAGTTTTCCTCTAAAATAATAGGCGTTTGCTAATTTTTTAAACATTTCAACCGATTTGAATCCTTTTCCAACAACTCTTTCATAGGTTTTTATAATATCAATATATTCAACGCCATTACTTGGATCTGTGTCTTCATATATTGGTTTTTCAGGTATATTTAAATTTACGGTTATATCTGAATTATAATTATTCTTAGGCATTGGTTTTAGTGAGTCAATTACGGATTTTTTTTTATCGTTAATGTATTGTCTTTTTATATCAAAAATGGGGGTCACAATTCGGGTATTGTTGGGACCTAAATCAGTTGTATTTATTAAACTTATGTCTGAAACTACATAGGTAACAGTGTAACCACCAAATGTCATATTGATTGTTTCTACTACTTTGTAGGATATTATGGTTTTTATTCGATTTGGTATTACTTCTGAACCTGTTAAAGACGTTTTTAAAGAATCTTTTATTTGATCAACAGATAATTTTAATTTTTGCGAATAGATAGTACATGAAAAAACACTTGCTATTATTAAGTAAAGAAAAATAGAATTCTCTATAATAATTGTTTTTAAAAGTGTCATGATTTCATTGTTTTTTTACTTAATTCATCACTGATTAAGTTGATAGGTCACACTTTTTTGGGCTAAATAAATGTCTAGAAAAATCTTGGAGTTGTAATTTTTTTATTGTTTTTGAAAATTTCGTATCTCAAGAAAATTTCATGTGAACCGGAATTGTAATTGTCTAATTTGGTCGTTTCTAAATCATATCCATAGCCAATATACATGGCATCAGAAACTTGGAAGCCAACCATGGCACTTACAGAAGCACTCCAGCGATAGGCAATACCGGCTGTTAATTTGTCAAAAAACATAAAATTACCAGAAACATCTACCTGTAAAGGAGATCCCTGCACCATTTTAGTTAATAAAGCAGGTTTGAATTTAAGATTATAACTTAAATCCATAACATAACCGGCAATTAAATAGTAAGTCATTTTTTCTTTAAAAAGAGCTACATCATTATCATCATAGCGATTTGATTCTATGAAGTTTGGGATTGATAAACCTACATAAGCTTTATCAGAATGAAGATATACTCCAGCACCAATATTAGGTGTAAATCTATTATTGAAGCCCTGTAATTTAGGATCACCACTATTTTCAGGATTTAGTTTATTAGGATCTAAATCAAATAAATTAGCTGTAGCTTTAATACCAAAAGATAGTTTTACAGTTTCAGAAGTTGGTATGGTGTAAGACAGGTCGGTAGATAATGTGTTTTCAGTAGTTGGACCAATTCTGTCATTAATAATCGATACACCTAAACCCAATCTGCTATTGTTAAAAGGAGTGTTAATAGAAACCGCATTAGTTGTAGGAGCTCCGTCTAATCCAACCCACTGGGTTCGATGCAGGGCAAATATACTCATTGCACCTCTCGAACCGGCATAAGCCGGATTTACATTTATAGTGTTGTACATGTACTGTGTAAATTGTGCATCTTGTTGTGCATAACTTACCACTGTTGTAAACATCAAACTGATTAGTAGTAATTTTGTTTTCATCTGACTTAAGTTTTATAATTACCTGAGGTTTGTTTAATAAAACCTCAGGTATTAGATTTGAGTTTTTTTATCTGGAAAGGTATAGGTAACCTTGTTCTCTTTTAGCGATATTCTCTCCTTGTAAATCTACAGCGGTATAGTTCAAGATATAGAAATAAGTTCCGGTAGGTAATCCAGCCGATTTGTCAACTGTAACTCTTCCCTCAGAAATACCTTTGAATGATACATCCTCATTGTTATATCCTCTGGCTTCATAAACCAGTACTCCCCAACGGTTGTAAATTTCGACAGTATTGCTAGGATAACAGATAACATCATCAATACCATCAATTTTAAATACTTCGTTAAAAGAATCTCCATTTGGAGTAAAAGCATTGTGAACTACTATAGTACCACAGCCTAAAACTTGTGCTTTTTCGACAACTACAGTATCCTCAGCACTAATAGTTGTGTTATTAGGACCTTGTCCATTGGCAGTAGCAGTATTGGTTACACTATCAGCTCTCATGTCATTTAATGTGATAGTATAGCTTTGAGAAAAAACCATTGATTCTCCGGGAGCAAGACTGAATGCTTGATTTGTAGTATCTAATCCGGTTAATGGATCTTTAACTATGATGTTATTAATTGTAACATTACCAGTATTAGTAACAGTTATAGTGTAGTTGATAACATCATCAATAAAGCTGTAAACTTCACTTTCGCTACCTCGACTAATGACAATAGCTGTTTTATCAACATTTAGTCCCGGATTTTGAGGAAGTGTTATAACTGTTGGTGTATCATTTTCGACAGTTGTTCCTGAAGTATCGGTTACGTTGTTGTTTTTTGGATCTTTTCCGGTTGCTAAAGCCGAGTTGGTTACTCTGCCAGCATTGATATCAGCCTGTGTTATGGTGTAAACTCCGGTAACCGAATTATTACTGGCAGCAGGAGCTAAACTAGCTATTGGATTTCCTGTTAATGCTAATCCAACTAATGGATCTGTGATGATGATATTACTGATGGTTACGTTTCCAGTATTAGTTACTGTAAAACTATAATTTATTTTTTCACCAACCTGAGCATAACCATCATTATTGGTATCATTAAATACAGCTGTTTTTACTAAGGCTATACTTGGAGATTGATTCAATTCCGTGATAGTACAATCAGTACATTCCGGGTTAACAGGACAAGAAGTACAAGGAGTTGGGTCAGACGAAGTATCTGTTACGTCATTTCCTTTAGGATCTTTTGCCGTAGCCAAAGCCAAATTGTAAACTACACCTTTGTTGATATCGTCCTGAGTAATAGTATGTGAAGCCGAGAAAGTAGTTGCATCTGTTGCACCGGGAGCCAGAGTTGCAATAGGTCCACCAGTTGCAGTTACATTATTATCAGTTACCGTTACGTTAGTTAAGGTTACATTACCAGTGTTTGTTATAACAAATTTGTATGATACTACATCACCCACATTTGTTTTGCCATCCTGATTGGTATCTACATAAGTTCCATCTTTAGTGATAGAGATACTTGGAGATTGATTCAATTCCGTGATAGTACAATCAGTACATTCTGGGTTAACAGGACAAGAAGTACAAGGAGTTGGGTCAGACGAAGTATCTGTTACGTCATTTCCTTTAGGATCTTTTGCCGTAGCCAAAGCCAAATTGTAAACTACACCTTTGTTGATATCGTCCTGAGTAATAGTATGTGAAGCCGAGAAAGTAGTTGCATCTGTTGCACCGGGAGCCAGAGTTGCAATAGGTCCACCAGTTACAGTTGCATTATTATCAGTTACCGTTACGTTAGTTAAGGTTACATTACCAGTGTTTGTTATAACAAATTTGTATGATACTACATCACCCACATTTGTTTTGCCATCCTGATTGGTATCTACATAAGTTCCATCTTTAGTGATAGAGATACTTGGAGATTGATTCAATTCCGTGATAGTACAATCAGTACATTCTGGGTTAACAGGACAAGAAGTACAAGGAGTTGGGTCAGACGAAGTATCTGTTACGTCATTTCCTTTAGGATCTTTGGCAGTAGCCAAAGCCAGATTGTACACAAATCCTGTGTTGAGGTCGTTTTGTGTAATAGTATGCGAAGCCGAGAAAGTAGTTGTATCAGTTGCTCCGGGAGCAAGAGAGGCAATAGGTCCACCGCTTACAACAGCATTGTTATCAGTAACTGTAATATTGGTTAAAGTCACATTTCCGGTATTAGTGATAACAAAGTTATAAGTTACTACATCACCCACATTTGTTTTACCATCCTGATTGGTATCTACATAAGTTCCATCTTTAGTGATAGAGATACTTGGAGATTGATTTAATTCCGTGATAGTACAATCAGTACATTCTGGGTTAACAGGACAAGAAGTACAAGGAGTAGGGTCAGACGAAGTATCTGTTACGTCATTTCCTTTAGGATCATTGGCAGTAGCCAAAGCCAGATTGTACACGTATCCTGTGTTAATGTCGTTTTGTGTGATAGTGTGCGAAGCCGAGAAAGTAGTTGTATCAGTTGCTCCGGGAGCAAGAGAGGCAATAGGTCCACCGTTTACAACAGCATTGTTATCGGTGACTGTAATATTGGTTAAAGTCACATTTCCGGTATTAGTGATAACAAAGTTATAAGCTACTACATCACCCACATTTGTTTTACCATCTTGATTAGAGTCAACATAGGTTGCATCTTTAAGTATTTGAATTCCGGATTCAGTGATGAAGTAAGTATAATTAGCAATACAACCGTTAGCATCTTTTATTTCAACATTATATTGACCTTTTGGTAAAGATGAAATATCTTCAGTTAAAGTTCCATTAGACCAGGTGAATGAATAAGGAACTGTTCCTCCGGTAGGGGTAATATTGATAGTTCCATTGCTACATCCTACACAATTATTGTTGTTGGTTATTATTGCTGTTGCAGTTAATGTAGCGTCAGGTTGGCTGATTGTTACCTGAGCAGTAGCGGTACAATTCTGTCCCTGGTTTCCCCCAGGAGCAGTAGCAGTTAAAGTATAAGTTCCTGCTACTAAGTTTGTATTTGAAACTATTTCATTATTTGCATTTGTAATCACTACAGTTGAATCTGGGCTGTTTGTTACCGCAATAGAACCGTTAGCTTCACCAAAGCAAGTTGCATTGGTGGCAATTCCGCTTACCGAAACGGCGATTTCAGGTTGGCCGATTGTTACCTGAGCAGTAGCGGTACAATTTTGTCCTTGGTTACCCCCAGGAGCAGTAGCAGTTAAAGTATAAGTTCCTGCTGCTAAGTTTGTATTCGAAACTATTTCATTATTTGCGTTTGTAATTACTACAGTTGAACCTGGGCTATTTATTACCGCAATAGAACCGTTAGCTTCACCAAAGCAAGTTACATTGGAGACAATTCCGCTTATTGAAACGACAACCTCAGGCTGAGTGATTGTTACAGCCTGAGTAGTAGTACATCCATTAGCATCTTTAACCGTTACAGTATAAGCACCCGCTGCAAGATTATTGAAAATTCCGCTGCTACCAAAAGTTGTACCATCAATGGCATAAGTATAAGGAGCCGTACCATTAGCACCAGCTACGGTTACACTACCAGTACTATTTCCATAACAATCTACATTAGATTGAGAAGAGATAGAAGCAGCAAGAGCTGCATTCGGCTGAGTGATTGTTACAGCCTGAGTAGTAGTACATCCATTAGCATCTTTAACCGTTACAGTATAAGCACCCGCTGCAAGATTATTGAAAATTCCGCTGCTACCAAAAGTTGTACCATCAATGGCATAAGTATAAGGAGCCGTACCATTAGCACCAGCTACGGTTACACTACCAGTGCTATTTCCATAACAATCTACATTAGATTGAGAAGAGATAGAAGCAGCAAGAGCTGCATTCGGCTGAGTGATTGTTACAGCCTGAGTAGTAGTACATCCATTAGCATCTTTAACCGTTACAGTATAAGCACCCGCTGCAAGATTATTGAAAATTCCGCTGCTACCAAAAGTTGTATCATCAATGGCATAAGTATAAGGAGCCGTACCATTAGCACCAGCTACGGTTACACTACCAGTACTATTTCCATAACAATCTACATTAGATTGAGAAGAGATAGAAGCAGCAAGAGCTGCATTCGGCTGAGTGATTGTTACAGCCTGAGTAGTAGTACATCCATTAGCATCTTTAACCGTTACAGTATAAGCACCCGCTGCAAGATTATTGAAAATTCCGCTGCTACCAAAAGTTGTACCATCAATGGCATAAGTATAAGGGGCCGTACCATTAGCACCAGCTACGGTTACACTACCAGTGCTATTTCCATAACAATCTACATTAGATTGAGAAGAGATAGAAGCAGTAAGAGCTGCGTTCGGCTGAGTGATTGTTACAGCCTGAGTAGTAGTACACTCATTAGCATCTTTAACCGTTACAGTATAAGCACCCGCTGCAAGATTATTGAAAATTCCGCTGCTACCAAAAGTTGTACCATCAATGGCATAAGTATAAGGAGCCGTACCATTAGCACCAGCTACAGTTACATTACCAGTGCTATTTCCATAACAATCTACATTAGATTGAGAAGAGATAGAAGCAGTAAGAGCTGCATTCGGCTGAGTGATTGTTACAGCCTGAGTTGTAGTACATCCATTAGCATCTTTAACCGTTACAGTATAAGCACCTGCTGCAAGATTATTGAAAGTTCCGCTGCTACCAAAAGTTGTACCATCAATGGCATAAGTATAAGGAGCCGTACCATTAGCACCAGCTACGGTTACACTACCAGTACTATTTCCATAACAATCTACATTAGATTGAGAAGAGATAGAAGCAGCAAGAGCTGCATTCGGCTGAGTGATTGTTACAGCCTGAGTAGTAGTACATCCATTAGCATCTTTAGCCGTTACAGTATAAGCACCCGCTGCAAGATTATTGAAAGTTCCGCTGCTACCAAAAGTTGTACCATCAATGGCATAAGTATAAGGAGCCGTACCATTAGCACCAGCTACAGTTACACTACCAGTACTATTTCCATAACAATCTACATTAGATTGAGAAGAGATAGAAGCAGCAAGAGCTGCATTCGGCTGAGTGATTGTTACAGCCTGAGTTGTAGTACATCCATTAGCATCTTTAACCGTTACAGTATAAGCACCCGCTGCAAGATTATTGAAAGTTCCGCTGCTACCAAAAGTTGTACCATCAATGGCATAAGTATAAGGAGCCGTACCATTAGCACCAGCTACGGTTACACTACCAGTGCTATTTCCATAACAATCTACATTAGATTGAGAAGAGATAGAAGCAGCAAGAGCTGCATTCGGCTGAGTGATTGTTACAGCCTGAGTAGTAGTACATCCATTAGCATCTTTAACCGTTACAGTATAAGCACCCGCTGCAAGATTATTGAAAGTTCCGCTGCTACCAAAAGTTGTACCATCAATGGCATAAGTATAAGGAGCCGTACCATTAGCACCAGCTACGGTTACACTACCAGTGCTATTTCCATAACAATCTACATTAGATTGAGAAGAGATAGAAGCAGCAAGAGCTGCATTCGGCTGAGTGATTGTTACAGCCTGAGTAGTAGTACATCCATTAGCATCTTTAACCGTTACAGTATAAGCACCCGCTGCAAGATTATTGAAAGTTCCGCTGCTACCAAAAGTTGTACCATCAATGGCATAAGTATAAGGAGCCGTACCATTAGCACCAGCTACAGTTACACTACCAGTGCTATTTCCATAACAATCTACATTAGATTGAGAAGAGATAGAAGCAGTAAGAGCTGCATTCGGCTGAGTGATTGTTACAGCCTGAGTAGTAGTACATCCATTAGCATCTTTAACCGTTACAGTATAAGCACCCGCTGCAAGATTATTGAAAGTTCCGCTGCTACCAAAAGTTGTACCATCAATGGCATAAGTATAAGGAGCCGTACCATTAGCACCAGCTACAGTTACACTACCAGTGCTATTTCCATAACAATCTACATTAGATTGAGAAGAGATAGAAGCAGTAAGAGCTGCATTCGGCTGAGTGATTGTTACAGCCTGAGTAGTAGTACATCCATTAGCATCTTTAACCGTTACAGTATAAGCACCCGCTGCAAGATTATTGAAAGTTCCGCTGCTACCAAAAGTTGTACCATCAATGGCATAAGTATAAGGAGCCGTACCATTAGCACCAGCTACGGTTACACTACCAGTACTATTTCCATAACAATCTACATTAGATTGAGAAGAGATAGAAGTAGCAAGAGCTGCATTCGGCTGAGTGATTGTTACAGCCTGAGTAGTAGTACATCCATTAGCATCTTTAACCGTTACAGTATAAGCACCCGCTGCAAGATTATTGAAAGTTCCGCTGCTACCAAAAGTTGTACCATCAATGGCATAAGTATAAGGAGCCGTACCATTAGCACCAGCTACGGTTACACTACCAGTGCTATTTCCATAACAATCTACATTAGATTGAGAAGAGATAGAAGCAGCAAGAGCTGCATTAGGTTGTGTTATGGTTATAGACTCGGTATCAGTACATCCTTTAGAATCAGTTACGGTAACGGTATAAGTTCCTGCAGTTAATCCGGAAGCTGTAGCTGTATTTTGAACAGGAGTTGTGTTCCAGCTAAAGGAATAATTGGCAGTTCCTCCTGTCGCAGATGCCGTTGCTTGACCATTATTTCCACCAAAGCAAGGTACATTAGTTGAAATATTGATAGCAGCAATTGGTGTAGGCGATACTGTTATTGTTGCTTCACTCGTAGCAATATTACTTCCACTACATAATCCTGTGTTTGAAAATACAGCTCTGTATTTGGTTGTTTGCGTAATATTTGTGGCAGTATAGCTTGTAGTTGTGTTAGTTATATCTGTCCAAATTGAAAAAGGACTTACAGAGGATTGCCATTTAACAATTGTAGAACCATTGGCAAGTCCGCTAACAGATAGTAGAGTACTGTTAATACCTGAACATACTGTTGCATCCGGAGTAACAGATCCTGTTAGAGGGATTCCGAAAGTAAGAGGAGTATCGGTACATCTACTGGAGTTGTCTGAATTACCACTAACGGAAGCGAGTTTGGTAATATTGATTAATCCAGGATTATTAATATCGCATATATTAAAATCGATACTTCCAAAAGGAATATTAAATTCTAAGAAAGAACCTCCACCACCGGCACATCCTGTGGCGCTTCCATTAAGAGCAGCTAGTCCGTTACTAATAGGAAGCAGCGTTTTGGTACTTCCATTTCCGGAATATAAATTAAAAGTAGATGCATTCGAATTTATTTCGATAATATATTCAGCACCGGCTACGGTTAACGACCCTCCAAAGCTATCTAAAGTTAATCCGGTTAAAGGGTTGTTATCGGTGTCTAAGTACAGTCTAAAAAGCGCTGCACCTGAATTACCAATATTCATTCCTAATCTTAAGACTTGATTCTGCGTATCAACTTTTGCTCGAATTGTTCCAATTTGACAGGTGGAGGAGGGGCTTGCTAAAATTTGTTGACTAAATACAATTCCTGTGGCGTATTCGTCTCCCACAGCTCCCGGACCAGGACAGTATTTACCATCAAAGGTATCTTGAGCGAAACCATTTGTGATGCTAAAAATGATTAGCGAGAAAAAAAATAGAATGGTTTGTTTCAACTTTTGAGAAGGTAGATTTGTTTCCATATTCTAATTATTTAAATAGTTGACAATAGAAATAGTAAGGCAATATTTAGATTAAGGGCAAGAATAGTGAATAATCTAAACTATGCTTGAATGCCCTATTTCCAAAATGTAGTAGGTTAAGAATATGGTAAATAAGAAGTAGATTAAAGGATGGGGCTTTAAAATGTTTATTTTAAATTAAAAATAAGATAACACAAATTGGATATTAATAATGATAATAAAAATATCTAAAATCTGTTTTGTAATTAAAAATAATAATTTGAAAACTAGTGAATTAAAATTATTGTGATTGGAATAATTTTAAAAGAATGTAGTATATGTTGTTTGTATTGGGGATAGAAGCAACATTTAGGGCTCGAATATTTTTATTTTTAAATAGCATCACAGTTTCTTATGATAAAAAAGTGAGGCTATTTTAAATGTTAAATTTTCTTTAGTGAAAAACTTATGATTAAATTTAAGAAGAATTAATGAAAGGGATTTTTTTAGTCTATAAATAACCTAAAAAGTCGTTTAAATGTAATTTTTTTAATTGTAAATAAATTCGGCTGTTGTTGTTTTAAATTGTAGCTTAATTTAGATATAAAAAAGAACCCCGAATGATTTATTTTCATTCGGGGTTCTTTTGGTATTTTTTAGAATTTTAATTTGTTATAAATCAGTAATGATAAATTCACTTCTACGATTCATTTGGTGCTCTTCTTCGGTACATTTTACACCGTCAGCGCATTTATTTACCAATTGATTTTCACCATAACCTTTTCCGGTTAATCGATTGGCATCAATACCGTTTTTAACTAACCAGGCAATAGTTGATTTGGCTCTTCGGTCAGATAGTGCTTCATTGTATTTGAAAGAAGCACGACTATCAGTATGAGAACGAATATCTAATTTCATTTTTGGATACTGATTTAAAACATCTAATATTTTTTCTAAATCCATTGCAGCCTCTGTTCTAATATTGGATTTATCCAGGTCAAAATAAATCATTTTTATACCAAAACATTTACCTAAATCATCACCAATGGTTACTTTACATTGGTCTTTTTCCAGAGCAATAGGCAAGTAAGTTTTTCCATTAGTTTTAGGGACAGTAATCTGTTTTTCATTACTGCTGTAATTTTCTTTTTCAGCTCTGACGGTATATAGTTTTCCACACTCTACAAGGAAGTTGTAGTCTCCATTTGCGTCAGCTTCTACATTCTTCAAAATACTCATTTTATTGTCAAACAAAGTTACTTTGGCATTAGGGATGGCGATATTTGATTCGGCATCAGTAATTTTTCCATATAATTCTTGTTCGCAAATTAATTTTCGGGTTTCTAAAAATTGATAGATGTCATCATATCCTTGACCTCCATCTCTATTGGAAGAAAAGAATCCTTTTCGGGATTTTGTATCAATAATGTAGGCAAAATCATCTTTTGGAGAGTTAGCCTCCATACCTATGTTTTCTACTTTATTAAGCGAACCATCATCATTAATTCGAGACATGAAAATATCTAATCCACCTACACCGGGATGTCCATCAGAGGCAAAGTAAAGTTCGTTTTCCTGACTAACAAACGGGAATGTTTCTCTTCCTTCAGTATTTATCGAAGAGCCTAAATTTACAGGAGTGGTAAACGAACCATCATCATTAATCTGTACTTTGAAAAGATCCGATAGACCTAATGTTCCCGGCATATCAGAGGCAAAGTATAATGTTTTTTCGTCGGGACTTAGGGTAGGGTGGGCTGTACTGTAGCTATCACTTGTGAAAGGCAGGGCTTGTATATTAGTCCATTTGTCAGCCTCTAAGGTTGCTTTGTATAATTTAACTAATGTAATTCCGTTTTCGTTTTTACCTTTTTTACCATCTACATAGTTGTTTCTGGTAAAATAAACTGTTTTTCCGTCTTTAGTAAAAACGGGAGTCGCTTCGTTGAATTTTGAATTTAACGATTTGTTAAATTTTACAGGATTGGCCGGAGACATTTCCTCACCTAAATCAGCACTGTATAAGTTTGTAAAATGCTGGTCTGTCCAAGTGTGTTTTCTTTGTCCTAAACTTCCGGTATCTCTTGCCGAAGTAAAGACAATTTTATTGTTATAAAAACTGGAACCATAATCAGAATATTGCGAGTTGATGGCTGCATTCTCTATTTTGTATCTTCCCGAATTGGCTTTTATCTCATCTAAATAGTTTGTGTTTTTTTTGAAAAGCTTGGCTCTACTATCATTATTTGAAATTTTATCAAATTGTTCTAAAATTTGATCAGCTTTTTTGTTTTCGTTAACGGCACGTAATGATTGAGCATAACGATAATAATAAGTAGGTTCGATTTCAGTTTCTGGCATGGCAAAAAGTTCGGCATACCATTTAACGGCTTTGTCTAATTCTCCATTAAAATAATAAGCATTACCTAACTTTTGAAACATAGGAGCCGATTTATATCCTTTCTCTGCTACTTTCTCATAGGTTTTAATGGCATCTATATAAGCATAGTTATCATAGTTTTTATCGGCATTGGCCAACTTAGCTTTTTGGGAATAAATGTTAAATGAAAAAACACTTACTATAGCCACGCAAAGGAGTATCTTTTTTTTCATGATAATAGTATTTAGAAGAATCTTGGAGTTGTAATTTTTTTGTTGTTTTTGAAAATTTCGTATCTCAAGAAAATTTCATGTGAACCGGAATTGTAATTGTCTAATTTGGTTGTTTCTAAATCATATCCATAACCGATATACATTGCTTCTGAAACCTGAAAACCAACCATGGCACTTGCAGAAGCACTCCATCGGTAAGCAAGTCCTAAAGTAAGTTTATCATTAAACATAAAGTTTCCGGACATATCTACTTGCAAAGGAGCACCCTGAACCATTTTAGTTAACAAAGCAGGTTTGAATTTAAGATTGTAACTTAAATCCATAACATAACCGGCAATTAAATAGTAAGTCATTTTTTCTTTAAAGAGTGCCACATCATTATCATCATAGCGATTTGATTCTATGAAGTTAGGTATCGAGAATCCTACATAAGCTTTATCAGAATGAAGATATATTCCAGCACCAATATTAGGTGTAAATCTATTATTGAAGCCCTGTAATTTAGGATCACCACTATGTTCTGGAGTAAGTTTATTAGGGTTTAAATCAAATAAATTGGCTGTAGCTTTAATACCAAAAGATAGTTTTACAGTTTCAGAAGTAGGTATGGTGTAAGACAGGTCGGTAGATAATGTGTTTTCAGTAGTTGGACCAATTTTATCATTGATAATTGTTACACCTAAACCTAATCTGCTATTGTTAAAAGGAGTATTGATAGAAACCGCATTAGTTGTAGGAGCTCCATCTAATCCAACCCACTGGGTTCGATGCAGGGCAAATATACTCATTGCACCTCTCGAACCGGCATAAGCAGGATTTACATTTATAGTGTTGTACATGTACTGTGTAAATTGTGCATCTTGTTGCGCATAACTTACCACTGCTGTAAACATCAAACTGATTAGTAGTAATTTTGTTTTCATCTGACTTGGTTTTATGACCAGAGGTTTTATTAAAACCTCTGGTATTAGATTTGAGTTTTTTATCTGGAAAGGTATAGGTATCCTTGTTTTTTGTTAGCTATTATTTCATTTTGTAAACCAACTGATGTATAGTTTAATATGTAGAAATAAGTTCCGGTAGGTAATCCAGCCGATTTGTCAACTGTAACTCTTCCCTCAGAAATACCTTTGAATGATACATCTTGGTTGTTATATCCTTTTGCTTCATAAACTAGTACACCCCATCTGTTGTAGATTTCTATAGTGTTTTCAGGGTAACAAAGAGTATCTTCAATGTTGTCAATTTTGAAGATTTCGTTGAAATTATCACCATTTGGAGTAAATGCATTATGAACTTCAATGGTTCCACAGCCTAATACAAAACTTTGATCAATTTTGATATTGATGACATAGTTAATTGGACAAGTTTCTGTTTCAATATTGTATTGGAAACTATAATCACCAGAAGCTACGTTGTTAGGGTCTAAAATACTTCCGTTTAAAGCCCCTGAATTATTTACATCAACCCAAGTTCCGTTAGATGGAGCGTCTTGAGGTAAATAAGTAGTTAAATCTACTGGAGTGCCATTTACACTATTGATAAAATCAGGAACATTAATTGTTGTAATATCTGGAACAATATTTACAATTACTTTCTGAGTTGTAGTAGTTGTATTTCCATTTCCATCATTGAAAGACCAAGTAATGATATGAGTACCCTGCGTATTGTAAGTTAAAGGATCATTAGTTGTTCCTGTTATAGTTCCTGAACAATTGTCTGTTGTAGTTGGAATAGTTGCCGTAGCAATACATTGTCCAATTACATCTGCTAAAACAGGAGTTACAGGAGCAGTTACATCTTTTATAATTACATTTTGATTAGCAGTTGTTGTATTACCATTACCATCATTGAAAGTCCATGTTACTATAGTTGTTCCCTGAGTTGTGATAGGGAATACCGTGGTTGTTGTTCCAGTGATCGTTCCTGCACAATTGTCTGTTGTAGTTGGAGCTACTGGAGTTCCGTTACAACCATTGATAGTTACATCAGCCAAAGTAGGTGTTAGAGGTGCAGTAGAGTCTTTTACAGTAATTATTTGAGATTTAGAAGATTCGTTACCACAAGCATCTTTAGCTGTCCAAGTTCTGGTCAACGTATAGTTACTAGCAAAAACTTCACTAATACCAGATTTTATTTCGTTGTATGTTACTACTACCGGAGTAGCATTACAATTATCGGTAGCAGTTAAAATGGCTGCCACAGGTACGTTTGAACATTCTACTGTTATATTAGCAGGAGCTTCGCTCAATATTGGAGCAGTTTTGTCTTCAACGCTAATAGTTTGTACATGAGTTGTAACATTATTACATAAATCAGTTGCGGTCCAAGTACGAGTCAGAGTATAAGCTCCGGCACAAGCACCATCAGTTTTCACTTCAGCAAATGTTACAGTTGCAGTACCACAATTATCAGTAGCAGTTAAAGTAACAGCCTGAGGAATTTCAGAACATTCTACAGTTACATCAGCAGGTAAAGCTTCAACAAAAACAGGTTTAGTTTTGTCTTCAACGCTAATAGTCTGTACATGAGTTGTAACATTATTACATAAATCAGTTGCGGTCCAAGTACGAGTCAGAGTATAAGCTCCGGCACAAGCACCATCAGTTTTTACTTCAGCAAATGTTACAGTTGCAGTACCACAATTATCAGTAGCAGTTAAAGTAGCCGCAGTTGGAATTTCAGAACATTCTACAGTTACATCAGCAGGTAAAGCTTCTACAAAAACAGGTTTAGTTTTGTCTTCAACGCTAATAGTCTGTACATGAGTTGTAACATTATTACATAAATCAGTTGCGGTCCAAGTACGAGTCAGAGTATAAGCTCCGGCACAAGCACCATCAGTTTTCACTTCAGCAAATGTTACAGTTGCAGTACCACAATTATCAGTAGCAGTTAAAGTAACAGCCTGAGGAATTTCAGAACATTCTGCAGTTACATCAGTAGGTAAAGCTTCAACAAAAACAGGTTTAGTTTTGTCTTCAACGCTAATAGTCTGTACATGAGTTGTAACATTATTACATAAATCAGTTGCGGTCCAAGTACGAGTCAGAGTATAAGCTCCGGCACAAGCACCATCAGTTTTTACTTCAGCGAATGTTACAGTTGCAGTACCACAATTATCAGTAGCAGTTAAAGTAACAGCCTGAGGAATTTCAGAACATTCTACAGTTACATTAGCAGGTAAAGCTTCTACAAAAACAGGTTTAGTTTTGTCTTCAACGCTAATAGTCTGTACATGAGTTGTAACATTATTACATAAATCAGTTGCCGTCCAAGTACGAGTCAGAGTATAAGCTCCGGCACAAGCACCATCAGTTTTTACTTCAGCAAATGTTACAGTTGCAGTACCACAATTATCAGTAGCAGTTAAAGTAGCCGCAGTTGGAATTTCAGAACATTCTACAGTTACATCAGCAGGTAAAGCTTCAACAAAAACAGGTTTAGTTTTGTCTTCAACGCTAATAGTCTGTACATGAGTTGTAACATTATTACATAAATCAGTTGCGGTCCAAGTACGAGTCAGAGTATAAGCTCCGGCACAAGCACCATCAGTTTTCACTTCAGCAAATGTTACAGTTGCAGTACCACAATTATCAGTAGCAGTTAAAGTAACAGCCTGAGGAATTTCAGAACATTCTACAGTTACATCAGCAGGTAAAGCTTCAACAAAAACAGGTTTAGTTTTGTCTTCAACGCTAATAGTTTGTACATGAGTTGTAACATTATTACATAAATCAGTTGCCGTCCAAGTACGAGTCAGAGTATAAGCTCCGGCACAAGCACCATCAGTTTTTACTTCAGCGAATGTTACAGTTGCAGTACCACAATTATCAGTAGCAGTTAAAGTAACAGCCTGAGGAATTTCAGAACATTCTACAGTTACATTAGCAGGTAAAGCTTCTACAAAAACAGGTTTAGTTTTGTCTTCAACACTAATAGTCTGTACATGAGTTGTAACATTATTACATAAATCAGTTGCCGTCCAAGTACGAGTCAGAGTATAAGCTCCGGCACAAGCACCATCAGTTTTCACTTCAGCAAATGTTACAGTTGCAGTACCACAATTATCAGTAGCAGTTAAAGTAACAGCCTGAGGAATTTCAGAACATTCTACAGTTACATTAGCAGGTAAAGCTTCTACAAAAACAGGTTTAGTTTTGTCTTCAACGCTAATAGTCTGTACATGAGTTGTAACATTATTACATAAATCAGTTGCCGTCCAAGTACGAGTCAGAGTATAAGCTCCGGCACAAGCACCATCAGTTTTTACTTCAGCGAATGTTACAGTTGCAGTACCACAATTATCAGTAGCAGTTAAAGTAACAGCCTGAGGAATTTCAGAACATTCTACAGTTACATTAGCAGGTAAAGCTTCTACAAAAACAGGTTTAGTTTTGTCTTCAACGCTAATAGTCTGTACATGAGTTGTAACATTATTACATAAATCAGTTGCCGTCCAAGTACGAGTCAGAGTATAAGCTCCGGCACAAGTACCATCAGTTTTCACTTCAGCAAATGTTACAGTTGCAGTACCACAATTATCAGTAGCAGTTAAAGTAACAGCCTGAGGAATTTCAGAACATTCTGCAGTTACATCAGCAGGTAAAGCTTCTACAAAAACAGGTTTAGTTTTGTCTTCAACGCTAATAGTCTGTACATGAGTTGTAACATTATTACATAAATCAGTTGCGGTCCAAGTACGAGTCAGAGTATAAGCTCCGGCACAAGCACCATCAGTTTTCACTTCAGCAAATGTTACAGTTGCAGTACCACAATTATCAGTAGCAGTTAAAGTAACAGCCTGAGGAATTTCAGAACATTCTGCAGTTACATCAGCAGGTAAAGCTTCTACAAAAACAGGTTTAGTTTTGTCTTCAACGCTAATAGTCTGTACATGAGTTGTAACATTATTACATAAATCAGTTGCCGTCCAAGTACGAGTCAGAGTATAAGCTCCGGCACAAGTACCATCAGTTTTCACTTCAGCAAATGTTACAGTTGCAGTACCACAATTATCAGTAGCAGTTAAAGTAACAGCCTGAGGAATTTCAGAACATTCTACAGTTACATTATCAGGTAAAGCTTCAACAAAAACAGGTTTAGTTTTGTCTTCAACGCTAATAGTCTGTACATGAGTTGTAACATTATTACATAAATCAGTTGCCGTCCAGGTACGAGTCAGAGTATAAGCTCCGGCACAAGCACCATCAGTTTTTACTTCAGCGAATGTTACAGTTGCAGTACCACAATTATCAGTAGCAGTTAAAGTAACAGCCTGAGGAATTTCAGAACATTCTACAGTTACATTAGCAGGTAAAGCTTCTACAAAAACAGGTTTAGTTTTGTCTTCAACGCTAATAGTCTGTACATGAGTTGTAACATTATTACATAAATCAGTTGCCGTCCAAGTACGAGTCAGAGTATAAGCTCCGGCACAAGCACCATCAGTTTTTACTTCAGCGAATGTTACAGTTGCAGTACCACAATTATCAGTAGCAGTTAAAGTAACAGCCTGAGGAATTTCAGAACATTCTGCAGTTACATCAGCAGGTAAAGCTTCTACAAAAACAGGTTTAGTTTTGTCTTCAACGCTAATAGTCTGTACATGAGTTGTAACATTATTACATAAATCAGTTGCGGTCCAAGTACGAGTCAGAGTATAAGCTCCGGCACAAGTACCATCAGTTTTCACTTCAGCAAATGTTACAGTTGCAGTACCACAATTATCAGTAGCAGTTAAAGTAACAGCCTGAGGAATTTCAGAACATTCTGCAGTTACATCAGCAGGTAAAGCTTCTACAAAAACAGGTTTAGTTTTGTCTTCAACGCTAATAGTCTGTACATGAGTTGTAACATTATTACATAAATCAGTTGCGGTCCAAGTACGAGTCAGAGTATAAGCTCTGGCACAAGCACCATCAGTTTTTACTTCAGCGAATGTTACAGTTGCAGTACCACAATTATCAGTAGCAGTTAAAGTAACAGCCTGAGGAATTTCAGAACATTCTACAGTTACATTAGCAGGTAAAGCTTCTACAAAAACAGGTTTAGTTTTGTCTTCAACGCTAATAGTCTGTACATGAGTTGTAACATTATTACATAAATCAGTTGCCGTCCAAGTACGAGTCAGAGTATAAGCTCCGGCACAAGTACCATCAGTTTTCACTTCAGCAAATGTTACAGTTGCAGTACCACAATTATCAGTAGCAGTTAAAGTAACAGCCTGAGGAATTTCAGAACATTCTGCAGTTACATCAGCAGGTAAAGCTTCTACAAAAACAGGTTTAGTTTTGTCTTCAACGCTAATAGTCTGTACATGAGTTGTAACATTATTACATAAATCAGTTGCGGTCCAAGTACGAGTCAGAGTATAAGCTCCGGCACAAGCACCATCAGTTTTCACTTCAGCAAATGTTACAGTTGCAGTACCACAATTATCAGTAGCAGTTAAAGTAACAGCCTGAGGAATTTCAGAACATTCTACAGTTACATTATCAGGTAAAGCTTCAACAAAAACAGGTTTAGTTTTGTCTTCAACAGTAATTATTTGAGATTTAGAAGATTCATTACCACAAGCATCTTTAGCCGTCCATGTTCTGGTCAAAGTATAGTTACTTGCACAAGTTTCACTGATATTAGATTTTACTTCATTGTAGGTTACTACCGGATTTACATCACAATTATCAGTTGCAGTTAAAGTAGCAGCAGTTGGAACAGCTGAGCATTCAACAGTTATATCAGCAGGAGCTTCACTCAATACAGGAGCAGTAACATCCTGAATTTTTATAGTTTGTGTAGCAGAAGCAGCATTTCCACATTGGTCAGTTACTGTCCAAGTTCTGGTTATTACTTTGTTGCTTGTACAAGCAGTAGCCGGAGTTAAACAAATACTGTTGAATTGAATACTTCCATTTACGCTGGCTTGTTTTTTAGAGTATATAAACCAGGTTCCATTCATCGAACCTGTTAAGTTTTCAAAACTAGAGACATAACTTGTAACTCCAGTAATTACATTTGGAGAAGACAATGCGCCATTTGGTGTAAAGTTTTGAGGAATATCCTGAGAAATTACATCGTTGTTATTCCATTGTGGGTTTCCTGAACTATTTGGATAGAATACAGGTAAGTACAATTCTTGGTCATTTGAATTAGCATCTTCACAAGCACCACCTGTACAATAAGGCCCAACTAAGACAACAGCTTGTCCACTAGGTGCAACCAAAGTAAATTCAGCTCTTCCTTTTCCTTGATTGGTCTCAAATGCAAGGGCAACTTTTTCAATATCTTTTGCAGTTAAGTTGTCAAAACCATTTACATTAAAGTAGAAATAGTTACCGTTTCCAGCATTAATATTAGTCTTAGCATCATTTCCAAAACAATTTGAGTCAATATAAGTAACAGTAGGGTTTTGATCACAAGCATCAGAAATATTAGTTACAGCACCTGTTGTAGTAGGATCTAAATTAGAAACACAATTTGCACCAGCATTAACAGTAATATCAGCAGGAACTGTAAAAGTAGGAGCAGTGATATCCTGAACATTAATTTTTTGTGATTTTGTTGCAGTGTTGCCACAATCGTCAATAGCTGTCCAAGTTCTTGTTACAGAATAAGATCCTGCACATTGACCTGGAGTTGTTACATCTTCAAAAGTCAAAGAAACAGATGTGTCTACATTGTCTGTAGCAGTTGCTTGAGCAAACTCAGGTTTTGAAGGACAATTAATTGTCGTTTCACTAGGTAATTGACTAATTACAGGAGGAGTACCATCACCATCAAGAATTGTTACATCAATAGTTGTAGTACAACCTTTAGCATCCGTTACCGTGAAAGTATGTAAACCAGCAGCAAGCCCTGTTTGAGCAGGAGTGATTGTATATCCGGCAGTCCCACCAGCAGGCGTAATAACTACCGAACCATCATTACCTCCTTTACAAGACACATTTACTTGGTTAGAAGCAGAAGCAGATAAAGCGTTAGTAGGTTCTGTTATAGTTACATCAATAGATGTAGTACAACCTTTAGCATCCGTTACCGTGAAAGTATGTAAACCAGCAGCAAGCCCTGTTTGAGCAGGAGTGATAGTGTATCCGGCAGTCCCACCAGCAGGCGTAATAACAACCGAACCGTTGTTACCCCCTTTACAAGAAACATTTACTTGATTAGAAGCAGTTGCAGATAAAGCGTTAGTTGGTTCCGTGATTGTTACATCAATAGTTGTAGTACAACCTTTAGCATCCGTTACCGTGAAAGTATGTAAACCAGCAGCAAGCCCTGTTTGAGCAGGAGTGATTGTATATCCGGCAGTCCCACCAGCAGGCGTAATAACTACCGAACCATCGTTACCACCTTTACAAGAAACATTTACTTGAGATCCTGCAGTTGCAGATAAAGCGTTAGTTGGTTCCGTGATTGTTACATCAATAGTTGTAGTACAACCTTTAGCATCCGTTACCGTGAAAGTATGTAAACCAGCAGCAAGCCCTGTTTGAGCAGGAGTGATTGTGTATCCGGCAGTCCCACCAGCAGGCGTAATAACTACCGAACCATCATTACCTCCTTTACAAGACACATTTACTTGGTTAGAAGCAGAAGCAGATAAAGCGTTAGTTGGTTCCGTGATTGTTACATCAATAGTTGTAGTACAACCTTTAGCATCCGTTACCGTGAAAGTATGTAAACCAGCAGCAAGCCCTGTTTGAGCAGGAGTGATAGTGTATCCGGCAGTCCCACCAGCAGGTGTAATAACAACCGAACCATCGTTACCTCCTTTACAAGACACATTTACTTGGTTAGAAGCAGAAGCAGATAAAGCGTTAGTTGGTTCCGTGATTGTTACATCAATAGTTGTAGTACAACCTTTAGCATCCGTTACCGTGAAAGTATGTAAACCAGCAGCAAGCCCTGTTTGAGCAGGAGTGATAGTGTATCCGGCAGTTCCACCAGCAGGCGTAATAACTACCGAACCATCATTACCTCCTTTACAAGACACATTTACTTGGTTAGAAGCAGAAGCAGATAAAGCGTTAGTTGGTTCCGTGATTGTTACATCAATAGTTGTAGTACAACCTTTAGCATCCGTTACCGTGAAAGTATGTAAACCAGCAGCAAGCCCTGTTTGAGCAGGAGTGATAGTGTATCCGGCAGTCCCACCAGCAGGCGTAATAACTACCGAACCATCGTTACCTCCTTTACAAGACACATTTACTTGGTTAGAAGCAGAAGCAGATAAAGCGTTAGTTGGTTCCGTGATTGTTACATCAATAGTTGTAGTACAACCTTTAGCATCCGTTACCGTGAAAGTATGTAAACCAGCAGCAAGCCCTGTTTGAGCAGGAGTGATAGTGTATCCGGCAGTCCCACCAGCAGGCGTAATAACAACCGAACCGTTGTTACCCCCTTTACAAGAAACATTTACTTGGTTAGAAGCAGAAGCAGATAAAGCGTTAGTTGGTTCCGTGATTGTTACATCAATAGTTGTAGTACAACCTTTAGCATCCGTTACCGTGAAAGTATGTAAACCAGCAGCAAGTCCTGTTTGAGCAGGAGTGATTGTGTATCCGGCAGTTCCACCAGCAGGCGTAATAACAACCGAACCGTTGTTACCCCCTTTACAAGAAACATTTACTTGGTTAGAAGCAGAAGCAGATAAAGCGTTAGTAGGTTCTGTTATAGTTACATCAATAGTTGTAGTACAACCTTTAGCATCCGTTACCGTGAAAGTATGTAAACCAGCAGCAAGCCCTGTTTGAGCAGGAGTGATAGTGTATCCGGCAGTCCCACCAGCAGGCGTAATAACAACCGAACCATTATTACCACCAAAACAAGAAACATTTACTTGGTTAGAAGCAGTAGCTGATAAAGCCGCATTAGGTTGAGTGATAGTTACATCGATAGTTGTCGAACAACCTTTAGCATCCGTTACAGTAAAAGTATGTAAACCAGCCGCAAGACCAGTTTGCGCAGGAGTGATTGTATATTCAGGAGTTCCACCAGCAGGTGTAATAACAACCGAACCGTTATTACCACCAAAACAAGAAACATTTACTTGGTTAGAAGCAGTAGCTGATAAAGCCGCATTAGGTTGAGTGATAGTTACATCGATAGTTGTCGAACAACCTTTAGCATCCGTTACAGTAAAAGTATGTAAACCAGCCGCAAGACCAGTTTGCGCAGGAGTGATTGTATATTCAGGAGTTCCACCAGCAGGTGTAATAACAACCGAACCGTTATTACCACCAAAACAAGAAACATTTACTTGGTTAGAAGCAGTAGCTGATAAAGCCGCATTAGGTTGAGTGATAGTTACATCGATAGTTGTCGAACAACCTTTAGCATCCGTTACAGTAAAAGTATGTAAACCAGCTGCAAGACCAGTTTGCGCAGGAGTGATTGTATATTCAGGAGTTCCACCAGCAGGTGTAATAACAACCGAACCATTATTACCACCAAAACAAGAAACATTTACTTGGTTAGAAGCAGTAGCTGATAAAGCCGCATTAGGTTGAGTGATAGTTACATCGATAGTTGTCGAACAACCTTTAGCATCCGTTACAGTAAAAGTATGTAAACCAGCTGCAAGACCAGTTTGCGCAGGAGTGATTGTATATTCAGGAGTTCCACCAGCAGGTGTAATAACAACCGAACCATTATTACCACCTTTACAAGAAACATTTACTTGAGATCCTGCAGTTGCAGATAAAGCGTTAGTTGGTTCCGTGATTGTTACATCAATAGTTGTAGTACAACCTTTAGCATCCGTTACCGTGAAAGTATGTAAACCAGCAGCAAGTCCTGTTTGAGCAGGAGTGATTGTGTATCCGGCAGTTCCACCAGCAGGCGTAATAACAACCGAACCGTTGTTACCCCCTTTACAAGACACATTTACTTGGTTAGAAGCAGAAGCAGATAAAGCGTTAGTTGGTTCCGTGATTGTTACATCAATAGTTGTAGTACAACCTTTAGCATCCGTTACCGTGAAAGTATGTAAACCAGCAGCAAGTCCTGTTTGAGCAGGAGTGATTGTATATCCGGCAGTCCCACCAGCAGGCGTAATAACTACCGAACCATCGTTACCACCTTTACAAGAAACATTTACTTGAGATCCTGCAGTTGCAGATAAAGCGTTAGTTGGTTCCGTGATTGTTACATCAATAGTTGTAGTACAACCTTTAGCATCCGTTACCGTGAAAGTATGTAAACCAGCAGCAAGTCCTGTTTGAGCAGGAGTGATAGTGTATCCGGCAGTTCCACCAGCAGGCGTAATAACAACCGAACCGTTGTTACCCCCTTTACAAGAAACATTTACTTGGTTAGAAGCAGAAGCTGATAAAGTACCAGGCTGTCCAACTGTAACAGAATTAGATTTTGACGAACAGTTATCTGTTACGGTTAAGGTATATTCACCAGCAGGAAGATTGTTTACCGTTGCAGTAGTTCCTACTACAATGTTAGAACTGTTTTTCCATGAATAATTTATTGTACCTACAGCACTCGTAACTGTGCCTGCAGTTACAGATCCAGTACTAGTTCCATAACAAGATACGTCGGTTTTGGATGAAACTCCAAGGTTTAATGTTGGATTTACCGTCACTGTAACTGTAAAAGTATTTCCTGTACAAGTTCCTGATTTTGGAGTTACTGTATATACTACATTTAAAGCTGAGCTAGTTGAATTAGTTAGAGTGCCACTTATGTTTGTTGCATTTGTTCCTGCTGTAGTTCCTGAAATTCCTGATACACTTGGAGCTGTCCAGCTATAAGTTGTTCCTACAGGTACTGTATTACCACTACCATCTGTAGGTGAAATATTAAATGAACCGCCACTACAAATTGAAGCAGTTTTGTTTGTAATAATTGGTGTTGTACAACAAGTTCCAACTAAAATACCTGATTTGATTTCAGAATCCGTCTTTTGAATTGTTGTTGCATCTTTTACATTTAATGTTACTGTTAAATTATTCGTACTTGTGGGAGTATATGTATAATTGTTATTAGAAGAATATGGAACAGTTGTAGTATTTACTCCATCATTAATGATCCATTGATACTGATATGGTGTAGTTCCACCTGTGGTTGTACTTGTAAATTTTATGTTTTCATACTGAGTTCCTCCGGGACAACTACGTTCCGTAATGAAATCAGCGCTTAACGGAGTAATAACCGTTACTATTGGATTTAGTTGGTTATTAGAGCATTGTGGACCTATATTGCAATTTCCTAAGTTACATACATTTTGGCCAGAAGAATTACCCCATCCAATTATTATTTTTTGTAGGCTTATTGTTGTGCCACAAGTCCATGAAATCACTTTGTTTGTAACATATACACTTCTACTTCCAGAACTTGTATTGGCTGAGTTACAAAAGCTTATGTTGTCTGTTTTTACGCCATTAACATGTATGTCAGCTTCAA
This sequence comes from Flavobacterium commune, assembly GCF_001857965.1. NCBI lineage: Bacteria > Pseudomonadati > Bacteroidota > Flavobacteriia > Flavobacteriales > Flavobacteriaceae > Flavobacterium > Flavobacterium commune. The sequence goes on along the minus strand of NZ_CP017774.1, from coordinate 139,933 downwards.
CAAGGAAGCCATATCTCGTGGTTGACTGCTGTTGTACGTTAATTTTAAGATAACCCTGTATTGCATCTCCAGTTGTACATGAGGTACTTAGTGGAGAATAAATATCATCAGGTCCAGTTGAATTTGGATTTAATGTTGTTGAAACAAGTTCTACCGATAATATTCTTTCATCACCTGATTGACAATTATTACAGTCGTATTTAGTTTGTGATATTAATGAGCTTGAACTGAGTAATAATAAAAACAGTAAAAAGTTGTTTTTAATAAAAACACTTATCAAATTCTGTTTTATTCTTTCTTTGAGTAGAGTTGTTTTCATACAATTAATTTTTAATTTATGATTTGGGTAATTTTAAATCTATAATTGTGATATTATATGTTGATTTATTGTTGATGTTTATTAACTATCATATAGATCATAAAGACCTTAATTTTTTATTCTGACGAAATTACAGACAAATACATGATTTGATATTTTTTCTCTATCAATAACCTAAAAACTCGTTAAATAGCTTTTTTTTCGATTATCTGCGCTATATTGACCTTTGATTTTGTAATAAAATCTACTTGTTTTTATATTTTGATCCGCTGTCTTGTTACAGTTGATTGTTTTTTTATATCTTAAAAATTAACATAAAACCATGTTAAAATTTTAATCAAACTTAGATTGTTTTTTTCTATCTACCAAACAAAACATCGATAAAGTGTAAAAAAACATCGGCAAAATGCATTTTTGTAGACTTATGCTTTCTTTTTTATGTTTGTAGAAATATTCTTGTTAGTCTTAAGGCTTATAATTTTATATAAAATTGTTTATGGTTTATTTAGAAAGAGATAACTGTAGTTTATAAAAAGCAAAAAATAAAATGGGAATCTTTCGCTTTTCTTTTGTAAATTGTAAGTTCGATTTCTGTTTTAGAATTAATTACAATTAAATTCGTTATCTATGAAAAATTTAGTATTAATCAGACATGCAAAATCAAATTGGGACATGCCATTAAAAGATATTGACAGACCTCTGGATCAGCGTGGTTTACAGGATGCTCATTTAGTTTCTTCAAAAATTCAAAAATATGTTCCCAAAAAGTATATCATTTGGAGTAGTCCAGCTAAAAGAGCCTCAGATACTGCTATAATATTTGCGCAAAATGTATTATACCCAATAGAAAATATCGTTTACAAAGACGATTTATACACTTTTGACGAAAAACAATTAGAGCATGTCATTAAATCTTGCGCTAATAAATTTGATAGTGTAATTCTTTTTGGTCATAATGCTGCAATTACAAATTTTGTTAATAAATTTGGAGATATATTTATAGATAATGTTCCTACAAGTGGATTTGTTTCTTTAGAATTTGAAACAGATAATTGGAGTGAAATAAATAAAGGTAAAACCAAAAAAATAATAATTCCAAAAGATTTTAAATAAAAAATGTTTGATCAAAAGTATATTGATAGAGAAAAAAGTTGGTTAGCATTTAACGCCAGAGTACTACAAGAAGCAGCCGATGATTCGGTACCATTATTAGATAGATTACGATTTTTAGGAATTTTTTCCAATAATTTAGATGAGTTTTTCAGAGTTCGGTTTGCGGCTGTCCGCAGGTTGAGTTTATCCGGAAAAACTGGAGAAAAAATATTAGGAGGGATTTCTGCTCAGCAATTAGTCAAAGATATAACTGAAATTGTAATTCAGCATCAGGCAGAAAGTTTGGCAATTCTTAAAGATATTGAATCTAAACTGGAGACTCAGAATATCTTTATCATTAACGAAAATGAAATTTCGACTGAACAGGAAATTTTCCTGAAAGATTTTTTTATTCAGACATTAAGTCCCGAATTAGTTACCATTATCCTGAATGATTTGGCCGAATTTCCTTTGTTGAAAGACAATATAGGTTATTTGGCCGTGAAATTAGTCATGAAAAAAAATGCGGCTGTTCATTATGCAATTATCGAAATTCCCAAAACAATCAATCGTTTTGTTGTTTTGCCGTCAAATGATCATAAGCAATATGTGATTCTTATTGATGATGTAATCCGACATAATTTAAAAAGTATTTTCAATATTTTTGATTGTGAAAGTATTGCTGCTCACATGATTAAAATTAGCAGAGATGCTCAATTGGATATCGATAGTGATATGAGCAAAAGTATGCTCGAAAAAATTTCTACCAGTGTTAAAGATAGAAGAATAGGGGAGCCGGTGCGTTTTATCTACGATCAGTTGATTGAAGAAGATACCTTGCAGTTTTTTCTGGATAAGATGAAAATTGTTTCTACTGATAGTATCATTCCGGGTGGACGCTACCATAACAGAAGAGATTATATGGAGTTTCCAAACTTAGGAAGATATGATTTACTTTATAAAAAAAATATAGCGTTACCTATTCCGGAACTCAATTTGGAAGGCAGTATTTTAGAAAAAATCAGTAAAAAAGACTATCTTTTGCATGCTCCTTATCAGTCATTTTCTTATTTAACTAAGTTTTTAAGAGAAGCTGCTTTGGATCCAAAGGTAACTTCGATAAAAATAACATTATACCGATTAGCTAAAAATTCCCAAATTATCAGTTCCTTAATTAATGCTGCTAAAAACGGAAAACAAGTTACAGTTCAGATAGAATTGCAAGCTCGTTTTGACGAAGCTTCAAATATTTCCTATGCTGAACAAATGCAAACTGAAGGAATTGATCTTATTTTTGGTATCAAAGGATTGAAAGTACATAGCAAAATATGTGTAGTTGAAAGAAATGAAAACGGAAAAACAAAACGTTACGGCTTTATTTCGACAGGAAATTTCAACGAAGCTACTGCTAAAATATACACTGATGTCACTCTTTTTACAGCACATCAGCAAATTCTAAAAGACATTTCAAAAATTTTCGATTTTTTTAATATCAATTATAGAGTACATCGTTACAAACATTTGATTGTTTCCCCTCATTATACCCGTTATCGATTTTATAAATTAATTGATAGGGAAATTTCGCATGCACTTGCGGGTCGTGTGGCTTATATGAAGTTGAAAATGAATAGTTTGTCTGATTTTGCCATGATTGATAAGTTGTATGAAGCCAGTAATGCCGGAGTTAAAATTCAGTTAGAAGTAAGAGGAATTTGTTCATTAATTCCGGGAATAAAAGGAATGAGCGAAAATATAGAAGCTATAAGTATTGTAGATAATTATCTGGAACATTCCCGTATTTATATTTTTGGAAATGGAGGTCAAACAGAAGTTTTTATTTCCTCAGCTGATTTCATGACCCGAAATTTAGATGGAAGGGTCGAAGTTACCTGTCCTATTTATGATCAGGATATTAAAAACGAATTGATTGAAAACTTTGATATAGGCTGGAAAGGAAATGTAAAAGCACGTTTTCATTCGTATAAATTAGATAATAAATACCGTAGTAATGATGGCGTAAATGTATTTAGAGCACAAATTGAAACGTATAAATACTATCAAAGAAAAGTAGGTTTATTAGAAGAAATTATTCTTTAGTGGTATTAAAACAGAAAAACTAATGATTAAAATTAAAAAATACGCAGCTATCGATATTGGTTCTAATGCCATGCGATTATTAGTTGTCAATATTGTGGAGCAAGAAGGGAAAGAGACTCAATTTAATAAAAGTTCCCTTGTACGTGTGCCAATTCGTTTGGGGCAGGATGCTTTTACAGTGGGAGAAATTTCTGCTGAAAATTCAGACCGAATGGTTGACGCCATGAAAGCATTTAATCTTTTAATGAAAGTGCATAAAGTTGAATCTTACAAAGCTTTTGCTACTTCGGCTATGCGTGAAGCCTATAATGGTAAAGAAGTTGTGGCACTTATCAAGAAAAAGGCCGATATAAAAATCGAAATTATCGATGGAAAAAAAGAAGCGGCTATTATTGCATCGACCGATTTGCACCATTTGTTAAAAACAGATAAGACCTACTTATTTGTTGATGTAGGTGGTGGTAGCACCGAATTCACCTTGTTTTCGGACGGTAAAATTGTTACTTCAAGGTCGTTTAAGGTAGGTACTGTGCGTTTGCTGAACGAAATGGTTCACGATGTGGTATGGGAAGAAATTGAAAAATGGATTAAAACCAATACAGCCGAATTTGATGAAGTTTCTCTGATAGGATCGGGAGGTAATATCAATAAATTATTCAAAATGTCCGGAAAAATGCAAGATAAACCCCTGTCTTATTTGTACATCAATTCGCAATACGCCTTTTTAAATTCGTTAACCTACAATCAGAGAATATCCGAATTAGGTTTGAATCCTGATCGTGCCGACGTAATTATTCCTGCTGTTCGTATTTATCTCAATGCGATGAAATGGAGTGGGGCCAGAAACATCTATGTTCCTAAAATTGGACTTTCGGATGGTATTGTTAAAGCCATGTATTTTGGTAAAATATAAATTATAATTATGAATAAAACGAGATTGGAAGCCTTTAGTGATGGTGTTTTAGCTATAATCATTACCATTATGGTCTTAGAATTAAAAGTTCCCGAAGGAGAACATTTTACCGATTTACTGACTCTTTTTCCTGTGTTTATTAGTTATGTGTTGAGTTTTATCTATGTTGGAATCTATTGGAATAATCATCATCATTTATTGCATAGTGCTAGCAAAGTTGATGGAAGAATTCTATGGGCTAATTTACATTTGCTTTTTTGGTTGTCATTAATTCCTGCTTCTACTGCCTGGATGGGTGAACATGATTTTGCAAAAGCTACTGTGACTGTTTACGGAATTGTACTTTTTATGTCGGCAATTGCTTTTGTTGTTTTGCAAAATACAATTATTTGTGCCGATGGTAAAGAATCCTTTTTAGCTAAAGCGGTAGGTAAGGATAGTAAAGGAAAGTTATCCCAGGCTTTGTATCTGTTAGCAATTGTGATTTCCTTTTTCAATGAGTGGATTTCTTTGGCGATTTATTTAACAGTTGCCTTAATGTGGTTAATTCCTGATACCCGTATAGAAAGTAAGATTTTAAACAGGGAGAAAAACTAAAATTTAAACATTTAAATCTAATCCAAATGTTGTTCTTAACAAATCAATATTTGGATTTATTTCATGTAAACGATTGTATCTGTCCTGATCGTTTAATGCTTTTTTGACAGCTACATTTTCATTCACGATTACTTCTATGGTAATGTTGTGATTGTGGAGATGACCTCTAAGATGTCCTAAAAGTCCATTCATTTCTTTTTCGAAATCCAATTTCGAACCTTCATTTGGTAATTCAATACTAATGGTCGTTCCGTTTAAAACAGGATCATTAATAAGTAATAAAGATTCCATGATTTTGAAACCTTTGTCTCCTAAACGTTTGGCGTAATTAGTCCATTGCAATAACATATCAGTTTCCGTAAAAGCTTCGGTAGGTAAGTCAACAGTTTCTCTTACTACAACTTTTTTGTTGTCTTCTAATGCTCTTTTGGCACGAATACTCGATAATGATAATGCTGAAAATTGTGGTCCTGTTGGTTCAGTTTTTTTTGGAATTTCAGCAGCTGGAGTAGTTTCAGTTACAACTTCTTTTTGGTGAATTTCAGGAGCAGAAACTGCTTTTTCAATAGGCTTAGATTGCTCAACTATAGAATAGTCGTTTTTTCTAAAATACGTTGGCGGAATTATAAAGGACTCAGCTTTTTTTTTTCTCCATCAAAAGTGATAGAGGCTAATTGCATCAGGCAAAGTTCAACAAGCAAACGTTGATTTTGACTTAATTTGTATTTTAAATCACATTCGTTGGCAATTGCAATTCCCTGTAAAAGAAATTCCTGAGAGCATTTTTGAGCCTGAACGCCATACATTTTTTGAGCCTGTTCACCTGCTTCTAATAAGCTTAAGGTGGAAGGTGTTTTGCTTACCAATAAATCTCTAAAGTGAGAAGCTAATCCGGCTACAAAATGATGTGCATCAAATCCTTTTGAAAGAATATCATTAAAAGCCATCAATAAATCAGGGATTTTATTTTCTAAGATTAAATCGGTTACACTAATGTAAGTTTCATAATCCAGAACATTTAGGTTTTCGGTAACGGCCTGACGGGTCAAATTGCTTCCACAATAAGAAACCACTCTGTCAAAAATAGACAAAGCATCACGCATAGCGCCATCGGCTTTTTGAGCTATAATGTGTAAAGCATCATCTTCAAAAACAATCCCTTGACTTTGTGCTACTTCGGCTAAATGTTCTTTAGCATCTTTTACGGTAATTCTTTTGAAATCAAATATTTGACAACGCGATAAAATCGTTGGAATGATTTTGTGTTTTTCGGTCGTAGCCAAAATGAAAATTGCATGCTTTGGTGGTTCTTCTAATGTTTTCAAAAAAGCATTAAAAGCCGCCGATGATAACATGTGCACCTCATCAATAATATAGACTTTGTATTTTCCGGTTTGTGGTGGGATACGAACCTGATCAATCAAATTACGAATATCATCCACTGAGTTGTTTGATGCCGCATCCAATTCGAAAACATTAAAAGCAAAGTCTTCGTTAGGATCATCATAACCAGGTTGATTGATTTTTCGAGCCAGAATTCTGGCACAAGTCGTTTTTCCAACACCTCTGGGACCAGTAAATAAAAGGGCAGAGGCCAAATGATTGTTTTCTATGGCATTCAATAAAGTATTGGTAATCGCCTTTTGTCCCACAACATCATTAAATGTTTGCGGACGGTACTTGCGAGCTGATACTATAAATTGTTCCATAGAAATTTTATTCGAAAGCAAATATAGGATTTGAAAAACCAAAAAGCAAATTCTGAATTCCAAATGCAAAAAAAATAAAAATCAATTGATTTTTACTATTGCTTCTAATTTTTTACTTCAATGAAAGAGTTATTTTTTTCTGGATTTAATACTAATATCTAACAAAATTTGCCCAGCTTCGGTAATAGAATTGGCAGCAAAACCGGATACATAAACCCCTTTTTTTCCAGTTTTACATTGTATGCCATATACTATTGCTTCGTCATCAGGATTTGATTCTCCTTCATAGCGATAGATGTGTTTGATTTCGTAATGATTTGGATTCTTTAAAATTTCATCTTCATGTTGATTGAAGTCATAATTGAATCCATTTTCGTTCAATTCGTCCAAAGCTTTTGAAACGGAATCGTAGTGGTATATATTTTTCATAATGTTAAAATATTAAGTTGAAACCAATATTAAATATAACTAATTTATTTTTAAACTGTTATGTAATGCTTGTTAAAAGTAGCTTTGTTAGGCTTGTTGGCCTAATTTAATTATTGTAATTTTGCGGGACAGACCGCCTTATCGCCGTTTTGTTCCCGATAGCTATCGGGACAAGAAGGAGGAAAGTCCGGACACCACAGAGAAGCATAGCGGGTAACACCCGTCATTCGCCGCGGCGAATAGGACAAGTGCAACAGAAAGTATGTACAGGTAATGCTGTAGTGAAACCAGGTAAACTCTATGCGGTGAAATACCAAGTATATCAGCATTTAAGGGTTTCTCGTCCGTTGTTGAAGGGTAGGTAGCTTGATCTTGTTGGTAACAACAAGGCTAGATAAATGATAAGGGTTCGCCTCGGCGAATACAGAATCCGGCTTATAGGTCTGTTTTTTTTATTTAAAACAAAAATAAAAACCATTAAGGAATTCAAATTTGTTAATGGTTTTCTTATGTTGTGTTGGTTGAAATTATTCTTCTTCGTCATCTTCAAAAGAATCGTCTTCAAATTCTTCATCCGATTCAAATTCGAAAAAACTAAAAATAGAACCACCATAACTTTTTTGAAAAGAGAAATTAGGCAAGTGGGCTAACTTAGTATATTTAGAATGTTCGATAACCATCATTCCATCCTGGTTAAGAATGTTTTTTTCGAAAACAAGTAACACTACTTTTTCAAAAGTGGCCTGGTCTAATCCATAAGGTGGATCGGCAAAAACAATATCAAACGAAGCATTGCATTTTTCGAGAAACTTAAAAACATCACTTTTGGTTGCAGCAATTGGAAAATCATATTCGGCAGCAGTTTGCTTGATGAATTTTACACAACCAAAATCGCCATCGACAGAAGTAATAGGCGAACTTCCGCGAGAAGCAAATTCGTAACTGATATTTCCGGTTCCAGCAAATAAGTCCAAAACTTTTAAACTGTCAAAACTAAAATGATTGTTTAAAACATTGAACAAAGCTTCCTTGGACATATCGGTTGTAGGGCGAACAGGTAAACCTTTTGGTGGGCTAATGCGTCTTCCTTTGTATTTTCCTGAAATAATTCTCATGAGTTGAAAAGTATAAAATGATTTCTGTTTTCGGCCTCAGAAAAATAATTGTTCCATCGCAAATCTTCCACATCAAGAAGTGAAACATTGCGGATGTATTTGTAAGCTATTTTAAAAAACGGACTTTCGGTAGTGATGTTCCCAATTAATTCCAAAGGGAAATTTTCGGGATTCATGTTCAGTTGTTCGGCAGTGAACAAAATGTAATAAATGAAATCTTCGGGAGTTTGGTATTCAAAAGAATTAAAAAGCAACAACTTTTGATTTTGAATCACCACAATTTCAAAATGAGTGGAATTAAAATGAACCATCATTTTTTTAGTGTCCACATTTTTAGAAGCATCTAATAATTTAGTGACTAAAATACTGTTGGCATGTTTGTATTCGAAAGAACCAAATTTGTCTATAAAGAAATTATTCATATTCACATACGGAATATAAACAGCATTGATTTCGTAATTGCTGATTTCGTCAAAAGCAAAAAAATCAGTTTCAAAAACTTTGGTATTGTATTGCAAATAGCTTCCCAGATAATTTTCGTCAAAAAGTGGAGTCGGAACAAAAGTCGATAGATTATTATTGTGAATGACAAGAACATCATCGTATTGTTCATTCAGTTCAGTATGTTCAGCAAAAGCATTGGCAAACAAATCTTCTATTTTTAAATTTTTGTCAAAATGGTCAAAATGGATTTCCTTGAATGAAGAAACAGTATTGTTAAGTGTATCAAAACAGCAAAAAGAAAGTCCGGTCAAGGAAACTTGAATGGAGAGTTTTTTATATTTCTTTTCGGTAATGTCCATTAATGAAGATTTTTTCTGCTTGGCAAACTTACAAATTTAAATAGCAATAACAATGTCAAAAGTCAATTTCAATACAATGCAGTTGCCGAAAGTTTTACCACAAAGAGTCACAAAGTAAAAGGAAAGATTCACTAAGTTTTTTTATAACCATAAATTTCAAAAACTTATATTCACTTTATGAATTTAGCTTTTCTTTTTGTACTATTTTAAAAACTTAAATGACTTATATGGTTTAAAAAGTATTTTCAGTTTAGAAGCATTTATCTGTAAAAATCTGTTAAATCTGCGTGCTAAAAAAACTATCTTTGAAGTTAAAATACAATTCATGATTTCCTCCCAGTTTTATAGTCTTTTAAAAAATAAATTTCCGTTTTCACCTACTTACAATCAGGATATTTTTTTTCAGAAGATTGCCATCTTTTTGACAGAAACTACTAATGATAGCATTTTTGTTCTTAAAGGATATGCTGGAACGGGGAAAACTACCGTCATTTCGACTATTGTAAATAACCTTTTAGAGATCAATAAAAAATATGTTTTGTTGGCTCCAACAGGTCGAGCTGCCAAAGTAATTGCTAATTATTCGAATAAAGCTGCTTTTACCATTCATAAGAAAATTTATTTTCCTAAGAAAAATTCAGGTGGTGGCCTGTCTTTTACGTTGCAACAAAACAAACATAAAAATACCATTTTTATAGTCGATGAAGCTTCGATGATTTCGGATGTGGATTCTGATTCAAAGATGTATGCCAATGGTTCCTTGCTTGACGATTTGATTTCGTATGTCTATTCAGGAACCAATTGCAAAATGATTCTTTTGGGAGATACTGCTCAGTTGCCTCCTGTAAATTTAGATATCAGTCCCGCATTAGACATTCGTACTTTGAGTATGAACTATAATAAGGAAGTCGATTATATCGAACTCGACGAAGTCATGCGTCAGGAAGAGAGTTCCGGGATTTTGCATAATGCGACCGAACTTCGGGAATTATTGAAAGATTCCTTCATTACCGATTTTCAGTTTAATGTTCGAAAATTCAAAGACATTGTTCGTTTGGTAGATGGATATGATATTCAGGATGCCATCAATTCGGCTTACAGTAATTATAGTATCGAAGATACCGCATTTATTGTTCGTTCGAATAAAAGAGCGAATCAATATAATGAGCAAATCAGATCTAAAATTCTCGATAAAGAAAGTGAATTGTCTACGGGAGATTTTTTGATGGTGGTTAAGAACAACTATTTTTGGCTGAAAGAATCAGACGAAGCCGGTTTTATTGCCAATGGTGATATTATCGAAATTTTGGAGATTTTTAATATCAAAGAATTGTACGGATTTAAGTTTGCCAAAGTAAAAATCCGAATGGTCGATTATCCGAATCAGATTCCGTTTGAAACGGTTTTATTATTGGACACTATAAAAAGCGAATCGCCATCGTTGACTTACGAAGAATCAAACCGATTATATCAGGAAGTCTTAAAAGACTACGAAGGCGAAACCAAATTCAAGCAATTCCAAAAAGTAAAAGCCAATGAATATTTCAACGGACTTCAGGTGAAATTTTCTTATGCCATTACTTGTCATAAATCGCAAGGAGGGCAGTGGAACACGGTTTTTATAGAACAACCGTATTTGCCTAACGGAATTGACCGGGATTACATTCGCTGGTTGTACACCGCCATGACTCGTGCCAAAAACAAATTATACCTAATAGGATTTAAAGACGAGAGCTTTGTAGATTAATTTTTAGAAATTAATATCGTCAAGAACAGAAGCATACCGATCATGAAAACCCTTCCGATAATTAGTATAAAAATGAAAAACCAGTATTATTAAGGTATTAGTTAAATTGTGGTCGCAAGCGAACAAATGTCGAACCATTTTATAGAGGATTTGGAGTGAATCAATTCTTTAATTTGTAATACTATCTGATAATGTTAAATTTATTTTTAACATTTTTAGCGTAAACGAAAATACAAGTTTGGAAAAAGAATTGAATGAATTAGAATTATTAGAGTACCATACAAGGACTATAACTACAGAGAGAAAGGAATTATTGAACTTGAATGACAAATTCATTTTTTTAATAGGACACTATCCCAAAAAGTGTGTAAGTTGAAAAGTTAAGGCTTCGTTTTTATAATCGGAGCCTTTTTTCAAATATAATGGTAAATTGGTTTAAAACAATTCCCCAATTTTGAATAGGCATTGACCATTTTTTGGTCGCTTCTCTTAAAGCCAAAAATACCGATTTTAATACAGCATCATCTGTTGGGAACGACATTTTATTTTTAGTGTATTTTCTAATTTTTCCGTTTAAGTTCTCGATTAAATTTGTTGTATAAATGATTTTTCTAATTTCAATTGGAAAATCAAAAAATACGGTCAATTCATCCCAGTTATCTCGCCAGGATTTAATTGCATAAGAATATTTGGATTCCCATTTGTCTGCAAAATCGTTTAAAGCCAACTCTGCTGCTTGTTTTGTTGGAACGTTATAAATATGTTTCATATCGGCAGTAAATTGTTTTCTATCCTTCCAAACAACATATTTACAAGCGTTTCTAATTTGATGAACCACACAGATTTGTGTTTGAGATTCAGGGAAAACACTTCGGATTGTTTGAGTAAATCCATTTAAATTATCGGTAGCTGTAATAAGTATATCTTCAACGCCACGGGCTTTTAAATCAGTCAAAACACTCATCCAAAAGCTACTGCTTTCATTCTTACCAAGCCACATTCCTAAAACATCTTTTTTACCATCTCTGTTAAGCCCTACAGCTAAATAAATAGTTTTATTGATAACTTTCGAACCTTCTCTAACCTTAAAAACAATACCATCCATCCAAACAATTAAATAAAGCTCTTCTAGTGGCCTGTTTTGCCAAGTAACTACTTCATTTGTAATTGTGTTGGTAATACGTGATATAGTCGAAGAAGACACTTCAAAATCATATACCTCCTTGATCTGTTCTTCAATATCACTAACACTCATGCCTTTAGCATAAAGTGAGATGATGACATTTTCAATACCTTGGGCTATATTTTCTCTTTTAGGAACAAGCAGGGGATTAAAGGAAGAATCTCTGTCACGAGGAACTTTGATTTCTTGTTGACCAAAAGAGGTCTTTATTTTTTTAGTTCCGTGTCCGTTGCGATAATTACCCTTAGTGGTTTTATCGTGTTTTTCATTGTCTAAATGAGCATCAAGTTCGGCTTCGAGCATATGTTCAACAGCTCGTTTGTGCATCGTTTGAAAGAATGAGGTTAAATCTTCTGCATTCTTGAAGGATTTATAGAAATCCTTGTTGTTTAATAAGTCGTCTTTGTCAATCATAATTATGTAAGGTTAAAAATAACAAAAAGTTATTTCCGAAAAATATTTTTGAGCTTTTTAAAGGAGCTCAAATATTTTTCAGAATAACTTTTCAACTTACACAGTTAGTGAGACACTACCTTTAATAGATTATAAATTTGTCCAAACTTTTGGTTTTAGATTATGATGGCTAATGTTTTATTGAACCCTGTTAGAGTTCAAAACTTTGACAGGGTTAATGATTTATTGAGATTGCTTCGTTTCAATAACTATCGGAACGAAGCAATGACTAATACTTAAACTTCTTCTGTTTCACTTTGATTCCTGAAAACCAATTGACCGTCAAAAGCGTCCAAAAGGATAATGCTATCGGTAGTGATTTTTCCAGCCAGAATTTCTTTAGACAGCTGGTTCAAAACCTCTCTTTGAATCACACGTTTTACTGGTCGGGCACCAAACTGCGGGTCAAATCCTTTTTCGGATAAATAATCGATAGCTTGCGGAGTGGCGTCCATAGTGATGCCTTGTTGTGCCAGCATTTTAGTAACCGATTTCAGTTGTAAACCTACAATTTGCGCAATATTAGCATTGCTCAACGGCGTAAACATCACGATTTCGTCAATACGGTTGATGAATTCGGGGCGAACGGTTTGTTTCAATAAGCCTAAAACTTCTACTTTGGCAGCTTCGGTTGCGGCTTCAAGACCACCTTTTAGATTTTCAAATTTCTCCTGAATAATCTGGCTTCCCATATTAGAAGTCATAATGATAATCGAGTTTTTAAAATCGGCCAAACGTCCTTTGTTGTCTGTCAAACGTCCTTCGTCCAACACTTGTAATAAGATGTTGAAGGTATCGGGATGTGCTTTTTCAATTTCATCCAACAGAATAACAGAATAGGGTTTTCTACGAACCGCTTCGGTTAATTGTCCGCCTTCGTCATAGCCTACATATCCCGGAGGCGCACCTACTAATCGGCTTACGGCATGGCGTTCTTGGTACTCACTCATATCAATACGTGTCATGGCATTTTCATCGTCAAATAAATATTCTGCCAGAGCTTTGGCCAATTCCGTTTTACCTACACCAGTTGTACCCAGGAACAAAAAGGTACCCACAGGTTTTTTCATGTCCTGCAATCCGGCACGGCTTCGGCGTACAGCATCACTCACAGCTTCAATGGCTTCTTCCTGACCTACCACACGACGGTGTAATTCTTCTTCCAGATGCAGGAGTTTTTCTCTTTCTCCCTGAAGCATTTTCACAACCGGAATTCCGGTCCATTTGGCCACCACTTCGGCAATGTCTTCCCGGGTAACTTCTTCTTTTATCAAAGAACTTCCACCGGATTGGTTTTCTTGTAATTCTTTACCAAAAGTTTCCAAACGCTCTTGAGCTTCTTTGATTTTTCCGTATCTTATTTCGGCTACTTTTCCGTAATCACCGTCACGTTCGGCACGTTCGGCTTCGTATTTAAAATCTTCAATTTCTTTTTTAACCGCCTGTATGTTTTCTACAATATCTTTCTCTGATTTCCATTTGGCAAAAATCTTGTTGCGCTCTTCTTTTAGGTTGGCTAATTCCATTCCTAAAATTTTGAGTTTGCTTTCATCGTTCTCCCGTTTGATGGCTTCAATTTCGATTTCTAATTGCATTACTTTTCGATCCAAAACATCCAGCTCTTCTGGTTTTGAATTGATTTCCATACGGATTTTAGAAGCGGCCTCGTCCATTAAGTCGATGGCTTTATCTGGTAAAAAACGGTTGGTAATATAACGTTGCGATAATTCCACAGCCGCAATAATTGCCTCGTCTTTAATTTGTACCTGATGATGGGTTTCATATTTTTCTTTAATACCACGCAGAATCGAAATGGCACTTTCGGTATCGGGTTCTTCAATCATTACTTTTTGAAAACGTCTTTCTAAGGCTTTGTCTTTTTCAAAATATTTTTGGTATTCGTCCAAGGTGGTTGCCCCAATAGCACGCAGTTCTCCACGTGCTAAAGCAGGTTTCAGGATATTAGCCGCATCCATCGCACCTTCACCACCTCCGGCACCAACGAGCGTGTGGATTTCGTCAATGAAAAGTACAATATCTCCTTCGGCAGAAGTTACTTCTTTCACCACTGATTTCAAGCGTTCTTCAAATTCTCCTTTGTATTTAGCACCCGCAATCAAAGCTCCCATGTCAAGCGAATACACAATTTTTTCCTTTAGGTTTTCAGGAACATCACCATCAACAATTCGGTGTGCTAATCCTTCGGCAATGGCGGTTTTACCCACACCAGGTTCTCCCACCAGCATTGGGTTGTTTTTTGTGCGTCGGGTTAAAATTTGTAATACACGTCGAATTTCTTCATCACGGCCAATAACGGGATCCAGTTTACCGCTACGGGCTAATTCGTTGAGGTTTTTAGCGTATTTGTTCAAGGAATTATAGGTTTCTTCGGCTGATGCTGAGGTTACTCTTTCGCCTTTACGCAATTCTTCGATTGTTACTTTCAATCCTTTTTCGGTAACGCCCTGATCTTTTAGAATCTGTGCTACTTTAGATTTGGAAGCAAAAATAGCTAAGATTAAATGTTCGATAGAAACGTATTCATCGTTCATTTTTTGCGCAATTATTTCGGCTTCGTTCAACGTTTTATTGGCTTCTCTGGAAAGCATGATGTCTCCACCCGAAACTTTAGGAAAACTTTGAATGGTGCTATCCAAAATTTGCAAAAATAAAGGCACATTGACATTGAGTTTTTTCAAAATAAAAGGTGCTACATTTTCATCTACTTCAAAAATAGCTTTGAAAATGTGTTCGTTTTCTATTTGTTGTTGACCATTGCTTTGAGCCAACTGTTGCGAAAGCTGAATGGCTTCCTGCGATTTAATTGTGAATTTATTGATGTTCATTTTGTTTTATAGATTTGGTTAAAACTAATTACTTAACTTTGCAGGAGTTGGGACAAATTATATTCCATAGTAAAATTACGGACAAAAAGACACAAAAAGAATGATTTTTATCAGTTTTAAATGTCAAAAAGTCAGAAAATAAGTCAAAATATGAGTTTTTTAAAAAATTTCTTTGGGAGTGAGGAAACTCCAAAACAACAGGAAAGCAAAATAAATTGGGAATTGCTAACAGATGTGGATCAGTTAGGTGAAATTATTTTTAATTCGAATGAGAAACCAGCGGTGATTTTTAAACACAGCACCCGTTGTAGTGTTAGCCGAATGGCGTTGAAACAGTTTGAAAACGAATTCAATTTAGGAGAAGAAGTTACGCCGTACTTTCTGGATTTGTTGAACTACCGTGAGATTTCGAATGAAATAGCTAATCGTTTTAATGTGTATCACGAGTCACCACAAATTCTTTTGATTAAAGATGGAAAATCAGTTTATGATGCTTCGCATTCGGATATTGATGCAGGAGATTTGAGTGATAAGTTGTAGTAATATAATAAATTAAAAGCCACGAATTCAGGAATTAATACATTATAATTCGTGAATTCGTAGCTTTTTTAGGTAGTGTCTCACTAACTGTGTAAGTTGAAAAGTTATTCTGAAAAATATTTGAGCTCCTTTAAAAAGCTCAAAAATATTTTTCGGAAATAACTTTTTGTTATTTTTAACCTTACATAATTATGATTGACAAAGACGACTTATTAAACAACAAGGATTTCTATAAATCCTTCAAGAATGCAGAAGATTTAACCTCATTCTTTCAAACGATGCACAAACGAGCTGTTGAACATATGCTCGAAGCCGAACTTGATGCTCATTTAGACAATGAAAAACACGATAAAACCACTAAGGGTAATTATCGCAACGGACACGGAACTAAAAAAATAAAGACCTCTTTTGGTCAACAAGAAATCAAAGTTCCTCGTGACAGAGATTCTTCCTTTAATCCCCTGCTTGTTCCTAAAAGAGAAAATATAGCCCAAGGTATTGAAAATGTCATCATCTCACTTTATGCTAAAGGCATGAGTGTTAGTAATATTGAAGAACAGATCAAGGAGGTATATGATTTTGAAGTGTCTTCTTCGACTATATCACGTATTACCAACACAATTACAAATGAAGTAGTTACTTGGCAAAACAGGCCACTAGAAGAGCTTTATTTAATTGTTTGGATGGATGGTATTGTTTTTAAGGTTAGAGAAGGTTCGAAAGTTATCAATAAAACTATTTATTTAGCTGTAGGGCTTAACAGAGATGGTAAAAAAGATGTTTTAGGAATGTGGCTTGGTAAGAATGAAAGCAGTAGCTTTTGGATGAGTGTTTTGACTGATTTAAAAGCCCGTGGCGTTGAAGATATACTTATTACAGCTACCGATAATTTAAATGGATTTACTCAAACAATCCGAAGTGTTTTCCCTGAATCTCAAACACAAATCTGCGTGGTTCATCAAATTAGAAATGCTTGTAAATATGTCGTTTGGAAGGATCGAAAACAATTTACTGCCGATATGAAACATATTTATAACGCTCCAACAAAACAAGCAGCAGAGTTGGCTTTAAACGATTTTGCAGACAAATGGGAATCCAAATATTCTTATGCAATTAAATCCTGGCGAGATAACTGGGATGAATTGACCGTATTTTTTGATTTTCCAATTGAAATTAGAAAAATCATTTATACAACAAATTTAATCGAGAACTTAAACGGAAAAATTAGAAAATACACTAAAAATAAAATGTCGTTCCCAACAGATGATGCTGTATTAAAATCGGTATTTTTGGCTTTAAGAGAAGCGACCAAAAAATGGTCAATGCCTATTCAAAATTGGGGAATTGTTTTAAACCAATTTACCCTTATATTTGAAAAAAGGCTCCGATTATAAAAACGAAGCCTTAACTTTTCAACTTACACACTTTTTGGGATAGTGTCCTTTTTTATTTGAATAAATCTCTCTTTTAATAAGCCAGATTCATTTTTTCTTTAATCTCATTCAAGCAAAGATTATTAATACTTCCTTCGTGTGAATGTTTTGTTGCTTTTGGTGATTTGTAATTTCCGGCTTCAATTTGCAAAGCTACTTCTTTGTAGGCATCTCTAAATGGGATTCCAGCCGAAACCATTTCGTTCAAAGTATCTACAGTAAATAGATAATCGTATTTTTTATCCTCTAAAATATTTTCTTTTACTTTAATATCCGGAATGGAGAAAATAGCAATATCCAAACAGGCTTTTAAGTTTTGAATCGCAGGGAAAACACCTTCTTTTAAAAGTTGTAAATCTCTGTGGTAACCACTTGGTAGGTTATTGGTAATTAAGGTTAATTCATATGGTAATGACTGAATCTTGTTGCATTTTCCACGAATTAACTCAAATACATCAGGATTTTTTTTATGAGGCATAATGCTGGATCCTGTAGTCAGATTTGCCGGTAAACCAATAAAATCAAAATTCTGGCTCATATATAAACAGACGTCATAAGCAAATTTTGAAAGCGTACCTGCAACACTTGCCATTGCAAAAGAAACTGTTTTCTCAGATTTTCCACGACTCATTTGTGCCGCAACGGAATTGTATTTTAAAGTGCTAAAACCCATTTCTTTTGTGGTAAAAGTTCTGTCAATAGGGAAGGAGCTACCATATCCTGCAGCAGAACCCAACGGATTTTGATCTACTACTTTTAAAGCAGCATTAAGCATACTCATATCGTCGATTAGACTTTCGGCATAAGCAGAAAACCACATTCCAAATGAACTAGGCATTGCAATTTGTAAATGTGTATAACCTGGTAGTAATACGTTTTGGTATTTTTCGGCAGAAGCCATCAATAAATCAAAAAGTGCTTTTACTTGCTGTTTTAATTGTAGAACTTCTTCTTTTAAGTACAGGTTCATATCCACTAAAACCTGATCATTACGAGAACGGGCGGTGTGTATTTTTTTTCCGGCATCGCCTACTTTTTGGGTAAGTAAATATTCAACTTTTGAATGTACATCTTCAAATGAATCTTCGATAGTAAAATTTCCAGCTTTGATATCTTCCTGAATTTCTGCCAATGCACCTAGTAAATCTTCACATTCCTGATGGGTAATCAAGCCGATTTTAGCAAGCATTTTTGCCTGAGCTATATTTCCTGTAACATCATGTTTGGCCAAAATCAAATCTAATTCACGATCGTTTCCAACAGTAAATAAATCGATTTGTTTATCTGTTGGTATTCCTTTTTCCCAAAGTTTCATAATTCTGTTTTTTGTTTTGCAGAGATACACTGAGAACACTCAGGGATTCGCAAAGTTTTTATTTTTTTGCCCCGATAGCAGCGAAAATCCTTTTATTTTTTTCTTTAAAAAATAAAAGATTGTAGCGAATAGCGGGATTAGCTACTTAATATTATTAAAAAAATCAGTTAGTATTTTGATATACAATTCGATTCCTTCTTCTATTTCGTTTACATATATAAATTCGTTAGCCGAGTGTGAGCGTAAGCTTTCTCCTGGCCCCAGTTTTAAAGACTTGCAATATAAAACCGATTGATCCGAAAGGGTAGGTGAGCCATAAGTGGTTCTTCCCAAAGCGATTCCTGCTTGTACCAATCCGTGTGAAACTGGGATTGATGAAGCGTTTAAGTGCATGGAGCGTGGAGTCACTTCAGCATTTACGTTTGCTCTTACTGTGTCTAAAATTTCGGTATTGTTGTAGCAATCATTCACACGAATATCGACAACCAAATGACATTCAGCAGGAACAACATTGTGTTGCTTTCCGGCGGTAACCTGGGTTACAGTCATTTTTACAGGTCCTAAAACCTCAGATATTTTCTCAAATTGATAGCTTTTAAACCATTCAATTACCGGCATGGCATTGTAAATAGGATTGTCAGGATTGTTGTGTGCAGCGTGACTTGCCGTCCCTTTAACAACCACATCTAATACCAATAATCCTTTTTCGGCTACGGCTAATTGCATTAAGGTTGGTTCACCAACAATGGCACATTCCAGTTCCGGTAAATGTTTTAGAATACTATTCAAACCATTTTTTCCGCTGCTTTCTTCCTCTGCGGTAGCTGCAACTACAATATTGTAAGGCAGGTTTTCATTGGCATAAAAATGAGTAAATGTGGCAATTAGCGAAACTAAACATCCTCCGGCATCGTTACTTCCCAGACCAAATAATTTTCCGTCTTCTACTTTTGCTTCAAATGGATCGTTAGTATAACCCTGGTTTGGTCTCACAGTATCGTGGTGCGAATTGAGTAAAAGTGTCGGTTTGGATTTATCAAAATGTTTATTGTAAGCCCAAACATTATTGTTTTCTCTTTCGAAAGGAATGTTATTCTGAGTAAACCAATTTTCGATTAAAAGTGCTGTTTGCTCTTCTTCACTCGAAAATGAAGGCGTCTGAATCAGTGATTTTAATAACGCAATGGCTTCTTGTATAAGAGTTTCTATGTTTTTCATATTTTATTTTTTTGCTACGAAGAGACAAAGTCGCAAAGTTTTAAATTATTTCTTTGTGTCTTGGCGTCTTTGTGGCAAATTAATTATAATTCTATACTCGTACAAATTGCCTCTGAGTTTTTCAACATTCTGTGATGGCCAATTTTAATTTTTTGAACTCCTTTAGACAAACTATTGAAACAGTTATCCAATTTAGGAATCATTCCCGAATGAATGGCTCCTTCTTCTTTTAATTGCGAATAAAGAGCAGAATTGATTTGGCGAATAACCGAATTTTCATCTTCAACATCGGTTAAAACTCCCGCTTTTTCGAAACAATAGTTCAAGGTTACTTCAAAAACTTCCGATGCTGCTATGGCTAATTCGCTCGCAATTGTATCGGCATTAGTGTTTAATAATTGTCCGTTTTTATCGTGTGTAATAGCACAGAAAACAGGAACAATTCCGCTATTGATTAAGGTTTCCAATAAAGGAGTATTCACTTTTTGAACATCGCCTACAAAACCGTAATCAATCGTTGGATGGTCTCTTTTAGTAGATTGAATTAAATTCCCGTCAGCTCCTGAAAATCCCATTGCATTGGTGTTATGAGCCTGTAATTGAGCAACAACATTTTTGTTGATTTCTCCGGCATAAATCATCACCACTACGTCAAGCATAGGTTTATCGGTAATTCTTCGTCCGTCAATCATCTGAGGAACTAAACCAATACTTTGCGCCATTTTAGTAGCCGATTTTCCGCCACCGTGAACCAAAATTTTATTTCCTTCAATCTTAGAAAAATCTGCTAAAAAATGAGCTAATTCCGTTGGATTATCTATGATGTTTCCACCAATTTTTATGATGGATAAGGATTGCTTACTTTTTTCCATTTTCCAATATTTTTTGCAAAACTAATTGAGCAGAATAGGTTCTGTTATTTGCTTGTTCGATGACAACAGAATTTTCGCTGTCAATTACTTCGTCAGTAACAATTACATTTCTTCTAACAGGCAAACAGTGCATGAATTTAGCATTATTAGTTAAAGCCATTTTCTCAGCAGTAACGGTCCAATTTGGGTCAGAATTAGTAATTTTTCCGTATTCTTTATAATTACTCCAGTTTTTAGCATAGATAAAATCAGCATTTTCGAAAGCCTTATTTTGATCGTATTCGATTTTGGAATCTTTGGTGATTTCCGGATTCAATTCGTAGCCTTCAGGATGCGTAATTACAAAATCCATATTTTCCTGCTTTTGCATCATTTCTACAAAAGAGTTTGGAACAGCCTGAGGCAAAGCTCTAGGATGTGGAGCCCAGGTTAAAACTACTTTTGCTCTGTGTTTGGTTTTGTGTTCTGCCATTGTAATTGCGTCGGCAAGGGATTGCATTGGGTGTCCCGTAGCACTTTCCATGTTTACAACCGGTACAGAAGCATATTTTAAGAAACCGGAAATTACGGTTTCGGCATTGTCTTTTTCTTTATCAACCAATCCTGCAAAAGCTCTAATCGCGATGATATCGCAATATTGAGAAACAACTGCTGCGGCTTCCTTGATGTGTTCCGATGAACCTTGATCCATAACAACTCCATCCTGGAATTCCAAAGTCCATCCTTCGCTGTTAAAATTCATTACAATCACGTTCATTCCCAAATTCATAGCCGCTTTTTGCGTACTCAAACGGGTTCTCAAACTAGAGTTGAAAAACAACATCCCTAAGGTTTTGTTTTTTCCCAGTTTTTTATTCTTAAGCGGATTTTTTTTGATTTTTAACGCTTGTTTCACCCATTTGTCAAGTGAATCGATGTTTTGTATGGATATAAAGTTCATTGTTCTTTATTTATTTGTACGCTGATTAAACGGATTCGCTATCGCGAAGACACAGATAAAAGCGGATTGTTGTATTTTTTGTTAATTGTACGCTTATTAAACGGATTCGCTATCGCGAAGTCACAGATAAGAGCAGATTATTTTAGATTTGCTGAAGCAAAAGTACGGATTTTATTTTCTGTCATTTTCAAATATTTTTCGTTTGAATTCTGGTTTTTTTCCAAAGTTTAAAAGAAGACCAACTTCACAGTCTGTAGCTCTTAAATAGTTTAGAATTTGATTTTCAAATTCTTTTACAATGTAATCAGCTGCTTTCAATTCGAGTATAATTTTATCTTCGACCATTAAATCAGCGAAATATTCTCCAACTTCAGTTCCTTTATAAAAAACAGGAATTCTTTTTTGAGGTTCAACTTTAAGCCCTTTGTTTTTTAATTCCAGATACAAAGAATTTTGATACACTTTTTCTAGAAATCCATAACCCAATTCATTATAAACTTCATAAAAAGTTTTAATAATTAGGTTTGTTAATTCTTCGTGTAATAATTCCATTTTAGAAAATCTGTTTTATCAGCGTTTTCGCTTTAGCGAATCTGTATAATCCGTGTCCTAGAATTATATAATCTTTGTAAATGCAATTTCATTTTTCAAGGCATTTAAGATAAAATTATCTTTCAAACCATTGATAATCCAGGTTTCAATATTAGCTTCTTTTGCGATGGCTACGGCTTCTATTTTTGATTGCATTCCGCCTGTTCCGTGTGACGATTTAGAATCTCCAATTTCTTTTTCCAAATCCTTCAACTCTTTTACTGATAAAATTGTTTCCGGAGTTCCTTTGTCCATTGATTCTTTAGTGTAAAAACCGTCGGTATTGGTGGCAATTATCAAAATATCTACTTTTAATAAAACAGCGGCCAAAGCGGCTAATTTATCGTTGTCACCAAATTTAATTTCATCCGTGGCTACCGTATCGTTTTCGTTGATAATGGGGATGTAATTGTTTTTAACTAATACGTTGATGGTATTGACAATGTTTTTTCGGGTTTGTTCTTTTTCGAAATCAGAATAAGAAAGCAAACACTGCGAAGTATTTAATCCTAAATCCTTGAAGTTTTCATTGTAAATCCGCATCAAATGAGGCTGACCAATAGAGGCTAAAGCTTGTTTTACAAAAACATCTTTGTCGTTATTGTCTAACTTTACAAATTGTTTTGCCGCAGCAATAGCACCTGAACTCACAATGATAAATTCGTATTCATCGTTTAAGGCGGCTATTTGCATACCAATGTCTTCAATCTTTCCTCTCGAAATATGATTGGTTTCTTTGGTTAGCGTATTGCTTCCTAATTTTAATAAAATTCTTTTTTTTGCCATGTTTTTTTAACCGCAAAGGGCTTTTTTTAACCACAAACCTGTCTGCCGACAGGCAGGGGACACTAAGTAATCGCAAAGTGCACAAAGTTTTTTATTCTTTTACTTTGTAAAAAAGTTCACAAAGTCATGTTTATATTTTTTACAGTTTGGGTTTTAAATCTGTAATCAAAAATCTTAAATCATTTTTGTTCTCGACTTCGCTCGAACTGACAACGGATTACTGCAAACTGAAATCTGGTTTCTGCTATCTAACTTGTCCGTCTCCGTAAATATACCATTTATTGGTTACCAAATGTTGTAAACCAATTGGTCCACGTTGGTGTAATTTATCCGTACTGATGGCTAATTCCCCGCCTAAACCAAATTGCCCTCCATCGGTGAAACGGGTAGAAGCGTTGTGATAAACGGATGAAGCATCAATGTTTTCCATAAATTCTTGTGCAATGGCTTTGTCTTCGGTAATAATTGAAGCCGAATGTCCGCCACAATATTTGTTGATTTTAGCAATCGCTTCTTGTTTAGAATCGATTGTTCCAATGACAATTTTGTAATCCAAAAACTCTTCGTACCAAATCAAATCGTTTTCTATTGCAGGCACCTGAGTTGCTTTTGCAAAAGCATCATCACCTAAAATAGTTACGTTGTATGCTTTTAGTTTGGCTACCAATTCATTAGCAAAACCTTCCCAATTTGGAACATTAGTATCAATTAAAACTTTATCTAAAGCATTACAAACTGATATGTTTGAAGTTTTTCCGTTAATGATAATTGCCATCGCTTTATCTAAATCAGCATCGGCATTTACATACACAAAATTATTCCCTCGACCGCTTACAATCACAGGACAACTGGCGTGTTTTTTAGTGAATTCAATCAGTTTTTCACCACCACGAGGTACAATTAAATCGACTCTTTGCGTTGGTTTTTCAAGAAAAGCCTGGGTTTGAACTCTGTCATAATTCAAATACTCCACCCAATCCGTACTTACGCCATTGCTTTCTAAGGCTTGGTGCCAAAGGCTCACAATTTTTTGGTTCGAAAGCAACGATTCTTTTCCACCTTTCAATAAAATTTTATTTCCTGATTTGAATGCGATTCCACCAGCTTCTACTGTTACGTCCGGACGGGATTCATAGATAATCAAAATTGTTCCAAAAGCAGCAGTCTTGTTGCTGATTTTCATTCCGTTTTCATGGGTGAATTCATAGCGAACCTGCCCCACAGGATCTTCCTGACCAGCCAATTGCTTCACAGAAAGAATCATTCCGTCTACTTTGGCATCGTCAACGAGTAGCCGTTTTTCCATAGCCAAATCTTCACCGTTATAATTGGCTAAATCTTGTTGATTGATGGCTTTCAAAGCTTCTCTTTCTTGTTCTAAAAGAGCCGCCATCGTAGTCAATACAGCGTTTCTTTTTTCTATGGATAAAATAGTACTCATTTTGTTTTATTTTTTAAGTTTAAAAAAACTTATGCTTTTAATTCGGCTAATGATTCCTGTAATGCAACGATAAATGCGTCAATTGCAGCAGTAGTGATCGTTAATGGTGGAAGAATTCTCAATAAGTTTTTATTGTTAGCTCCACCTGTAAAAATGTATTTTTCAATAATCATTTTCTTTCTCAAAGCACTCACGTCAAAGTCAAATTCAACTCCTAACATCAATCCTCTTCCTTTTACTTTGATGATTTCAGGAATTACTTTAATCGCTTCAAAAAAGTATTCTGATACTTTGTTGGTGTTTTCTATCAAGTTTTTACTTTCGATAACATCCAAAACGGCAATACCGGCAGCACAAGCCAAATGACTTCCGCCGAAAGTAGTTCCTAATAATCCGTAGCTTGCCTGGAATTTAGGAGAAATCAAAACCCCTCCAATAGGGAAACCGTTCCCCATTCCTTTAGCAGTAGTTACAATATCCGGATTGATTCCGTGGTGTTGGAAAGCAAAGAATTTTCCGCTTCTTCCGTAACCTGATTGTACTTCGTCTAAAATTAAAACTACATCATGGGCTGCACAGGCTTTTTCCAAAGCTTGAAAGAACTCCGTTGTTCCTTGATCTAAACCACCAACACCTTGAATTGGTTCGATGATTACAGCACAAACATCGCCTTTTTTCAATTCTGCTTCTACCAAATCAATTTGGTTCAAAGGCAGGAAAGTAACAACTTGTTGCGCGTTTAATGGTGCTACAATTTTTTTGTTGTCGGTTACAGCAACGGCTGCAGAAGTTCTTCCGTGAAATGAATTGTCAAAAGCAATTACTCTTGATTTGTTCGTGTGGAAAGAAGCTACTTTCAAAGCATTTTCATTGGCTTCAGCACCAGAACTACAAAGGAATAAGCTAAAATCAGTTAAGCCGGAAGCTTTTCCTAATTTTTCGGCTAATTCTACTTGTAATGGATTCTGAATCGCATTTGAGTAAAAACTCAAATTATCCAGTTGCTCTTTCACTTTAGCAACATAATCCGGTTGTGTATGTCCAATAGAAATTACTCCGTGACCAGAGTATAAATCTAAATATTCGATTCCTTTATCGTCTGTAATCGTGCAATCTAAAGCTTTTACAGGCGTGATAGGGTATAATGGGTAAACGTCAAATAAGTTCATTTTTTTATTTTTTAGTTTGTTGTTTTTGGTTTGTCGTTTATAGTTGTTGAATAAAACCAAAAACTATAAACGACAAACTTTTTTTAGAATCCGCTTGGTTTCAAATGCAATCCTGTAGTCTCTTCCAGTCCAAACATTAAATTCATGTTTTGAACAGCCTGACCAGAGGCGCCTTTGAGTAAATTATCAATTATTGAAGTAATTAAAACCCGGTTTCCTTTTTTCAATAAACTAATAATACATTTGTTCGTTTGTACTACTTGTTTCATGTTGATGTTAGTAGTAGTAACCGTTACAAAAGGTTGGTCAGCATAAAAAGCTTCGTATTTAGCAACCAAATCTTCTAAACATTCTTCCGATTTTGTATATAAAGTGGCAAAAATCCCTCTTGGAAAATCCCCTCTGTTTGGTATAAAAATTAATTCATCAGAGTAATCCGCTTGCAATTGATTGATGCTTTGGTTGATTTCGCCCAAATGTTGGTGCTCAAATACTTTGTAGTGAGATAAATTGTTGTTTCTCCAGCTAAAATGTGAGGTAGCAGCTAAACCAACTCCCGCACCAGTACTACCAGTTGTTGCGTTGATGTGAACATCTTCAGTCAATAATCCATCAGCAGCCAATGGCAATAAAGCCAATTGAATAGCTGTAGCAAAACAACCTGGATTGGCAATATAATTGGCGTTTTTAATGTCGGCTTTGTTCAGTTCAGGCAATCCGTAAACAAAAGATTTACCGTTAAAGTCTTTGTCTTTTATTAAACGGAAATCATTTCCTAAATCGATGATTTTTGTATTATCTGAGAATTTGTTGTTTTCCAAGAATGAAATTGATTTTCCATGTCCTAAACACAAGAAAAGTACATCAACATCAGGATTGATAACATCTGTAAAATTCATTTCGATGTCGCCCATCAAATCGTGGTGTGCCACATAAAGTGGTTTTCCAGCGTTTGTAGTGCTGTAAACAAAATCTAATTTAGCATTCGGGTGAAACATTAGAATTCTAATTAATTCTCCTGCCGTATATCCCGAACCACCTATTATTCCAACTTTAATCATAATCTCTTTTTTTTATTTTAAACCATTAAGAAATTAAGATACATTTAGTTTTATGAAACTTAATTTCTTAATGGTTTAAAAAGTGTTTGTCAAAGTCTTTGTGAAAAAACTTTAACTTTTATATTTTATTTTAATGAAAATTACTCGTAAGTTTCATTGTTTACAGATGAAAATATGTTTTGAGCATTACCTAAGATTTTGATAAATCCTTTAGCATCTTCAGATGTCCAGGCATTGTTCATTTCTCCATATTGACCAAAACCGGTATTCATTAAATCATTGTCAGATTCGATTCCGTCTAATGAAAAATGATATGGTTTTAACGAAACAAATACTTTTCCGTTAACTGTTTTTTGAGTATCTTCAAGGAAAGTTTCGATGTTACGCATTACAGGATCTAAAAACTGACCTTCGTGAAATAACATTCCGTACCAGTTTCCTAGTTGTTCTTTCCAGTATTGTTGCCATTTTCCTAAAGTATGTTTCTCTAACAAATGGTGTGCTTTGATGATAATCAGTGGAGCAGCAGCTTCAAAACCAACTCTTCCTTTGATTCCAATAATAGTATCACCTACGTGAATATCTCTACCGATAGCATAAGCACTGGCTAATTTTTCTAAAACAACAATGTTGTTTGAAGGTTTGTCAGCTACACCGTTTACGGCAACTAATTCTCCTTTTTTGAATTCTAAAATTACTTTTTCTTCACCTTCTTTTTGTAATTGAGAAGGGTAGGCCTCACTTGGTAAAGGTTGGCTTGAAGTCAAAGTTTCTTTACCTCCCACACTGGTTCCCCAAAGTCCTTTGTTGATAGAATATTGTGCTTTTTCCCAAGAATAGTGTACTCCGTTTTTAGATAAATAATCTACTTCTTCCTGTCTTGATAATTTTAAGTCACGGATAGGAGTGATGATTTCAATTTCGGGAGCGATAGTTTGGAAAATTAAATCAAAACGAATTTGGTCATTTCCTGCACCAGTACTTCCGTGAGCAATAGCAGTAGCCCCAACAGATTTAGCATATTTTATAGCTTCGATTGCCTGAAAAACACGTTCAGCACTTACTGATAATGGGTAGGTATTGTTTTTTAAGACATTTCCGTAAATTAAATACTTGATGGCTTTGTCATAATATTTATCTAAGATAGTAAGGTTAGCATGCTTAGCACTTCCTAACTCATAAGCTCTGTCTTCGATAGCTTTTAATTCGGCATCATCAAAACCTCCTGTATTAATTAATACGGTGTGAACTTCATATCCTTGTTCATTTTTTAAATATTTAAGGCAATATGAGGTATCTAGACCTCCACTATAAGCTAATACAACTTTTTTCATTTTTCTTGATCTATGGGCTATTTACTATTCTTTTAGAAGTTTCGTATTTAGCTGATTATATATAATTTATTTTATTCGTTTTACTTATTCTAAAAACAATGCTTGCTTGATTTTTTTTAATCTGTTCCAAATCCTAACATTGAATGGATGTTTAGGTGGATCTTTTGGTTTTTCGGCAGGATCATAAAGCATTCCGGTGCACAAACACATTTTATAATCTTTGCTTTTTAGTATTTCAAAATTAGTACAGGTTTTACAACCGGACCAAAATGTAGGATCGCTGGTTAGTTCAGAAAAAGGAACAGGTTTGTATCCTAAATCGGAATTGATTTTCATTACAGCTAAACCGGTTGTGATACCAAAAACTTTGGCACCAGGGTATTTTTTCAAAGAATAATTAAACACAAAGGTTTTAATTTTCTTGGCTAGACCTAGATTTCTAAAATCAGGATGTACAATCAATCCAGAATGGGCAACAAACTTACCGTGTTGCCAACTTTCGATATAGCAGAAACCTGCAAAATCACCGTTTTTATCCAATGCGATAACGGCATCTCTGTTTTCCATTTTTTTCTGGACATATTCGGGAGTTCTTTTTGCTATTCCGGTTCCTCTCAATAAGGCAGACGTTTCTATAGTATCACAAATAATTTGTGCATACTTAAAATGTTCTTCCTGAGCTATAACAATAGAGATATTCATTTCAAAAGATGAATTTTGGGTTAAAAAATGTGAAATAATTATATTTTAATACGGAACCTTTTTTGAAATTGACTGCAAAATTAACATAATAAAACCAACAAGAAAAAATGTAGGAATATAAAATGTGTAAAATTTTGTTTTTAGGATATGTAAATCCAACAAATAATGGCTGTAATTTCAATTTTGGTACTGATAAAAAATAATGAATTGATTTAGACAAAGAGTATTTAGATACTAAACAAGTATCCGTACTTCGGGCGAAGTAACAGGCCTGTCTATCCGTGACAATGAGGTAATATGTACACTTTTGTAATTCATTGATGCAAAAGTACACATATTTTTCAAACTGAACATGGTTTTATAATTTATTTTAACATTTGAGTTTTTGTACTCAAACGTTTGTAAATCAAATAATTGTGTTTTATTCGGTAGGAGAAGTTCTGAGGGTTTTAAATTTTGTTTTTTACCAGAATCCCTTTCAATTTAGATTTCAAATCTTCACCAGTGTTGTAGATCATTTGTTCGTTACTTGGAAACGGAACTAATTTTCGATTAAAATAAGAATAATAAGATTCTTCAGTAGCTCTTTTATCGCCTTTGTAAGTGGCATAATCATTTTTAAAAACAGATTCAGAAGTCAGTGGAAAAGATTGTAAAAGCTGTTTATTTTTAAAATCGATATAATCCACATTAGCAGTAATTTGAGAGGCTTTAAACTGATTGAATTCCCTAATTCGAATCACAATAGTTTTTAAATTATCTACTTTGATTACTTTTCCAAGGCTGTCTTTTACCGGTTTTCCGTTTTTGTCCAAAAGATCTTTGACACCATCTTTGATTATTTTTTCTTTTACAAATTCTTTCTCTTTGATTTGTTCAGGTGTGATGTTGATATCTTTAAAATTAACAACAATTTGATAATCGTATTTGATTTGTTTTTGTAAAGTATTGTGAAAAATTGTCCATTTGTCATTCATTCCAAGGGTGTTGAAATCCAGTAAATCGTTTTGTAAATCCACCGGAATTACCATATTAGTTTGATTGCGCAAGGCTACGGTAACGTAGTATCTTCCTTTAATCAAGGCCTCTTCCTGCAGTTGTAAGGTGTTTTGGTAGTTAGGATTAATTTGGTTTAAATATTCCAAATCGTCATAAGCTTTTCTAATGTCCATTTTGTTAGTTGACTTTAATAAGGCTTTGCTGTTGTCATATAAATATTTAGACAGGGCATTTTTGCTTTCAACGATTTGTTTGTTGTAATTGTCGAAAGAAAATTTAGCATTCTTTCCTTCTTTAAGAAGTTGTAAAGGAAGTAAAGGTTTTATTTTTTCCTGACGACGGTCTAATTGAATATAAGTGTTGTAAATTTTTTCAAGATTAGACGGATTTTTGTCTTGCTCGAGTAAGTTCAAGCTGTTTAAATCTCTTTCTTTGGCTTTAAAAAAAGCTTCTTCAAGAAGATATACATAATCCTGATTTCCTTTTTTGTCTTTATTCGAACGCAAATTATTTACGGCGTTATCAATGGCTTCGTCATAATTTCCTGAAGTCAACATATTGCGGGTTTGTTTTACGCCACAGGCAGTTATGAAAATTAAAGTGATAAGTAAGAGTAGGTGTTTTTTCATGGTCAAAATTTTGGACAAATATATTTTTAAAAAATTAATTTATTCGAATTATTAAGTAGCTGTTTGAATTTATTTTAAATAAAAGAAATTTTCTTTCCCTAGTACCTAAACGGAGGGAAATTTCTTTGAAATTCATTGAAATTACACCCTTTAGGATTTTTGGGAATTAATTTTGATGAATTTTATGCCAAATAAAAAGCCACCAAAAATGAATTTGATGGCTTTCGGAAATATAAAAAGGTTTGTGTGTTAGTGAGCACCGCCTTCGGTTTCCACATAGGAAACTCCTTGTTTTTTGAGGATTTTAGGGCAATAAAAACCATAAAAGGCTAAATAGCCAAATCCTAAAAGAGGTATGATGTAGGAGAAATGTGTCCAGGAAATCCCAAAAATTCCCTCAGGGTTGCTTAGGTCAAAATCGCAAATTCTTCCCTGAACCAGCGGAATTACCCCGCCTCCTAAGATCATCATAATCAGGAATGAAGAAGCTTTTCCGGTATTTTTTCCTAAACCTGCAATGGCTAAGTCAAAAATTGAAGGCCACATTATAGATAAGAATAATCCTCCTGAGATAAAAAAGAATTTCGCAATTTCTCTATCCGGATAAATTAATCCCATTAACATCATTACTAATCCTGAAATACCAAAAAGCATTAATGTTTTTCCGGCATTTTTTCCACCAATGAAACTAATCAGGATAAAAATTAAAATCCAAATAGGATAGATATAGAAAGCATCGACTTCGTGTTCGGCAAAAATATTGGTAGCTATAATAACTCCAAAAGCAAGGGCAGGAACAATAAATTTAAGTGCCATCGTGGTTAGTTTGGAAGTATTAAATACGTTTACCCCTCCATTCCAGCGGCCTATCATTAAGCTTCCCCAATACAAAGCAATAAACGGAGGGATGGATTCTTCTAAGATATTTCCAAATTCGGCAGTTTTTAATAAGGCGGGAAGATTACTGATGATGCTCACTTCGGTTCCTACATAAATAAAAATAGCAATCATTCCTAAATACAATTGAGGATAATCGCTAATAGCAAATTTTTTATTACCTGCTTCTATTTTTATTTCTTCTTCTTTTGCAGGATCTTCAATTTTAGAAAAAAGCATAAAAAGTGCTACCAGAATAAATGCGCAACCTAGGATGATAAAAGGAAGTTTGATATCTTCTAACGAAAGTGCTGTTTCTTTGCTGCTTCCCATTCCAAATAATGCAATTCCTAACAAAATAGCTCCAATAGTGGTTCCGAATGAGTTGACACCACCAGCTAATGTTAAACGATGCGCTCCGGTTGCGGGGCTTCCCATTTTAATAGCCAATGGATTGGCTACAATTTGTTGAATCGAAAATCCCAATCCTACGGTGAATAAAGCGGTTAGAAAGAAAGGAAAACTTTCCATTGTGGCGGCAGGAACAAATAAAAATGAACCAAAAGCAGAAAGAGTTAAACCGGCAGCCAGTGTTTTTTTGTATCCAAATTTTTGTAATACATCTGATTTTAGAGAAACCAGAAAAAAGATAATAGAACCCACAAAATAAGCTGCATAAAACGCCCAAGCTACTAATTGGGATTGTACCTGCGACAGCGTAAAAACCTTTTTAAATACCGGTATCAAAATATCATTGGCTGAACCAACAAATCCCCAGAAAAAAAATACGGTAACAAGGGAAATAAATTGCCCCCATTTGGTTTGTAAATTTTCAGAATTCATAATTTTTTAGTTGATTTTTTTAGTTTAGTGTTTTTTTTATTAGTGATGTTTTGCGTAAATGTATTTTTATTTTTTTTCAGTTCAAAAAGTTTAATTTTCTTTTTTGGAGTAAAATGTCGGTTTTTCGACGAAACGCATAAATATTACATGTTTTCGACTGAATTGTACATGTTTTTGTTTTTATCGAGTGTAAGTTTTTTATTTCTTTTAAATAAAAGATCCTGGTTGGGATTTGATAAACAGTTAATGCTTATGCTGTGGAACCGGCTGTGTATAATGGTTTGGGGGAGTTGTTGAATAAGTAGTAAAATAGAATGATTTTTGTGATTTGAGTTTTTAAGAGCTTTTACCGCAAACTTGTTATCCTGACAGGGAAGGATCTTAGCAAGTTGTTCTGTGTGTGTGTGTTGTACTGTTATAGTTAATCAAGATACCACACGAAAGGATTGGTGCGTGGTCTGGATTCTAGCACAATCTGAAGGAGAGGTACTAGTGGAATACTTTAGAAATAGGAGAATAGTTTTTTTTATAAGATTTTTTTTAATTTTGTAAAAAAAATAAAATGATTAAAAATGTTCTCTTTTTTCTATTGTTTCTTATTATTCTTTTTTCTTCTTCATCTTGTAGTCGTGGTATTTATCAAAAAGAAATAGTAACTCAAACAACTGGAATTGATTTTTCAAATGGTAAATGGCTTTTGGGAAATATAGATGTAGATTATGATGTTAAAGATAAGCTGACACGAAAGGTTGTAAAAGACTTTTCAAAGTATTTAAATAATAGGTTGGTGAATTCGATAAATGAGAGTTCACTTTTAATAGCAAATAATGTTCCTTTAAATCCAAGTAAATCAATGATTTTAGATTTAAAAAAAGGAACAGGTTATGATTATTTTATAAATATTAAGTACTTTAATGAGAAAAAACACTCTTTAAATTCTATTGCGGGAAAATATGTTGACAGGTTTACAGTTGATAAGTATTATTATACGAAAGATTGGAATCATTACATTGTTCAATTAGAAGTTTATGATTTAAATCTCGCGCAGATTATTTATTCTCAAAGAGTGCGGGGAGCATTGGGTGATAATACTGGAATAACTACTTCAAAACCAATTAAAGGAATTGTAATTGGATGTTATCAGATGATTATGAAAGATATCGATAAGAAATCTCGAAATTAAATTTTTTACTCAACGATAGGGGAAGATGTAGAAGAACGCAATTATGTTGATACACACCGAAGCAATTTATCTTTAGTAAAACCCGAAGAAGCTATTGAAATTAATAATTCTTATCTAAACGAGAAGAACAATTTGAACTGGTGTTAGATTTGGTAAAGGAAAAGTGTTAGGAAGCTGAATAAAAGGAGTTGGTGAGTGCTAACTCTTTTTTATTGTCTATTGATGGTGTGATTGAGTGTTGAATTTTGCTGTTTTTTTGCCGTAAACTTGTTATACTGGCAGAAGAACTTTTTGAAAGATTATTTCAAATATAATTTCTAGGATTAAGGATTATAGTTAATCAAGATGCCACAAGAAAGGATTTGTGCGGTAGCGTGGGTTAGTTTTTTTAGTTAGATTCT
The DNA here is from genome assembly GCF_001857965.1 of Flavobacterium commune. NCBI lineage: Bacteria > Pseudomonadati > Bacteroidota > Flavobacteriia > Flavobacteriales > Flavobacteriaceae > Flavobacterium > Flavobacterium commune. Next base: position 106,297 of record NZ_CP017774.1, on the reverse strand, counting down.
GCAATTTCAATCCTGAATTTTGCTAATTCAGTTTGTTGATTAAGCGGGTTGCTCATAAAACTCCAAGTCATATATAATAAAAATGTTTTTTCAATTTCTTTACCATGCATATTTGTATATTTTATGTGTAATTCCAATGGAGGATATTCCATATCACTAAAATGGTCATCTTCTAAAATTTCCTTCGCCTTGTATAGCCAATACAAGTCCAAATAACTTGGAGGAATTCTAATCGTGTTTTTTCTGTTTTCAATTGAGTATGGTAAAATGAAATTAAAATAGTTGCCAAAATTTTCATCATCAACCAAATAAAACCAATCAATATTTAACTTTTTCGATGAAATTGAAACTTCATTTTCGTGTAAAACACAATCAATTAAAGGGTTTTTCTTTGATTCTAATACGCTTTTAATTCCATTAAAATTCACAAACCAAGACCAACTAACTTGTTTAGCAGCAGCTAAACCAATATTGCTAATGTCAATTGTGAGTTCATTATATCCTTGTTTAGGATCTGTTTCCAACATTTTTTTCGTTGAATAGTAAAGTGAAAACATATCGTTTTCATCTTCTTCATCTTTATCATATTTATAAACAAAGAACTCAAGATTTGCGATATTTACATCGGGATGATAACTATGTTCTCTTTGTTTTTTTATTTCTCTGACAGTAATGAATGTTACTATTGTTGTCAGTAGAGCTGAAACCGCTGATATGGAATTAATCCAATCTGTAGCCGTAAAATTTGTTTCTGTCGTTATACAATCTATAAAAAAATGTTATCATAATAGTTTTATTTGTGTGATAAAAAAAAACAGAAAACCACCCGTTTTTAGGCAGATAGGAGTAATAGTTGTTGTATTTTCTTTTAAATATATCAAAATATCTTTACAAAATACCTTCTAAAAACAAAACGAACTAAATAGCCCTGATGGAAGCGGCATCCTCTTGTCTCGTCCCAAAAGACGAGACAAGAGATAGAGCGGACAGCAGGAGGGAAGTGCTTTGAAAACGAAGTCGTTATGCTCCTAAAAATGTAAAAAAGTGTACAAATGACGTTGAGTTTGGGTTTAGTGGTGATTATCAGCGGGATTTGTTTTGTAGTTACATAAAAAAGAATTAATTTTGCGCACCTTTTGGTGAATAAGAGTTTCCTTTAGGTATCAACTAATTATACAAACAACTTCTGTTGTTTTCTATCACATCAAGAAACTCGAGAGAATGCAGAATACAAATTTTTTATCAGCATGTCTGAACAAATTAAATCACAAGAAGAGTTTTTAGCAAATTTTAACTGGCACAACTTTGAAGAAGGTATTGATGCAGTAGATGAAAAAAACTTATTAGAGTTTGAAGAACTAGTATCTAAAACTTTCATCTCTACTGACCAAGAAGAAGTAGTTGAAGGAGTTGTAGTTAGAATTACTGATAGAGACGTTATCGTTGATATCAATGCTAAATCTGAAGGTGTTATTTCTTTAAATGAATTCCGTTACAATCCAAACTTAAAAGTAGGTGACAAAGTAGAGGTGTTAATCGACATCCGTGAGGATAAAACAGGTCAATTAGTATTATCTCACCGTAAAGCACGTACTATTAAATCTTGGGATAGAGTTATTGCAGCTAATGAAACTGGAGAAATCGTTAATGGTTTCGTTAAATGCAGAACTAAAGGTGGTATGATCGTTGACGTTTTCGGAATTGAAGCGTTCTTACCAGGATCTCAAATTGATGTTAAGCCAATTAGAGACTACGATGTTTATGTAAATAAAACTATGGAATTCAAAGTGGTAAAAATTAACCACGAATTCAAAAATGTTGTTGTATCTCACAAAGCTCTTATCGAAGCTGATATTGAAGTACAGAAAAAAGAAATCATTGGTCAATTACAAAAAGGACAAGTATTAGAAGGTGTTGTTAAAAACATTACTTCTTACGGTGTATTTATTGACTTAGGTGGTGTTGACGGATTAATCCACATTACTGACCTTTCTTGGTCAAGAATCAACCACCCATCTGAAGTTCTTGAATTAGACCAAAAATTGAACGTTGTAATCCTTGATTTTGATGATGAGAAAACAAGAATTCAATTAGGATTGAAACAATTAAACGCTCACCCATGGGATGCATTAGATGCTAACTTAACTATTGGTGATAAAGTTTCTGGTAAAGTAGTTGTAATCGCTGATTACGGTGCATTTATCGAAGTTGCTGAAGGTGTTGAAGGTTTAATCCACGTTTCTGAAATGTCATGGTCTACTCATTTACGTTCTGCTCAGGATTTCGTAAAAGTAGGTGATGTTGTTGAAGCAGTTATCTTGACTTTAGATAGAGACGATCGTAAGATGTCATTAGGTATCAAACAATTGACTCAAGATCCATGGACTGATATTACTTCTAAATACCCTGTAGGTTCTAAACATTCAGGTATCGTTAGAAACTTTACAAACTTTGGTATTTTCGTAGAATTAGAAGAAGGAATTGATGGATTAATCTACATCTCTGACTTATCTTGGACTAAGAAAATCAAACACCCATCTGAATTTGTAAATGTTGGTGAGAAATTAGACGTAGTTGTATTAGAATTAGATGTTGACGGACGTAAATTATCTTTAGGTCACAAACAAACTACTGCTAATCCTTGGGATCAATACGAAGATTCTTTCGCTGTAGGAACTATCCACAACGGAGAGATTTCTGAAATTGTTGACAAAGGAGCTACTGTAGAATTCGGAGATGATATCGTTGCTTTCATTCCTACTCGTCACCTTGAAAAAGAAGACGGAAAGAAATTGAAAAAAGGTGATTCAGCTGATTTCAAAGTAATCGAATTCAATAAAGAATTCAAAAGAGTAGTTGCTTCTCACACTGCTATCTTCCGTGAAGAAGAAGAGAAAAATGTGAAAGCTGCAACTGAAAATACTTCATCTGCATCTACTACTAATGCACCAGCTGCAACTTTAGGAGATAACAATGATGTATTAGCTGCATTGAAAGCTAAAATGGAAAAATCAGAGAAAAAATAATTTCTTAGATTTTCTAAATATTGAAAGTCCCGATAAAATCGGGACTTTTTTTATGCTCATTTTTTTAAGTTTTTTAGGAGAAAAGAGTTTTATGTAATTTTAGTAAGGATGCTGCGTAATTATAAGGTTTAATGGCTTTGATTTTGAGTTTATTAAAAGTATAATTTCTTAAAAATATTGATTTCAACCGTTTTTTGATGCATTTTGTCGAATTTTTTAGATATTCTTGATGCTTTATTTCTTACATTAGCATTGTGTTACCCCAATAATCTAATCTAAAAAGTACAGTATGGCAATAAATCTACTTTCTTTTATTAAAAATAATCTTCTAAAATTCTCTGTTTTTCTTCTATTTATCTTATCTTCAAATAGTTATTCGCAATGTGCCGGAGAAGATAGCAGTGTGACGATTTGTAATATTCAGGATCCTGCTAACAGCAATATTAATCTTTATAACCTTTTAGGAGGAAGTCCGGCAGCGGGCGGAACTTGGATTGATAACTCAAAACCTCTGGAAGAGAGTATTTTTAGTGGAATATTAAATGCCCAGGCATTACGAAGCAGTGGTATTTATACTTATACCTATGTTCAGGATCCATCAAGTTGTGCTGATAACGAAGCTACGGTTACTTTAAGAATTGGCCCTTATGCGGGTGTTCCCAGTCCTAACGTTTCTACTTGTAATGATGTAGAGTCTTTTAATTTATTTCTTGCTTTTGATGGTACAAAATTAGCTCCACAGCAAAATGGAACATGGAGAAACAGTGTTACTAATGCACTTTTACCAGGAAATACAATTAATCCAAAAGCTTTAGGGGAAGGAAATTATTCCTATACTTATACCATCCCGGCTTTAGACAGCTGTCCTGAACAGTCAGCTACGGTTTTTGTAACCGTTTTTAGAAAACCATTATCCGGAACTCCTTCCAATTTACTATTGTGTAGCAATAATGATTTGACGTTGTATAGAAATGTAAACTTGAATGATCTTTTATCAGCAGAGGATGCGGGTGGGAGATGGACAGATGTTTCTGGAACAAATCAGATAACAAGTCTAGCAGATAATAGAATAGATGTTGAGAGTATTTATAATACTTTTGGAGCGGGAACTTATAATTTTACTTATACCGTTTTGTCCTCAAATCCTATTTGTACTAATTCACAATCAACCGTTCAGATTGTTATTGAAGATCCTTTGGATTTTACAGGAAGCACTCTGGTTGTAAATTCAGATATTTGTGAAAACCTTATTCCTACAGCAACTTACAATGGCATTTTGACCAAGGGACCGCAAGCTATTCCTAATGGTAATTATGATGTTAGTTATAGTATTTCGAATGGAACTACTACAAATTTCATAACTGTTAATGGTAATTTTGTCAATGGCAATTTTGTTTTTGATATAGATGAGGATAATGAGTATCTTCTAGCCGTAGGCAATTATACTTTTACAATAACAAATATTGTCAACACAGCCAGTCGTCGTGCTTGTACTAATATTTTAGGAACTATTTCGGATATTTTAAATATTAATCCTTTGCCAAGAATTAATAATGCTACCGTAACCATTGAACCAATATGTAAAGGACTGGATGCTCTGGTTGAAATTTCAGGAAATACTAATTTAACAAATGGAAATTACAGAATTTCATATAATCTTTCCGGGGATAATGTCGCTGCAAGTCAGCAAACGGATTTTACGGTTACAAATGGAGTGGCACAATTTTCAATTCCGGCTACTCTGATTCCGAATGTTGGAGTGAATTCAGTTTTGAATTTTACTAATATTATTAATTTAACCAGTGGTTGTTCAAATCCTGTGGCTTTATCAAAAGCTTTTACTGTTAAGCCATTGTCAAATGTTGCTGCGGTTGCTTTAAATGCAAATAATATTTGTTTGGGTCAGGATGTCAGTGTTCAGCTTTCCGGATTAGGAACTTTGACCAATATTACCGTTGATTATTCTTTAACAGATGCTAATACTATGGCTAATCAAAATGTTATCCTTACAGTTAGCGCAGGGAATGCCAGTTTTACAATTCCTGCTTCAGCTCTTGTAAATACAGGAAATACAACAATTACGCTCAATTCTATTTTAGATAATTCAAATGGTTGTAGTTCAGTTGTTTTGAATAAAACCAAAACATTTGTTGTAAACAGTATTCCTAATAATCCTGCAGCTAATAGTTTTAGTTTTTGTAAAAATGATGTGAGAACAATAGCTAATTTGACACCAAGCGGAGCGCAATACCAATGGTTTGATTCGGTTTCATCTACCACAGTGCTAAGTGCTTCAACGGTATTGGTTACAGGAACTTATTATGTAAAAGAAGTAAATTCAACTACTACATGCGAATCGGGGAGAACAGCAATTTCAGTAACTATTAACGAATTAGATGCAGTTGTATTGGATACTGATGGTCAAAACTTTTGCGGTTTAGATAATCCTACAATTCAAAACTTAAGTGACAGGGTTTCGGCTAATGAAGAATTAGTTTGGTTTGATGCTCTTGAAAATGGAAATCAATTGATTGCCAATACAGCTTTAGTTGAAGGAAAAACCTATTATGCTTACAATTTTTCAAGTACAACTAATTGCTATTCGGACGCACTAGAAGTTACAGTTTCACTTTCAAACTGTGACGTTCCTGATGATTTCTTTATTCCCGACGGTTTTTCGCCAAACGGAGATCAAAAAAATGATGTTTTCAGAATTAAAGACATTGAATTTATCTATCCTGACTTTACTTTAGAAATTTATAATCGTTATGGGAATTTAATGTTCAAAGGAAATCGTACTAAAACCGAATGGGATGGTCGTAATTCAGATTACAAAATAGGGGTTGACGGAATAGCGCCTAATGGTGTTTACTTTTATGTTCTTCATTTTAATAAAGGAAATAAAAAACCAACTCAGGGAAGACTTTACCTAAACCGATAGCTGATTTTGTTACATTAAAACTAAACTTCGAATGAAAAAAATAATATTAAGTATCAGTTTCTTACTGTTGGTAATAAAAGTAGCTGCACAGCAAGACCCCGAATATACGCACTATATGTACAATATGAATGTTGTGAATCCGGCTTATGCCACCGGAACACAAGCCATGTTAGATTTGGGAGTTTTGTATCGATCGCAATGGGCAGGAGCCATAGGAGCCCCTAAAACGTTTAACTTTTTTGGGCATATCCCTTTGAATAAAAAAGTCGAAATGGGTGCTTCCATAATTTCTGATGACATAGGCGACGGAGCTTTGAAAGAAGATAATTTCTATGCTGATTTTGCTTATGTACTTGATGTGAGTACTAAGGCAAAGCTGTCTTTAGGATTAAAAGCCGGTTTTACTTCGTTTAAAACTAATTTTAATGGCTTTGTGTTAGAAACAGGCGATTCTTCTACCGATGAGGCATTCTCGGAGAATAGGAGTACTGTTTTTCCAAACATTGGTGTTGGAGCCTATTATTTTACCGATAATTATTATTTAGGATTGTCGGCACCTAATTTATTTTCGTCTAAGCATATTGAAGAACGCTCAGGAATTAATGCTTTTGGTTCTGAGAAAATTCATTTGTTTTTTACAGGAGGATATGTTTTTAATTTGTCGGATACCTTTAAGTTGAAACCGGCATTTATGACTAGGATGGTTCAGGGTTCGGCAGTTTCATTAGATCTTTCGGCTAATGTTTTGTTCAATGAAAAATTCGAATTAGGAGCTGCTTATCGATTTGATGATGCGGTAAGTGCCTTAATGAGTGTTAAGGTTTCGCCAAGTATTAGTGTAGGTTATGCTTATGATTATACTACTTCTAATTTTGGACAGTTTAACTCGGGAACGCACGAAGTTTTTGTTTTGTTTAATATCGATTTGTTAGGCAAAGGATTTGATAAATCACCAAGATTCTTTTAATATGATAGAAATGAAAAGAATATATCTTATTTTAATTGTATTGACTTTACAATTTGCTCAGGCGCAAACACAAGATTTACAAAGAGCCAAACGCTTATTTGAACGAACGTATTACAGCGAAGCGATTCCGCTGTATGAGTCTATCATGAATAGCAATCGTTCTTTTGAAGTGGTTAAAAACCTGGCTGATTCCTATTATTATACCAATGATTATGCAAATGCGCAAAGGAACTATCGCTTTTTGATAGCTAGATTTGCCGAAAATCTTGATGCTGAATATTATTTTAGATATTCTCAAACCTTAAAAGCTTCAGGCAATTATGATGAGGCTAATAAAGTAATGCGTGATTATTTTTTGAAAGCCAACAATCAAAAAGCTATTGAAAATCTTGAAAAAGAGAATCTGATTCTTGAGAATATTTCGGCTTTAGGCAATCGTTTTGATATAAAAAATATGCCAATCAATACATCAAATTCTGAGTTTGGAGCAGTAAAATATGGTGACAAATTGGTTTTTTCGGCAGTAATAAGAAAGCCTTATACTTTTGAAAAAGTATATAAATGGAATAACGAAAGTTATCTCGATTTAATGTCGGTTTCGCTTAAAAATCCTAAAGCCGATTCAATTCGAAAATTTGCTATCGAATTGGCTACACCTTTACATGAATCCAATGCGGTTTTTACTAAAAACGGAAACACCGTTTACTTTACCCGTAACAATTCTAATGATGGTGTAAGAGCTAAAAACGAAAATAAGATTTCGACTCTAAAAATTTACAAAGCAGAATTAGTTGATGGAAAATGGCGAAATATAACGGCTTTACCGTTTAACAGCGACAATTATTCGGTAGAACATCCTGCTTTGAGTAATGACGAGAAAACCTTGTATTTTGCATCGGATATGCCGGGTTCTTTGGGGTCATTTGATATTTACAGTGTTGCTATTTTAGGTTCTGATTACGGAACACCAAAAAATTTAGGAGCAACTATTAATACCGATAAAAAGGAGCAATTTCCGTTTATTTCAAAAGATAACAAACTGTATTTTTCGTCTAATGGTCATGCCGGTTATGGTTTTATGGATGTTTTTGTTTCTGAGATTAAAAACAACGATTTTGCGAAGCCGGTGAATATTGGTTTGCCGGTGAATTCAGGATATGACGATTTTTCGTTTGTAATAGATTCCGATACCCAGCACGGTTATTTTGCATCGAACAGAAAAGGCGGAAAAGGCGGAGATGATATTTATGAAATTAATGAAATTCAGCCTTTAGTGGTTGAAAATTGTATGCAGTACATTTCGGGAATTATTACTGATATTGACAGTAAACTTCCTTTAGCAAATACCAAAATAGTTCTTCAGGACGCTAAAAATAAGGAAATAGAAAGCAGTATCACTTCAGCCGATGGACGTTTTTCTTTTACAGTAGATTGTGAAAAAAGTTATTCGGTTCAGGCTTCTAAAGAAATGTACACGAATGCTTCCAAATTCTTGAAATTGTACAAAAACAGAAAGAAAGTGAATGATGCTTCGATGGCTTTAAAATCATTAGAAGTTATTAAACAAGAAGAATTAGCGGTTATAGAACAAAAGAAAAATGAAGCTAAACTTCTTGCTGAAAAACAGAAAAAAGAGGCAGCAATTATTGCCGAAAAGGCAAAAGTAGAAAAAGAAGCTGCGGTTAAAAAAGCTATTGTAGAAGCCGAAATCAAGAAGAAAGAAAAAATAGCAGCTATTGTCGCTGCTGAGAAAGATGTAGTAAAAGACAAAGAAAGATTGTTAATTAAAACCGATCCTATTTACTTTGATTACGATTTATGGTACATTCGAAAAGAATCTAAACCTATTTTAAATCGAGTAATTGAGTTGATGAAAAAATATCCTGATATGGTAGTTGAAATTGGTTCGCATACGGATAATCGTGGAAATGATAAGTACAATTTAGATCTTTCTTCTAAAAGAGCCAATTCGACCAGAGAATATTTCCTTAGTCAGGGAATTCCAGCCAAGCGAATTTTTGCTAAAGGTTATGGTGAAACCGTTCAAATTGTAAAATGTGTGCCAAGTGAATCTTGTACCGAAGAACAACACGAATTGAACCGAAGAAGTGAATTTGTAATCAAGAATTTGTAATAATAAAATACCGTTGATACTAAAGTGAGGTTCTGTGAATCTCACTTTTTTTTAATTTTTTAAAACCAATAAAGAACTACTGTCGTAAATGCTTTTATATAACCTAAAAAAAACATTTATGAAAACTACAAAATTTTTATCAGTAGCCTTTTTTGCCCTGGCATTTGGAGTCGCTTCTTATGCTCAAAAAACAGTAATGGTAGGTGGAGCACCTATGTATCCTACTAAAAACATTGTTGAAAATGCTGTGAATTCTAAAGATCACACCACATTAGTAGCTGCGGTAAAAGCAGCCGGATTAGTTGAAACCTTACAAACATCCGGGCCGTTTACTGTTTTTGCACCTACCAATGCCGCTTTTGAAAAATTACCTGAAGGTACTGTCGAAAGTTTATTAAAACCGGAAAGTTTAAAAACCTTGCAAACCGTTTTGACCTATCATGTGGTTGCAGGAAAAATGAATGCTTCTGATGTTGCTAAAGCCATTAAAGCCGGAAATGGAAAAGCTACTCTAAAAACAGTGAGTGGTGGAACTTTGACAGCTTGGATGAAAGGAAAAAAAATATACATCACAGATGAAAACGGATCAATGTCCGAAGTTACAATTGCAGATGTAAATCAGTCTAACGGAGTAATTCACGTAGTTGATACTGTTTTATTGCCAAAACAATAGTTGTTTGTTAATTTAGATTGTTGAGAATGACAAGTTGGAGTTTATTCACTTGACTCATTCAAAATCAAAAAGACACTATCCCAAAAAGTGTGTAAGTTGAAAAGTTAAGGCTTCGTTTTTATAATCGGAGCCTTTTTTCAAATATAAGGGTAAATTGGTTTAAAACAATTCCCCAATTTTGAATAGGCATTGACCATTTTTTGGTCGCTTCTTTTAAAGCCAAAAATACCGATTTTAATACAGCATCATCTGTTGGGAACGACATTTTATTTTTAGTGTATTTTCTAATTTTTCCGTTTAAGTTCTCGATTAAATTTGTTGTATAAATGATTTTTCTAATTTCAATTGGAAAATCAAAAAATACGGTCAATTCATCCCAGTTATCTCGCCAGGATTTAATTGCATAAGAATATTTGGATTCCCATTTGTCTGCAAAATCGTTTAAAGCCAACTCTGCTGCTTGTTTTGTTGGAGCGTTATAAATATGTTTCATATCGGCAGTAAATTGTTTTCTATCCTTCCAAACAACATATTTACAAGCGTTTCTAATTTGATGAACCACACAGATTTGTGTTTGGGATTCAGGAAAAACACTTCGGATTGTTTGAGTAAATCCATTTAAATTATCGGTAGCTGTAATAAGTATATCTTCAACGCCACGGGCTTTTAAATCAGTCAAAACACTCATCCAAAAGCTACTGCTTTCATTCTTACCAAGCCACATTCCTAAAACATCTTTTTTACCATCTCTGTTAAGCCCTACAGCTAAATAAATAGTTTTATTGATAACTTTCGAACCTTCTCTAACCTTAAAAACAATACCATCCATCCAAACAATTAAATAAAGCTCTTCTAGTGGCCTGTTTTGCCAAGTAACTACTTCATTTGTAATTGTGTTGGTAATACGTGATATAGTCGAAGAAGACACTTCAAAATCATATACCTCCTTGATCTGTTCTTCAATATCACTAACACTCATGCCTTTAGCATAAAGTGAGATGATGACATTTTCAATACCTTGGGCTATATTTTCTCTTTTAGGAACAAGCAGGGGATTAAAGGAAGAATCTCTGTCACGAGGAACTTTGATTTCTTGTTGACCAAAAGAGGTCTTTATTTTTTTAGTTCCGTGTCCGTTGCGATAATTACCCTTAGTGGTTTTATCGTGTTTTTCATTGTCTAAATGAGCATCAAGTTCGGCTTCGAGCATATGTTCAACAGCTCGTTTGTGCATCGTTTGAAAGAATGAGGTTAAATCTTCTGCATTCTTGAAGGATTTATAGAAATCCTTGTTGTTTAATAAGTCGTCTTTGTCAATCATAATTATGTAAGGTTAAAAATAACAAAAAGTTATTTCCGAAAAATATTTTTGAGCTTTTTAAAGGAGCTCAAATATTTTTCAGAATAACTTTTCAACTTACACAGTTAGTGAGACACTACCATCAAAAAGCACAGTATTACACTGTGCTTTTTGCGTTTTAGATGTTGTTTATAGATTCGGCCGTTTTAGTAAACGGTCGAGTTTATAACAACATTTTATTTTTCAAAGTCAACTTTTACTTTGAATTCGTTTGATTTTAAAATATTTTCGATAGAACCAAAAGTGGCAATGGTTTTTTGGTATTCTTTTTCTTTTTTCAGGGCAATTTGTCTCAAGGCATTTTGAAAACGGCTCACTTCTTTCAGCGTGGTTAAAATTAAACCCGGAACGGCTGTGTTTTTTCCTTCTTTATCTTTGGCCACCATTGTAAAATAAGAAGAATTGCAATGTTTAATAACTCCGGTTTGAATGTTTTCGGCTTCTACACGGATACCAATAATCATCGAACTGTTTCCCACATAATTTACGCTGGCTTTCATGGTTAGCAGTTCGCCTACTTCAACAGGTTTCAGAAAGTTTACGGTATCAACAGAAGCTGTAACGCAATAATTTCCTGAAAATTTAGAACCACAGGCAAAGGCAATTTGGTCCATTAGCGATAAAATATAACCACCATGGATTTTTCCACTGAAATTAGTGTGCGAAGGCAACATTAATTCAGAGATTGTTATTTTTGAAGAATCGACAGTTTTATATTCGGTACTCATAAATGTTGTTTTTGGGTAATTTGCGATTTTAAATATCTTGTTTTTCAGCTGTTAAAAGTACAAAATTAGATTTTGGAGATTCGCATAAAGAACAGCAATAATCAACAGGCAAATCATTGAAGAATACTCCTTTTTCAATTCCCTGAACAGCATCGCCATATTCTGAATTGTAAATAGTCAAACATTCTGAACATTGGTAAATATCATGTTCTTGTTTTTCTTTTTTAGTGGCTGCTGCCGCATTGTTTTCAACCGGAGTATTATTTCCTAATTCGTTAAAGTATTTTTTACTTAATTCGATAAGTATACTAGGCAATTCAAGTTTGTCAATATCTTGGGTATGAATGATGTATTCACGGGTGTTAGGATCGAAATGTTTGGCATACAAAACATTGTAAGTATCCCTGATCTTTATGGATTCCAAATCTTTTGGTAAATTATTCTTTTCGATAACAATCGAAGTGAAATAATGTCCCTCGCGGTTGTAATCAGAAATACCAAAGGTGAGTCCGTAAGTACTGATGTCAAATTGATCTAATGTTCTAACCAAAAAAGTTTTCAGATTTAGAGACCAGTCGGTAGCTACAGGAAGATGCCAGTTTAATTCTAAAAGCGAATGACGCACATTAATTCCTTTTTTCCCCAGGAATTTTTCCCAGTCTAATTTTCGGTCTTTTGGAATTCCTTTTATAATGAAGGATTTCCAGGGCGTGATACATATTTTTCCGATTTTACAATCAAAACATAAATCACACATTTCTTTTAGGAATTCTAAATCGTAAAGGTTGTTTCTCCAGTATAATCCAAGCCAGTATTGATCAATTCCCAAGCGGTTCATTCCTTCGTAATACGGAAAAGGATAAAACGGAACATTTAAGGCTTTGTCAATAGTTCGGTTATTGGTGTCTAAATTTTCACTCACAAGGTTGAAAATCATCTCGATACCTATTGTAGGTTCTTCGTTAACAATGCGTTCGATTTCATAATAAATTTTAGAAATATCCCAGCTGTAAATCAATACAGGATACACTTCCATGCGCTGCCAGTTAGGCAAACGAATGTATAAATACCAATAATCTTCATGTTCAGAAGCAATAAAGTTGATATGTCCTGTAAATAGAGGAACAAGCTGTTGTTTTGGGTCGGTTATGTTTACCTTTAAAACCGGCTGTTCTTTGAATTGTTCTAATACATACAGGAATTTATTACCTGTAAGCCAGGGTGTATTTCTGAAAATATCAGTAGAAACATAAGAAGAAACAATGTTGTTTCCGCTTTGTTCATTAGGATAAACGATATGTAATTTGCCATTATTTTCCGTTTCCGAATATTGAAATCCATCAGGAAAAATAATGTCTTGTCGGGAACCAAAAGAAATTGTTTTTAGCCCTTGTGCCATACTCATGTTTACAATATTTCGTAATTCCCCTGGCGAAATAACGCCTCCTTTTACTATTAATCGTGTTAATTCCATGTTCTTGTTTTTTTAGTCCTTAGTCCTTAGTTTTTAGTCCTTAGCTGTTTGAAAAACTAGGGACTAGGTACTAAGGACTTTTTAACTTATTTACACTTTGCTAAAATCTCTTTTACTTCGGTTTTACAGCTACCACAACCTAATCCGGCTCCGGTTGATTTGCACAATTCTGTGAAATTAGTTGTTCCTGCTTTGACAGCTTCTTCGATGTTTCCACTTCCTACCTGGCTGCAAGAGCAAACTAGTTTCCCCACAACAGGCTTGGCAGAAGCACTGCTGCCTCTCAACAACTGATTACGTTTGTCTGATAATTCGATTTTGCTTTCAATCATGGTTTTGAATTCGGCAAATTCATTTTTATCTCCCATTAAAATAGCTCCTATTAACAAATCGTCTTTAACGATACATTTTTTGTAATAACGCTTTTTCAAATCGGCAAAGACAATTTCCTCGTAACTATCGTCATTTTCAGGAATACTAACTTCTCCAATACTACAAAGGTTGATGTCTTCCAGTTTTAGAATATTCATTAATACCGAACCTTTATAGAAACTGCTAATATCTCCGGCTAAAAAGTTAGCCAAAATATCAGCCTGTTCTTCGGCAGCTGAAGTAATTCCGAATAGTTTACCATCAAATTCGGCAATTTCTCCAATGGCAAATACATCAGGATTAGAGGATTGTAAATACTGATTGACTTTTACTCCGCGTCCGCAAGCAATACCGGATTCTTTGGCTAGTTCTATATTTGGAATTGTTCCAATGGCATATACAATAGCATTAGCCGTTAAAATACGTCCACTTTTTAGCGCAATTTCCAGTTCATTAGCATTATCAGTTTCGAAAACTGTACTTACCTCATTATCAAAATAGATTTGAATATCCCGAAGTTGTACTTCTTCAGCTAATAATTTGCAGGAAATACGATCTAACTGGCGCTCCATTAATCGGGAAGCTCTTTGAATTATGGTGATTTTTACTTTTTTATGTTTTAAGGCAGCTGCTAATTCCAAACCTAATAAACCGCCACCTACAATTACTACGTGTTGTTCTTCCGGTGCTAAATTAGTGCTGTCTAAATAGTCCTTCAATCGGTCAGCATCTTCTTTTTTACGCATTGTAAAACGTCCCGGCAAGTGCAATTGCGCATTTTCCGGAACAAAAGGACGGCTTCCTGTAGCAAGGATTAGGTTGTCAAAAGTATGTGTTTCACCACGACTATCCGTTATTGTTTTAGCAGTAGTGTTTATATTCTCTATACCTACTGATGATTTTAAAGTAATATTGAGTTTACTTAAACCTTCCTGATCTTTTACTTTTAATAAGTTTTCCCAGGACAATTCATTGGTAACATATTCGGGTAATAATACACGATTGTAAAACGGATTGGCTTCATTAGAGAAAACAATAATTTCATCCTTAGCATTCAGTTCTCTGTAATTTTGGATGAATCTAAAAGCAGCTGCTCCGGCACCTACAATAGCAATTTTTTGAGAAGGTTTTTCATATTTTGCTACGGCTACCGCAGTATATTTAAAATCAGGTTCTTTAGAAACAGGGTCAATTAGTGTATTGGTCAGGTTATTGGTTCTGTTTAAATCGTTGTCTAATTGTTTCCCCCAGTGCATTGGTAAAAAGACAACTCCTTCCTTGATAGTGTCAGTTACGGTGGCTTTGACACGAACTTCTCCGTTTTTACTGCTCACCACTACAATATCTCCGTTTTCTATTTCGGCTTTAAAAGCATCGATAGGATTGATTTCTAAAAACGGATTCGGAATGTGTGATAGCAATCGGGATACTTTTCCTGTTTTGGTCATTGTATGCCATTGATCTCTAATGCGTCCTGTGGTAAGTATAAAGGGATATTTATCATTAGGTTGTTCTGAAGTATTTTCAATTGATACAGGCAAATTGAAAATAGCTTTTTGAGAAGGCGTATAAAACTTTTTATCAGTAAAAAGGCGAGGTGTTCCCGGGTGTCCATAATCAGGAACAGGCCATTGAAAAGTACCTTCGTGTTTTAAACGGTTGTAATTCAGAAAAGAAATATCAATATTGGTGTTTTTTGTCATTTGACAATATTCCTTATATACTTCTTCTGATGTGTTGAAATTGAATCCGTTGAAGCCCATTTTTTTAGCAAAACGGGTTAGGATTTCAAAGTCAGGCAGTGCCTCTCCTGGTGCGTTAATTCCTTTAGGTAAATAGGAAATACGTCTTTCTGAGTTGGTCATTGTTCCTTCTTTTTCTAACCATCCGGCTGCCGGTAATAATAAATCGGCAAATTTAGCCGTATCAGCATTATGAGATATTTCCTGAACCACTACAAATTTGGCATTTTGCAATGCTTTTTCCACTTTTCGGGAATCGGGTAAACTCACCATTGGATTAGTACAAATAATCCAAACAGCTTTCATTTTTCCGGATTCTAAGGCTTCAAACATTTCGGTAGCAGTCAATCCCGGTTTTTCCGAAATACTATCTACTCCCCAAAAATCAGCAACTTCCTGACGGTGTTCCGGGTTGTTTAATTCCCTGTGAACCGCTAATAAACTGGCCATTCCACCTACTTCTCTTCCCCCCATGGCGTTAGGTTGTCCTGTTAAAGAGAAAGGTCCTGAACCAGGTTTACCAATATGTCCGGTTAATAAAGAGAGGTTTAATAAGGCAGTGTTTTTATCAACGCCCACAGCACTTTGATTCAGTCCCATTGCCCAAAGTGAAAGAAATCCTTGAGCTTTACCAATTAAATCAACAGCTAAATCAATTTCTTTGATTGAAATACCACACAGTTGTGATGCTTTTTCCAGTGAAGTAGAAAGTACTAACTTCATGTAAGCATCAAAATTTTCGGTGTGTTGTTTGATAAAATTAGTATCCATGTAGCCTTTTTCAATAATTCTTTTGGCTAAGGCATGGTATAGTATAATGTCGCTTCCCGGAAGGATTTGCAAATGTAAATCGGCAGTTAGGGCAGTATCGGTTTTTCTTGGATCGATAACAATAACCTTTACTTTTGGGTTTTTCTCGCGGTGTTGTTCTAAACGTCTGAATAGGATAGGGTGGCACCAGGCCGGATTTGCTCCCGTAATCAGGAAAGTATCAGCTAGTTCAATATCTTCATAAGCAATAGGCACGGCATCTTCTCCAAAGGTTTTTTTGTAACCCACCACAGCCGAACTCATACATAGACGAGAGTTGGTGTCAATATTATTTGTTTTCAAAAAACCTTTTACCAATTTGTTTACCAAATAATATTCTTCGGTAAGACATTGTCCGGAGATATAAAAACCTACAGAGTCAGGACCATATTTTTTTATCATTGAAGAAAACACAGCTGCGGCACGATCTAAACCATCGTCCCAGCTTACACGCTCCATAGGGTGCGATTTGCTCCAACGCATTTCAGGATAAAGAATTCTATCAGAAGTATCGTTAGCTACATAATGTAGGTTCATTCCTTTTGAACAAAGCATTCCTCTGTTTACAGGATGGTCTTTGTCTCCTTTTACCGTTACTCCATTGCTGGGATCTTTGCTTACAATGATTCCGCATCCTACTCCACAATATGAACACGTAGTTTTGATTTCTGAATTTTGCATTATCATCGGTATTTTTTAATTGCGAAATCTTTTTAAATAGTAGATACTATTTTTAAAATGTAAAAATACGTATTTATTACGTATAAGTACGTAATTTTTTTAAAAAAAAATGCAAGTTTGCCAAATAACTAAAAGAAGTCTAAAATAATGCTTTTTATCTTTTTTTTGGTTCAAAAAACAATTATTAATTCAAAAAACAAATGTTTAGTCTGCTGTCAATTTTTATTTATTCGAAAGTAAATTCATGATTGTATCGTTTGTGGTAAATCTAATTTTCGATTTATTTAT
Source organism: Flavobacterium commune (assembly GCF_001857965.1). Taxonomy (NCBI): domain Bacteria; kingdom Pseudomonadati; phylum Bacteroidota; class Flavobacteriia; order Flavobacteriales; family Flavobacteriaceae; genus Flavobacterium; species Flavobacterium commune. The sequence goes on along the minus strand of NZ_CP017774.1, from coordinate 89,101 downwards.
TAGGTAGTTGCAAATAAAAAAGTGTTTTTGAGTATTTTGTTCTATTAGTTTGATAATGTGTGTTTTTTGTTCTGCTTTTGATTGGTTTTTGAGTTTTATATTTATTGTTAGAATAGCATTCTTATAGTTTATAGTAGTCTATATATAATAAGGTGTAATTTTCTAAAAGACGGTTTTTCGTTTTTAGCTTTGAAATTTAAGGATGCTCAATTTTGAATTTTGCCACTTAAAATATTTTATCAGCACACTGATTTTTCTTTATCTATATATTATAGCTAAGCCGTTTCTTTTTTTTGAATATAAATTTGACTGCAAACAGCTATTTCCAGCTGTTATTTTTAATTATACGTATTTTTCTTTTTGCGAATAACTAGTTATTTTTAGTTTTTCGGTGTGTACTTAATTTTTGTTTTTCCTTGTGTTTATTGGGTTTTGTTCTTGTTTCTTGCGTTTTAGCAAGGTTTTGAATGATTTTTAATATTGGATTTACTGTTTTAAAAAGTTGTTTTTGACTGGTTTTTAGATGATTTTTAAGTATTAGTACTTACGTACATTTGCTTCATACAAAACATAAATCATTAAAATTGTAAAAATGGAAAAATCAACTCAAAAAACAGCAAAGTTCTTTTCAAGAGTCCTATTAGCGGCTATAGTAACAGTGTTTTCTTTATCTGCAATGAAAACAAATGCGCAGGCAGGTGAACCAATTAAATTAGGATTCATTCCTTTAACAGATTGTTCGCCTATAGTTATGGCTAAAGAATTAGGTTTATTTAAAAAATACGGTGTAAATGTAGTGGTAACAAAAGAGTCTTCATGGGCTAATGTTAGAGATAAAATCTTAACAGGAGAATTAGATGGGGCACACTGTTTGTATTCAATGCCTTTTTCAGTTTACACAGGAGTAGGTGGAAAGGCTGGTTCAGAAATGAAAATTGCCATGATGCTTAACTCAAACGGACAAGCTATTACCTTATCAAATGATTTTTGTGGAAAAGTAGGTTTTAAAGATATGGCTAAGGTAGCTCCGGTAGTAGCTGCTAAGCTAAAAGCCGAAAAAGAAGTAACTTTTGCGATGACTTTCCCTGGAGGAACGCATGATTTATGGCTTCGTAACTGGTTAGCTGCGGCTGGAGTAAATCAGAAAACATCTAAAATTATCACTATTCCGCCTCCGCAAATGGTGGCAAATATGAAAGTAGGAAACATGGATGGATTTTGTGTAGGAGAGCCTTGGGGTGGTGTTGCAGCTATGCAGGGAATTGGTTTTACACAAATTGCTACTCAAGACATCTGGAAAGACCATCCTGAAAAAGCATTGGTAGTAAACAAAGATTTTAGTGCTAAAAGAAGAGAAGATCTTAAAAAAGTAATGAAAGCCATTTTAGAAGCTTGTATGTGGTTAGATGTTCCTGCAAATCGTAAAAAAACAGCAGATATTATTGGAAAAGCACCTTATGTAAACGCTAATAACGATGTTATCCAAGATCGTTTGAATGGAGAATACAACTTGGGTTGTAAACTAGGACAAAAAATATACAAAGGAGACCAAATGGTTTTCCATAAAGGCGGATTGGTTAATTTTCCTCGTAAATCTCACGCCATTTGGGCTATGGCACAATATGTAAGATTTGGATATTTGAAAGAAGCACCAAATTACAAAGCGATTGCAGATAAACTAATTCTACAGGATTTGTATAAAGAAGTTGCTGCAAGTATGAAAGTAAAAGTACCTGCTGATGATATGAAACCATTTTCACTTACTATGGACAAAACGGTTTTTAACCCAGCAAATCCAGCAGCTTATCTTAAAGTTGTAAAAAGATAATAAAATAAAATAGCAAATAATCCCTCTCGAAGGGGAGGGATATTTGAAAAAGCATCCCCAGAATAAACAAAAACAATTAAAAAAAAACATTACAAGGAAGTTAAACTAAAAAAGATTGAATCATGTCAGAAAGAGAAATAGTAGCAGTAGGAACTTATGAGGAGGTAAAAGCAGCTTCGGTAGCCACTTCTCAAAGTGAAGAAAACAAAAACGAAAGATTAAGTGCATTAGCTGATAAGCTGTTAGAAAAATCAAAATCATTGCTTTTTGCAGCATTAGGATTGTTCATCGTTGGTGGATTGTGGGAGTTATTGAGTAGTATTACAAAAGATGCTCTGCCGGGTCCAATAGCAACATTAACGGTTTTATACGAAATGATTAGTGATCCGTTTTACGATTATGGTCCTAACGACAAAGGAATCGGATTGCAATTGTTTAACTCTATAAAAACCGTATTATTAGGTTTCTTTTTAGGCTCATTAGTAGCTATTCCAATAGGGATATTGATGGGAGCAAGTACTGTTTGCAAACAAATTTTTTACCCTATCGTACAACTTTTAAAACCGGTTTCGCCATTAGCATGGTTCCCAATTGGTTTAGTGGTATTCAAAGACACAGGTTTAGCAACTATTTTTATTGTATTTATTACGTCGTTATGGTCAACATTAATTAATACTTCTTTTGGTATTGCATCTTTGCCTCAAGATCATAAAAATGTAGCCAAAGCATTTGGATTTTCTAAAATGAGATATTTAACTAAAATTTTAATTCCATTTAGTTTACCTCACATCATTACAGGTTTACGTTTGAGTATCAGTGTAGCTTGGTTAGTAATTGTAGCTGGCGAAATGTTATCAGGAGGAGCCGGAATTGGATTTTTTGTATGGGACAGCTGGAATGCTTTAAGTCTTGAAAAAGTAATATCAGCCATTATCATCATTGGTGTAGTAGGATTACTTTTTGATAAATTATTTACTTACATAGAAAACAAAGTGGCTTACAAAGCGTAAAACAAAGTGACTAAGGTACTGAGTTGCTATGACTCTAAGTTTAAAAAAAAAACTTATAACCTGAAATCTAAAATCAATAGTCTAATATCTAAAATTGAATATCATGAGTTATTTAGAAATCAAAGATTTGGAAATTTCATTTCCAACACCAAAAGGAAAATATACAGCCGTAAGAGATATTAATTTATCCATCCAAAAAGGCGAAATCATATCTATAATCGGACATTCAGGTTGTGGAAAATCAACTATCTTAAATGCTATTGCGGGAATGTTAACACCATCAGCAGGTTCAGTAGTACTAAACGATCAAAACATCAAAGGTCCGGGACCTGACAGAGGAATTGTTTTTCAAAACTATTCGCTTTTACCTTGGTTGACTGTTTATCAAAATATATTTCAGGTAGTAGATTCGGTAATGGAAGGTACTGCTACAGAAAAGCATGAAATTGTAGAGAAGAATCTAAAAATGGTAAATTTATTCGAACACAAAGATAAATTACCAGGACAATTATCAGGAGGAATGAAACAAAGAGTGGCTATTGCCCGTGCCTTTGCCATCAATCCGGGAGTTTTATTGATGGATGAACCTTTTGGAGCATTGGATGCTTTGACCAAAGGAACCATGCAATTAGAAGTATTAAAACTATGGAATTTGGATAATCGTGAAAAAACTATTGTGATGATTACGCATGATATTGAAGAAGCTTTATTCTTATCGGATCGAATTATAGTTTTGAATAATGGGCCATCCTCAACTATCAAAGAAATCGTTGAAGTGCATTTGCCAAGACCAAGAAACAAAATCGAAATTGTAAAAATGCCTGAATATATTGAGCTTAGAGATAAGTTGTTGCATTTATTAACAGATCATTTCTCTATTGAAGATATGGGAATGAAATATAAAAATTAGTTTAATTTGTTTTGTTTGTTTTTTAAATCCCTATTGTAATCCAGCAATAGGGATTTTTCAATAGAATTAATTTGTTTCCAATGTATAACTTAACCCAAATTCAGCATTAAAGAATGCTAAATCGGGGTTTACCCCTTATGGAATCATTAGTTTGCTTTTGCAAAGCTTTTAATGGTTAATTCGGGTTTAAAATAATTTCAGATGAATAACACAATTTTTGACTTTGTTGGCGGAACAATAGGAGAATGGAAAGTAATAAAAATGACAACCATAAAAGGAGATAATTTGCCTGATATTTCCTATATTAATAAAATTTCAAGTTCTCTGATTAAAAATGATGAGGGGATTTGGACCTTAAAAGGAATTGTCAGTAACCTAAGATACACGGAGAAAGCCGAAAAAGAGCAATTAGTAGCTATTCAGGAAGATTTAGGCAGGCCATTGGCAACTCATGCTGCATTTATTCCTTTGCGAAAATCGGCTGAATGGTGGAATCTCGCTCAGGATGAGAGAAGAAAAATCATGGAAGAGAGTTCTAAACACACTCAAACAGGACTAAAATATTTACCCGCCATAGCTCGAAAATTATTCCACAGTAGGGATATTGGTGAAGCTTTTGATTTTTTAACCTGGTTCGAATACGCTCCTGCTGACGAAGAAGCTTTCGAAGAATTATTATATGCACTAAGAAAAACGGAAGAATGGAATTATGTCGATAGGGAAGTAGATATCCGATTAATCAAAGTTTAAGTTCGAACTCCCATCTCCCATCTCCCATCTTACTTTGTTCTTACAGCTTTTGGAACTAATAATTCATATTCTCCGCCATTTCGAAGTACATCTCTTACTATGCTTGAACTAATGTAGGAAGTACTGGCTGCGGTTAGTAAAAATACCGTTTCTATTTTTGATAATTGTCTGTTGGTGTGCGCTATGGCTTTTTCAAATTCAAAGTCGGCAGGATTACGCAAGCCTCGAAGAATGAAATTAGCGTTGATTTTTTTACACAAATCAATAGTCAGACCTTCATAAGTTATTACAGAAACCTTTGGTTCGTCTTTGAAAGTTTCTTCAATAAAACGTTTTCTTTCTTCCAGAGGGAACATATATTTTTTCTCAGCATTCACCCCAATGGCAATAACAATTTCATCAAAAAGTGGAATTCCTCTTTTGATAATATCTTCATGACCTAAGGTAATTGGATCAAACGATCCCGGAAATATGGCTTTTCTCATTTGTGAGAGTTTAAGATTCTGAGCTGCTAAGTTACAAAGTTTTTTAGGAGTTAATTTAGGTTTTTATGACTTCAATGTTTTAGGATTTAAAAAAATACAGGAGAAAAGATTGTTTTTTGTTTATTTTCTATTGAGTAATCTCGAAATAAAGGTTTTATGAAAAGTCTTGATATTGATAAAAAAAGATAAAACTTTAATTGTGGTGTTTTTAATTACTAAAAACAGACTTTTTATTAAACTTTAGTTAATGTTGCTTCCCGATGTTGCAAACCCCATTCCAGCATTTTGTCCAATACATCACTCAATAATTTTCCTGATTCGGTCAACTCGTATTCAACCATAATTGGAGTCGTATCATAAACGGTGCGTTTGACCATTCCGTTTATTTCTAAATCTTTCAATTCTTTAGATAACATTCGTGGAGTAATTTTTGGAATATTACGTTGAATATCTGTAAAACGTCTTTTCTCAAATAATAAGGAACCTATAATAGGTAACTTCCATTTACCGCTAATCACATTTAAAGTATCATTAACGGCTAATACAAACTGAATCGGGCAGGCTTTGGCTTCTTTGAAACTGATTGTACTTTCCATAATCTGTTGATTTTGTTATTACTATACAAAAGTATATCGATATATTTTAGTACTTTAGTATATTTTGTATAGCAAATGTAGTTAACTTTGAATAAAAATTAATCATAAAATCTTAAAAATAATGAGTGCAAAAATTTTAGTTACTGGGGCTACGGGAAATTTCGGAAGATTAACAATCGATTTTTTATTGAATAAAGGAATTGCTGCAAATACTATTTCGGCTTTGGTTAGAGATGAAGCAAAAGCATTAGATTTAAAGCAAAAAGAAATCAACCTGAGAATAGGGGATTATGATAATTATGACTCTTTGTTAGCAGCATTTCAAGGAATCGATAAATTATTATTAGTTTCAGGAACTGATTTGGTAAACCGTGGTAAACAACAATTAAATGCGGTTAAAGCAGCAAAAGAAGCCGGAGTCAAACACATTTTATATACTAGTTTCGAACGTAAAAATGAGACTGAAACATCTCCGATTGCTTTTTTAGCCCAATCGCATATTGATACAGACAATGCAATTAAAGCAAGTGGAATCAGTTATACTATTTTTAGAAATAATTTATATTTGGATGTACTACCGATGTTTTTAGGAGAAAAAGTATTGGAACAGGGAATCTTTTTTCCTGCCGGAGAAGGTCAGGCCGCTTATGTTTCGAGAAATGATTTAGCCGAAGCAGCTGCCAATGTATTGATTTCTGGTAAACACGAAAATAAAGAATATGCTATGAATAATGTAGAAAATTATTCGATGAAAAACGTAGCGGATACTTTGAGTGAAATTACGAATTCAACGGTAAGCTATACAAGTCCAGGTGTTGAAGTGTATTCAGATGTTTTGACTAAAGCTGGTGTTCCCGGAGAATATGTTGGAATGTTTGTAGGTTTTGGGGAGGCCATCAAACAAGGAGAATTTCAGGCTGAATCCAGTGATTTAGAAAAACTATTAGGTAGAAAACCAGTAAGTCTAAGTGATTTTTTGAAACAGCTTTATGGTAAATAATATATTTAGACTAAAAAGTTTGTAGTCATTAATCAAACACAGATTACACAAATTGCACCAATTTAATTAGTGCTAATTTGTGTAATTTGTGTTTAAAATAAAATATATTTGTTTATGAACACACTCAACGACCTACATAAAATTTCAAGTACTTTTTCGAATACCGAAAAAATGCCCGTTTTGTTTCTGGGGCATGGAAGCCCGATGAATGCGATTGAAGAAAATCAATTTGTGGCGGGTTTTAGAAGTATGGCTAAAACGTTACCGCAGCCGAATGCTATTTTGTGTATTTCGGCACATTGGTTTACCAAAGGGACTAAAGTCACCGCAATGGAAATGCCAAGAACGATTCATGACTTTGGAGGTTTTCCTAAAGAATTGTTTGCCGTACAGTATCCTGCCAAAGGAAATCCTGATTTAGCCATTGCTACCAAAGAATTATTATTGCCTGCCGAAGTTGAACTCGATCACGAATGGGGTTTGGATCACGGTGCCTGGAGTGTAATCAAACATTTGTATCCTGAAGCGAATGTTCCGGTGATTCAGTTGAGTATTGATTATTCAAAATCGCCACAATACCATTTTGAGTTGGCACAAAAATTAAGTGCTTTGCGACATAAAGGTATTCTTATTATAGGTAGCGGAAATATTGTACACAATTTACGCTTGGTTGATTTCTATAATATGGATGTAGATAATTATGGTTTTGATTGGGCAATAGAAGCCAGAGAAAAAGTGAACTCCTATTTATTAGACGGTAATTTCCAAGCTTTGATTAATTATGAAAAACAAGGACAAGCTTTGCAATTAGCCATTCCTACACCGGAACATTATTTGCCTTTAATTTATACTTTAGGATTAAAAGAAAAGCAAGAAGAACTGAGTTTGTTTAATGATAAATTACTGGGAGGTTCTTTGAGTATGACTTCAGTGAAGATTGTTTAAAAGAAAAGCTCCTTAGTAATAATATAAATTCCCATAATCAATACAAACCATCCAAAAACAGGTTTTAGTTTGCTGCCGTCTATTTTTTTAGAAAGAAGAATTCCAATAAACATTCCTATAAATGCCATGGCTGAAATCAGTAACAGGAAGCCATAATCGATAGGAGTGTTAAGGTATAAATCGCCGGCGAAACCGATGGCTGAATTGATGAAAATAATTAATAGTGAAGTTCCTACGGCTTGTTTCATAGGTAAGTTGGCAAAAAATAACAAAGCAGGAATAATTAAAAATCCGCCACCAGCTCCCAGAAATCCAGTTACAATTCCTACTAAGGCACCAATAATAGCCAGCTGACTGTAGTTGATTTTATGGTTTGTAATCTCAGTTTTGTTCTTTTTTATCATTGATATCGATGCTCCGATCATTAGAATGGCAAAGACAATCATAATTAATAAATCTTTGGAAACAGCATAAGAAGCAACCGTAAATAGTGTAGAAGCAATTTTTGGAAAGATCACTTCTCTAATAATCAATATCGAAATAACAGACGGAACTGCAAAATATAATGCCGTTTTTAATTTAAGATTACCTAATTTATAATGACTGTAACCGCCATAAAAAGCAGTTATTCCAACAATAAATAATGAATAACTTGTCGCTAACTCAGGATTGATTTTAAATAAGTAAACCAAAATAGGTATCGTGAGAATTGATCCTCCGCTGCCAATTAATCCTAATGAAAGTCCAATGATAATAGATGCAAAATAACCGAAATATTCCATGTTGTAATTTTTTTTACAAAGGTTGGAACTATTTAGGCTAGTCACAGTAACATTTGTCACATGGATTTTTTTACATCAATAATTCAATTTGGTTACGGTGTAAGTTGACTAATCCGCGCTGTTCCATTTTTTTTAATAAACGCGAAATGACTTCTCTGGACGTATTTAATTCAAGGGCAATTTCCTGATGCGATAAGTTGATTTCTTTACAACCACAAGCTTTTGCATGACGTTTTAGATAGAATTCCAATCGTTCGTCCATAGCTCGAAACGCAATGTTATCAATGACTTCCAGAACTTCTTCAAATCGGGTGCGGTAGGTGTAAATTACAAATTCGTACCAAGTGCGATGATTCATCATCCATTTATCCATTAAAGCAAGCGGAATACTGATGGCTTCGACATCTTCAACTACCTTAGCGGTAATTTGGCTCGTTTGATTTTTTGTCGAACAAATTAACGAAATTGCGCAGGCTTGCCCGGGTTGCAGGTAGTACATTAAAAACTCTTCGCCATCTTCGCCTTCACGATAAATTTTTAATTGTCCTTTAAGGATTAAAATGGTGTTTTTGATGTATTGTCCTGTTCGCATAATGACATCTCCGGCTTTAAAATATTGATAGCTGGAATTGGCTTCAATTTCCTGAATAAGTTCATTAGAGAAATTTGGAAAGGCTTTTTTTATTGTAATGGTTTCTTCTGACATGATGGTGAAATTTTAGGCTACATCTTATTAATATGATGGATTTTTGTGCAAAATTCTAAGACTTTGGTAAAAGTAATTAAAAAAACGTGACATTTATTAGTTGATATGCTAAGAATAGTTGGCTGAAATTTAAAATAGCAAATTGAAGATATTGCATTTCTAATGGGAATAACGCGTTGTTTTTTAACAAAATATTAAGTGATTGTAAAATTTGTTGATTATTGTAAGCTCACTAAAACGTTTTCTTTAAAATATTCTCTAAATCAAATTTGAGGAGTCATTTTTTTATAAAAACATCGTATTTTTACAAAAAACACAACATTATTATGAATTTAACACAAGAAGATTGGATTGCTCAACTCGAAGAAGATGAGAATGCAGTAATTTTAGATGTCAGAACAGAAGACGAATGTGACGAAGGAATTATTCCTAATGCTATCAATATTGATATTCATAAAGGTCAGGGTTTTATTTCTGAAATAGAGAAATTAGACAAAAGTAAAAATTACTATGTCTATTGTCGTTCTGGTGCCAGAAGCGCAAAAGCATGCGAAATCATGAATGAATTAGGATTTGAAAATGCCTATAACTTATTGGGAGGTATGTTAGATTGGGATGGAGAAGTAGTTGCTCCCTAATCACTAATACATTTTTTAACACTAACTAAAATATTAAAACTAGATGAATTCAATACCGGAAGAGTTTAAGATAAAAACATTATTACACCAGGATACTTATTTAGTTGATGGCGAGTTGAAAAAATGGACAGGAAAGACAACCGAGGTTTTTTCTACTATTTCTTCTACCGAAGAATATGCTCCTACTTTGTTAGGGACCATTCCGTTTATGGGTGAAGAAGAAGCGGCAGAAGTGGTGAATTCAGCTAAAAAAGCGTTTAATAACGGTCAGGGTTTATGGCCTACTATGAAAGTAGCTGATCGTATTAAGTGTATGGAAAATTTCGTTACACAAATGAAAACTACCCGTCAGGAAGTAGTAAAGTTGTTAATGTGGGAAATTGGAAAAACCTTAGGCGATTCTGAAAAAGAATTCGACAGAACGGTAGATTATATTTACGATACTATTGAACATTACAAACAATTAGACAGAAGTAATGCTCATTTTACAAAAAGCCAGGGGGTAAATGCGATGATTCGCCGTGGGCCTATTGGAGTGGTTTTGTGTTTAGGACCTTACAACTATCCTTTGAATGAAACTTTTTCATTACTGATTCCTGCTTTGATTATGGGAAATCCGGTAATTTTCAAGCCTGCTAAAAACGGAGTATTGTTAATTTCACCTTTATTAGAAGCTTTTAAAACCAGTTTTCCAAAAGGTGCTATAAATATCGTTTACGGTAGAGGTAGAGAGATTGCTTCTCCAATTATGAAATCAGGAGTGGTAGATATTTTGGCTTTAATTGGAAACAGTAAATCAGCGATTGCATTGCAAGATCAGCATCCAAATAAAAACAGATTGCGTTTGGTTTTAGGATTGGAAGCTAAAAATCCAGCTATTATTTTACCGGATGCCGATTTAGATTTGGCAATTTCTGAATGTATTACAGGAACTTTATCTTTCAACGGTCAGCGTTGTACAGCTTTGAAAGTGTTGTATGTTCACGAATCGATTGCTGAAGAGTTTAATAAGAGATTCTCTCAAAAAGTGGATGAACTTATTTTTGGAAATCCTTGGGACAAATCAGTTTCATTGACTCCGCTTCCGGAAACTGAAAAACCGGCTTACATTCAGGGATTAATTGATGATGCTACTGCAAAAGGAGCTAAAATTATCAACCAAAAAGGAGGAGAGCATTCTGAAAATTATATTTTTCCAGCAGTTTTATTCCCTGTGAACAAAGAAATGCGCGTATATCATGAAGAGCAATTTGGACCTGTTGTGCCAATTATGACTTTCAAAGATATTCAGGAGCCATTAAACGATATGGCTGAATCTAATTACGGTCAACAAGTAAGTTTATTTGGTAAAAATATCACAACTATTGCACCGCTTATTGATGCTTTAGTAAATTTAGTATGTAGAGTAAACCTGAATAGTTCTTGCCAACGTGGACCAGATGTGTATCCGTTTACAGGTCGTAAAGACTCTGCAGTAGGTACATTAAGTGTTTTTGATGCCTTACGTTCATTCTCTATTAGAACCTTTGTGGCTTCTAAAGACAATGCTTACAATAACGAAATATTACAAGAATTATTAAATAGTAAAGAATCAAACTTTATTAATACTGATTATATCTTGTAGTACTAACTAAAACTAACTAAAAACAAGAAAACCGTTTCGATTATTTTCGGAACGGTTTTTTTATGTTTTGGATTATAAGTTTAAAACAAAATGATTGAGTAATTTAGCGTCGTATTTTTCTTTGTCAAACATATAAAGATAAGAGCCTTTTCGGGACGATAACATGTCTTTTTCGTTGAGTTTTACCAGAATATCTAAAGAATTGATTTTGCTGATAAAATTACGTTTGTCTAATTCTTTGTCTAAAATGGCTTCGTACAATTCCAGTAATTGACGCATGGTAAATTTTTCAGGTAAAAGCTCGAATCCTACCGGTTTTGTTGAAGTTCTGTAACGCAATCTTCTTACTGCATGAGCAACCATATCATCGTGATCAAAAATTAATTTGGGCATTTTTGATATATTAAACCATTCGGCATGGTAATTCCTGATTAATTCAGTATTGTGATTTTCAATATTGATAAGTGCATAATAAGCTACTGAAATAGTTCTCTCTTCAGGATCCCGATCTACTTCGCTGTAAGCATAAAATTGTTCCATGTAGATGTTTTGTAATCCCGTATAATGATTCAAAACCCTTATAGCGGCATCATTTAAAGACTCACTTTTCTTTAAAAACCCTCCCATTAAAGACCATTTTCCTTTTTCGGGAGCAAAATCTCGTTTGATTAGCAGGATTTTTAATCCCTCTTTGTCAAAACCAAAAATGATACAATCAACTGATAATAAGACTTTGTCTTCGGTGCTATAATTATTTAACATCTTAGTTGTTTATTTTGGGGTAAATATACTTACTTCTAAAAAAGTATCATAATTAATATAGAATGAATACTTCCTGATTTTTTAAAGAAATCGTTGGATTTTACTAAAAACCATTTGAATTCAATATTAATTAGCATAAAAAATGCCTGAAAACTTCTATTTTTTAAAGATATAAAACTAAATCTTGATAACAATTATCCAAACATCAAAAACAAATAGATATTTGTGTTTTCTCCCAAAGAATTACGCAATATAGCATAGGCTTTTGTTATATGAGCTTCAACTGATTTGATAGAAAGGTTTTTATACTCGGCAATTTCTATATTAGTGAGTCCTTCTTCTTTACTTAATAAAAAGATTTCCTTACATTTAGGTGGGAGATTTTGAATTTCTCTTTTGACCAATTTGATGATTCGTTCAAGTGAATGTTCATCCTCATTTTCTACAATAGCATTAAGAGCATCAATATATTTTTTTTCCAGAGGATAAACCGCTTTTTGACTTCGATATTGATCAATAAACTCATTGTAAACGGATTTATACAGAAAACTGATAAGTACAAAATCTTCTTTTAGATTTTCGCGTTTGTTCCAGATACGCATGAATACATTTTGAACAATATCTTCAGACAGACTACGATCATGAGTAAAATTATAAGCATAGACGCATAGTTTATGGTGGTAAGTATTTACCAAATAAGTGTATGCTTTTGGATCTCCCGTCTTTAAAGCATGAATAAGTTCAGTATTGTCAGAATAAACCTCTTGCATTGGGGTAAATAGAAATAATTAGCTTAATTTTTATGCAATGTATAAAAAAAAATATAAAAAAGTTAGGGTAGTGTAAAAACCACACGTATTAATAAAAAATAGTATTGCGATGATAAGTAGTAAAATTGAAAATATAATAGCCAAATTTTTAACTAATCAGGCTTCAGCATCCGAGTTGGGCGTGTTAGAAGTATGGATAGAAGAGGCTAATAATCTTGAATTATTTAATCGGTATGTTAAAATTAATTATGCAATTGAATATAATATGAGAGAATTTGATTCGAACAAAGTAAAAAATAAATTGCTGGAAGCATTTGCCAGAGAGAATAAAGTGAGAAAACTTAAAAAGTTACGCAAAACAATTTATTATTCGGCAGCGGCAGTTGTTTTAGGAATAGTAACTACTGCTTTTTTATACAATTCCGGTTTGTTTGATAAACCTGTAGCTCCAGTGGCAATAGTAAAAAACACCATTGAAGCAGGAACAGACAAAGCCATATTAACTCTCGAAGACGGAACGGCTGTTGTATTAGAAAAAGACAAAACCTATCAAAAAAATAATGTAGTCAGTAATGGTAAAGAATTAGTTTATGATGACCAAAGTAAGACCAAATCAGGAATTGCCTATAATTATTTAACGATACCAAGAGGAGGGCAGTTTCAAATAAAATTATCTGACGGAACAAAAGTCTGGTTGAATTCAGAATCGAAATTAAAATTTCCGGTAGCTTTTAAAGAAGGCAGCACACGTCAGGTAGAATTAATATACGGAGAAGCTTTTTTTGATGTATCACCAAGTTCAGAACATAATGGAGCAAAATTTAAAGTATTGAATAAAAGTCAGCAAGTAGAGGTTTTAGGAACAGAATTTAATATAAAAGCCTATGAAGATGAAGATAAAATTTATACTACTCTGGTAGAAGGAAAAGTAGCGGTAAGCAATTCGAATTCAAAAAAGCAATTAATTCCTAATCAACAATCGATTATTAATCTTAAAGGAGGAGACATAGTTGTTAATCCAATTGATGCTTATAACGAAGTATTGTGGACCAAAGGAATTTTTAGTTTCAAAGGAAAAAAATTAAAAGAAATTATGAATGTAATGGCTCGTTGGTATGACTTTCAGGTGGTGTTTCAAAATCCGGAACTTGAGAAAGTGAAATTCAATGGAGTACTGAGTAAAAACGATAATATCAAAGAGATCCTGTCAATAATTAAGAAAACTAACTTTATAAATGAATATGAGATAAAAGACCAGAAAATTATAATAAAATAAGAAAAAAAGGGGAGTAAAGTAATACCTGGACAGTACCCTACTTTATCCCCTAATGCGATTATTAATTAACATTTAACCAATAAACACAAATATATGAAAATTGAATTTACTAACCATTTTTTCTTTTTTAAGAGAAAATTTTTACTAACCAGTATGAAAGCTTTTATATTGTTTTTTTGTACGACCGCTTTTAGTTTTTCTTCAACTAATGTTTTTACCCAAAACGTAAAAATAGTTGTAGATAAAGATAAAGTTGTAACTATTGATGAAGTTTTTGACCTTTTAAGGGAGCAAACCAATTTTACATTTATCTATCAGGAAGATATGTTTAAGAATGCACCTAAAGTAAAACTTAAAAAAGGAACTATTAGTGCCAATAAGTTACTCACAGAAAGCCTTTCTAATGAAGGTTTCAATTATGAACTGACCGGAAAAAATAAAATTATAATAACCAAAGCCAAAGCAGAAGAAAAACCGCAACAGAAAAAAAAGGTCTCGGGAGTTATTAATAACGCTGAGGGTTTCCCCATTCCGGGAGTAAATATTTTGATAAAAGGATCTGCAGTAGGTGTGCAGTCTGATTTTGACGGAAAATTTGCTATAGATGTAGAAGGACCTAATTCAGTATTGGTGATCTCTTATATAGGCTATGTAAATCAGGAAATTACAGTGGGTAATCAAACCAATATTACAGTTAAACTTTTAGAAGATTATGCTAAGTTAGAAGAAGTTGTTGTAGTAGGGTATGGGACTCAAAAGAAATCAGATTTAACAGGTTCTGTTTCTGTTGTAAATGTAGAAAGTGCCAAAAAAGCAGTTACTTATGATGTTGCAAAAATGCTGCAAGGTCAGGCACCGGGTGTTAGCGTACAATCATCAGGAGAGCCGGGCGGATTTGTAAATATTAAAATTAGAGGAGTGAATTCCTTTAGTAACAACAATCCATTATTTGTTATTGATGGAGTGATTGTAGATTCTCCATTTGATTTTGCACCTGGAGACATCGAGTCGATGCAAGTTTTAAAAGACGCTTCTTCAGCAGCTATTTATGGGGTTCGTGGTGCCAATGGAGTAGTAATTATTACTACCAAGAAAGGAAAAGTAGGCGCAATGGAGGTTAAATACAAATCACTATATGGTGTTCAAAATGTAGCAAAACAATGGTCAGTAACCGATAGAGTAAGTTATCAAAGAATTACCACAGCAGCTGAACAAAATGATGGTTTGGGAGTAGCTCCAGGTAATGATCCTACAAGCCCATTTTACATCAATAATGTAAATACCAATTGGCAAAAAGAAGCTTATGGTACGGGTACAGTTCAAAATCATTCGCTTACATTCAATGGTGGAGCAGAATCTCTTGGGTACAATTTGAATGTTGATTATTTCAAAAACACTTCATATTTAGAGACTCCACAGGATTACGAAAGGTATTCTATGAATTTGAATTTGCATGGAAAAAAAGGAAAATTCAAATACGGTTCAAAAATAGCTTATACAGAATCAGACAAAGAATCATTTAATAGCTGGGTAGGAGAATCGGCTATTCAGGCTTTGGTAACTGCTATTCCTACAATGCCGGTCTATGATGATAATTGGATAGGTGGATATGGAGGAACTTATAGTGATACGCAAAAAGCAATTTCACTTAATGTTATAGGATACAATAATTTAATTTCAAACTCAGGAAAAAGAAACCATTTTATTGGTGACATCTGGGGAGAACTGGAAATAGTTAAAGGACTAAAATACAAACTGGATGTAAGTTATGATAAAGTACACTGGTTTGACAAACGATATACTCCGGAATTTGAACTGGGATGGTATTATAAAGTACCAAGTACCAGAGCAACTCTTAACATTGCTACCGGAAACCAAATCAAAACCTTTGTAAATAACATTCTTACTTATAATGTAAGTTTAGGAAAACATAATATTGATGCTTTAGTTGGTTCTATTGACGAAAGAAATGATCATTACAATCATTTTTCTTCCGGAGTAGGATATGAAGCTAATGATATTAAAAAATTACAATTTGCTGATAATACCAACACCAATGAATACGAATATACCATTACCGGAAAATCGTATATCAGCAGATTGAATTATGGTTTTGATGATCGTTATTTGCTTACAGCTAACTTTAGACAGGACAAAACCTCTTTGTTTAGTCAAAAATACAATTCGGCTAATTTCTACTCTTTTTCAGGTGCCTGGAAATTAAGTAATGAAAAATTCATTCATTTACCGGAATGGGTTAGCAATGTGAAGTTAAGAGGAGGATATGGAATTATTGGAAACAACACCATTCCACAATATTTCTTTGCCACTACAATGAACAGTTTTGCCAGCTATACTTTTAATAATGAATTGGCTCCCGGTGCAACAGTTGTGAGCGCCTTAGATCCAAATGTACATTGGGAAGAAACTAAAACAACCAATGTAGCTCTTGAATTAGGAATGTTTGACAATGATTTGCAGTTGACAGCAGAGTATTTTATTAAAAAATCAAATGATTTATTAATTAGAGTTCCGTTACCTTTTTCTTCAGGAGCTTTTCCATCAGATGTTACAACCAATGCAGGAGCAGTAGAAAACAGAGGGGTTGAATTCTCGTTGATTTATAATAACAACAAGAATGAGTTCAAATACAGTATTGCGGCTAATATTGGAACTTTAAAAAACAAAGTAACACAAATAGGTTTTTCTGAAAATGGAAATCCTATACCGGGTCTTGCCGCTATGACAGAAGTAGGAAGATCGATAGGCGAAATTTACGCATACGAAACAGATGGAATTTTCCAATCTCAGGAAGAAATTAATGCTGCACCTTCACAAACAAATGTTCAGGTAGGAGATATAAAATTCAAAGATCAATTAACAGTCGATACTGATGGTGATGGCGTTTTTGATGCCGCTGATGGAGTTATAACTGATAGAGACAGAGTGTTTCAGGGAGTTACTATACCTAAATACAATTATGGTATCAATCTAAGTGCTTCTTATAAAAACTGGAACGCTACTATGTTTTGGCAAGGAAGCGGCGGAAATAAAGTATTTAATGGTTTGTACCGTGACTTAATGGTTGGAAAATATGGAAACCATCATACAGATATGTTAGATTACTGGACTCCAACAAATACAGATACTAATGTGCCAAGACCATCAATACAGGATGCTAACGGAAACAGCCGAGATTCGAATCGTTTTATAGAAAGTGGAAACTATATAAAATTACAAACAGCCGAGATTAGTTATAACATTCCAGTTAGTAAAACGAGTTTTATTCAAAACGCAAGAGTATATGCTAATGGACAAAACTTATGGATTATATCTAAATACAGAGGCTACGACCCTGATTTCATTAGTGATGGATTATTCTCAAGAGGATATGACGGAGGCTCTTTCCCTAATCCAAGAACCATCTCTTTAGGTATTGAAGTGAATTTTTAAAACCAAGAAATCAATTTAAAACAAATCAAAATGAAACATAAAATATATAATTATTTAGCTGGTTTCTTTTCGCTGGCAATAATAACAACAAGCTGTGTTAACGATGAAGATTTAATTCAGGTTGACCCTAATAATAATGCTGTTGACTCTTTTTGGAAAACCGATTCAGATGCTTTACAAGGTGTCAATGCTGCCTACGGAAGTTTACTTACTGACGGAACTTATATGCGTAGTACACCTTTATTATTAGATTTAAAAGGTGATGATTGCAGAAGTAACAGCCCTTGGCCAGCTATGGCTAATGTTGGAAAATTTAATTCTAATGTTAGTGATGCCGCCATTTACGGCTGGGCTTATGAAACTTATTATCAGGGTATTTTTAGAGCAAACCAGGTTTTGACCAATGTACCTGGAATTAATTTTGAAGATACAGCATTAAAAGATAGAATTTTAGGACAGGCGTATTTTTTAAGAGGATTGTATTTGTTTCATGCCGTTAACATGTTTAAGAATGTACCAGTTCCAACAGAGCTAGCTGCTATTTATCCTCAAAAAACAGAAGCCGAAGGTTGGGCACAAGTCATAGCTGATTTTAAAAAAGCAGCTGAATTATTGCCTGTATCTTATCAAAATCTGTCAGGAATAGATGCTAAAGATTCACAAGGAAATCCAATAAAAGGTCGCGCAACTAAAGGTGCTGCATTGGGATATTTAGGAAAAGCCTATTTGTTTACCAAAGATTTTACAAATGCCAGAGATACTTTTAAAGAAGTTATTGATTTAGGAGTTTATTCATTAGTGTCTAATTACCGTGATAATTTTACGGAAACCAATGAAAACAATTCCGAGTCTTTGTTTGAAGTACAATTCAGCAGAGAAGCTGGAGGTGTTGACTTAGGATGGGGAGGTGCTCCTGCTTCGGGATGGGGAAAAACTTCTGCCAGAGCAATTACTTATGGTCCTAGAGATTTTGGATTTACGGATGTTCAGCCAACCAGAGCTTTATTTGACGAATTTCATCAGGAATTAACTCTATCGGGAGCGATAGATCCACGTTTAGATGCAACCATGTTCTATAACAAGCCAGGCGGAATGCAATTGTATGGACAGGATTTTGCTACTAAATACGCTTCAAATTCGGGAGATTTAAATGATTTATTTTGCAGAAAATATCAAAATTCTGATGGACAAAAAGTAAATGAATTTGACTGGAGATCAGGAATCAACGAGCGCTTATTGCGTTATGCTGATATTTTGTTAATGTATGCGGAATGTCTAAACGAAACTGGAAATACAGCCGGTGCTTATACTTACATCCAAATGGTTAGAGACCGTGTGAATTTACCAGTTTTGAGTGTTGTGAAACCAAATATGACAAAGGAACAAATGCGTGAGCAAATAGGTCACGAAAGATTCTTAGAATTCCCATTGGAAGGACACCGATTTGATGATATCCGTCGTTGGGGATGGTTACAGGATCCTGTTAAATTGGTTTGGTTAAAAGCCAGAGATGCTGAATTTAACTCTTATGCTGCAGGAAGAGAATTTTTCCCGATTCCGCAATTAGAAAGAGATAATAATCCTGGAACGATTCAAAATGACAGTTATTAGTATTTGCTGAATCAGTTTTCTAATACAATTAAAATTCTAAATAATCATGTGGTAAATTTTAAAGAGTTTACCACTTGATTTTATATCTGAATAAAAATGAAAAATTCAAATTCCATTTTAAAAATAGCTTCTTATTTAGGGCTTTCCTTATTTGTGCTTGCTACAGTAAGTTGTTCTAAAGATGATCCTACAACTGATGAGACCGACCCTCCCATTGTTGTTCCACCAGTAGTAACACCTACATTTAATGGGCCTAAATATGCTGATAATTACACCTCGATTGCTTCCTGGAGTAGCAGATCACAATGGAATTTAGCTAATGTCCATGATCCTACTGTTGAAAAATCAGGAGAGTATTATTATATGTATCAAACCGATGCTTCTTATGGTAATGCGCATGATGGACATGGCCATTTTCCTTACAGACGTTCTAAAGATTTGATTACTTGGGAATTTATGGGAACGGCTATGGCACAGGCTCCGGCATGGGTAAAAGATTCTTTGAATAACAAAAGAGCCAGAATGGTTCCTGCTTTGCCACCAATAACTAATCCCAGATACGGATATTGGGCTCCATTTGTGAAAAAGGTTGGTAATAAATACCGAATGTATTACAGTATTGTGGTCGATGAACCTATTACTGGAACTAGTTTTGACACTTCGTGGTCAGAAAGAGCTTTTATTGGATTAGCAGAATCAGATGATTTAGCATCTAATGTTTGGGTTGACAAAGGAATGGTTGTGTGTTCAGAACCTGATGGATTAAAACCTTATTCTTATACAGGTTCAAGAAATTGGGAAAATGCTTATTTTAAATTCAATGCAATCGACCCCACTTTTACAATCACTCCGGAAGGTGAACATTATTTAATTTATGGTTCCTGGCATTCGGGAATTGCAGCTTTGAAATTGAATCCAACTACAGGAAAACCAGACCAACTCAAAACCTTAAGCGATTATGGAACCCGAATTGCTTCCCGTCATCCTACTAGCCGTTGGCAGGCTTCAGAAGGTCCTGAAATAATCTACAATCCGGATACACAATATTATTATTTGTTTTTAGCTTATGATGAACTTTCGGTGGCCTACAATACCCGTGTGGCACGTTCCAGAAGTATAACCGGACCCTATTTAGGTATTAACGGTGCTAATATTACTAATGGAGCCGATTGTTGGCCAATGCTTACACATCCTTATGGGTTTAATAATCATACGGGTTGGGTAGGTTTTTCTCATTGTTCTGTATTTCAAAATCCAGATACTAAAGAATGGTTTTATGCTTCTCAGGCACGTTTGCCTGAAGGTGTTCCCGGCATCAATGCGTCTAATGCTGTTATGATGGGACATGTTCGAGCCATTCAATGGACAGAAGATGGCTGGCCTGTAGTGGATGCTGAGCGTTATGCCGGAGTACCTAAAACGACTATTACCGAAGCTTCGTTTATAGGTCAATGGGAACAGATTACTATGAATTACCAATATAAAACGATTCAAAAATCAGTGAACATTTTTTTGACTGCCGATAAAAAAGTAAGCGGAGCTCTTACAGGAACCTGGTCTTATGATAGTGTAAACAAGACTTTAATTGTAAATGGTATTAAATGTAAAGTTAGTGATGCCTGGGATTGGGAAGCTTCAACAAGAAAAGTAACGCTGAGTTATTCCGGACTAACCGCTGATGGAAGACCTGTTTGGGGTAAAAAAAAATAAATTAAAATAAATGCCCCATTAATTTGGGCAAATGCATAAGTTTTGTTTTTAACCACGACCCGAGTAATAGCGAATAGGCAAAGCAATTACACTAATTAGCACCAATTTGAAGCCTAAAAAAATATACTAATCAATAGATTCGTGTAATCAATGACATCTCAATTTGTGTTATTTCGTGTAATTCGTGGCTGTTTTTTTTATTCCTGAAACTGATGCGTTTATCTTGCCCTTTCGATTTCAGAAAGGGTTTTTGTTAAAATATAAGTTGAGTTTATTTATAGCTTGCTTTTATCTTTTTATTTTACCTATATTTACAAATGTTAAACATACACTTATAACCAATAAAAAATGTAATTAGAATGAAAAAAAATCTGTTCTTATTGTTGGCTTTTACTTTTTGTAGTCAACTAATTTTTTCACAAAAAGAAACCACAGTCATTAGTATTAAAAAAGAAGAAAAACCGATAGTAATCAATAGAAATATCTATGGTCACTTTGCAGAGCATTTGGGGAGATGTATCTACGGCGGTTTTTTTGTGGGTGATACTTCTAAAATTCCAAATACAAACGGAGTTAGAAATGATATCATTGCAGCTTTGAAAGAATTAAAAATACCAAATTTAAGATGGCCAGGAGGTTGTTTTGCGGATACTTATCATTGGAAGGATGGTATTGGTCCAAAAGAAAACCGACCAACAATTGTAAATCAATGGTGGGGAGGAACAACTGAAGATAATAGCTTTGGAACTCATGATTTTTTAAATTTATGCGAAGTATTAGGAGCTGAACCTTATTTGGCTGGTAATATTGGAAGTGGAACGGTTCAGGAATTGGCTGATTGGGTTCAGTATGTGAACTTTGCAGGGAAAAGTCCAATGAGCGATTTACGTAAGAAAAACGGAAGATTAGAGCCTTGGAAAGTGAAATTCTGGGGTGTTGGTAATGAAGCATGGGGATGCGGAGGAAATATGACGGCTGAATATTATGCAGGTGAATATCGCAAATATGCCACATTTATGTCAGATTGGGAAAATACAGGTGGAATCACTCGTATCGCATCTGGATCAAATGGTGCTGATTACAACTGGACAGAAGTGTTGATGAAAAACATTCCTACCAATATGATAGGAGGATTAGGAGTACATCATTATGCTGTTATTAATTGGAATAAAAAAGGAGATGCTGTAGATTTTAGCGAAGATCAATATTTTGAAACGATGAAATCAGCGTTAAAAATGGAAGAATTGGTGACGAAGCACGCTGCCATTATGGATAAATATGATCCTGCTAAAAAAGTAACTATGGCTGTAGATGAATGGGGTGGCTGGTATGAAGTACAAAAAGGAACTAATCCTGGGTTTTTGTACCAACAAAACACTATGCGTGATGCTATGATTGCGGGTACAACGCTGAATACTTTTAATAACCATGCCGATAGAGTGCGTATGGCTAACTTAGCACAATGTGTAAATGTATTGCAAGCAGTTATTTTGACTGATGAAGCAAAAATGATTTTGACGCCAACGTATCATGTTATGAAAATGTACCGTGTGCATCAGGATGCTGAGTTGTTGCCTGTTAACTTTACTTCGCCAATGTACACTTTTGAAGGTAAAAGTTTGCCTGCTATTTCTGCTTCGGCATCAAAAGATAAAAGCGGTTTAGTACATATTTCATTAGTAAATGTTGATTCTAAGAAAGAAAATAAAATCGAAATCGATTTGGCTGAATTAGGTTTGAAAAATGTTACTGCAACCATTTTGACTTCTAAAAAATTACAGGATTATAATTCATTTGATAAACCAAATGCAATTGAACCTAAGGAATTCAAAGGTTTTAAAAATGCTAAAGGGAAATTAGAAATAACTATTCCTGCGTTTTCTGTTGTAGTATTTGAAGGGAAATAAATTTATGAAAATCACAACTCTATTATTTAGTGTGAGTCTTTTATCAGCAGTTGTTTCTTGTAAAACAGCTGCTGTAAAAGATACAGCTACTACCGAAAATCAGCCTTCGCTGAAAATGAATAATCCTATTATTACCGATAAATATACTGCTGATCCAGCTGCCATTGTGTACAAAGACAAGGTGTATCTTTATGCAGGACACGATGTACCGCCAAAAGATGTGAATTCCTATCGAATGAACGAATGGCTGGTATATTCTTCTTCGGATATGGTCAATTGGCAGGAATATCCAGTGCCTTTAAAACCTACGGATTTTGCTTGGGCAAAAGGAGATGCCTGGGCAGGACAAGTGATTGAAAGAAACGGAAAATTCTATTGGTATGTAACCGTTTCTCACGGATCTATTCATGGGAAATCGATAGGAATTGCAGTTTCTGATAGTCCAACAGGGCCTTTTAAAGATGCTTTAGGAAAAGCATTAATTACTAATGATATGACTACCAAAACTAAAATCAGTTGGGATGATATTGATCCAACAGTGATTGTAGATGATGATGGTCAGGCTTATCTTTTTTGGGGAAATACTGTTTGTAATTATGTAAAATTAAAAGAAAACATGATTGAAATGGATGGGCCAATGCAAACTATAGATTTACCTAATTTTACCGAAGCGCCTTGGATTCATAAAAGAAAAGACTGGTATTACTTGTCTTATGCTTATCAGTTTCCAGAAAAAATTGCTTACGCTATGAGTAAATCGGTTAATGGACCTTGGGAATACAAAGGCATTTTAAATGAAGTAGCTGGAAATTCGAATACTAATCATCAGGCAATCATCGATTTTAAAGGCAAGTCGTATTTTATTTACCATAATGGATCAATACCTACTGATGGAGGAAGTTTTAGAAGATCGGTTTGTGTGGATCGTTTGTATTATAATCCAGACGGAACTATGAAACGTGTGGTGATGACATCAGAAGGAATTCAAAAATAAAAAGATGCTATTTTTTAAAACCAAGTTTAAGCTAGTAATTTTGCTGTTTTTGATTGTTTTCGAATCAAAAGCACAAAATATTTCGGTTCATGATCCTGTAGTTATTAAAGAAAAAGATATTTATTATCTATTTTGTACAGGAAAAGGAATTAAAACGTATAGTTCTAAGGACTTGAAAAATTGGAAGTCCGAACCCGCTGTTTTCAAAGAAAAACCCGTTTGGACGGAATCAGTGGTACCTAATTTTGATAATCATATTTGGGCTCCCGATATTATTTTTCATAACAACGTGTATTATTTGTATTATTCCGTTTCGGCTTTTGGTAAAAATACTTCGGCAATTGGAGTGACTACTAATGTTACTTTAAATCCAGAAGACAAAAATTACCAATGGATAGATCAGGGAATTGTGGTGGAATCTTCGCCAAATAGAGACGAATGGAACGCCATTGATCCTAATGTAATTATTGACGAAAATAATACAGCTTGGTTGTCGTTTGGTTCTTTTTGGGATGGAATAAAATTGGTTAAATTAAATCCCGATTTAAAGTCTGTTGCAAAACCTCAGGAATGGCATACTATTGCAAAACGAAGAAATACAGTGCTTTCTGAAGGAAGTTCAGCTATTGAAGCACCATTTATTTTTAAGAAAAACGGATATTATTATTTGTTTACTTCCTGGGATTTGTGTTGTAAGGGAAAAGAGAGTACCTATAAAGTAGCCGTTGGAAGATCAAAAGATGTTATAGGACCTTATAAAGATAAAGAAGGTAATTTATTAAGTCAAGGTGGCGGAACTATTGTAGCAAAAGGAAATGAGGATTATTTTGGCGTAGGCCATAATAGTGCTTATACTTTTGATGGTGTAGATTATTTGTTTTATCATGGTTATGATGCGAAACAAAAAGGAAAACCTGTTTTAGTAGTTAAAGAAATAAAATGGGATGCTGATTTCTGGCCAAGTTTATAAGTACTCAACATTAACTTAATAGTTTGGTTTATTCCAATGTGCTTTGGGAGGGCAATCTTTTGGGGATGCTCAAATAAATTTAATTCACACAAACAAATATAACATGCAAACAAACAGATTAAAAAGCCTAGTATTTTCAGCCGTTGTTTTGGTAAGTGTCGCTTCCTGTACAGATAAAAAAGTACAAAAAGATAAGCATAAAGAAGAAGTTACTACAAGTACAAAAACAACCTTGTCTAACAAGCCTATTGTGTTGCAAAGAGCTGATCCGTTTATCTACAAACATACAGATGGGTATTACTATTTTACAGGATCGGTACCAACTTATGACGCTATAGAGTTAAGACGTGCAAAATCTATTGATGAACTTCAAAATGCCGAAACTTTTAGAGTATGGGAAAAACACAAAAGGGGACCAATGAGTCGTCATGTTTGGGCTCCGGAAATTCATTATTTGGATGGAAAATGGTACGTTTATTTTGCAGCAAGCGAGGAAGAAGATATTTGGAAATTAAGACCTTATGTTTTACAGTGTACAGGTCAGGATCCTTTACATGACAAGTGGATTGAGCTTGGACAAATGCAGGCAGCTGATGCAGATCCAAAAAGCTTTACTGATTTTTCTCTGGACGGAACTGTATTTGAACATAAAAATAAACGCTATTTCTGTTGGGCAGAAAAAACGGGAGGACAGTTTGCAGCTTCTAATTTGTATTTAGCCGAAATGGAATCACCTATAAAACTAAAAACAGTTCAATTTATGCTAACGACTCCAGATTATGATTGGGAACGCATAGGTTTTTGGGTAAATGAAGGTCCGGCAGTTATTAAAAACAAAGGGAAAGTTTACATTACTTTTTCGGCAAGTGCTACAGGTGCATGTTACAGTATGGGCATGATGGAAGCAGACGAAAATGCAGATTTACTAGATAGAAATTCTTGGAAAAAATCCAGACATCCAGTATTAAAAACCAATGAAGCAAAAAAAATTTATGGTCCAGGACATAACTCCTTCACAGTTGATGAAAACGGAGAACCTTTAGTAATATATCATGCAAGGGATTACGAAAAAGCTGTTGGTGATCCAAAAGTAGTACCAGCGACTGATAAAAGACCGTTGAAAGAAATTATTGCAGATCCGTTATATGACCCGAATCGCCATGCGAGAATGATGAAATTAAAATTTGATGAGAACGGTAGGCCAATATTTGAATTTAATTAAAAGTGTAAAATAAAAACTTGTCAAAAGAACTTGTGAAAAGTATTATTGATGTGGTCAACTGAAATTTATAGGATACTTTTACCTTATTGACCGACAAATAAAAAGAAAAATTAAAATATGAAATTGAATTTAATAACAAAAAGTACCGTTTGCAGTTTGTTACTTAGTAGTTTTTTGGCAACAGCCCAAAAAACGAATCTGGAAGTAGATTTAACAAAATCAATTACTAAAATCCAACCAACGATGTATGGTATCTTTTTCGAAGATATCAATTTTGCTGCCGATGGAGGTTTATATGCCGAAATGGTTAAGAATAGAACTTTTGGGTTTGATGCTCCGCTTATGGGCTGGTCACAACCTAATAGTAATGTTCATTCTTTGAATAAAGAATCAGGGATGGCAACTCCAATGCGTACTTCTGAAAACACCAATAATCCTGATTTTTGTAGAATTATCATCAATAATGATAAAGGCTACCAGATTTTAAACGAAGGGTTTAGAGGAATGGGTATTAAGAAAGATGCGAAATACAATCTTTCATTAAAAGCAGCGAACCACAACAATGCTATAAAAAAAATAATTGTACAATTTGTTGATGCTGACAAAAAGGTTTTGGGAGAGACCGTTATTGTTCCATCATCGACTAGTTGGAAAGACTATTCAGCTCAAATTATTGCTACAGGAACTGAAGCAAAAGCACAATTGAAAATTACTTTTGAAGGAACAGGAACAATAGATTTGGATATGATTTCGTTATTTCCACAAGAAACCTGGAATAATAGAAAGAATGGTTTGCGTAAAGATATTGTTCAGTTGTTATACGATTTAAAACCTGGATTTATCAGATTCCCTGGTGGATGTATCGTTGAAGGAAAAACATTGGAAAACAGATACCAATGGAAAAAAACAGTTGGTGCTGTTGAAAACAGAGAGACGATGATTAACAGATGGAATGTGGAGTTTAAAAACAAACAAGCACCTGATTATTTCCAGTCTTTTGGTTTAGGATTTTTCGAATATTTTCAACTTGCAGAAGATGTGGGAGCACAGCCATTACCTATTTTAAGTTGTGGAATTGCTTGTCAATATAATTCAGGCGAATTAGTTCCAATGGAAGAATTAGATCCTTATGTTCAGGATGCTTTGGATTTGATCGAATTTGCTAATGGTGCTGTAACTTCTAAATGGGGAAAATTAAGAGCCGATATGGGACACCCAAAACCATTTAATCTTAAATTTATTGGGGTAGGAAATGAGCAATGGGGACCTCAATATATTGAAAGATATAAGGTTTTTGCAAAAGCGATTAAAGAAAAATATCCAACTATGACAATTGTTTCGGGTTCAGGACCTTCGCCTGACGGAGCAATGTTCGATTACGGATGGGATGAGTTAAAGAAATTGAATGCAGAAATCGTTGATGAACATTATTATAAAAACCCGGAATGGTTTAAAGAAAATGCTGCAAGATATGATAAGTACGACAGGAAAGGACCTAAGATTTTTGCAGGAGAATATGCGTCACATCCTAAAGGTGTAGAAGACGGATTGAAAGAGAATAACTGGTTGTCAGCGCTTACAGAATCGGCATTTATGACAGGTTTAGAGCGTAATGCCGATGTGGTTCATTTAACTTCTTATGCGCCTTTAATGGCTCACGTAGATGCTTTTCAATGGGCTCCGGATATGATTTGGTTTGATAACTTAAACTCTTACGGAACAGCGAATTATTATGTTCAAAAATTATATTCAAACAATAAAGGAACTGATGTTTTGTCAATAACTAAGGATGGAAAAGCCTTAACGGGACAAAATGAGTTGTATGCTACTGCAGCAAAAGATGTAGATAAAAAAGAGTTGATTTTGAAACTGGTAAATACATCTGACAAAGCTCAGGATCTTGAAGTTAATTTATCTGGACAAAGTGTCGATTCTAAAGGAAAGATGATTTTGTTGACTCATGAAAATTTAGAGGATTACAATACATTGGCTGAGCCAACTAAAATTGTGCCTGTTGAAAAAGAATACAAAGTAAGCGGAAAAAAAGCATCAGTAACTTTACCGGCTTATTCTTTTGTAGTATTGAAATTGAAGATGAAATAATATTTTTTTTCGAAAAAAAAATTATAACTAAAAAAATTAAAATTTAATAAAATTATATGAAGTGTAAGTGTTACACTTCATATAATTTTATCCTATATTTGTAGCCATATTTTAAATAATGAAGATGAAAAATTATGTAATAGGTTTAGATTACGGATCGGATTCAGTTCGTGCCGTATTAATTGATACCGAAAACGGGCAAGAATTAGCCTCAGATGTTTGCCATTACAAAAGATGGAAAAACAAACAGTATTGCAATCCGTCAATCAATCAATTCCGTCAACATCCTTTGGATCATATCGAAGGATTGGAATCAACAATTAAAAATATTGTATCAGCAAGCAAGGTAGATCCTTCGTTGATAAAAAGTATCTGTATTGATACAACAGGTTCTTCGCCTGTTCCTGTTACTGAAGACGGAACTCCGTTAGCTTTAACAGCTGAATTCGCTGAAAATCCAAATGCAATGATGGTTTTGTGGAAAGATCACACAGCTATCAACGAAGCCAATGAAATTAACGAACTTGCCGCTACTTGGGGAGGTGAAGATTTCACTAAATACGAAGGAGGAATTTATTCTTCGGAGTGGTTTTGGGCAAAAATATTACACATTGCCCGTGAAGATGAAGCAGTTAAAAATGCCGCTTATACTTGGTTAGAGCACTGTGATTTAATGACTTATTTGTTGATTGATGATAAGGATTTAAAAACATTCAAAAGAAGCCGTTGTGCAGCAGGACATAAAGCAATGTGGCACGAGGACTGGAATGGATTACCACCAGAAGAATTTTTAGGTAAATTACACCCATACTTGGCTCAGCTAAGAGGAAAATTATATGATGAAACGTATACTTCAGATCTAGTTGCCGGAACTTTAAACAAGGAATGGGCAACAAAATTAGGTTTAACTACTGATACAATTATTGCTGTTGGAACTTTTGATGCACATTCAGGAGCTGTTGGTGCTAAAATTGACGAGTACGCTTTAGTTCGTGTAATGGGAACTTCAACTTGTGATATTATTGTTTCTGCTAAAGAAAACGTAGGAAGCAAAACCGTTAAAGGTATTTGTGGACAGGTAGATGGTTCAGTTATTCCGGGTTACATCGGTTTGGAAGCAGGACAATCTGCTTTTGGAGACGTATTAGCTTGGTTTAAAGATACGCTTTCCTGGCCATTGGATAATTTGGTTTACAACTCAACTATTTTATCTGAAGAGCAAAAAGCGCAATTAAAAGAAGAAGTAGAATCTAATTTCATCAAGACTTTAACAGAGCAAGCTGAGGCAATTCCGTTGTCAGAAAGTATCCCAACTGCTTTGGACTGGGTAAATGGTCGTAGAACCCCGGATGCTAATCAAGGATTGAAAAGTGCGATGACTAATTTATCATTAGGAACAAAAGCACCACATATTTTCAAAGCCTTAATCAATTCAATCTGTTTTGGTTCTAAGAAAATTGTAGACCGTTTCGAAGAAGAAGGTGTTCGTATTGACAGCGTTATTGGAATTGGTGGTGTAGCTAGAAAATCACCATTTATCATGCAAACTTTGGCTAATGTATTAAACAAGCCAATTAAAGTTTGTGCTTCTGATCAGGCACCGGCTTTAGGAGCTGCTATCTATGCTGCTGTTGCTGCAGGAATTTATCCAAACGTGATTGAAGCCGCTAAGAAAATGGGAAGTGATTTTGAAAGCGAATATTTCCCTCAGGCAGATAAAATTGAGAAATACCAGGAATTGATGGATTCGTATTCTGAATTAGCTCAATTTATAGAAAACCAGATCGAAAAAAAATCTCTTGTAACGATAGAATAAAAAGTGTCCCGATAATTATCGGGATGACAACCTAAATTTAAATATTTTTTAGGAAGAATCTATAACAAAATAATAAGTAATATGAGTTCAAAATACCAAGCATTAAAACAAGAATGTTACGAAGCTAATATGCAACTGAACGAGTTGAATTTAGTAGTGTACACTTTTGGAAATGTAAGTGCAGTAGACAGAGAAAATGGCGTTTTTGCTATTAAACCAAGCGGTGTGCCTTATGAGGAATTAAAGGCGGAAGATATTGTTATTGTTGATTTTGATAACAATATTATCGAAGGAGATAAACGTCCTTCTTCTGACACGAAAACACATGCTTATTTATACAAACATTGGCCAAATATTGGAGGAATAGCGCATACACATGCTACTTATTCAGTAGCTTGGTCTCAGGCGCAAAGAGATATTCCAATTTTTGGAACAACTCATGCCGATCATTTGACTTCAGATATTCCTTGTGCTGCGCCAATGGCTGATAACCTTATTGAAGGAAATTATGAGCACAATACAGGAATCCAAATTTTAGACTGTTTCAAAGAAAAAAATCTTTCTTATGAAGAAGTGGAAATGGTTTTGTTAGGAAATCACGGTCCATTTGCCTGGGGAAAAAATGCAGCTAAAGCGGTTTATAATTCTAAAGTATTAGAAGTTGTGGCCCAAATGGCTTATTTGACTTTGCAAATTAATCCTGCTGCTCCAAGATTGAAAGATTCTTTGATTAAAAAACATTACGAACGTAAGCACGGAAAAGATTCGTATTACGGACAATAAACTCAACAATAAACAATAAAATAAAATATAAAATGATTGATATTTCTAAAAAAGAAATTTGGTTCGTAGTAGGAAGCCAAAACTTATATGGTGAAGAAACTTTAAAGCAGGTTGCTGTGCATTCTCAGGAAATTGCAAAAGGTATTGATGCTTCTTCTCATGTTCCTGTAAAAGTGATTTACAAATCAGTAGCAAAATCACCTAGTGAAATTACTGATATTTGTTTGGAAGCCAATACGAACAAAAACTGTATTGGAATCATTGCCTGGATGCATACTTTTTCTCCGGCTAAAATGTGGATCAATGGTTTGAGTATCCTTAAAAAACCATTATGTCATTTACATACACAATACAATGCTGAAATTCCATGGGCTTCTATCGATATGGATTTCATGAACTTGAATCAATCAGCTCACGGAGACAGAGAGTTTGGTTATATTATGTCTAGAATGCGTAAAAAACGTAAAGTGGTTGTAGGTCACTGGGAAGACGTGCGTGTTCAACAAAAATTAGGAAACTGGTCTAGAGTAGCTTTAGGTTGGGATGAAATGCAAAACTTAAAAGTAGCGCGTTTTGGGGACAACATGCGTGAAGTTGCTGTTACTTGTGGAGATAAAGTAGAGGCTCAAATTCGTTTTGGTATGTCTGTAAACGGATACGACTCTTCAGATATCGTTAATAAAATGAAATTAGTTACTGATGCGCAAGTAGATGCTTTAGTAGCGGTTTATGAAGAATCATACAATTTAGCTCCAAAATTACAAGTAGGAGGAGAGCAAAGACAATCATTGTTAGATGCTGCTAAAATCGAATTAGGTTTAAGAGCTTTCTTAGAAGAAGGTGGTTTTGGTGCTTTCACAGATACTTTTGAAAACTTAGGAGAATTAAAACAATTACCAGGTATTGCAACTCAGCGTTTAATGGCTGATGGTTACGGTTTTGGTGGTGAAGGTGACTGGAAAACAGCTGCTATGGTTCGTGTTATGAAAGTAATGAACATCGGTCTTGAAGGAGGAACTTCTTTCATGGAAGATTATACTTATCACTTTACACCTGAGAAATCATACGTTTTAGGTTCTCACATGCTAGAAATTTGTCCTTCTATTACTGACGGAAAACCTTCTTGCGAAATTCATCCATTAGGAATTGGTGGAAAAGAAGATCCGGTTCGTTTGGTATTCAATTCACCTGCTGGAGATGCTATCAATGTTTCGTTGGTTGATATGGGGACTCGTTTCCGTTTAATCGTTAACGAAGTAACTGCGGTTAAGCCAATGGCTGATTTACCAAAATTACCAGTAGCTCGTGTGCTTTGGGATTGTAAACCTAACCTTGACATCGCTGCTACAGCTTGGATTCTTGCTGGTGGTGCTCACCATACAGTATATAGCCAGGCGGTAACTACTGAATTTATGGAAGATTTTGCTGATATTGCTGGAATCGAATTAGTGGTTATTGATAACGATACCAGAATCCGTAATTTCAAAGATACTTTGAATGCTAATGAAGCTTACTACCATTTATTTCAAACTGGATTATAATCTTTTTTAGAAACAAATTTACCAAGTCATAAAGTCAAAAGTTAGTATTACTTTTGGCTTTATGGCTTCTCTATTATCATTAACCTAATAAAATAAAATTATGAATCTATTAAAAAGTTGTGTCTTAGGATTGGCTGTTATTACTACAGCAGGACTTTCTGTTCAATGTAAAGGGGAAAAGAAAGAAAACCAGGAACAAAATGTTACTCAAAAAGACAGTGTTACTATTGAGAAATCAGAGTACGGAACTACTGCCAAAGGTGAAAAGATTGACAGCTATAAGTTGAAAAATCAAAAAGGAATGGAAGTGGATATTATGACTTATGGAGGAATTATTACTTCTTTAAAAGTGCCTAATAAAGCAGGAGTTTCTGAAGAAGTAGTGGTAGGTTTTGATAATTTCGAACAATATACTAAAGACAATCCTTATTTTGGAGCTTTAATCGGTCGTTACGGAAATCGTATTGCTAAAGGTAAATTTACTTTGGATGGTAAAGAATATAAATTGGCAACTAATAATGGTGAAAATGCTTTACACGGAGGGCCTGAAGGATTTCATAGAAGAATTTGGACTGTCGAAGAGGCTAAAGGTGGTAATGCTGCAGTCTTAAAGTTGAAGTACATCAGTAAAGACATGGAAGAGGGTTATCCTGGGAATTTAACGGTTTTTGTTACTTATACATTAAACAATGATAATTCTTTGGATGTTCTTTACGAGGCTACAACGGATAAGAAAACAGTGGTGAATTTAACACAACATTCTTATTTCAACTTATCAGGGGATTTTACTAAAACTATCTTGAATAATGAAATCACTATTGATGCGGATAAATTGGTACCTGTAGATGCTGATCTTATTCCAACAGGTAAATTAGATGATGTGACTAATACTCCTTTTGATTTCAGAAAACCAAAAGCGATTGGTAAAGATATCGAAGTAACAAATGACCAATTGAAAAAAGGATTGGGTTACGATCACTGTTGGGTGTTGAATAACCAGGACAAAGGATTCCGTTTTGCAGCTTCTGCTTATGATCCAACTAGCGGAAGATTGTTGGAAGTATACACTGATCAGCCTGGAATCCAATTGTACACAGGAAACTTCTTGGACGGAACTTTACCAACCAGAGACGGTAAAACTTACGCACATAGAACAGGACTTTGTTTGGAAACACAGCATTATCCGGATTCTCCAAATCAAAAAGATTTCCCAACTACGGTTTTAAACCCGGGTGAAAACTATAAAACAAAAACTTCTTTCAAGTTTTCTACTAAGTAATATTAGGAAACAGAATTTGTTTTAATCTATAAAACCTGTCTCGTTCTAAACGAGGCAGGTTTTTTTGTGTTTTTGTATGAAGTTGATTTTATACATATATATAAGAGTGATTTTTTGAAGCTATTTCCCGCTATCCGTTTCAATCTTTAGTGCCGTCCCGAGGCTTCGGGACCGGCACTAAAGGATTTTCACTACTATCGGGGCTAGTAAATCGTGCTAGAAATAGCGAGATGTACTAATATATTAAGTATAGTTTGTTAGAAAAGCCTTTGCGGGCTTTGTGTTTTCTTGGTGTTCTTTGTGTTTAAAATAGCGTTAACAATTCTAAAACCTTACAAAACTCAAAAAAGCTAAAAAATAAAAACCACGTTTTCAGAGTGTTAAAAAATACTTTCAAAATAGTTTCGAAAAGTTATTGTCAAAACGAATAAAGGTTCTACTTTTGCACCCGCAACAGCGCAGACGTTCATTAAAATACTGGCAAACATTAAATCTAAATTAGAGATTTATTTCTAAAAAAAAGGTTTAAAAAAGTTTGTGAGATTTAAAAACAGATGTTACATTTGCACCCCGCAAAAGCGACAAGTTATTTGAAAAGCTGGTAAGGAATTGAGAAGAAAAGAAGAGTAAGATTTTCTAAAAAAAACTTTAAAAATTTCTTGCGAGATTAAAAAGAAGTTGTACTTTTGCACCCGCTTCGAGAGACATGCTACGGTGTGAAAAACGAAGAGAAAAAATAAGAAGAACACGTTCCTAGACATATTGAATTGACAGCCGTCCCGATTAATCGGGACAAAAGAATAAGAGTAATAGAATCGAGAGATTAGAATAAAACCACTAGAACTTCAGTCAAATAATAAATAGTCCGCCACGGCGGACAAACAATATACGATGAAGAGTTTGATCCTGGCTCAGGATGAACGCTAGCGGCAGGCTTAACACATGCAAGTCGAGGGGTATAGTTTTTCGGAACTAGAGACCGGCGCACGGGTGCGTAACGCGTATGCAATCTACCTTTCACAGAGGGATAGCCCAGAGAAATTTGGATTAATACCTCATAGTATAGCAGTTTCGCATGAAACCACTATTAAAGTCACAACGGTGAAAGATGAGCATGCGTCCCATTAGCTTGTTGGTAAGGTAACGGCTTACCAAGGCTACGATGGGTAGGGGTCCTGAGAGGGAGATCCCCCACACTGGTACTGAGACACGGACCAGACTCCTACGGGAGGCAGCAGTGAGGAATATTGGTCAATGGACGCAAGTCTGAACCAGCCATGCCGCGTGCAGGATGACGGTCCTATGGATTGTAAACTGCTTTTGTACAGGAAGAAACACTCCTTCGTGAAGGAACTTGACGGTACTGTAAGAATAAGGATCGGCTAACTCCGTGCCAGCAGCCGCGGTAATACGGAGGATCCAAGCGTTATCCGGAATCATTGGGTTTAAAGGGTCCGTAGGCGGTTTAGTAAGTCAGTGGTGAAAGCCCATCGCTCAACGGTGGAACGGCCATTGATACTGCTAGACTTGAATTACTAGGAAGTAACTAGAATATGTAGTGTAGCGGTGAAATGCTTAGAGATTACATGGAATACCAATTGCGAAGGCAGGTTACTACTAGTTTATTGACGCTGATGGACGAAAGCGTGGGTAGCGAACAGGATTAGATACCCTGGTAGTCCACGCCGTAAACGATGGATACTAGCTGTTGGGAGCAATTTCAGTGGCTAAGCGAAAGTGATAAGTATCCCACCTGGGGAGTACGGGCGCAAGCCTGAAACTCAAAGGAATTGACGGGGGCCCGCACAAGCGGTGGAGCATGTGGTTTAATTCGATGATACGCGAGGAACCTTACCAAGGCTTAAATGTAGATTGACCGGTTTGGAAACAGACTTTTCGCAAGACAATTTACAAGGTGCTGCATGGTTGTCGTCAGCTCGTGCCGTGAGGTGTCAGGTTAAGTCCTATAACGAGCGCAACCCCTGTTGTTAGTTGCCATCGAGTCATGTCGGGAACTCTAACGAGACTGCCAGTGCAAACTGTGAGGAAGGTGGGGATGACGTCAAATCATCACGGCCCTTACGCCTTGGGCTACACACGTGCTACAATGGCCGGTACAGAGAGCAGCCACTGGGTGACCAGGAGCGAATCTACAAAGCCGGTCACAGTTCGGATCGGAGTCTGCAACTCGACTCCGTGAAGCTGGAATCGCTAGTAATCGGATATCAGCCATGATCCGGTGAATACGTTCCCGGGCCTTGTACACACCGCCCGTCAAGCCATGGAAGCTGGGGGTGCCTGAAGTCGGTGACCGCAAGGAGCTGCCTAGGGTAAAACTGGTAACTAGGGCTAAGTCGTAACAAGGTAGCCGTACCGGAAGGTGCGGCTGGAACACCTCCTTTCTAGAGCCTTAGTGTTAGCTATATGCACGCTAAGGAAAAAGACGAAAAGAACTATTGGTCATTAATATTGACATTTTATTACTCTTGCTGTTAATTTAAAAAAAAAGAATAAGAATTTAAGTAAAAAACAGAGTCTCGTAGCTCAGCTGGTTAGAGTACTACACTGATAATGTAGGGGTCGGCAGTTCGAGTCTGCCCGGGACTACTTTTTAAGACAAAAACTTAAAAAGACTGTAAAAAACTTAAAAGGAAATTTTAGAAGTTGAGTTGCACTATTAGTGACGAACCGTATAGGACTGTTAACTAAAAACTGTTAACTGTACACTAAAACCGGGGGATTAGCTCAGCTGGCTAGAGCGCCTGCCTTGCACGCAGGAGGTCAACGGTTCGACTCCGTTATTCTCCACAAAAAAGTACAAAGATATAAGTACAAAGTATCAAGACAATGTCTTAATACTTAATACAAAAATCTTAATACTTATTAAAGTTCATTGACATATTGAGATAAAAAATATTAAAAAGTAGAAAGCGTTTTCTATTATTTATAATAGGAAACAAACAAAACGGTCTTGTTTTAATTAACAAGATTGGTACAATAAGCAAAATAAGGGCGTATGGGGGATGCCTAGGCTCTCAGAGGCGATGAAAGGCGTGATAAGCTGCGAAAAGCTACGGGGATCTGCACACAAGATTTGATCCGTAGATACCTGAATGGGGCAACCCACTATGTTGAAGACATAGTACACCGATAGGTGGGCAAACCCGCTGAACTGAAACATCTAAGTAGGCGGAGGAGAAGAAAACAAAAGTGATTCCGTAAGTAGTGGCGAGCGAACGCGGATTAGCCCAAACCAATGTTGTTACGGCAATGTTGGGGTTGTAGGACCACGAGATTTTATGCATGAAGAATTAGAATCTACTGGAAAGTAGAGCCAAAGAGAGTGATAGCCTCGTATAAGTAATGATTGTAATAGATAGTGGTATCCTGAGTAGGGCGGGGCACGTGAAACCCTGTCTGAATTTGGCGGGACCATCCGCTAAGGCTAAATACTCCTGAGAGACCGATAGTGAACCAGTACTGTGAAGGAAAGGTGAAAAGAACCGTGAATAACGGAGTGAAATAGATCCTGAAACCATACGCTTACAAGCGGTCGGAGCCCTTTTGTGGGGTGACGGCGTGCCTTTTGCATAATGAGCCTACGAGTTAACGTTGCTGGCAAGGATAAGTACTTCAGGTATGGATCCGTAGCGAAAGCGAGTCTGAATAGGGCGCTTTAGTCAGTAGTGTTAGACGCGAAACCGTGTGATCTACCCATGGGCAGGTTGAAGCTGTGGTAACACACAGTGGAGGACCGAACCGGTTGACGTTGAAAAGTCTTCGGATGACCTGTGGGTAGGGGTGAAAGGCCAATCAAACTCGGAAATAGCTCGTACTCCCCGAAATGCATTTAGGTGCAGCGCTAGATATAAGTTATATAGAGGTAGAGCTACTGATTGGATGCGGGGGCTTCACCGCCTACCAATTCCTGACAAACTCCGAATGCTATATAATGTTCTCTAGCAGTGAGGGCTTGGGTGCTAAGGTCCAAGTCCGAGAGGGAAAGAACCCAGACCATCAGCTAAGGTCCCCAAATATATGTTAAGTTGAAAGAACGCGGTTTGTCTGCCCAGACAGCTAGGATGTTGGCTTGGAAGCAGCCATTCATTTAAAGAGTGCGTAACAGCTCACTAGTCGAGCGGACGAGCATGGATAATAATCGGGCATAAACATATTACCGAAGCTATGGATTTTGCGTAAGCAAAGTGGTAGGGGAGCATTCCAGCAGGGTTGAAGGTGTATCGTAAGGTATGCTGGACTGGCTGGAAAAGAAAATGTAGGCATAAGTAACGATAATGCGGGCGAGAAACCCGCACACCGAAAGACTAAGGTTTCCACAGCTATGCTAATCAGCTGTGGGTTAGTCGGGACCTAAGGCGAACCCGAAAGGGACAGTCGATGGACCACGGGTTAATATTCCCGTACTACTGTTAACTGTGATGGGGTGACGGAGTGATGAAAGCGCCGCGAACTGACGGAATAGTTCGTTAAAGTACCTAGCTATATTCTCTATAGGCAAATCCGTAGAGAATGGTGAAATACGATAGTACACGGAGACTTCGGTTGAAGTGATAGTGCGCCTAAGGGCTTCCAAGAAAAACCTCTAAACTTCAGGTTAATAGTACCCGTACCGCAAACCGACACAGGTAGTCGAGATGAGAATTCTAAGGTGCTCGAGAGATTCATGGCTAAGGAATTAGGCAAAATAGACCCGTAACTTCGGGAGAAGGGTCGCCCGCCGTAAGGCGGGCCGCAGTGAAGAGGTCCAGGCGACTGTTTATCAAAAACACAGGGCTCTGCAAAATCGTAAGATGAAGTATAGGGCCTGACACCTGCCCGGTGCTGGAAGGTTAAGAGGAGATGTTATCTTCGGAGAAGCATTGAATTGAAGCCCCAGTAAACGGCGGCCGTAACTATAACGGTCCTAAGGTAGCGAAATTCCTTGTCGGGTAAGTTCCGACCTGCACGAATGGTGTAACGATCTGGACACTGTCTCAGCCATGAGCTCGGTGAAATTGTAGTAACGGTGAAGATGCCGTTTACCCGCAGTGGGACGAAAAGACCCTGTGCACCTTTACTATAGCTTAGTATTGACCTTGGATAAATGATGTGTAGGATAGGTTGGAGACTGTGAAGTGGCGTCGCCAGGCGTTGTGGAGTCATTGTTGAAATACAACCCTTTGTTTATCTGAGGCCTAACCCCCAACCGGGGGGACATTGCTTGGTGGGTAGTTTGACTGGGGTGGTCGCCTCCAAAAGAGTAACGGAGGCTTCTAAAGGTTCCCTCAGTACGCTTGGTAACCGTGCGAAGAGTGCAATGGCATAAGGGAGCTTGACTGAGAGACATACAGGTCGATCAGGTACGAAAGTAGAGCATAGTGATCCGGTGGTTCCGCATGGAAGGGCCATCGCTCAAAGGATAAAAGGTACGCCGGGGATAACAGGCTGATCTCCCCCAAGAGCTCATATCGACGGGGGGGTTTGGCACCTCGATGTCGGCTCGTCACATCCTGGGGCTGGAGAAGGTCCCAAGGGTTGGGCTGTTCGCCCATTAAAGTGGCACGCGAGCTGGGTTCAGAACGTCGTGAGACAGTTCGGTCTCTATCTACTGTGGGCGCAAGAAATTTGAGTGGATCTGATTCTAGTACGAGAGGACCGAATTGGACTAACCTCTAGTGTATCTGTTGTCACGCCAGTGGCACTGCAGAGTAGCTACGTTGGGAAGGGATAAGCGCTGAAAGCATATAAGCGCGAAACCCACCACAAGATGAGATTTCTTTTAAAGGTCGTGGGAGATGACCACGTTGATAGGCTATAGGTGTAAAGGCAGTAATGTCATAGCCGAGTAGTACTAATAACCTGTAAGCTTATGTACATCCGCTTGTCCCGATGTAAATCGGGACAGCAAACTTTCTAATGACAATTTAAATTATTTATCTCAGTATGTTAAGATATTTGCTCGACGCGAGCAGTTATGAGTTTTGAGTTATAAGTTAAGAGTTTAAAAACTGCAAACTATAAACTGTGAACTGGAAACTAACAACCTTAAGGTGGTTATTGCGGCGGGGCTCACCTCTTCCCATCCCGAACAGAGTAGTTAAGCCCGCCTGCGCAGATGGTACTGCAGTTTTGTGGGAGAGTATGTCGTCGCCTTTCTTTGAAAACCCTATCCTAATCAGATAGGGTTTTTTGTTTTTATACTGTCTCGTCCTGATACAGAATGTTGAAATTGAGAATTTCAAAATTAAAGGAGAAGTTATTCAAAAGGACAAAGACAATAATTATATTATAAAATATTTTGTCCAAAATATTAACCTTAAATAAGGTAAGAGTAAAATTTATCTAAACCATTACCAATTTTTATAAGCCAAGATTGCGTTTTCTTAAGCGCAATATTGGCTTTGTTTTTTATAATTATTGGTGAGTTTATTTCTGTTGTAAATGGTTTTAATTGAGTGTTTTACAGTGGAAAAATAAATTGTAAAATTTAACTGTGTTTTTAATGAAATAAATTTAAAAATGGGTGATAGTTTATGCAGAATGGTTGATAATTAGTATTCAGGGAGAATTCATGTAGGTATTTTTGATTGTAGATAAATAAAGAGAATTGAATTCTATTAATCAAATTAAAAGCCTATGGGGAAACAAAAAAAGATTAAGTGATATGTAATTCCTATTGATTGCATATCAAAATGGGATGATTAAAAACAAATTCAATTCAATCACAATGATTTGGAAAATAACCGAAACCACAAAAAAATAAATTATGAATTTATATTTAAAAACCAACCAATGAAAAATTCTAATCTAATAAATATTGACAAAAACTTTACTTTACCCCTGCCTGTTGAGATTGTCGCTACAGATGAAACAGCGAATGAAAAAATATATAATTTGTTCAATGCTATAGTCGTTATTCTGTTACTGTTTTTTCCTTTTATAAAAGCTGAGGCCCAAACAGGATTGATAAATGATGATTTTTCCACCGGAGCTACCTACAACTGGGTTGCAGCCACAGCAGGATCTACCGGGCAAATTGTAAATGGAAAATATAATGTGAACTTTCCGGCACCAGCAGGAGGAAAATACCGTGCAGACTTCAAAAAAAATGGAGGTATAACTTTTCATGCCGGAAGTTACCCTATTATTGCCATTAAGATTAATAAACCACCGCGTTGTAATTATTTCTTTGATACTAATTTAGGATCTTATAATGGTGTTAATAACAATGGGACTAAGATTATTACTGAAACCGGTAACGTTTTTTATTGGGATCTTTCAACCTGTAAATTGGGTAACACCACGATTTCAACTTCGCAGCCAACTACCTTGTCTTCATTTCAACTTAAAATTGCGGATATTGTCTTAACAGATGAAGAAATTGCTGCAAATAAAACTAATTATCAGGTGGACTGGGTCAAGAGTTTTACTTCGGTAGATGCACTCCGTGCTTTTTTAAATCCTTCTGGAACGACTAATCCTCAATTTGAATTCAGCGGTACTTTTGTTCATCCCGGTTTGCTTCATAATGCGGCTGACCTTAACAGGATTAAGGATTTAGTAGCTCAGCAGGCGGGTCGTCCGTACCAGAGTTTTCAGGCTTTGGTTGCTTCGGGTAAAGCCTCTGCTACTTATGTTGTGAAAGGTCCTTATACTGCGCTTACAAGAGACCCTTCTATCACAGTTGGTGGGGTAGCGGGAGGAACAGTTAAAAATAATGTAGAAAGCGATTTTCTGGCTGCCTATTACAATGCATTAATGTATAAAATTAATGGTAATGAGGCACATGCTTTAAAAGCCATTCAGATATTAGATGCTTATTCTGCTACCACAACATCAATCGTTGGTGGTGATGCTGAGCTGAATGGCTTGTACGGATTTATGTTTGTTAATGCGGCTGAGATCATGCGTTCTGTTTATCCATCATGGCCGGCAGCCAAAGTTTTGCAGTGTCAAAATATGCTGAAGTCTGTTTTTTATCCTGTAATAGGGAATTTTAGGCCTTGTGCTCATGGTAATTGGGACATCATTTGTATGAAAGCCTTAATGGGAATTGCCATTTTTACCGAAGATGTTACCATGTTCAATAAAACAATAAACTACTATTATTACGGAGAAGGTAATGGAAGTATTAAAAACTATGTACTTACCGATGAAGGTCAATTACAGGAAAGTAATCGAGACCAGCCTCATACGATGCTGGCTTTAGGTTCTCTTGCTGAATTGGCAGAAATGGCCTTAAAACAAGGTGTGGATTTATACTCTGCTAATAATAATGCCATTATGAGAGGTTACGAATATACTTCTCAATATAATTTAGGACAGGATGTTCCTTATCAAACCAGTTATGATTATTGCGAAAAAAATTACCAGGACTATACTCCAACCGCTATTTCTGCAAATGGTCGTGGTCAGTTAAGATCTGTGTTTGAAATTGCTTATAATCATTATGTGTATCGAAAAGGTTTGACTATGCCTCAAACAATGGCTGTATTAGGAAGAATGGGAGCTGAAGGAGCTCCTGTTGGAGCGGATAACCCGGGTTATGGATCTTTATTGTTTTATTTGAATTCGTCCAATGATTATCCATTTGTAAATCAGGGATTAATTGATGATAATTTTACCACTTCAACAGGAACGTGGAAAGCGGTAACGACAGGATCAGTTGCTACTGCTGAAGACGGGCAATTAAAGATTACTACAGTAATTCAATCGAATGGAAAAGGAAGGGGAGATATGCAGAATAACATTACAACGGTTCATTCTGGTAATTATCCAATTTTAGCCATCAAGATGAAGAAACCTGTTAGTTGCAATTTTACTTTTGATACTAACTTAGGCAGCTATGGAAATGCTGCTAACAAATGGACTGGAAAAGTAGGAGAGGAGATTTATTATTATGATCTTTCTAAAACAGGTTTTGGTGCAACACCTACCATGTTGTCAGCTACTGCTGCTACTACATTTTCAACTTTTCAATTTAAAGTAGCCGATATTGCCTCTGGTGAAACAAGTTATACTGTTGATTGGGTTAAAACGGTTAAAACAGTAGCAGAGCTTACAGCCTTTGATCCTGCAACTGGTCTGATTAATGATAATTTTTCGACAACAACAGATGGATGGAACGTTGCTACCAGTGGTGCTAATTCCTTTGCCGATAACGGCCATTTACGAGTAGGTCTTGCCAAACAAACCAATGGATCTTATCGTGGAGATATCAAACGTACCGCTGGTGCAACATTGTATCCTGCCAATTATCCTATTGTAGCCATTAAATTGAAA
Source organism: Flavobacterium commune (assembly GCF_001857965.1). Lineage (NCBI taxonomy): Bacteria > Pseudomonadati > Bacteroidota > Flavobacteriia > Flavobacteriales > Flavobacteriaceae > Flavobacterium > Flavobacterium commune. Next base: position 46,348 of record NZ_CP017774.1, on the reverse strand, counting down.
AAGCCAATAGTTGCCAATATTATTTTAGATTCTAATTTAGGTTCTTTCGGTAATGGTAGTAACAAATGGACAGGCAAAGTGGGGAATGATATTTATTACTTTGATCTTTCTAAAACGGGTTTTGGTTTAAGTGGTATATTAACTACTCCAACCGCTTTAACAACTTTTCAATTTAAAATAGCTGATATTACATCAGGCGAAACGGATTATCAGGTGGATTGGGTTAAATCCGTGAAAACTGTGGCAGAGTTGCAGGCTTTGGTTGCTCCGGCTTATCAAACAATAACTTTTGCTGCTATAGACGTTATGAAAGTGGGAATGGCCGATTTTGGCTCAGCTGTATCCAGCTCAGGACTACCAGTAACTTTGTTAAGTTCTAATTCAGATGTAGCAACTATAGTAAATGGAAAAATACATATTGTAGGATCGGGAACTTCCGAGATCTCAGCTACCCAAGCCGGAGATGCTAATTATTATGCTGCCGATGTAGTGAAACGAAATCTTGTTGTGGTTAAAAACGATCAGAATATTACGTTTAATAGCTTATCTGCAAAAACAATAGGGGATGCAGATTTTGATGGTGGTGCTATTGCAAGTTCAGGATTATTAGTAGATTATACAAGTTCTAATCCGGCTGTAGCAACTATTGTTGATGGAAAAATACATCTTGTTGGAGTTGGAACAGCAACAATTACAGCTTCACAGACAGGAAATGAAATCTACAATGCTGCAATTTCAGTTACACAACCGCTAACTGTAAATAAGACATTTTATGTAGATGCAGATAAGGATGGTTTTGGATCAACTATAACTGCTTTGCTTGCTGTTAATGATGCTCCTGAAGGATATGCTACTAACAATACCGACTGTAATGATAACGATGCGACTGTTCATCAGCCAATTCAATATTATGTAGATGCTGATAAGGATGGATTTGGTTCAACTACAACGGTAATGTTATGTTCATCAATAGCACCTGAAGGATATGCAATTAATAATACTGATTGTGATGATACTAAAATATTGTATGCTGATGATGATGGTGACGGACTCGGAGCTGGATTTCCAACTGCTTGCGGTGTAGAAAACAATAATGACTGTGATGACACTAATCCGGTTCAATTGACCGCAACGATTCCTGATGTGTATGCGCTTAATTCGGCGGTAGATGAGAAGAATACTATTTATATTGGTTATGGAACCCCGTCGCTTACTATTGCTGCAACTCCATCCGGAGGTACAGCACCTTATACATATCAATGGAATGTAAGTACAAACCAAAACAAGCAAAGTGTTTCAGTGTCAGCAGCAGGAACTTATACTGTGATTGTAACGGACGCTAAAGGTTGTCAAACAACAGCTTCTATTGTTATTAAAACCATCAATGTACAATGTGGCAATTCGGGCGACAAAGTGATGGTTTGCCATAATAACCAAGCAATTTGTGTGAGTTCAAGTTCAGTTCAGGCACATTTGAATCACGGAGATAAGTTAGGTTCATGCACAGTTGCCGGTAAACAAACCAGTAAAAATTTAATTACTGATGAAGATATAACAGAAGCTGTTGTAGTTTACCCTAATCCTGTTAGTAGTGATTTGAATATAAAAGTAAACGAAGTGCATACTGCTGCAAAATTAGAGTTGTTTAATGCCTTAGGAATTAAGCTTCGTTCTCAAGCTTTGATAAATACTTTGGAAGTGATGCCTTTGGAAGGATTAGCTACGGGAATTTATTCATTGTATATTACAAATGGAACTGAAATTACCGTGAAGAAAATTATTAAAGAATAACGTTATTTATTAAGTTATAAGCCGGCTACTTTTTTACAGAGTAGCCGGCTTTATTATTTATAGAAATTGATTTTTTAAAATAATGATTTGTTGAATTTTGTTAAGATTATGTATTTAATATAAAAAGGCAACAAAACAGAGGGTTTTCGATTGTTTATGGTTTATAATTTATAGAAAATGAACCATAATTTATCTTTAAAAACAGAGATTCTTAGTAATATTGAAAAACGGTTCAAGCTGTTTTATCCTATTCTAAAGACGGTGTATGCAGAGTGAATTTATAATAGAAATACAGGTTTGGTTGACTTGTAATTAGTGTGTTTATGATGTCAAAAACAGTTGCTGAATTGGTTACTCAGTAACTGTTTTTTAGAATTAAATAAGAACACAAATTGAAACTTAGATAAATGATTCTTGTATTTTTAGAACGAATTTAAACGTTTCAAAAATAGGGATGAAACAATACAAATTTTGGTTAGTTTGTAATTAGTTTGATTACTGTAGTATAGTTGCCAAAAATTACTTTGGCAACTAGTAATCAAAATTTCTGTAACTTGATAAAATAAAAAGAAATTAATATGCAAAATAAAATTCTGGTACTTCTTTTTCTATTGCTTTCAATAAGTAATGTGAAATCTCAAAATCTGCCTGTACCTCAAAATGTTGGGACACAACATCCGCGTGTTTTTGGGAAAGAGATGTCTTTGAACCAGGTGAAAGAATTGGTGCAAAAAGAAGATTGGGCTGCAGCTATTATCACAAAAACCAAAAATAATTTAGCTCCATATATCACTCATTACAAAACAGATAAAAGCTGGTTAGTTTCCCGACTTCAGATGTATTGGAAAACCAAAGCCACTCAGGTTTATATTAAAGGAGGAACTTATGATCATGCCGATGGAGAAGCGCCGGTAGCGACTGTAAAATATCCGGGAACCCGCAATCATACTACAGATTATTTAACGCCAAAGATTGAAGATATTTTACCGTATATGGATGATCCCCGCGGTTTGTATTTACAACATCGTAATCGTCCTGCGCAATGGGAATGGACGGGGATTTCAAAATCGGGTAAAATTGTAGAAAATATCAATCGTCAAATAATTAGTATTGCCAGAAATGCTGCATTTATGTATTGGTTTACTGGCGAACAAGTGTATGGTGATTTGGCTTATTCGGTTTTGGATACTTATTTGGAGGGGATTTATTACCGTAAAGAACCAATCGATTTGAGTCATGGTCATCATCAAACTTTAGTGGGTTACACTTCTTTTGAAGTTATTCAGGAACATATTTTGAATGAAATAAGTCAGGGGTACGATTTTCTTTATGGGTATATCGAAAAACAGCATCCTGAAAGATTGGATTTGTATGCTCAAACTTTACAAAAATGGGCCGATTTAATCATCAAGAACGGGGTGAGTTTTAATAATTGGAATTTATTGGAGGCGGCTCATATTTCCCATATAGCATTAGTTTTAGAAAATAATTCGGCTTATAAAAACGCTAAGGGAGCTCAATATTATTTAGATCAAATCATGAATCAAACTTCTACCAGACAATGGTCGATGAATAAATTAATTGATTATGGTTATGATAAAAAAACAGGAGTATGGAATGAAAGTCCGGGTTATTCTCTGAATGTTTTGAGCGATTTTATTTCATTCGCTGAGTTTTACGACCGTAATTTTGATATCGATTTGTTAAAAGAAATGCCAATATTGAAACAAGCAGTAAAGTCAAGTGCTCAATATTTGTATCCTAATAAATACATGGTTTCTTTTGGTGATGGGCATTATAATAAATTGCGCAACGAACCTATCCTTTATATAATTGAAAATGCCCAAAAATATGGAAAGAAAGAGGACGAGGATTATTTTACCAGAATGTACAAGACCATTTATACTAATGATGCAACTGAAAGTAAATTTATAGGTAAAAATATCCAGGATCTTTTTGCAGAGAATGCATTGAAATTTGATAAAAACAGTGTTGCCGGAAAATTAACAGATTATACGAATCCGTTGTTCCATGTACCTCATAACAGTTGGTTGGTACAGCGTCAGGGCGAAGGAGATTCGGCTTTAATGATTAGTCAAATAGGTTCATTAGGGAATCACATGCACTCTAACGGAATTGCAATGGAATTATATGGGAAAGGATTACCATTAGCTCCAGAAATGGGGCATGGTTCCAGTTATTTCTCGATAGAATATGCCGAATATTATACACAGTTCCCGGCTCATAACACCGTAATTGTAAACGGAAAATCCAAATATCCGGAGATGAAAAGTAACCATGCTTTTAATTTAAATGCGGCTTATCCTAAAAGTGGAGTGAATGAAGGATTTGTTTCTGGAATCACTTTTTCGGATGTTTCTTTTTTAGAACCGGAAACCAATAGTAATCAGCGTAGAGTAATGGGAATTGTGAAAAATAATAATGATGAGGGATATTATATAGACATTTTTCGTTCTACGCAAAGTAAAGGGGATAATGTAAAAAATGAATATTTCTATCATAATCTGGGGCAAAATTTAGAATTGACAAGATCAGATGCAACTCCATTAGATTTAAAACCTACTACAAAATTAGCCTTTGGTGATGGCGATTTGATGGCTTACGATTATATGTGGGATAAAAAATCGATTGAAACCAGTCAGGATTTTAAAGGGAAATTTAATCTGGCCTTAAAAGACAAAACTGTAAATATGAACCTGTGGATGCAGGGGCAGGCAGATAGAGAAGTTTTCTCGGTTCTTTCACCAAAATCAACTGCTTTAAGTCATGGTTTATTGCCGGATGAGATTAACAATAGTCCAATACCAACCTTGGTTGTAAGACAAAACGGAGAAGCCTGGAACAGACCATTTGTGGCTATTTATGAACCTGCATTGAACAATGAAACGAATATCCAATCGGTGGATTATTTCGGAAAAAATGAATTTGTAGGGATTCATGTGAGCAATAAATCGGGCAAAGAAGATTTTATTTTTTCGAATACTAATGCTGATACAAAATTAATAGAACAACAATTTTCGGTAACGGGAACTTATGCTGTCATCAGTAAAAAAGCGGCTGATTTCACACTCTTCTTAGGTAATGGAAAAAATATTTCAAATGGAAATTATACCATTGCTTTAGGAAACGAAATTGCTTCAGCAGTATTAAAAAGCGAAAATGGAACAATCTCTTTTAGTGCCGATACTGCATCGGTATTGACAGTTTTAGTTGAAGAAAAAATCAAGAACGCTACTTTAACGGATGACAAAGGAATCATCTATAAAGGAAATTACAATAAGAAAGAAAAAACGCTAAGTTTTAAATTGCCGGCAATGAGCTATCAAACGATTAAAATAGCCGTGGAATAATGAAGGTGTTTGTTAATACATATTTCAGATTTTATGTAATTCTGATATTGTGTGGGTTGACAATGGGGTGTAGTAATTTATCCAAACAAACTCAGCAACGCAAAAAGAATAGCGGATATGATTTTTCAGATGTTGAGCATAAAATTCAAACTTGGGTGGACAGCAGTTATTACTCTGGGGCATCAATTATAATTGTGAAAAATGATACTGTCGTTTATGAAAATATTTTTGGAAATTATAATAAAGATACCCAGGTGTTTATTGCCTCAGCAGGCAAATGGTTAGCTGCTGCTACGATAGCTTCAGTTGTTGAAAAAACAAGTCTTTCTTGGGATGATAAAGTGAAAAAATGGCTACCGGAATTTAAGGATGTAAAAGGAGAAGCCACTTTAAGACAGCTTTTTTCGCATACTTCCGGTTTTCCGGATTATCAACCTAAAGATTCGGTTACAGACAATTACCAAACATTGGAAGAATCGGTAAAACACATCGTTAATTTACCGGCCGATGCACAACCAGGAACTTCTTTTCATTATGGAGGATTAGCAATGCAGGTAGCCGGAAGAATGGCTGAATTGGCAACTGGGAAAGATTTTGAAACTATTTTTCAGGAGAATATTGCTATGCCGTTGGGAATGAAAAACACCCATTTTGTGCCAGTGGATAATAGTGGCGGACATAGTCCCATGCTTGGAGGTGGTGCCAAAAGTACGCTTTATGATTATGCTCATTTTTTGGAAATGATTAGTCATGATGGGAATTATAAAGGGAAACAAATTTTAAAAAAAGAGTCAGTAGCAGCAATGCAAACAGACCAAGTGGGAAATGCCAAAATTGTTGATCCTGAATATGCAAAAAAGGTACGAGCCGAAAACCATAATGGTGTTTATGGACTCGGTGAATGGAGAGAAGAATTGGACGCAATAGGCAATGCAGTATTAATTAGTAGTCCAAGTTGGGCGGGTGCTTATCCCTGGATTGATAAAACAACCAATACCTATGGCTTTTTTTTGACTCATGTAAATGTAGAAAATGCTAATAAAGCCGGTTTTTCATCTTTCTATAACAGTCCAGTTTTGCCGATAATGGTTCGGGATGTGTATAAAAATAAGGCTTTGCCTAAGGAGGTAAAGACTGGCTTTATAAATGTTGGAGGTGCAAAATTGTATTATGAGGAATTGGGAAAAGGAGAGCCCCTAATTTTTATTCATGGTCATTCTTTCGATCATAGTGAATGGGATCCTCAGTTTTTTGAATTTGCAAAAAAGTACAGGGTTATCCGATATGACTGCAGAGGCTATGGTTATTCGGATAAACCCAAAGAAAATTTAGCTTTTTTGCATGCTGATGATCTTTTAAAGTTAATGAACAAGCTTAAAATTAAAAGAGCACATTTGGTCGGACTGTCGATGGGAGGTTTTATCGCTACAGATTTTCTGGCTTTACATCAAAACCGACTTTTATCAGTAACAGCAGCTAGTGGTGATATTTTTCCGGTTTCCGGACCATCTGAACCTTGGACAAAAGAACAATTGGCTGTTCGAAGAGCAGAAATAGAAAAAGTAAAGCAAAAAGGAACTATGAATCAAAAATGGAATTGGTTAAATGCTTTGATGCGTAACGGAGGAACTAATTTAGAAGGAATAAGAAGAGTTGTCTGGGATATGATTTATAAATGGGATCAATGGCAACCACTTCATGCAGAACCTCGTTTGGTTTTAGGGAACGATGCAGTTTCTATTTTAAAGAAACAAAAAATAACCGTTCCGGTAATGGTTCTAACAGCTGAAGCCGATAAAAATCGTGTCAATCAATTATTGGCTTGTGTCCCAACTGCTGTACAAGTTTTGGTTCCAAATGCGGGTCATGTTAGCAATCTTGAAAATCCGGTTGATTTTAATCGATTGGTTATAGAATTTTTAAAAAACAAATAAAAGAAACAATGGTATTTAAAGAAAAATTTTGGTCACTAATTACAATGCTACTATTTGTATTTTGTGGAACATTTAAAATGTCAGCTCAGGAATTAGTGGTTTATAAAACAACTGAGGATATTTTAAAAAGCATGCACAATGATGATTTTTCAGTAAAAGTAAGAAAGCCGGGTGGAGAATGGAAAGACTTATTTGAGTATGGTGTAAAAGTGGATCAGGTATTAGGAACTGGACATTCGGTACAAAAAGCTTCGATGGCTTCTTTTGATTTTTCAGGAACTGTGGAAGTTTCGGTGACTTCGAATAAAGGGGCAATAAACAAAGCCAGAATAAGACCCTTGTCTTATGGGATAGAACCAAAAATAAATGGGAACACCTTGAGTTTTTCGTTATCCAATCCTGCAAATTTATCAGTAGAAATCAACGATGATATTTTTCATAACCTTCATTTATTTGCGAACCCAATTGAAAAAAATACTCCTAAGCCAAAAGATCGCAATGTGATTTATTTTGGCCCCGGAATTCATGAAATACCCAATCAAAAATTAAAAGTAGCTTCTAATAAAACCATCTATTTGGCTGGTGGAGCTGTTTTGAAAGGACAAATTGCATTAGATAGTGTTTCCAATGTAAATATATTAGGCAGAGGAATGGTGGATCAGGAAATCAGACTTGGAATACATATAGCCAATTCTAAAAATGTGAATGTTGAAGGCGTTTTTGCTTCACAGTGTTTAGCCGGCGGATCTGACGGCGTAAAAATCAACAATGTTAAAACCATTAGTTTTTTTGGCTGGGGTGACGGCATGAATGTAATGGCAAGTAACAATGTTTTTTATGATAGTGTTTTTATCCGCTCTTCTGATGACTGTACCACGGTGTATGGGACTCGAAAAGGATTTTTAGGTGGGTGTAGGAATATTGCAATGCAAAATTCAACACTTTGGGCAGATGTTGGGCATCCTATTTTGATAGGTACACATGGAAATAGTGAAAAACCGGATGTTCTTGAAAATTTGAAATATACTAACATTGATATTTTAGATCAAAAAGAGATGCAGGTGGATTATCAGGGCTGTCTGGGCATTAATGTGGGAGATAATAATCTGGCTAAAAATGTACTCTTTGAAAATATAAGGGTAGAAGATTTCAGGGAAGGGCAATTGCTTAACTTGAGAGTATATTATAATACTAAATATTGTACTGCACCGGGTTTAGGTATCGAAGACGTGGTTTTTCGTAATGTAAAGTACAATGGTAAAAATGCCAACTTATCTATAATAGCAGGCTATAATGAACAAAGGAAAATTAAGAATGTAAGCTTTGAAAACCTGATGATAAATGGCGTTTTGATACATGATGAAATGAATGGAAAACCCAAATGGTATAAAACGGCAGACATGGCTCGATTCTTTGTCGGAGAACATGTAGAGGGCGTTTCTTTTAAAATTAAATAAGACACCCCAGTCTTCGACCACCCCTCTAAAAGAGGGGAATGGCGCTCGGAATTCCCCTCCTTTGGAGGGGTGCCCAACGGGCAGGGTGGTTATAAAGACATTTATATAATGCGCTACGGATATAAATAAAATTTACATATATGAAATAGCCATGATTTAATTATCACAAACATGAATAATGGCTATACCATATTCCTTTAAAAAATAAATATTATCTAAATATGAAAAAAATACGTTCCAAATTAAGTGTTATTCTAGGCAGTTTTTTTGTTCTGGGATATGCGTCAGGTTGTTCTGTAAAAAACAAATTTAAGGGAATTAATATTGAGGTGAAAAATAATCTGGATTTCAACCGTAAGGAAATTGTGGGTATTCCAAGCGGTAAATTAGCGGGTTTATTAAAAAATACTTCAGAGAAAAATGTTCGTATTAAAATTCAGGGAGCTAAAGACTATTTAAGAACCCAATGGATTGATTATAATAACGATGGAGTAGGAGATGAATTGCTTTTTGAAGTAGACATTAAAGCCAATAGTGTAGTAAATTATTCGATAGTTTCTGATACCGCGAAAGTTCCTGAAAGTAAGGCAACAACTTATTCCCGTTTTGTTCCGGAGCGTATTGATGATTATGCCTGGGAGAACAACAAAGTAGCTTTTAGGGCTTATGGTCCTACAGCGCAGCAATTGGTAGAGCAACACAAAGAAGGTGGTACACTTTCCAGTGGTATTGATCTTTGGCTTAAAAAAGTAGACTATTCTATTATTGATAGTTGGTATAAAAAAAATGTAGAAAGTTCGGGATACTACCACATCGAACACGGTGAGGGCTATGATCCCTATCATGTAGGAGCCAGCCGGGGTACCGGTGGAGCAGGAATTTGGGAAAATGACAGTTTACAGGTAGCTAAAAATTATATCAGTTATAAAACAATTGCAACAGGACCACTACGTACGGTTTTTGAATTGACTTATGCACCCTGGAGTAGTTATGGAGTTCAGGAAACCAAAAGGATTTCATTGGATTTGGATTCCAATTTTTCAAAATTTGAAATTAGCCTTCGTTCAGATAAAAAGATACCAAATTATACGCTGGGGATTACGCTGCATGAAAAGAAAGGCGAAGTCAATATCAACAAAATTAACGGATGGTTTCGTCATTGGGAACCCATAGATAGTTCTTTTGTAGGCGAAGGTATCGTTGTTAATCCTGAAGTGGTAAACAAAGCTTTTGCTAATGATTCTAAAACGCCAGACCAAAGTAATTTGTTGATAGTCACTAATCCTGCAGCTAAACTGACTTATTATGCCGGTTTTGCATGGACAGGAAGCGGACAGCTTTCAGATGTTACCCAATGGGATGAAATCCTTGCCAAGCAGGCAAAAATTATTGCGAATCCTTTAGAAGTGATTGTTAAATAATATCAATTCCAATTTAAGAACGTAATCTAATGATCTCTAGAATTCAAAATGTAATTTATATTGTAATGGCTTTTTTTGCTTTATATTCTTGTAAGTCAGGAAGTGAAAAACAGTCTGGGAATCAATATAATTCTCAAAACTATATTTCCAAAGTTTGGCAGTCAGACCGTGGTGATGGGACTTATACAAATCCTATTTTGTATGCCGATTATTCCGATCCCGATGTGATTCACGTAGGGAATGACTATTATATGACCGCCAGTAGTTTCAATTGTACTCCGGGGTTACCCATTTTGCATTCTAAAGATTTGGTGAATTGGCAGATTATCAATTATGCTTTGGACAAACAAATTCCTGAAGCAGTGTTTGATATTCCGCAACACAGTAAAGGAGTTTGGGCGCCGGCTATACGTTTTCATAAAGGTGAATTTTATATTTATTGGGGCGATCCTGATTTTGGGGTTTACATGATTAAAACCAAAGCTATTTATGGTAAATGGTCAAAACCAGTATTGGTAATGGCTGGAAAGGGAATCATTGATCCCTGCCCGTTTTGGGAGGGAGAAAATGCCTATTTGGTTCATGCCTGGGCTGGAAGCCGGGCAGGGATTAACAGCGTGCTTACCATCAATAAAATGAATCCTGAAGGGACAGCAGTGCTGGATGAAGGGCAAAATGTTTTTGATGCACACGATAAGCATCATACCATGGAAGGACCTAAATTGTATAAAAAAGATGGCTATTATTACATTTTTGCTCCTGCTGGCGGAGTGGAAACAGGATGGCAGGTAGTTATGCGTTCCAAAAATATATACGGCCCGTATGAAGATAAAGTTGTTTTGGAACAAGGCAGTACTGTTATCAATGGTCCACATCAGGGAGCCTGGATCGAGACTTCGGATAATAATTCATGGTTTATTCATTTTCAGGATCAAGGAGTTTACGGTCGGGTATTGCTTTTGCAGCCTGTGCAGTGGAAAGATAATTGGCCTCTAATAGGGAAAGATTTAGACGGTAATGGAGTAGGTGAGCCAATACTTTCTGGTGCAAAACCCGTAATAGGGAAAAATTTACCGATAATGCATCCGGTGGAAAGTGACGAATTTACAAACGGAAAACCGGGTTTACAATGGCAATGGTATGCTAATTCTTCTGTAAAATGGAGTGCCCAAATCCCGGGAACAGATTATTTGAGACTTTTTGCCATCAGTCAGAAAGAAGAACCTAATCTTTGGAATGTTCCCAATTTATTATTGCAAAAATTACCGGCACCAAATTTTACCGCTACAACTAAAGTAAAATTGACAACCGAATGGCAAACTTCAGACAAGAAAGCAGGCTTGTTGTTAATGGGAAAAACCTATACTTATTTGGCAATTGCTTTTCATGACAGCCAATATTGGGTACAACAAATAAGTTGTGCCAATGCTAATGAAGGAACAGCGGAAAAAATAATAGCTGAAAAAGCTTTGGTTTCAAACGAAGTGCAGCTGAGTATGAAAATTATGGCTCCTAATGCCAGTTGCCGATTCAGTTACAGTGAAAACGGAACTGATTTTTTCGAAATAGGAGAAGAAGCTAAAGCCGAAAAAGATTTATGGATTTCGGCCAAAATAGGAATTTTTGCCATCAGTGAGCCCAATGTTAGAATGGGAGGTTATGCTGATTTTGACTGGTTTAGAATAACGAAATAAAAAACAAAAATGAAGACAAACAAATTTTATCACTTACTGGGATTATTCCTTTGTACGTTAGCTACTCAGGCGCAATTTATTCTTGAGGAAACTGTTCAAAAATTGAAGTCTCCGGATGGGGCTTACGAGTTTACTTTTTATCAAAAAAAGGATAATTCTAATGATAAACAAATGTACTATACGCTTTCTTACAAAGGAAAATCGGTTGTATTGGAATCAGAATTGGGTGTTTTGATAGAAAATCAGACTTTCGAATCAGCTCTGGCAATCCCTAATGATAGCTGTAAGGTTTGGGGAGAGAATTTGAATTTTATCGATGCTAAACGAAATACTATTAATGAAAGCTGGAAGCCGGTTTATGGTGAAAATTCGACTATTCGAAATAATTACAATGAGATGACCATCTCGTTTCGAAAAGGAGAAACTGTAAAGCAAGTTTCAACAGATGGCTACGACAAGAATAAAAGTTATTTTATGAACGTGATTGTTTGTGCTTACAATGAAGGAGTTGCTGTTCGATACCATTTTCCGGAACCAACGAATGGTTTGTTTCTTCATATTATAGGGGAACAAACGCAGTTTACCATGCCCGAAGGGACTTTGGCTTATTATGAACCTTGGGCACAGGGACCAATTTCATTACTTCCTTTAAAAGATTGGAAAGGGCAAAGTGAGCGTCCACTAACAATGAAATTAACCAATGGTTTGACAGTAGCTATTGCTGAAGCACAAATGACCGACTATGCCCGTATGAAATTCAGTCTCAATGCTGTAAAACCCAATACACTTCAGGCAACGCTTTACGGTAGTGTAGATGTGATTCCGGCTTATTTTACGCCTTGGCGTGTGATTATGGCTGCTGATAAAGGAACTGATTTAATCCTAAATAAAGATATTATTCTGAATTTGAATCCCGAAAATCAAATGAAGGATGTTTCGTGGATTAAGCCGGGAAAAGCAATTCGGGTGGCCAAATTGACGCAGGCAGATGCCAAAAAATGTGTTGATTTTGCTGCTGAACGCGGTTTGCAATACATTCATCTTGATGCAGGCTGGTATGGACCTGAAATGAAAATGAGTTCTGATGCTACTAAGGTTTCAGAAACAAAAGATATCAATATAGCTGAACTATCGGCTTATGCGGCTTCAAAAGGCATTGGGCTTTGGGTGTATGTAAACCAACGTGCTTTGATACAACAATTGGATTCCATTTTGCCTTTGTATAAAAAATGGGAGATTAAAGGAATTAAATTTGGTTTTGTGCAGGTAGGAAATCAACGCTGGTCGACCTGGTTGCATGAGGCGGTTAAAAAATGTGCAGAATATAATTTGATGGTGGATATTCATGATGAGTATCGCCCAACTGGTTTTAGCCGTACTTATCCTAATTTGATGACGCAGGAAGGAATTCGTGGCAACGAAGAAATGCCTGATGCCGATCATAATGCTATTTTACCTTTTACGCGTTTTTTGGCCGGAGCTGCCGATTATACCATTGCTTATTATAATAATCGTATTCAAAATACGCATGCGCATCAATTGGCTTTGTCGGTGGTTTATTATAGTCCAATTCAGTTTTTGTATTGGTACGACCAACCGTCAGCTTATCAGGGAGAACCGGAAATCGAATTTTTTGATAAGGTTAAAACAGTTTGGGATGAAACAAAAGTACTTAATGGAGAAGTGGGAGAATATGCAACTGTAGCACGTAGAAGTGGTGCCGATTGGTTTGTGGGAGCGATTACCAATAAGCAAGCCCGAAAAGTAAGTATCCCAACCGCTTTTCTTGTAAAAGGGAAGAAATATATTGTGAAGTCTTTTCAAGATAATGATGCGATTCAAACCCGTACTAAGGTAGTGGCTTCAGAACAGAAAATAAAAGGAGGGGAAACATTGACTTTTGATTTAAAAGCCAGTGGTGGTGTAGCATTAATCATTTCTGAAGTCTCTAAAAAGTAGCTTAGTTTAAGATGAAAAAGATAAATTATATACTTCTTTGTTGTAGTTTTTTTTGTCTCAGCAGTTATGCTCAGGTTTGGCAATGGAGCGTAAAGTTGAATAATACGATTTCTCCGGAAACCAATGATAATCCGCAAGCTTTTTTGTGGGTGCCGGAAAATTGTAAGCAAATTAAAGGGGTAGTGTTTGGACAACACAACATGATAGAAGAAGGGATGCTAGAAAATTCCTATTTCAGAAAAGTAATGACTGAACTTGGTTTTGCTGAGGTTTGGGTAACTCCTGTAGTTAGTTGGACTTATGATACCAGCAAAAATGAAGAAAAGATCATTGATGCAATGTTCAAATCATTGGCTGAGGTTTCGGGTTATCAGGAGTTGGCTTACGCACCGGTTGTTCCTATTGGGCATTCGGCAATGGCGAGTTTTCCTTGGAATTTTGCGGCTTTTAATCCGGATAGAACCCTTGCCTTGGTTTCTGTACACGGAGATGCACCCCAAAGTAATTTGACAGGAAGTGGTAAACCCAATCCTGATTGGGGCAATCGAAATATTGACGGAATTCCGTCGTTGTTTGTAATGGGAGAGTACGAATGGTGGGAGAAAAGGATACAGCCTGCTTATGCTTATATTGCAAAACATCCTGAGAGTGTAATTACCCTATTTGCCGATGCAGGACATGGTCATTTTGATTATTCGGATGGAATGGTTAAATATGTTGCAGATTACATTCGTGAAGCTGCTAAAAGGCGACTTCCTGCTAAAATGCCTTTGGCAAATTATCCAAATCTTAAAAAAGTAAAACCGGATTCGGGTTGGTTAATGGATAAATGGAGAAAGGATTCGGTTCCAAAATTCAAGCCTGCCCCTTTTAACCAATTTGTTGGTGATAGAAATACAGCTTCCTGGGTTTTTGATGAAAAAACAGCAAATGCAACCGAAGTTTTTTATGCTCAGGCCCGTGGAAAGAAAAAACAACATTTTGGTTTTAAACAAAATGGAGAAATAGTAAAACCAGATAAAAGTCATGCTAATTTTCAGTTAGATTTTCAGCCATTAAGTGACGGAATAAGTTTTGTAGTAACGCCTTTTTCCTCGGATAGTTTAAGATTAAAACCAGTTAGTGATTTTGCCCAAACTAAACTTCTGATTGACCGGATTTGTGGTCCGGTGAAAAAAATAAACGATACCACTTTTCAAATTAGATTTGATAAACTGGGTTTCAATAATACAAAACGCAGTAATGATATTTGGCTTTTGGCTCACAATAATGGCGATGTCATTTATAAAAGCGCTGTCCAACAACTGCATTTGCGATTTCCTATCGTTAATAAAGAAGGAAAACCACAAACGATTGATTTTTCTCCAATAGCTAATGTAAAAGTAGGTGTAGAAACAATTGCATTGAATGCCCAATCGAGTGCAGGAACTAAAGTAAGCTATTATGTAAAAGAAGGTCCTGCTTATGTGGAAGACAATAAACTGCATTTTACTAAAATTCCACCGAAGGCAAAGTTTCCAATTAAAGTTACTGTCGTGGCATGGCAATATGGAATAGCGGGAACATTACAGTCAGCTCAGTCAGTCGAACAAAGTTTTTTTATTGTAAAATAACCCGATTCGAAATGATTTAAAGGAGCAGTTAATCTTAGTTAGATTAGCTGCTTTTTTTGTTTTTAGGGACAATATTCGTTCTGTTTTAAAAAGTCAATTAACGGTGTTATGAGTTCATTTTAAATGGAACTTTTTATTTAAAATTTCGATTCTGTTTTTCAGAATAAAAGGAGCTATAAAATAGGAGTGAAAATAATAGTTTTTACTCATGTATTTGATAGCCAAAAGATAAAAAATCTGTTAAGAGTAGCATTCCTTAGTTTTTTGTCTCATAAGAACTATAATTTATAGTGTTTGCATCATAATTTATCTATTAAGTTTTTAATTCTGACTAACATTGAATGTTTTTATGATGCTAATAAAACAGCGTATAAATCAAGGGAGAAAATCATTCGGCTGAATGAATTTTAGAGGGAGAAAATTTCGAATCAAAAATTAATAAATGTTACTATTTAGAGCTTAAAATTAGAACTAAAATAATTTAAAAAAATATATGAAATACGGTACAATTAAATGTTTAGTTCTTGTTGTTGGATTGTCAATAAATATGAATGGGCAATCGCACTATCCCGGACAACACGAGGGGAAATTAAAACTGGATGATACCAAAAATGCAAAGGTTTTGGGATTTAACCTCCAAGATGTAAAATTACTGGACAGCCCATTTAAGGATAATATGCTGCGCGAAAGTAAATGGATTTTGAGTATTGATGCCAAGCGATTGTTACACAGTTTTAAAACCAATGCAGGTGTATTTAGTGATTTGGAAGGAGGTTATTTTAAGGTTGATAAATTAGGCGGTTGGGAATCTTTGGATTGTGATCTTAGGGGGCATAGTACCGGGCATATCCTTTCCGGTTTGGCTTTATTATATGCTGCTACGGGAGAGAACAAGTATAAAATTAAGAGTGACAGCTTAGTTACAGGATTAGTTGAGGTACAAAAAGTGTTGAATCAAAAAGGTTATTTAAGTGCGTTTCCTCAAAACTTAATAGATCGAGCTATTGCAGGAAAAAGTGTTTGGGCGCCATGGTACACCCAGCACAAACTTTTTTCGGGTTTAATGGATCAATATCTTTATTGTGATAGTAAACCAGCATTGGAAATCGTTAAAGGAATGGCTGATTGGGCTTATGAAAAGCTGAAGCCTTTGACTGATGAAGAGCGTAAAAGAATGCTTAAAAATGAGTTTGGCGGAATGAATGACTCTTTTTATACTCTATATGAAATTACGGGAGACAATAAATATAAATTTCTTGCCGAATTTTTTTATCATGAAGAAGCACTGGATCCGCTTTTGAGTAAAGTAGACAATCTCAATAAAAAACACGCCAATACTTACATTCCTAAATTGATAGGGCTTTCCCGTAACTATGAACTAGAAGGGGGTGACAAAAATCGTGAGATTCCTGAATTCTTCTGGAATACGGTTGTTAATCATCACTCATTTATTACGGGTAGCAATAGTGATAAGGAGAAATTTTTTGAACCGGATCATCTTTCTGAACATCTAAGCGGTTATACGGGAGAGTCTTGTAATGTGTATAATATGTTAAAACTTACCCGCCATTTATATGGCTATAACCCACAAATAAAATATGTGGATTATTATGAAAAAGCACTTTACAATCACATCTTAGGGCAACAGGATCCTAAAACGGGAATGATTGCTTATTTCCTGCCTATGAAACCCGGTGCACATAAAGTTTACAGTACGCCCGAAAATTCATTTTGGTGTTGTGTGGGAAGTGGTTTTGAAAATCAGGCAAAATATGGGGAATTTATCTATTACCATGATAACAAAGGTTTGTATGTAAATCTTTTTATTCCGTCAGAATTGAACTGGAAGGAAAAAGGAATTGTCGTAAAACAGCAAACCAATTTTCCAAATTTAGGCAATACCCAACTCACTCTTAGTACTGCTAATCCGGTTAGTATGCCAATTAGTATTAGATATCCATCATGGGCAGCTAATGCTGAAGTGAAAATAAACGGAAAAAAGCAAACCATTAAAGCTAAGCCAGGGAATTATATAGTATTAGACCGTAAATGGGATAATGGAGATACAATTGAAATTTCATTTGATATGCAAATCAAAGTCAATCCAACATCTGATAATCCCAAAGTTGCGGCTGTAACCTATGGACCTATAGTGTTGGCTGGTGCAATGGGAACAGAAGGCATGCTTGAACCAGGACCTTATAGTAATCCAAAGCTATATAATGATTATTATACCTATGATTACCATGTTCCTGGAAGTGTTTCTAATCAGTTGAATCTGGATGGAAAAAAATTAGAAAAAAGCATTGTTAAGGAGAATGATAATGTTCTAAAGTTTAAAATAAAAGGAACAGCGAATACTTTGAAACCAATTTATGATATACACCGTGAAAGGTACATCGTTTATTGGAATTTAAATAAATAAGGATTTATATATAATTTACTATGAATATTAAACAACAAATTTTAGGTTCCATTGTTGCAACTTTAATGCTGGTGGGCTGTGGAAGTACTATTACTAATACTAAATTGGATGATAAATTGGATGTGGATGCACAATTAGCTTATTGTGTGAAACAATCGTCGAATGCCTTAAAATTAATACCCAATGATGGTTCGATTCCAAGGAGTATTCCATTTGAAAGTAAGCAATGGAAATTTGTAGATTATAAGGATTGGACAAGTGGTTTTTGGCCGGGTCAACTTTGGTATTTATATGAATCTACGGCGGACCATAAATGGGAAACCGCTGCAGATAAATTCACCAATTATTTAGCACCACTTGCTGTCACTCCTGCATTAGATCACGATTTAGGTTTTCAGGTTTTCAATAGTTATGGGAATGGTTATCGTTTGACAAAAAATCCGGAATACAAAAAAGTGATTTTAAAAACAGCCGATACTCTGGCTACACTTTTCAATCTAAAAGTGGGTACAATCTTGTCCTGGCCTCGTGAAGTCCCTAATATGGAATGGCCACAACATAATACGATCATGGACAACATGATTAATCTGGAACTATTGTTTTGGGCATCTAAAAATGGAGGTAGTAAATCATTGTATGATATGGCTGTTAGTCATGCTACAGTCACGATGAAGAATCATTTCAGACCTGATTATACTTCGTACCATGTAGTAGTTTATGATAAAGAAACAGGCAAAAAAATAAAGGGGGTAACACATCAGGGCTATAGTGATAGCAGTATGTGGGCTCGCGGTCAATCCTGGGCTATATACGGTTATACGATGGTTTACAGAGAAACAAAAGATCCTAAATTTTTAGATTTTGCGCATAAGGTTAGCCGTGTTTATTTAGACCGATTGCCAAAGGATTTGATTCCGTATTGGGATTTTGATGATCCAGCGATACCAAATGCGCCCAGAGATGCTTCGGCAGCTGCAGTTGTAGCTTCGGCTCTTTTGGAATTGTCAACTTATACCCAGGATAGCGTGTTGGCCAAAGAATATTTGGATAAGGCCGAAGGAATGTTAAAAGAGCTTTCGGATAATTATCAAAGTAAAAATACGAATACCGCACTTTTACTACATTCAACAGGACACAAACCTGCCGGTTCAGAAATTGATGCTTCCATCATTTATGGCGATTACTATTATGTAGAAGCTTTGTTAAGGTATAAAAAACTGAAAGCAGGTGAGAAACCATTATTGACTTATAAATTCAATTAGAAAGAATAAAAATTAACCAAACAAAAATTAAAATGAAAAACAAAAAAATAATATACTGGTCTATAGTTGTAGCATTGGCCGGATTTCTATTTGGTTTTGATACCGTAGTCATTTCGGGAGCCGACAAACAATTGCAGCAATTATGGGGATCTTCAGATTTGTACCATGGATTGGTGGTTATGTCTTCGGCACTTTGGGGAACAGTAATTGGAGCTGTTTTTGGAGCTATTCCTACCAATATTTTAGGAAGAAAGAAAACATTAGTATTAATAGGTGTTTTGTTCTTTCTTTCGGCTGTAGGAACTGCTTTTGCAAATGATGCTGTTGTTTTTTCAATTTTCCGATTTTTAGGAGGACTTGGAATTGGAGCTTCAACTATTGCAGCACCAACTTATGTTTCTGAGATTGCTCCGGCAAAAGACAGAGGGAAATTAGTTGCATTGTATCAGTTCAATATCGTATTTGGTATTTTGATAGCTTTTCTATCGAATTATTTATTACAGGATATTGGCGAGAATTCCTGGCGATGGATGTTAGGAGTACAATCTGCTCCGGCTTTAATATATACTTTATTGGTTTTCGGAATTCCGGAAAGTCCGCGTTGGATTTTTGAGTATAAAAAAGACCGTGAAAAAGCGATTGCTATTTTAAAACAAGTCAATTCAGATGAAGAAGTAGCATCAGAAATTGCAGCAATGGAAAATGAAAAACAGCATGAAGTACTCGATGAGTCTATTTTTATGAAAAAATATAGAAAGCCATTGTTATTAGCTTTCTTTATTGCCTTATTCAATCAGTTTTCAGGAATTAATGCTTTCTTATACTATGCGCCGCGTATTTTTGAATTGGCGGGTCTTGAAAAATCGGCTTCTTTTTTCAGTAGCATCGGGATTGGCGTAGTAAACCTAATTTTTACGCTGATTGGAATTTCATTGATTGACAAATATGGAAGAAAGACCCTGATGTATTTAGGTTCTGTTGGATATGTGATTTCTTTAGGATTAGTAACTATGGCTTTTTATTTTGAATGGAAAGGGATGGCTGTACCGTTATTTTTCTTTTTATTCATAGCATCACATGCTGTAGGTCAGGGGTCAGTAATTTGGGTATTTATTTCCGAATTATTTCCTAACAAACTCAGAGCAGCAGGAACTTCTTTTGGAACATCCGTTCATTGGGTTTTGGCAGCCTTGATTCCTTCTTTTATTCCGTTTTTGTTTAAAGAAATTGGAGCAACAACCGTTTTTAGTATTTTTTGTCTGATGATGGTTTGGCAATTGCTTTGGGTTTTCTTTAAAATGCCGGAAACCAAAGGAAGAACCCTGGAAGAATTATCAGAAAGTCTTTCGACACAAAGTGAATTAAATCGTAATCAAAATAATTTTAAAGTAGAACAAAATGAATTTATTTAACCTTGAAGGTAAAACAGCGTTAATAACAGGAGGAATTCACGGATTAGGAATGGCAATGGCTGAAGGATTAGCCAAAGCCGGAGCAGAATTAATCATTACCAATAATGTTCAGGAACCTTTGGATGTGGCTATTGAGCACTATAGAAAATCAGGTTTTACAGCTACAGGCTATGTTTTTGATGTAACTGATGAGGTAGAAGCCGAAAAGCAAGTGGCTGCCATGGTAGCCAATCATGGTAAAATTGATATTTTGGTTAACAATGCCGGAATTATTTTACGTGTTTTAGCTATCGATATGCCGGTTTCTGATTTCCGTAAAGTAATTGACGTAGATTTAGTGGGACCATTTATCATGTCTAAATTGGTTGCCAAAGGAATGATTGCGCGTCAGTCGGGTAAGATAATCAATATCTGTTCAATGATGAGTGAATTAGGTCGTGATAATGTGAGTGCTTATGCTTCGGCCAAAGGAGGATTAAAAATGCTAACCAGAAATTTAGCTACTGAATGGGCAAAACATAATATTCAGATAAATGCTATTGGACCAGGCTATTTTGCTACGTCACAAACAGCGCCAATTCGCGTGGATGGTCATCCGTTTAACGATTTTATCATTAGCAGGACACCAGCAGGACGTTGGGGAAATCCGGAAGATTTAGCCGGAACAGCAGTTTTCTTAGCATCTGAAGCCAGCAATTTTGTGAACGGTCAGGTAATTTATGTAGATGGAGGAATTTTGGCTACTATTGGAAAACCCTCTAACGAATAATAGTTGTTTTAAAGAAATTAAAAATGAATTTGAATATATCTAATACTATTGATAAAAAAGTAATTTTCGAACAGATTGCAGCAGAATTAAAGAAGCAGAATTTTACTATTGTTCAACAAGATGCAACAAGACCCTGGGGCGGTTTTTTCGTAATTGATGAAAATCAGGCAGCTGTTTTTGCCGCAAAATTTTTTCCTCATCTTGAAATGGATAAAATAAAGATAACAAATAAGCTAAGCCCTAAAATATTAGTTGTTGCTCCAGATAAGCGATTGTCATGGCAATATCATTTTCGCAGGGCTGAAATCTGGAAAATTGTAGCCGGTATTGTGGGTGTAAAAACAAGTTCAACAGATGAAGAAGGAGAAATTCAACAGCTTACCCCCGGAGATTTTATTCAAATGAATAAAGGAGAACGCCATCGTCTAATTGGTTTGGATTCATGGGGAGTTGTTGCTGAAATCTGGCAGCACACCGATCGAGAAAATCCTTCCGATGAAGAGGATATCGTTCGTTTACAGGATGATTTTGGGAGGTAGTAAATGGTGAAATAAGTTTAATTGAAATCAAATAAATGTCTAATCATTATTATAAGAGATCGTGAGTTATTAAATTTATAAAAAAGAATACAAGTTTTTTAATGAGCTTTGGTACGGCTTTTCCAATATTAATAAGACTTGCGTAAAAACCACCTTCGATAGGGTAGATTTAAGTCCAGTAGCTTGTTAGATATATATCTTTTAGTTTTGGAAAAGGAAAGTCTAATTCATCGTCTAAATAATCTTTATCGTAAAGAAAATCAATGATAGGTTGGTATTCTTTCTTGTCTTTAAACAAGTCTTTTAATTGATTTTTAAGGTAAATGAAATCAATAACTATATGTTTTACGGATACTTGAGTTTTCATAATTACTGTTTTAATGTAAAATTAGTAATTATTTTTCATGAAAATTGTGGGGATAATGTGAGGATATATTGTAAATAAAAAACCCTAACCAACTGATTTGTAGTTGTTAGGGTTTGATTCCGCGGAGAAAGAGGGATTCGAACAAAACAGTTACATCCCACTTTTATACTGCATTTCTAATATTTTTTTAATTGCTGTGCCACGGATGTGCCATAAAGATTTTCGCTATTTTTATAAATATTGAAAGTTCTAGGCTGGTTTAAATCCGCTTAAATTTAAGTTATAATTCTTAATTAATTCAAAGACAAAGGTATGCTTTTTTATGACAAACTAGTACAAAAAATGTTGAAAACAAATTTTGAAAATTGGATTAAGGAATTTATTATTTTTAGTTGATTACGGTGGATATGCAAATAAAAATTACAGTTTAAGTTAAGCTACATTTTTGTAAATATCGTTTTGATAATTGAACTCCTCTATTGTTTTATAATTCAAAGCACGATGTCTTCTTTTTCTGTTGTACCATATTTCAATATATTCAAATATTTCAAGTTTCATTTGTTCTTTTGATAGTAACTTATTTCCGTAGATAAGTTCTGTTTTGAGAGATTTAAAGAAACTTTCAGCCACTGCATTATCCCAGCAATTCCCTTTTCTACTCATACTCCGGATTACTCCATAAGACTTAATAGTATTAGCAAATCTCTTAGTAGCATATTGTACACCTTGATCGGAATGAAATATTAATCCTTTTTTGATAGCTCTGTTTTTTATTGCCATTCGCCAAGCAGCTAGTGATGTGTCATTCGTGCTCATTGTATTGCTCAAACTCCAGCCAATTAATTTTCGGTCATATAAATCAATTACAGTTGTTAAATACAAAAAACCTTCTTTTGTTTGAATATAGGTAATATCGGACACCCATACTTCTGAAGGTTTAGTTACCATAAAGTTTCTATTGAGCACATTATCAACAATTAGATAATTATGTTTTGAATTGGTTGTAACTTTAAATTTCTTACTTACTTTACTCCGTAAGCCAAGTTGTCTCATGTATTTTGCGACAGTAAATCGTGATATTCGATATCCTAAAGCATGTAGCTCAGATGTTATTCTTGGACTACCATAACGTTGCTTAAATTCAAAATAAAGAGCTTTTATTTTTTCTTTCAGCATATTCTTTTTTAGTAGTCTTTCTGAAACAACCCTGCTTTTCCATTTATAATAGCCACTTGAACTGATTTTTAAAATCAAACACATTTTCTCAATCGTAAACTGGCTTTCATGGTTCTTAATGAACCTGTATTTCATCGACCGCTCTTGGAGAAAATGCTGATTGCTTTTTTTAATATATCACGTTCCATTTCTGCATCTTTCAATTTTTTCTCCAATTCGTGAATACGTTCCTGTTCAGGTGTCAATTTTAAATTTCCTTTTCCAGGGAAACTGCCTTCACCATATTCTTGGTAATCTTTGCGCCATTTATAAAGTAAAGAAACTTTTATTCCAAGTTCTCTGGCTAACTCTGACAAATTGCTTCTTTCGTTACTTAATTCTACAGCTTTAACCTTAAAGGCTGCATCGTAAATTTTTCTTTCTTGTTTCATGTGTTAAAATTAAGATTTTAGTCTTAACTAACACTGTAAGCTAAATTAGTACATCCAAATGGTTTTGTTAACGCAAATGATACTCCTTGTTTGGTTATGTATCGGTCTTTAAATCAAAACTATTCTCAAATTGTTTTGTCAGTAAGTAATCCTGATTTAGGTGCCTCACCTTCTTCTCCTAAAGTAATCACACTAACATTAAATAATAAATGGAATTTACTGGAAACTAATCCTAATGCCAATATTGTTTCGGCAACTGAAACAGCTACAACAATTGCATTTACTACTTCTGATGGACTTCCGGTAGAAATAAAATTGGCTTTAGAAAATCCATGTGCACTGTTAAACGGAACGCCTGAAGCCCCCATTTTAGATATTACACAGCCAACGTATACTGAAGCAGGAAGTATTCAGGTTAGCAGTACAATTGTTAATTTGAGTTTTAGTTTGGATGAAATCACATTTGATAATACTACAGGTCTTTTTGAGAATCTGTCACCGGGTAATTATACGGTATATGCTAAAAATGCCGATGGATGTATTTCTTCAGGAACTAATGCCGTGATTGATCCGCAGCCTGTCGCACCACTGGTAACAATAGATTCGTCTTTGTCAAATAAAAGTTTTTATGCTCCTGCAAAAATTATTCTTACTGCAGATGCATCAGATGCAGATGGAACAATTACAAAGGTTGAATTTTTTAATGAAGCGAATAAGTTAGGAGAAGTTGTAACTGGACCGTATAGTTTTGAATGGGATAATGTTTTGGCAGGAAATTATTCGATAACCGCTAAAGCTACTGATAATGATAATGCGGTTAGTACATCAGAAATAGTTAATGTAAATGTAGCATGTCCTCCTGTACAATTGTTAATTCCAGATGTTTATGCAATGGATCCAAGTGTAGATTTGAAAAACACACTCTATATCGGTTATGGCCCATCATCATTGACACTAACAGCCTTGGTTTTAGATAATCAGGCTGAGGCATATAGCTGGAATACGGGAGCGAAAACAGCTACTATTGAAGTTTCAGAAGCAGGAACTTATACCGTAACAATAACTTATGCAGGGGGGGGCCATGCATCGGCTTCCATTACTATTAATACTTTGGATGTATCCTGTGGTAATAATACAGATAAAGTACAAATTTGTCATAACGGAAAAATCATTTGTGTAGCCAAATCAGCAGTTCAATCACATCTGGATCATGGTGATCATTTGGGGACTTGTTCGGGTAATGGTTTAGATGGATCAACACCAGTTGTTGTTTATCCAAATCCGGTTCAGGATTTTCTAAATGTTAGTGTAACTGAATTAGCGGTAAATGCAAAAATAAGTTTGTATAATTTTTACGGAAATAAAATGAGGGAAATAGCATTTACTACTATACCTCAAAATTTATATGTTGGCGATCTGGTTGTTGGAACTTATTTTGTAGTGATTCAAAATGGAAATCAAATAGCGCAGTACACCATTATAAAAAAATAAGTGATTAGAAAACATGAAAATTCCTAATCAAAATAAGTTTTAAATTTTGATTAGGAATTTTAAACATATAGATTTTAAGTTTTAGTTTAGGTAATAAAAATAGAACCAGCTTAGTATTGAAATTAATAGTAAAAAAAATGAAAAGAATCAAAATGACTAAAAAGTTTATTACAGCCATAACTCTTATAACAGGGGTTTTGTCTTTTGCGCAGCTAAAAGAAAGTAATCCGGCTAAAGAATCCTTTGAGAGTGAATCTTCGATAATCAATTTCAAAAAAAATAAGTCGAGTAGTTTATCAATTAGTAATAAACACCATCAATTTGGGAAATCATCATTACAATGGGAATGGTCAGGAGTGAGTTTTTTTAAAACTTCTAATTTTGGAATATTGAGTAAAAAGGATAGCCCTTTGAAATATGGAGATCATTTTCCTGCGAGCCCAACTTTGGTAATGTCTTTGTATAATGAAAAATCTCAGGATGAAATCATTAAAATTTCTTATGAAAAAGAAGGTAAAGAAGAAGTTTGGTTTTCTATCAAATTAAATTTTACTGGATGGCGTACTATTTGGGTTCCTTTTTATGAGATGAATGGTAATCCGCCCAAAAAAGGAGATGCTATAGCTTATGATACTTTTAAAGTAAGTTGTAGTTCTATTAGGAGCAAAGGGAAATTGTTTTTTGATGATATTGTGTTTTCTCAATATCAAGATGATCGTCACTCTTATCCAGATGTGATGGTACCTTTTATTAAAAAAGATATAGAAGAAGGAAAAGATCATTGGATGCCTTTGATTCGAGATATGAAACGCATTCAGGAAATGCTTGTAAAACCAGTTTCAAATCTACAAAAAGAAGAAATACGGATTATTAAACAACGTATTGATGATACTTTTGATAAAAGTACTGAAAAGAGTGATAATTTATTAAAAGCGAAAAAAGAATATGCTAAATTAAATCTGGTGAAAAATGAGACTGTTTTAGGAGCTCCTTTGACATTTAAAATTGAACAGGTTTACTTTGATAGAGAAGATGTAAATCAGAAAAATTTTTTAGAAATTCAAGATTTTGGTAAAGTTTTAAAGAAAATAGCTAGTTATTACCTTCAAAGCACTGATGAAAATAAGGCTCAAATAGAAGAAATGTTTATTACTGCATCCCAATATTTTTTAGATCAAGGTTGGCAGGAAGGAGCGTCAGGAGGTACCAGACATCATATAGGGTATAATGTTCGAGAGCTTACAGATGCTTTTTATATGATGAAAGAACCATTAAAGAATGCAGGTTTACTAAATGAGGTGGGGAATAGTCTACAATGGATTTTTAATTTGGGTAAGATTTTGGGACCAGAAGAAGAATTTGAAGCTAATATTGATTATTTTAATACTCAATCTTTTTATCATTTGATGCTAATTTTTATGTCGGATAATGTTGAAAAACAAACAGCATTATTAGAGGCTTATTCTAATTATATATCAAAAACTCTGGCTCAGGACAACGAAATAGGTGTGTTTAAGATAGATGGTACTTCATGGCATCACAATGGGCATTATCCAGCTTATGGATTAGGAGCTTTTACTAGTATACCTCCTGTGATTTTTACACTTTCCGGAACTCAATTTAGAATTAACGAGGCCGGGCACAAAAACTTTAAGAAAGCATTAATGACAACAAGGTTGTACAGTCAATTGTTGGATTTTGGTTTTGGAAATGCAGGGCGCCATCCGTTAAAAGACTATTCTATTAAGTCCTTGAAAAATTCATTTTTGTTAATGGCTCGTTCAGGAAATCCTGAAGGTACTTCCAAAATAGATAATGAAGTGGCAGCTGCTTATTTAAGATTGTGGGGCGAAAGCGATAAATTAAATACTACTTTATTTGCAGATATAGATAATGTTGGAAAGGATACTTTGCCGGGGTATCATGTACTCACTTATGCAGCAACTGCTATTCATAGGAGAAATGATTGGGCCGCATTTATCAAAGGATACAGTAAATATGTTTGGGCCTCAGAGATATATGTTGATGCCAATAGATATGGAAGATATCCTGCAAATGGGAGTATTCAGATAAATAATATTGGAGGAGATGAAGCGAGTGGTTTTAAGCAAGAAGGTTGGGATTGGAATCGTTATCCGGGAACAACAGTTGTAAATCTTCCGTTTAAAGAATTAGAGCCTAATACACCATTGTTAATGTTTAGGTCTGAGGAGACTTTTGCAGGAGCAGTAATTTTAGATAATAATGGTGTTTTTGGAATGAAATTAAATGAATCAAAAGGTTCTAATGCAGATGGACCAGAAAAAAATATAGGATTTCCAGGAAAACTTAAGGCTAATAAATCTGTTTTTTCTTTTGGAGATAAATTAATTTGTATTGGAACAGGAATTTCAAGCGTTGACACTGTAAATCCAATACAAACAAACTTATTTCAAAATTTCCTGAGTAGTACTTCGATGCCTATTTATTTATCTGAAAAGAAAGACATTTCGACGTTTCCTTATCAATCGAAGATAGAAGTAGTTGGTAATTCCCGAAAATGGTTAATTGATGCTTATCAAAATGGATACTATATTTTATCCCCCAATACAATTGAAATTAGAAGACAAACTCAAGAATCTTATATTAATAGTTATTCTATAAGAACAAAAGAGATTAATTCAATAAACAAAGGAATTAGCGTTACTAGAGGCAATTTTACTTCTTCATGGATTGAACACGGTAAAGCTCCTAAAGACGCCTCTTATCAGTATGTTATTTATCCCGGTCTTCAAAAGGAAGATATTAATTCTTTTGAAAATAAAATTGAAAAAGATAAATCCTATCAGATTTTGAGAGCTGATAACACGGCTCATATTGTAAGAGATAATGAGAGTTCAACAACAGGCTTCGTAATATTTGATTCGAGTAAAGAGTTGGATAATTCTATTTTGAAAGGTGTTTCAGTCCCTTCGCTTTTGATGATTAAAAACAAAGGAGAAAATGTTACCATAAGTGCGGTTCAGCCAGATCTTAATTTTTCTGAAGTAAAAGATAAGACAATTAGTGGCTATAGCTTGCCTGTTGAATTGAGTATTACTTTAAAAGGGCAATGGAAACTTGCAGCTAATTCAGTAGTCAAATCTATTGTGATTGCGGGTAACAATACACTAATAACTATAGAGTGTAGACATGGATTTTCTAATAAAATTAATTTGACCAAATAAATTTATTATGATTACTAAATTTAAAATATTATTTTTTGTAATGTTTGTTGGAGCTTTTATTGGAGTTAATGCCCAAAAAAAAGAAAAACCGAACATTATATTAATAATGACGGATCAACATCAGGCAGAAGCATTGAGTGTTGCAGGTAATGCAGATGTAAAAACTCCTAATTTAGACAGGTTAGCAAGAAGTGGTATGCGATTTGAAAAAACGTATGTAACTTTTCCTTTGTGTACTCCGTCAAGGTCAAGCATTTTTACAGGTAAAATGCCTCATAATTTAGGCGTAAATTCGAATGAAGTTGGAGATAATATTATAAAATCATCTGAAAAAGAATTGATGCTTGCTAAAGCACTACAGCTTGCAGGTTATGATTGTGCATACGGAGGAAAGTGGCACGCACATGAATCAAGTATGGTTGCCGGTAATGGTTTTGATATGATAGCTCCTATGGGAGACATTGGTTTAGCTGAAAAAAGTATTGATTATTTAAAAGCAAAAAAAGAATCAAAAAAGCCATTTTTTTTGACGGTGTCTTTTGATAATCCTCATAATATATGCGAATGGGCAAGAAATGAGCCATTACCTTATGGAAATATTTTGAGTGTACCATTATATGAGACACCACAGTTACCTAAAAATTATCAGCAAGGGAACTCATTTCCAGAAGTTCTTAAAATGGAACAAGATGCTAACAAAAAAGTTTATCCAACTGCTAATTATACAGAAGAAGACTGGCGTCAATATAGATATACTTATTATAAATTGATTGAAAAAGTAGATTTGGAAATTGGAAAAATTCTAGATGCTATTTATAAACTTAATCTTAGAGAAAATACTTTAATACTATTTACAAGTGACCACGGTGATGGTAATGCTTCACACAGATGGAATCAAAAAACGGCACTTATTGAAGAGTCTGTTAAAGTGCCTTTTATCGCTAGTTATAAAGGAAAAATTAAAACCAATCAAGTCAATACTACTTTGATTTCGAATGGACTTGACTTGTATCCTACCATTTGTGAATATGCTGGTGTTGAAGTACCAAGACAATTAAGCGGAAAAAGTTTAAAAACGGTTTTTGAAATATCAAATAGTACTTTAGATAGAGATTTTATTGTTGTTGAGACTAAATTTGAAGGTAAGAATGCTTTTGGTTCAAGTGGTAGAGCGGTTGTTGGGAAACGTTTTAAATATGTTTTATACAGTTGGGGTAAAAATAGAGAACAGTTATTTGATCTTGAAAATGACCCTTTAGAAATGAATAATTTAACTGATTCTAAATCCCATTCAAAAATTTTAGATCAATACCGAGAGTATTTATTAGATTGGTGTAAATCTACAGGTGACGCCTCTTTTCTAAAAAAAGTAATCTTACCAAGTAACAGTAAATTGTCTTCTAGTGCTCTTTTTGACAAGCCATATTAATAATAACTTTAAATAAATTTTAAAAATGATAAAATCAATTATTACTGGCTGTTTAACTTTAATAACTTTTAGTTTTTATTCCCAAGAGTCTCAAAATAAACAAATTTCAGCCAAACCCAATGTGATTTTTATTTACGCAGATGATCTTGGATATGGTGATTTAAGCTGCTATGGAGCAACTAAGCTTAAAACTCCAAATTTGGATAAACTGGCTAATCAAGGGGTACGTTTTACCAATGCTCATTGTACTTCGGCAACATGTACTCCTTCCAGATACGCATTGCTTACGGGGCAATATCCATGGAGAAAATCAGGAACGGGGATTTTACCGGGAGATGCAGCTTTAATTATTCCAACAAATAAAATGACTTTGCCAAAATTATTTCAGCAGGCAGGTTATAGAACAGCCAATGTAGGTAAATGGCATTTAGGTTTAGGAGATCAGGTAGCTAAAAATTGGAATGGAGAAATAAAGCCAGGCCCAAATGAAGTTGGTTTTGATTATTCCTTTATTTTCCCTGCAACGGCTGATAGGGTACCATCCGTTTTTATGGAAAATCACAAGGTTGTTGCCTTAGATACTAATGATCCAATTCAAGTAGATTACAGTAGTAAAGTAGGTAATGATCCTACGGGGAAAGAGCATCCTGAATTATTAAAAATGAAATCTTCTCCAGGACAAGGACATGACAATACAATTGTTAATGGTATTGGACGTATCGGTTACATGAGTGGTGGTAATAAAGCAAGATGGGTTGATGAGGAAGTTTCTACAACTTTTTTAGAAAAAGCAAAAGAATTTATAGAGGAGAATCATAAGAAAACATTCTTTCTGTATTTTGCTCTTACTGAACCTCATGTTCCGCGTATGCCTGCCACGATGTTTAAGGGAAAAAGTGGTCTGGGTTATCGTGGAGATGCAATTTTGCAGTTAGATTGGACGGTAGGTCAAATCATGAAACAGCTAGAAACATTGGGAATTAACCAAAATACGATGGTTATTTTTACAAGTGATAATGGTGCAGTTTTGGATGATGGCTATCAAGATGAAGCAGTAAGTCAACTAAATGGACATACCCCAAATGGAATTTTAAGAGGTGGAAAGTATAGTGTTCTGGAAGCGGGAACAAGAGTGCCATTTATTTTAAGTTGGCCGGATGTTGTAAAACCAAAAGTATCTTCTGGAATGGTTTGTCAAATGGATTTATTAGCATCTTTTTCTAATTTATTGGAACAACCTATTCTAAAAGAAGATGCGCCAGACAGTGAAAATACATTAGAAACTTTTCTTGGTAAATCAGAAAAAGGAAGAACTATTTTAATAGAACAAGGAGGAAACACATTAGGTAAAGGTGGAACTCTTGCTATAGTAAAAGACAATTGGAAATTTATCCCTGCTAATGATGGAATTTCTTATGATCAATTAGTGGGTATTGAAACAGGTAATGCGAATGAACCCCAATTGTATGATTTAAACGAAGATTTAGGTGAAAAAAATAATTTAGCTAAAAAATTTCCAAATAAAGTTAATGAGTTAGCCAAGTTGTTAAAAGAAAAGACTCAGATAAAAGAGTAAATTAGAAAATAATTTTAAAAAAAATTGCATTCATTTTCCAATTCGAAATTGGCTTATGAATGCAATTTTTTATTTATTAAATTAATTCTTTTTTAGTTTTTAAGATTTTACATTGTTGGTTTTCTTTAAGTTAATTTCAGCAACTTTTTAGTTCTTATTTCCACAATAAAATTTAAAAATAATAATTCTAACTAAATGACTTTTTTATAGTTAATAATATGGTTTTTTTAAGCTAATAAAAAAAATAAAAATTAAAACAAGGGTCATTTTATTACATTTTAGTTAATTTTTTGTGCTCGAGCACATTTTTTCATGCTTTATCTTGTTTATATAATAACGTTTGCATAATATTGTAGTATAAACTAACATATTAACCATATAAATAGAGGCTTATGAAAAATTACCAATTGAAATTCCCAATATTTAATATTGCTTTAAAGCAGTTTTTAATGGGCGTTTTTTGTATGATTGCTCCAGCATTTATACATGCACAAAACAGAATAATATCAGGTTCAGTAAATGATAATCTAAATGAACCTCTTCCTGGGGTTACAGTTTCTGTAAAAGGGACTAAAGTAGCTACTTTAACAGATGGAAATGGTCAATTTAAAATAACCGCTGCATCAAAAGATCAATTGATTTTTACTTACATCGGTTTTGAAACCAGTACTCTTGCTGTTCAAGATAAAACAACTGTAGCTGTTACTTTAAAATCGACAACCAGTGCTTTGGAGGAAGTTGTTGTAATTGGATATGGAACAGTTAAAAAGAAAGATTTGACAGGGGCAGTTTCTAGCGTAGCTATGAGTGATTTAAATAAAGCGCCTGTTCGCTCTTTTGATGAGGCATTGGCTGGTAGAGTAGCGGGAGTTCAGGTCACATCTTCAGATGGTAGACCTGGAGCAGGTATTAATATAGTAATTAGAGGGAATAACTCAGTTACACAGGCTAATAGTCCGTTATATGTTGTGGATGGTTTTTTGATTGAAGATCCTGATAATAATGTTGTGAATCCAAGTGATATTGAATCGATTGATATTTTGAAAGACGCATCGGCTACTGCTATTTATGGTGCTAGAGGAGCTAATGGGGTTGTTGTGATTACTACAAAACAAGGTAAGGCTGGCAAAGCGGTATTTAGTTTCTCAAGTTCAGTAGGGGTTCAAAATAATATAAGTAAAATGGAATTGATGAGTCCTTATGAATTTGTGAAATATCAACTAGAGCTTAATCCTGCTGAAACGTCAATACCGCGTTCACCGACAGAGATTTATCTTTCTGATGGAAAAACCCTAGATTATTATAAAACGCAGAAAGGTATCGATTGGCAAGACTTGACTACTCGAACTGCTTTGTTTAAAAATAATGATTTTTCTGTAAGAGGTGGGACTAAAAAATTAAAATACGCATTTTCTGGTTCGACAAGTGATCAAGATGGTATTTTATTGAATTCCAATTATAAAAGATATCAAGGTCGTGCAGTTTTGGATTATAAAATTACCGATAAATTGAAAATAGGAATTAATACTAATTATAGCCATTTAGAACAATCAGGAATTAATCCAGCCATGTCAACAGGAAGTGCTACTACAAATATTATGGTTTCGGTATGGGGATACAGACCAATTGCAACTGATTCTTCAGTACTTGATTTACTTCAGGATCCGGATGTTAATTCAGCAAATGATTATAGAGTGAATCCACTTTTAAATTTACAAAATTTGTATCGTTTGAACACTACTAAAAATATTAATGCTAATGGATATTTAGAATATTTGTTTACAAAAGACCTTAAACTCAGAACTTCGTTTGGAATTATTGAAAATAGGTTAAGACAAGATCAATTTAATAATTCAAAGACTCAATATGGATTTCCAGGAAATACAAATGGAGTAAACGGAAGAATTTTACACAGTAATTCTAGCAATTGGTTAAATGAGAATACATTAACCTGGGATAAAAAAGTTTCTAAAAAATCAAAAATTAATGTTTTAGGAGGATTTACAATCCAAAAACGAGATTCATGGTCTTATGGTCGTTCGGCTACTCAATTACCAAATGAAGATTTGGGATTAGCAGGATTAGATCAAGGAGTAGCCCAACGTGTAGATTCTTTGGCATCAGTTTGGACAATGTCATCTTTCTTAGGTAGGATTAACTATAATTATGATTCTAAATATCTCTTAACAGCATCGTTCAGAGCAGATGGTTCATCAAAGTTTCCTTCTAAAAACCATTGGGGTTACTTTCCTTCAGCTGCTGCTTCTTGGAGATTTGATAAAGAAAAATTTCTTAAAAATAATAAAACTTTATCTGAGGGTAAATTAAGAGTAAGTTATGGTGTGACAGGAAATAATAGAGTAGGAGACTTTGATTACCTTTCGACTTATTTTAACCCAATAGGGAATAGTTACGTTTTTAATAATGAATATGTACCCGGAGTTGTTGCTACAAATCTTGGAAATTCTGATTTAAAATGGGAATCAACTGAGCAAGTTGATGCAGGTATTGATTTAGGTTTTTTCAATCAACGAATTACTTTGACTGCTGACATATATAGGAAGATAACAAAAGATTTATTATTAAATACTCAACTCCCTCCTTCTTCTGGATTTGGTTCAGCAATAAAAAATATTGGAAGTGTTGAAAATAAAGGATTGGAGTTAACTTTAACTACTAAAAATATTAATACAAAAGATTTTACATGGACTACTAGTGCTAATATAGCTTTTAATAAAAATAAGTTAATTGCTTTAGGTGAGGATCAAGAATCTCTTGAGAGTACTGTAAATTGGGATAATCAATGGAATACTACAAGTGCTTACATAGCTAAAATAGGACAACCTTTGGGTTTGATGTATGGTTATGAGTCATTGGGAACTTACAAATATGAAGATTTTAATTTAGATACAACTACAGGTATTTATACATTAAAGCCAGATGTTACAACTAACGGTAATACAAGAGCTAATATTAAACCAGGAGATATAAAATACAAAGATCAAAATGGTGATTTAGTAGTTAATTCTAATGATTATACTGTAATTGGGAAAGGATTACCTGTTCATACAGGTGGATTTTCTAATAACTTTACTTATAAAGGTTTTGATTTGAATATCTTTTTTCAGTGGTCTTATGGAAATGACATTTTGAATGCTAATCGTGTTTTATTTGAAGGGAATACAAAAAACCAAGGTTATTTAAATCAATTTGCCAGCTATGAAAATAGATGGACACCAGAGAATTCAGATTCAGATATTTTTCGTACCAGAGGTTACTTTGGTGGAGGTTACTCATCTAATTTTGTAGAAGATGGTTCTTATTTAAGATTAAAAACAGTTTCTTTAGGTTATAATTTTGATGCTAGTTTTCTTAAAAAATTACGTTTAAAATCATTAAGATTTTATGTGTCAGGACAAAATCTAATTACTTGGACTGATTATTCCGGTCCAGATCCGGAGGTAAATACCTATAGTTCAGCATTAACACCAGGATTCGATTTCTCATCCTATCCTCGTGCACGAACTATAGTTTTTGGTACAAATATTTCATTTTAATAACATTAATTCTTTTCAGATGAAAAATATATATATAGGATTATTACTGGTCTCAATTTTCACTAGTTCATGCGAGGATTTTTTAAATACCGAACCAAAGAATAAAATTGCTTTAGAACAATATTATACAGATGAAGAAGGATTAACACAGGCTCTAGCTGGAGTGTATGATCCTTTAGGTTCAGATAAATTGTATGGAAATGCAATGTATACAACTTTAGAGGCTTGTACTGATGAAGGTTATTATGCTCGTTCTGCTCAAGTAACAGGTACACAGGTGTATAATTTTGATCCTACTGCAGCTGATGTGGCTGGATTATGGAGTGAACTCTACAATGGAATAAATAGGGCTAATGATTTAATCGCAAATATAAATGTTCCTAAGATGGATGAAAATAAACGTGAGGTTATTTTAGGCGAAGCTTTATTTTTGAGAGGCTATTATTACTTTATGCTAGTAACTAGATTTGGAGAAGTACCTTTAAAAACTACACCTACAACTAGTCCTAATGGGGTTCAAATTGCTAAATCTTCAATTGCTGAAGTGTATGCTCAAATATTAAAAGATATGACAGAAGCTGAAGCAAAAGTTGGAACTGTTACCTCTTATGGATACTCTAGTCGAATTTCTAAAACAGCAGTACAGGGTATTCTTGCTAGGGTTTGTTTGCAAATGGCTGGCTATCCTTTAATGGATAGTTCAAAGTATGCAGATGCTTTAGCTTGGTCTAAAAAAGTAATAGATTCAGGAGAACATTCTTTGAATGTTAGTTTTGATACTAATCCTGCTTTAGCACCTTTTAACCCAACTATAACAGCTAATACCTCTAATAATGGATACCGTCAAATATTTATCAACCAAGCACAGGATATCTATGATGTAAAAGAATGTATTTGGGAAATTGATTTCAAAGGAAATCGTACTGACTCCTATACTGAAACTGGTCGTGTGGGAAACACCAATGGAATTACTATGACTGGAGTTAATTTTGAATCAACAATAGGATATAGTTATGGTTTTATTAAAGGTACAGGTCGATTATTTAATAAATATGGCACTGGCGATTTACGTCGTGATTGGGTCTTAACAACTTATACTTTTAATAATAATACTGGAGCCAAAACTGCTATTGCAAAAACAATGGCTTATGGTAGAGATTGTGGAAAATGGAGAAGAGAGTATGAAATTCTAACACCTAAAAATAAAAATCATACTCCTATTAATTTTCCTGTTTTGAGATATGCGGATGTTCTTTTAATGTATGCGGAAGCTGAAAATCAAGTAAATGGGCCAACTGAAGAAGCTGTTGAAGCAGTTAATAAAGTACGTCGTAGAGGATATGGACAAACTAATTTGACACTAGCTTATCCAACATCTGATGTAGCAACAGCAACGGCAGCAGCGTCTAAAAGTGCTTTTCAACTATTTATTGAAGATGAACGTATGCGTGAATTGTGTTTTGAGGGTACACGTCGTTCTGATTTAATTCGTTGGAATAAATTTGTTAGCACAATGAATGCTGTAGGTGCTGAAATGAGTGCAGCCCCAACTCCAGCAAACCAACAGTATGGAGGTTTAGGAGGGAGAAATGTTACTGCAAGAAACGTATTATTCCCTATCCCTTCAGTAGAAATATTGTCAAATAAAGCATTAACACAAAGTGAGCCTTGGTTAAATTAATAAATTATCAAATTGCCATGATTCATTGTATATAATGAATCATGGTGATATTATATTTCTTTAAAAAAAACAATAAATAACAACTTATGAAAATACTTAAATATCTTTTATTACTGCTATCTTTTTATAGCTTGTCAGTTTCTGCACAAAAAGCTAATAAGAAAGAAAAGACAGTAATGAAAAAAATGATTCAGGATAATTTTGTATTTGCAGCAAAGCAATATAAATATTTGGAGAAAGCGACTCCTTTGGATTCAATGCCAAGAACATTTAGTAATAACAAGCATATTAATTCTGATGTGTACTGGTGGTGTAGTGGTTTCTATCCGGGAACGCTTCTATATATTTATGAATATACTAAAAAACCATGGGTATTTGAAGATGCTAAAAAAAGATTAGCGATTTTAGATACAGTAAAGTATTTCACTAAAAACCATGATTTAGGTTTTATGATGTTTTGCAGTTATGGGAATGCGTTTCGATTAACTAAAAATGAAGAGTATAAAAAAGTAATTCTGGAATCGGCTAAATCATTGGCAACAAGATACCGTCCTAATGCCAAAGTGATCCAATCTTGGGAAATTACCGATGGAGGCTTGAGACAAAAAGGATTTGTAGGTCCGGTTATTATTGATAATATGATGAATATTGAAATGCTGGAATGGGCAAGCCAAAATAGTACTGATAAAAGTTTTGCCGATATAGCAAGAAATCATGCTAATACCACAATTAAAAATCATTTTAGACCTGATTATAGTAGCTACCATGTACTAGATTATGATTTAAATACTGGAGAAGTTCGTAAAAAAGTTACCGCTCAAGGGTATTCAGATTCTAGTTCATGGAGTAGAGGTCAAGGTTGGGCACTTTACGGTTATACTATGATGTACCGTTTTACAAAAGATCCTGTTTACTTAAATCAGGCACAAGGAATTGCAAAATTTATATTGAACCATCCTAATTTACCCGCCGATAAAATTCCGTATTGGGATTTTGATGACCCTAAAATCCCTGATGCGCTAAGAGATGTATCAGCGGCATCCGTGTTTGCCTCAGCCTTGCTGGAATTAGGACAATATACTTCAGGAAAAGAAAAACAAAATTATGTTGATGTTGCTAAAATTATTTTAAAGTCATTATCTAGTCCTAAATATCGAGCACAATTAGGTTCTAATGGTGGTTTTCTTTTGAAGCATAGTGTAGGATCAATTCCTCATAAAAGTGAAATTGATGTACCTCTTACTTATGCCGATTATTATTTCCTAGAAGCATTATTACGTTACAAAGATTGGTATTTGTAGAAAAGAATATTCATTAATGAATTAAATAAAATCTATTAAAATGTATAATTGTAATAAAAGCCCTATTCAAAATATATTAATTGTCTGTCTGAATTTATTAGCTTTAACAGATGTTTTTGCTCAAGATAAATCTAAAATATTTGAAGATTATAAGAAAGATAGAAATCTTTTACCTGATTTCTCTTATGTAGGTTATCATCAGGGAGAAAAAGAAATTCCCAATGTTACTAATTATAAGATTTTTGATGTCACCACTTTTGGAGCAAAGCCTAATGATGATATTTCAGATAAAATTGCCATACAAAAAGCAATAGATGCGGCTAATAAAAATGGTTCTGGAATTGTTTTTTTCCCTAAAGGAAGATTTTTAGTGAATGAAGAAAGTGATGCAACAAATTCTATTATATCAAAGAAAGGCAATATCATTTTTAGAGGAAGTGGTTCTGGTTTGAATGGTACTGAATTGTATATGAAAAATACACTTCCGCCAGCAGATCCATCAAAAATGTGGACCGTTCCACCATTATTTCTTTTTACTAGCGGAGGTGCTGATAAAAAAATAGGATTTATTACTAAAGCAGCAGCAGTTGGAGATTGTACTATTGAGTTAAATACGATTGAAGGTTTAGAGTCAGGAGATTGGATTGTTTTAAAATTATTAGATAATAATAAAGATTTAATTGTAGCGGAATTGAAGACTCAACAAGTTGAACCAACATGGAGTTATCTGGTTAATAAAGGAATTGATGTTAAGGTTTATTATCAAATCAAAAGTATTAAAAACAATAAGCTCATTCTTAAAGCACCTGTTTCGTATACTATTGATCCAAAATACAAATGGGAAGTTTCTAAATTTGCTAATAGTGAAGAGATTGGTATAGAGGATGTTGCATTTGTGGGCAATTGGAAAGAAAAATTTGTTCATCATCGTTCATGGCAAGATGATAGTGGCTATACGATGTTGCGAATCAATAGAACAACAAATTCATGGATGAAAAATTGTCGTTTTACCGATTGTAGTGTTGCAGCAATAGTTTTACAAAGTGCTAATATTTCTGTATTAAATTGTAAAATTGACGGCAACAGTGGTCATGAAGCCATTACTTCTAATGGTTCTACCAATGTATTAATTGCGAATTGTGTTGATGAAGCATCCCAATGGCATTCCTTTGGTTCATCACATGGATCAATGAATACTGTAATTTTAAATTGTACTTATCCTTCGACAACTTGTTTTGAATCTCACGCAAGCCAGCCAAGAAATACATTATTAGATGGTGTTGAAGGCGGTTTGATGAAAAATAGAGGAGGAGGTGCATTAGAAAATATGCCTAATCATATGCAAGGTTTAGTTCTATGGAATTATAAACAAACTAATGAACCGGTAAAAGATTTTGAGTTTTGGCCATCATCTAAAGTATATGAATATTGGAAAATTCCTAAACCTGTTATTGTTGGATTTACCAGTAAGGGAACAACTTTTAGAATGGATCAACTAGGACAATCAGAATCAATAGGAAAAGCTGTAGAGCCTGCTTCTTTGTATTTAGCTCAATTAAAATTAAGATTGGATAAGTTACCAAAATGGATTAAGGAACTTGAATAAAAAAAAACTAATTATGAAATATATAAGATATAGTATTTGTACAAAATTTTTCCTTTTACTCTCAATAGTTTTTGGAATTTCTTGTGATGCTCAAAATAATGTTAAATATAAAAAAGCACCAAATTTACTTATTATTCTTGCTGATCAGTGGAGAGCTCAAGCAGTAGGTTTTGAAGGGAGAGAGCCAGTTATGACTCCTTATTTAGATCAATACGTTAAGGAAAGTTTAGTGTTGGAACAGATGGTCAGTAATTATCCTGTTTGTTCGCCAGCCAGGGCTATGCTCATGACTGGTCAATATCCTATTAAAAATAAGGTTTACAGTAATGTAAATTCTGCATCTGCTCCTTTTGGAATTGAATTGCAGGAGAATGCTATATGTTGGTCTGATATTTTAAAAGAAAATGGATATTCTAATGGATATATTGGGAAATGGCATTTGGATTCACCATATAAACCTTATGTGCCAACATCTAATAATGTAGGATCAGTGGCATGGAACGAATGGACTTCACCTGATAAAAGACACGGTTTTGATTATTGGTATGCTTATGGAACTTATGATGAGCACGATAGACCAATGTATTGGGATACCTATGATAAAAGAGATGAATTTAAATATGTAAATGAATGGGGACCAATACATGAAGCTGATAAAGCATTGGCATATATGAAAAATGAAGAAGGTAAAATCAGAAATTCGGATGCGCCATTTTCTTTAGTAGTATCTATGAATCCACCCCATTCAGAATACCAAAGAGTTCCTGAAAAATATTATCAGCTTTATAAAGATGTTCCATTAGAAGACCTTATTAAAGATCCCAATATTCCTGCTGCAGGGACAAAAATGGGAGATACTTATCGAAAAGATATTCGTTATTATTATGCAAATATTACGGGAGTTGATGAACAAATTGGACGTATTTTGAATGGTCTTAAAGATATGAAATTAGACGACAATACTATCGTAGTGATTATGGCTGACCATGGTAATTGTTTAGGTAAACATTCGGAAATATCAAAAAATAACATCTTTGAGGAATCATTAAGAATACCATTCATAGTTCGTTGGAAAAACCATATTGTTCCAAGAAAAGACAGTACTTTTTTAGGAAGTTTGCCTGATATTTATCCAACACTATTAGAACTTATGGGGTTGAAAAATAAAATACCTAAAAATTTAGATGGTAAAAGTTATGCTCAATATTATCTGAACGGTAAAGGGAAAAAGCCAACCGAGCAATATATTTTAGGTGCTATTATTAGTGACAATGTTGATATGAATACTGGTTTTAGGGGAATCCGAACTAAAGATTATAAACTTTCGTTTGTAAAGAAAAAAAAGAAAGGGGAATATGTATTATATGATTTAAAAGCAGATCCTTTTGAATTGACTAATATTTATAAACCAGATTTACCAATTGTAAAAAAATTACAGCCCGTTTTAAAGCAATGGCTTGAAAAAACTAAAGATGGCTTTATTTTAGAATAATTAAGTATTTAATAAAAAAAATGACAATGAATTTATTTGATTTAACAGGGAAAACAGCACTAATTACAGGAGGAGTTCACGGTTTAGGAATGGCTATGGCAAAAGGATTAGGATATGCCGGAGCAAAAATTGTAGTAAACGATCTTTCGCAAGAAAACATAGACAAAGCTATCGCAGAATACAAATCGGAAGGAATAGAAGCTTATGGATATGTATTTGATGTAACTGATGAAGCAGCAGTAATTGCCAGCATCAGTAAAATAGAATCTGAAGTGGCTCCAATTGATATTTTAATTAATAATGCAGGTATTATCAAAAGAACTCCTATTATCGAAATGGAGGTTAAGGATTTCGCTGCGGTAATAAATGTAGATTTAATAAGTCCCTTTATTGTTTCAAAAAATGTTGCCAAAGGGATGATTCAACGCGGAGGAGGTAAAATCATTAACATTTGTTCAATGATGAGCGAATTAGGAAGAGACTCTGTAAGTGCTTACGCTGCAGCTAAAGGAGGTTTGAAAATGTTAACTAAAAATATGGCAACTGAATGGGCCAAATTTAATATTCAAACTAATGGTATTGGTCCAGGTTATTTTGCAACCAGCCAAACAGCTCCAATCAGAGTTGACGGACATCCATTTAATGAATTTATCATCAGTAGAACTCCTGCTAATAGATGGGGAGATCCAGAAGATTTACAGGGTGCGGCAATATTTTTAAGCTCAAAAGCGAGTGATTTTGTAAACGGACACATCCTTTATGTAGATGGAGGAATTCTTGCTACCATTGGAAAACCTTCTAATGAATAATAAATATTTTAAGCTATTTCCACTAATACTGTTTCAAAAAGCAGTGTTAGTGGAAATAAATATCAGAACAAAATCTAAAATACTATCATGAAATACATTAAGAGTGCTTGCTTATTATTTCTTTTTTTCCATTACTACTTTTGTCCCAAACAAAAAGAATTATTGAAATACAGAATAATTCGAATTTAGAAAGAAACGAAGTTGTTATAGCAATCAAATGGGAAACCATCTTATCTCATTATCCTCAAATAGATACGTTAAATTTTGTTGTGATTAAT
The DNA here is from genome assembly GCF_001857965.1 of Flavobacterium commune. Taxonomy (NCBI): domain Bacteria; kingdom Pseudomonadati; phylum Bacteroidota; class Flavobacteriia; order Flavobacteriales; family Flavobacteriaceae; genus Flavobacterium; species Flavobacterium commune. The sequence continues at coordinate 4,301 of NZ_CP017774.1, read as the reverse complement.
GCTAAGACTAAAAAGCAGATTCCCTATCAATTGGAACACAAAGGACTTCCGGGAATTCAAAATTTACTTGTGCAAGTAAGTATCAAAGCCAAAACAACAGTTGGTCTATCTATACAAAAAGGAAAACCAATGGTATTGCAAACCAAAACCTTTGCCCGTTATGTTCCTGAGAGACTGGATGATTTTGCTTGGGAAAATGACCGTATTGCATTTAGAGCTTATGGTAGAGCATTGGAAGGCAAAAGAGATGATGCTTATGGTTTAGATGTTTGGGTAAAGCGAACGGATAAAATGGTTATAAATGAACGCTACAAGGTAGGAGAGTATCATGTTGATCACGGGAATGGATTAGATTACTACAAAGTCGGTTTTACTTTAGGAGCAGGCAGTATGGCACCTTATATTAAAGATACTGTGCGTTATTCCGGAAATTACAATCGATGGAAATTACTGGATAATGGTCCTTTACGTTCTACTTTTCAATTGGAGTACGATACTTGGGATGCAGTTGGTATCAAAGTTAGATGTACTCGAATAATTTCATTAGATGCAGGTTTACAACTGAATCGAATAGAAAATAGTTACACTTATGTGGATAGTAAAGTATTACCAGTTGCAGTTGGTATAAGTAAAAGACCTGAAAGTGGAGTACTTTTGTTAAATGAGCAACAAGGAATTATAGGGTATTGGGAACCTACTCATGGTAATGATGGTACGACTGGGGTTGGTGCTGTTTTAACTACTGAAGTCAAGAATATGTTGGTAGGAAATAATCAATTATTAGCTCTAACCGAGGCAAAAAATAGTGAGCCAATAGTTTATTATGCAGGAGCTGTTTGGGATAAGGCAGGGAAAATTACAAATTCAGCGCAATGGTTTGAGTATCTCAATCATTTTTCTCAGGGATTAAAGAATCCATTGTTGGTAATTTTAAAATAAAATTCAATTATAGTTAATGAAATCTAATGTTGCCATTTTTGGATTATTATCTTTTTTCTTTTTTGCTTGTAAAAATAAGCAGGATGATAAAAAAGCTATTAATGAAACAATGAGTTGTGAAGCTTCTTTACCAGCTCGTTTTTCTGTTGGAAAAACTTCAGATACAGTTAATAAATCAAAAAAAGTTTCTTACGAAGGGATGGTGAAGATTTCCGGAGGTGAATTTCTGATGGGGGCTTCGGATAAAGAAGGAAGATCGATGAGTATCCTCAACATAAGGTTATTGTCAAAAGTTTTTGGATGGATGCTACCGAAGTAACTAATGCCCAATTTGAGAAATTTGTAAAGGCAACAGGCTATATCACAACTGCTGAAATAAAACCCAATTGGGAAGAAATAAAAAAACAATTACCTCCAGGTACTCCAAAACCTGATGAAAGTTTATTAGTTGCGGCATCATTGGTTTTTACGCCTACTACTACTGCAGTTAATTTAAATGATGCATCCCAATGGTGGACATGGACTAAAGGGGCTAGCTGGAAACATCCGCACGGACCTGAAAGTACTATTAATGGAAAAGAAAATTATCCTGTAGTACACATTTCATGGGACGATGCAAATGCATATGCAAAATGGGCTGGCAAAAGATTACCTACCGAAGCTGAATGGGAGTTTGCAGCTCGAGGAGGATTGATTGATAAAAAATATTTTTGGGGAAATGAAGAGCCCGAAAAAGCGAAACCCAAGGCAAATATTTGGCAGGGAAAATTTCCCTATTTGAATACTGCTGTTGATAAATTTACAGTAGCAGCTCCTGTAAAATCATTTTCGCCTAATGGTTATGGTTTGTATGATATGGCAGGAAATGTTTGGGAATGGTGTAGTGATTGGTACACGCCTGAGTATTATAAAGAATTAACACAATCTGTCTCAGAAAATCCCAAAGGACCTTCAAAGAGTCATGACCCAATGGAGCCTACTATTCCTAAAAAAGTGGTTAGAGGAGGATCGTTTCTTTGTAATGCTTCTTACTGTAAAGGATACCGCGTTACGGCAAGAATGAAGTCATCACCCGATACTGGTTTGCAACACACTGGTTTTAGATGTGTGGCAGATGTCAAGTAATTGTACAATAGAATATAGAAAAAGAGTATCGCTTTAACAGTTTTAAATTATTATTTATGCTTTTAGTGTAGATAATATTCTTGTATAGTAAGTAAAGTATTAATCCATTAACCAAACAAATAATCATGAGTTCTAAATTATTTCATATAGTTTTTATTAGCTGTTGTATCTTAATTTTTAATTGCTCCCTTGCGCAGCAAAAGCCTAATATTGTCTTTATCCTTTCTGATGATGCTGGTTATGCCGATTTTAGTTTTCAATCTTCACGATTAATACCTACTCCAAACATTGATCGTGTAGCGAAGGAAGGTGTAAAATTTACTAATGGATATGTTACGGGTGCTGTTTGTAGTCCATCGAGGGCAGGTTTGCTTACAGGAGTGTATCAGGCAAAATTTGGTCACACTACAAACTTTATTCAAGGGGTAAAATATAACCTTCCGCTTGATAGCCTTGGTTTACCAACAAACAAAAATTAGTTGGTGATTATCTAAAACCTTTGGGATATACTACAGGTATTGTTGGTAAATGGCATTTGGGATTGTCTGCTCCTTTTCATCCCAATAAAAGAGGTTTTGATTATTTCTGGGGATTTCTCTGGGGTAGCAGTGCTTATGATGTAACCAAAAAACGGTTTATTGAAGAAAACGGGAATCAACTGGATGCTTCAACCATTCCATATACGACAGATGCAATTGGAGATAAATCGGTAGAGTTCATTAAAGCGAATAAGGATAAACCCTTTTATCTTTATGTGTCATTCAATGCACCGCATACACCTATGCAAGCTAAACCGGAATTGTTGGAGAGGTTTACTAAAGAATTAAACAATCGTAACCGCGCATTAAATGCCGCTCTCACTTACAATATGGATGAAAACGTGGGTAAAATATATAGAGCACTTGAACAATTGAATTTATTAGAAAATACTATTATTTTTTTACGAATGATAACGGTGGACAGGTAGAACATAGTTTTGCTGATAATTATCCATTGCGTGGAATGAAAAGTGATGTGTATGAAGGAGGTATTCGAGTGCCAATGGCTATGAGCTGGAAGGGTAAAATACAGCCGGGGACTGTATTCGAAATACCAGTTACCACACTTGATTTTTTACCTACCTTTTTAACTGCCGCAGGAGCCAAATTGAAAGATAGTGTTTACGCTAGGCTTGAAGGTAGGAATCTCATAAGAATGATTAATTCACCTACGGATAAGGATTATAATCGTTCCCTTTTCTGGTATGTAAATACCAATAGAGGATGTATGCGTAAAGGAGATTTTAAAATGGTTTTTCTTCCAAATCAGCAGCCTCAATTGTATAATTTGAAAAATGATATTTCTGAAACTAAAGATTTACTTGGCACTGAAATAATAATTTCTGATGCCATGACCAAAGAATACATGCGTTGGAAAAAACAGTTACCTCCGTTCAAATGGTATCCAATTAGAAAACAGATAAACAGGAAGAGTAAATCATAATTTTCATAAAATGAACAAAAAGGATATTAGGTCATTAAATCCAGAATCATTTTTATATTTCAACTCCAAATTAAAGGCATATAACATCCAAAGTAGAATAACCATGCGCATTAAATGTTTTTTATCTTTCGTTGTATTAATTGGTATTAACACTAACATTTTTGCCAAAAAAATCTATGTTGATAATTGCTCAAACATATAAAGTCTTAAATAATTTGAGACCCGGAGACAGCCTGGTATTTAAAAAGGGAGAATATAAGGATATTCAATTATTGCTTAAACAAAATGGAAGCAGCAGTAAACCAATTTTAATTGCGGAAACACCAGGTAGTGTAATTTTCTGTGGAGACGTGAAAGTGGCTATGTATGGTACATACACAGAGCTTAACGGCATTTATTTTACCAATGGAAACCGTAATCCAAATCAATGGAAGTCACATGGACCCGGACTTATTGCTATGTATGCCAGCTATTGCAGGGTTTCCAATTGTGCATTTAACAATTTCGATGAAGCTAATTCAGCATACATTACTACATCATTGGACGAAAACGGAAATGTCCCACACATTGTCGCATTGACCATTGTAGTTTTACGAATAAACTTACCTTCGATCAGGTTATTAACTTAAACAATCAAAAAGCTCCAGACAAAACAAGCCAGGTAATTGCACCACCAATGTACCATCGTGTGGATCATTGCTTTTTCTCGAATCCCAAAAAGAAAGGTAATGCCGGAGGTGCTATCCGTGTAGGGT